>JBBASA010000076.1:0-1139 GCA_040399515.1 Cyanobium sp. | reverse complement strand
GGGGCTTCAGGGATGGGGCGTGATCGCAATGAGCGTGATCTGGCCCTGCTTGGGCCCGTAACACCAGAACACCCTGTAGGCGCCTGGGGTGCGGTTTTGGGCGTAGGACTCGAACACTTTTTCCTCAGGGTTGAGGGGATTGGGCAGGGAGGAAAAGGGATGGGAGTGGAGCCCTGGATGGCGTGGGCCCTGGGCGCTGAGCTTGCGAATGCAGCCCTCCACCTGCTGAAAGAGGCCAAACTGTTTGGTCTTGCGCCCTTTGCGAACTGCCGCCTCGGCGGCTTGTTGCAGCTCCTGAAACTGGGATGCGGCTTCCGGAGTCCAGAGGATCTGAAAACTCATGCCAGCGGGTCATCCTCGCTGGCGTCCTCCGACGGAAAGGAGGTGGCGAGGGCACGGGCGGCGTCGAGATCAGGGCCCTCGACAAGGTTTCCGGCGGCCACCTGCTCCAGCCCGCGACGCACCGAGCTGAAGGCCTCGCTGTTGCGGAAGAGCCAGGCCTCGGCGGCGGGCACATGCACGGTTTCCACCGGTTCAAGGATGAGGTGGCTGCCCTGCTCCAGCACGCGAAAGCTGCAGCCGGCCCTGGACTTGCCCAGGTTGATGCGTCCGCCTTGATCGGCGGTGACGACTTTGTCCGCATCGGCCATGGTTTTAGCCCCAAATGGGTTCAACCCATTATGGGCTCTGTTATGGCATGGTCTGCAGGGACGTTGGGCTTAGGCGGGGCTGGCACCAGCCGGCCTTCAAAGGCCTGTTTGAGGATCGCCTGGCGCAGGAGGGCGCAGCGAGCGAGGCTGGCTTGCACGGTGGATTCGACTTGATCGAGGACGGAGAAGCGGCGGTCAAGTTCTCCCAAGATTCGCAGCTGTTCTGGAGGCGCGATCAAGTCGTGCAGCGATGCTGCGGATGATTTCGTCATAGCCGTTCGCACGACAGCAGCGGACTGCTGCAACCCGGGGAGTCGCCGCTAGTCAGCCCACAAATGCACCCAATTCTGAGCCCACTGACGCCAGCAGGCCTAAAAACAAAAATACCGCCCGACCCAGAAGCTAGACTGTGACAGGATTTTTGGCCATGCCCGCTGCCGGTTTCGAACCAGCGACATCCTGCTTGTAAGGCAGGCGCTCTACCGCTGA
>JBBASA010000075.1:0-1572 GCA_040399515.1 Cyanobium sp. | reverse complement strand
CAAGGCCTCCACCCGCACCCGGGTGAGCTTCACCGTGGCCATGGCCCGGCTCGGCGGGCAAACCATCGATCTGGATCCGGCCAACACCCAGCTCGGGCGTGGCGAACCCCTGGCGGACACGGCCAGGGTGCTGAGCCGCTATGTGGATGCCCTGGCGGTGCGCACCTTCGCCCAGAGCGAACTGGAGGACTACGCCCACTGGGCCACGATCCCCGTGATCAATGCCCTCACCGACGAGGAGCACCCCTGCCAGGCCCTGGCCGATTTCCTCACCCTGCGGGAGGCCTTCGGGGCGATCGCCGGACTCACCCTGGCCTATGTGGGCGATGGCAACAATGTGGCCCACTCCCTGATGCTCTGTGGCGCCCTGCTGGGGGTGAACGTGCGCATTGGCACGCCTGAGGGATTTGCGCCCGATCCGGCCATGGTGGCGAGGGCCCAGGAGCTGGCGGCCGGGCGGTGCACCATCAGCACCGTCTCCGATCCCCTCACCGCCGTACGCGGGGCCCATGCCCTCTACACGGATGTGTGGGCCTCCATGGGCCAGGAAGCGGAGCAGAGCCGGCGGGAGGAGGCGTTCCGGGGCTGGTGCCTGGAGGAGAGCCTGCTCTCCGAAGCCGATGGTAGGGCGATCGTGCTCCACTGCCTGCCGGCCCATCGGGGGGAGGAGATCAGCGCCGGGGTGATCGAAGGGGAGGCCAGCCGGGTGTTCGACCAGGCGGAAAACAGGCTCCACGTCCAGCAGGCTCTGCTCGCCACCCTGCTGGGCGGCCTCTGACCCCAGGAGCGGACACTGGACAGAAGGCCGCCGAGGCGGTACATCTGTACCAGATGTCGTCCGCCCTCCAGCCGTGCCCGAAGATCTCACCCCCGCCCAGCAGGAGCTCTACGACTGGCTGGCCACCTATATCGGGCAACACCGCCACAGCCCCTCCATCCGGCAGATGATGCAGGCCATGAACTTGCGGTCTCCGGCCCCGATCCAGAGCCGGCTGCGCCATCTCCAGCAGAAGGGCTGGATCACCTGGCAGGAAGGACAGGCCCGCACCCTCCAGCTCCTTGGCGATGCCGCCCAGGGGGGGATTCCTGTGCTGGGGGCCGTGGCCGCCGGAGGCCTGATCGAAGCGTTCAGTGACACCCAGGAGCGGCTGGATCTGTCCCCCCTGCTGGAAACCCGTGGGCTCTTTGCCCTCACCGTGAATGGCGATTCCATGGTGGAGGCCCATATCGCCGATGGCGATGTGGTGTTGCTGGAGCCGGTGAAGGATCCCAGCCGCTTGAAGGAAGGCACGATCGTGAGCGCCCTGGTGCCCGGCAGCGGCACCACCCTCAAGCATTTCCACCGGGAGGGGCCCCAGGTGCGCCTGGAGGCTGCCAATCCGGCCTATGCCCCCATCCTGGTGCCGGCTGAGGACATCACCATCCAAGGCAAGCTGGTGGCCGTGTGGCGCCAGGTTTGAACCTGACAGGCACGGTGTAAGCTCTCCTATGTGGCAAGCCCGCCTGGCCACACCAATGGGGCCATAGCTCAGCTGGTAGAGCACCTGCATGGCATGCAGGGGGTCAGCGGTT
>JBBASA010000074.1:0-1622 GCA_040399515.1 Cyanobium sp. | reverse complement strand
GGCCGGGCACGAGGCGCCCCAGCAGCAGGCCTGCGGCCATCGCCAGCAGGATCCAGAGCGGCAGCAGCCGGTCGAGCCAGGAGAGATGGACGAGCACAGGGCTCTGCTGGGCAGCGCGGGCGGGACGATCGAAGCCTGGATCAGACATGGGCTGTCAGGAACAGGGAGTTGAAGGTGACAGACAGACAGGCAGCGGCAAACGACCGTTGCGATTGGCCAAGGACTAGCTCGCTGCTGATGCCACACACGCAGCACTAACGAATCTGCAGCGCTCGGATCGATGCGCTGATCAAGCATAGTTGATGGGTGATTCCAATGGGCCGCCCGAGCACCGGTTGAACCGGGAGCAGCTCTAGGAGTTGAGCCGTTCAACAACGACGGAAACAGTCATTGACTGCAAGAGCGCATTGCCGCGAAATGATCCGGAAATGGGAGGCACGAAGTGGGGCAAGCGACCAACAGCAACCGGGATGTAATCCTCTCCAACGATGTCACCCCGTGTTGGATCAAAACCTTTCCACCCAGCACCTGGGAGAAAAACTTCCGCCCAGGCATGGGTGCTCTCTAAACCGCTCGACCGTGTTCAGCGAATTGATCTCGTTTCCATTGCATTCATCGTCATGTCCAACAAAGTTGATGCTGCAGCGAAAGATGCCGAAGGCAAGATGGAATCTGCTCTCGGTGACATCACCGGTGACAAAGGTCACCAGATCAAGGGACAAGCCAAGCAGGTGCAGGCTTCTGTCATGAACGCGACAGAGGATCTCAAGGAAGCGGCTCAATCATTAGCCAAGAAAGTTACTCGTTCTACTGAGAAGAATGCCGATGATGTGAGTTGAATTCCCAGGCGTTGCCTGTGTGCAAGATCAGGCAACGCCTTTCGGTGCATCAAGCCTGATTCATATTCTGCTTGTTATCGCGGTGATTGCCATTCTGTTGCGCTTGATCAGCGGCCGCCGCGTTTGATGGTGCCAGCATCGCGCTAATGCTGGGGAAGGCCCCTCAGCGCTGGAGCGGCTCGATGTCGTTGAGCTGCCAGGCCTTGCTGAAGTAGGGCTCAGTGGGGCCGTAAAAGCGAAAGTAGGCAAACCAGCCCTTACCCGGAAGCGTTTGGATCCAGTTGGTGGCGCCAATGGGCTTCACGGGGCCGAAATAGACATCCACCGAGCCATCGGCATTGGTGATCAGATCGGGTTTGCGGGAGCTGAGATCGGCGGCGCCCTGGGGGGTGATCAAGGGCCCGCGGCTGAGGTTGTTGTAGAGGGTGATCGACCAAAACTGCTTCACCGGCGGGCTAGCGGGAACTCGCATGCGGTAGGTGCGGCCCCCATCGAGCCAGTGGCCTTTGGCATCTTTGGAGGCCTCCAGATACACCTGACCAAAACCCAGCACCCGGCCCTGCATCCCCACCGACATGCCGATCGCCTCATAGAACCAGGAACTGCGTTCGTCGAACTGCACGCGGCGCTTGTCGGGCGATTCCTGATCCAGATCAAACAGCACGGCGTACTCCCAGTGCTTGCCCGGGTACACCGTGGCGCCGGGGGTGCGCTTCTCGTAGGCGATCGTGCGGGCCATCAGATCGCCCAGCTGGGCCGCCTCGCCGAGGATCCGCGCCTGGC
>JBBASA010000073.1:0-1765 GCA_040399515.1 Cyanobium sp. | reverse complement strand
TTTGTACCGATCACGGTGGTGCTGGAACTCGAGTGGGTGTTGCGGGGCGCCTACCGTCTCGATCACCGCGCGGTCATCGCTGCCCTTGAGGGCCTGATGGCGATCCGCCACGTGCATCTGGAGCAGGAGGAGCTGGTGCGCCAGGCGCTGGCCTGGCATCGCCAGGGTCTCGACTTCGCCGATGCTCTACACCTGCTGCGCAGTGAGGGTTGCGCCCGTTTCGCCACCCTGGATCGCGCTCTGGCCAAGGCCGCCAGCACCCTGGATCTCCAGCCAGCTGTGCAAGCGCTCTGAGGCCACCACGCTGCGGCTCCAGACCACGAGGCATGGGCGATCCTCTGGCTCTGGCCAGGGCAACGGGGCTTCGAGGGCGTCGAGCTCCTCAGGCGGTAGAGGGGCGAGAAGGGGCCGATCCGTTTCCAGCGGCACCAGCCGAGCCCAGGGCTTGCCATCCTTGGCCACCAGGATCGTTTCGCCGGCATGGGCGGCGTCGGCGCATGGAGGTCCCCAGCCGCTCTCTCGAACGGCTCCAAGGCGTTGGTCCGATCACCAGCCCTCGCCGGGCCATCTGCCAAACCAGCGGGTTTCGCGCGCATGGTCAGGCGCTGGGAATCCAGTTGTCGAGGAGAAGGCCTGGAACCCGCTCGAATTCCTTGAGGTTGTTGGTCACCAATGTGGCCTGCAGGCTGAGGGCATGGGCGGCGATCAGGGTGTCGAGGGCGCCGATCGGAGTGCCCTGGCGCTCCAGGTCAGCGCGCAGATCGCCGTAGCACCAGAGAGCGGCTTCCTCAAAGGGAAGGATCGCCAGAGGGGCCAGGAACAGATCCAGGGCCTCACGGTTCTGAGTGGAACCACTCTTGGCAACCCCGTAGGCCAACTCAGCGGCCACCACGCTGCAGAGGCCGATCTCCCCCATGCGGTAGTCCCGGAAGCGCTGCAGAACAGCCGGCGGCTTGGCGTTGATGATGTGGATGCAGATGTTGGTGTCGAGCAGGATCAAGGCGTCAGCTCCGGCCTTGATGGCTGCTCCGGCTGCTCACGGCTGAGCAGAAAGCCGGGCTCGAAGGCGGCGAGGCCGGCCTCCAGGGTCTGCCAGGGATCTTCGATCGGCAGCAGCAGCACGCCATTGCCGAAGTGTTTCACGATCACCTCCGTGCCGCTGAAGCGGTACGCCTTGGGCAAGCGCACCGCCTGACTGCGGCCGGACTGAAACAGGCGCGCCGTGTCCATCACCTTGGCCTCGCATGGTGCCTACCAATGGTAGCTACCATGCGCCGTGGGATCACGTCCTTGACATCTGCAGGACCAAGCAGTTCCACAACGGCCTGGGGAAGGGTGCGCTGGTTATGGCTTGGAGGGCTCCCAGCGGGCCGAGCTGGAGCGCTGCCCCAACCCGGAACGACCTGAGGCCATCGAAGCCAGGAAGGCGGCGATCCGAGCCATCTGTGCCCGCACAAGCGCCCGCCCCGAATGGCAGGGCCGCACCAGCAAGGAGCTCCAGGACGCCCTGTACGACGAGGACGGACTGCCGGTGTGAGCGCGATCGTGATCGAACCGAGGTGGAGCAGCTGTTGCTGGCCCTGAGGGTGGAGGTGATGCCGTTTGCCAACACCAACTGCACTGGGCCCTGGAAGGCTGGAGCCGTGAATGGTAGGGCCCTCAGAGCCCGTAAGGATGCAGCACACCACCAAGAGTGAGCGGGAAATCGCGACTGTTGCGGGTGGCGAGGCTGAGATCAGCGCAGCGGGCGGTGGCCAGGATGATC
>JBBASA010000072.1:0-1905 GCA_040399515.1 Cyanobium sp. | reverse complement strand
TCGGGCAAGAGCACCTTCATCCGCACCTTCAACGCCCTGGAGGATTTCCAGAAGGGCAGTATCACCGTGGATGGGATCACCCTCTCCAACGACTTGCGCAACATCGACGCCATTCGCCGGGAGGTGGGCATGGTGTTTCAGCAGTTCAATCTCTTTCCCCATCTCACGGTGCTTGACAACCTCACCCTGGCGCCGGTGCTGGTGCGCAAACGCCCCCGAGGGGAGGTGGTACGGCAGGCCAGGGACCTGCTGCAGCGGGTGGGCATCGCAGAGCAGGCGGAAAAGTACCCGGGCCAGCTCTCTGGTGGCCAGCAGCAGCGTGTGGCGATTGCCCGGGCCCTTTGCATGGAGCCCCGGATCCTTCTCTTCGATGAACCCACCAGCTCCCTGGATCCGGAGATGGTGCGGGAGGTGCTGGATGTGATGCGCAACCTCGCCAATGACGACATCACCATGGTGGTGGTGACCCATGAGGTGAAGTTCGCCGAGCAGGTGGCCGATCGGGTGGTGCTGATGGCCGAGGGGGAAGTGGTGGAGGAGGCCCAGCCCAGCGTCTTCTTCCACAACCCCAGCCATGAGCGCACCCGGCGCTTTCTAGATCAGATTCTCTGACGCGCCTAACCGAACCCTCCCACCATTGTCTCCAGCCCATAGAGGCCTTCATAGAGGAGGTAGGCGGCGAACACCAACGCCAGCACCCCAACCAACCATTCCGCCTTGTGCTGCAGCCAGTCCTCCAGGCGAGCGATGGAGTCACGAATGGATCCGCCGCTCACAATCCACGCCAGAGGAGGCAGAAGCAGCAGGGAACTGCCCGCTAGGGCAAACAGACCACTCACCTCCAGATCTGCGGAGAGTCCGGGGTGATTGATCAGGAGGAGGCCGGCTTCCTTGAGATAGAACACCAAATTCTCCGGCGTCAGCAGGGCCCCTGCCGCCCCGATGGCAATGAGCATGAACGTATCCACCTCGGGCAGGCGGTTCATCAGCTTCAGGGCCATGCCCTCTTCTCCCATGAGGGCCTGGGGGGTGAGCTGGTAGAGCCCCAGGGCCAGCAAGGCTCCTGCCCCGAGCAGATCAATCAACACCTGTTCCCGTTCGCCATGGCTGAGGCTGATGGAAAAAAACTGCCCGAGCACCATCAACAGGGCCACCGCCAGAACGTTGGCCAGGGTCCAGCCAATCACGTAGGCAAAGGACCGGCGTAAGGGTGCCTTGCCCAGCAGAAGAAGCGTCACCACTCCGATATGCAGGGGGCTGAAGGCAATGCCAATGCCAAACAGCGACGACTGCGTGAACAGACCTGGACTCATGGCATGCCTGGCGAGGGCGGGCAGGGATTGCGCAAGCTACACAATCCAGAGGCTATGCCGTTAGGGGGGTTCACATCCCACGGGCCGGAACAGCTGGTCAGTCAGGCCCTGGTGGTCCAATCCGCAGCGTTCAGGGTGGGAAACAGTCCGTCCTCCCGCTCCACAGCCTGGATCCACTCCGGCGGGATGGGCCTGTTGTGTTCGATGGCATCCATCAGTCGCCAGAACCGATCCAGGTGGCGATGGATGCGCTCCCTTGCCAGAGAGGTGGTGGTGCCGGCCCGCAGGATGAAACTCCAGTCGGAACTTTGGGAGAGCAGTAACTCGCGGCCCGCCTGGGTGAGCAGGCCACGCTGCTCCACGCTGCCCACCCCCCGATTGACACGCCGCACCATGGCCCTGGAGGCTCGCTGCCACTCGGCCACCACCCAGGCGTTGCTGTCGTTCAGCCAGTAATCGTGGTATCCCCCTTGCCCCCAGCTGGAGGGGGAGGGCTGGCACACCTGGAGGGGAAGGCCCTGGGCCAGCTCGTCGCGCAAATGGGTGAACTGCAACTCGTAGCCTGGTCCCTGGCGGAAGAGCTCACCGAGGA
>JBBASA010000071.1:0-1969 GCA_040399515.1 Cyanobium sp. | reverse complement strand
GTTGCTGCTGGGCTCGCCTCCAGTCCTTGAAGTCAGCCGCTAGCTCCTCTTCTGTCAGTCCCAGCCGCTGCAGCTCGGCTTGCATCAGTCGGCCCGCTTCCAGCAGCCGCTGGTGATCACTGAGATCCGACTCCTGGGGCAGGGGCACATAGAGCCCAACGGTTCGCCCATGTCGCGTGACCTCGATCGGGGTGGCCGTTTCTAGGTGGGAGGCCAGGCGCGCCCGAAGCTCACGGATGCCAACACGGACAGCCACAACGGACCCCGCAAAGATGTGTACACATCGTAGACGGGTCGAACGGGCCACCGCTAGTACATGCGTACGCTTTTGGATCGGTTCATGGGTGTCCCCCTCCCTCGGCCCGCGGCCCTGGCCGCCAGACTTGAAGCCCCCGTTGAGGAGTGGCCCTATCTCGATCAGGGAACCCTCCTCAAGACCCGCAGCCGCAAGGTCTGCATAACCTGCCACTGGTTCAGGCACCACGCGGGGGTGAACTGCATCCCCGTGCTCACCTGCCAGCTGCACCAGGGGCTGATCGCCCACGGCGAGCACCTCACCAGCCGCTGCGAGGGTTGGACCGATGACCAGGTCCGCCAGAAGGGGTGGGCGCCGGAGGTGGCCTGAGCGCCCCATGCACGTCGGTGACCGGAAGCGACCGCCGCTCTCGCCCCAGGAAGGCTGGCTGAGCGACGGCCGCCAGGTGCTGCACTTCAGGCCACGGCGTTACGACCGCTGGAGTCAGAGTCTGGAGGTGACCTTCGGGGAGGTGATGGTTGGCGTTGAGCCGCCGCTGCTCAAAAAACGCAGGGAGCTGACGCGCGAGCAGGCGATCAGGCTCTGGGCCCAGAAGCGCCAGCAGGGCTGGCAGCCTTGTGCGCCCCAGTGGCTGCCGCCTTCCTCCCCAGCTGAGCGCTGAGCAACTTCAGAAGCGGGAGCCCGGCGTCTGCAGGAAGGCCAGCTCCTCCGCGCTCGACACCCGTCCCAGAACCGTGTTGCGGTGAGGGAAGCGGCCAAAGCGGGCGATCACATCCCGATGCCGGCGGGCGAAGTCAGCGGTGCGGGGGTCACTGAACCGCTCGAACAGCGGCAGTGCCGCCTCCTGCACCGCAATGTCCTCGCTGTGCATCAGCGGCATCAGCCAGAACTGCCGGCGAGCCTGCTCGGGCTCCGTCTCCAGCCAGCCGCGCTCCACCGCCTTCTGGCTCAGGGCCAGGGCCTGGGGATCGCCAGCGAACGCCATGGCGGAATCGCGCCAGATCTGCCGGGGGAACTGATCCAGCAGCAGCACCAGCGCCAGCGCCAGGCCCCCAACCGCTTCCGTGCCCCAGGCATCGAGCTCACCGGCGATCGCCCGCCGCGTCAGCCCCTGAAAGCGTTCCCGCAGCAGGGCGTCAAAGGCCGCGTCCTTGGCGAACCACTGGCGCGGCCGGCTCTGCACGAACCAGAACGCCAGCACCTCCGCCGCTTGTTCCCCCTGGCCTGGCATCAGAGCAGGGCCTGCACGCTGGCCACCTTGTCCTCCAGGGTCTGATCCTTATCGGTGCGGGTATTGATTTTCACCGTTGTGTAGATGCGGGGGCAGCCCATGGCGTGCACCGCCTGGTGGCAGGCCTCGATCGCAGCGAACACCGGCTCCCACTCCCCTTCGATGGCGGTGCCGTTGGGGTGCAGCTGGATCTTGAGGCCCGCCTCGGTGAGCACCTTCTCGCAGGTGGCGATGTAGGGGGCCAGGTGCACACCCACCCCGATCGGCACCACGCACAGATCCACGATCACCTTCATGGTCAGCCTCAGCGAATTGCCCCCATCGTGGAAGCAGCTGCCAGGATCAGCGGCACAGAGCAGCAGGGCGGTGTCCCACCGGCCGGATGCTGCCGACGGCCGCACTGGAGCCGCGGCTCACCCTCACTCGGAAGGTGCAGTGGGCTGGCCCCAGGTGCTCGATCAGGGCCTCACGGGCCTCGTGCT
>JBBASA010000070.1:0-1992 GCA_040399515.1 Cyanobium sp. | reverse complement strand
GCGCCAAGCTGGAGGCCCTGCGCAGCCGCACACCCCAGAAGCAGCGCCAGAAGGTGCACATCATCGGAGAAAACGATGATGCGCTCACCGCCGAAACGGGCGGCTACGCCGGGGAACAGGAGGCGATGGTGCTTCAGGCCAGCCTGGCCCGCCCAGCCAAGCCTCGCGCTGCCGCCGCCGCGCCCAAGCCCAGCGTGGCCGTGCGCAAACGCAAGAAGGAAACCACCCGACAGCGGCAGCGCCGCCGGGCCATGGAACTGCGAGCAGCCCGCGAGGCCAAGGCCCAACGGCCCGAGATGCTCGTGGTGCCCGATGGGAACCTGACGGTGCAGGAGCTGGCCGACAAGCTGGGGGTGGAAAGCTCGGAGATCATCAAGAGCCTCTTCTTCAAAGGCATCATTGCCACGGTCACCCAAACCCTGGATCTGCCCACCATCGAGACGGTGTCCGACGAATTCGGCGTCCCCGTTCTGGAGGACGACGTGCAGGCGGCGGCCGCGAAGACCGTGGAGATGATTGAAGAGAGCGATCTGGCGCACCTCATCCGCCGTCCCCCCGTGGTGACGGTCATGGGCCACGTCGACCACGGCAAGACGAGTCTTCTCGATGCGATCCGGAAGACCCGGGTGGCGGCAGGGGAAGCCGGAGGCATCACCCAGCACATCGGCGCCTATCAGGTGGAGGTACCCCATGCTGGCGAGATGCGGAGGATCACCTTCCTCGACACTCCGGGGCACGAGGCCTTCACGGCCATGCGGGCCCGGGGTACCAAGGTGACCGACGTGGCAGTGCTCGTGGTAGCGGCCGATGACGGCGTGCGTCCCCAGACCCTGGAGGCCATCAGCCACGCCCGCGCTGCGGAAGTGCCGATCGTCGTGGCGATCAACAAGATCGATAAGGAGGGGGCCTCACCGGATCGGGTGAAGCAGGAGCTCTCTGGCCACGACCTAGTAGCGGAGGACTGGGGTGGCAACACGGTGATGGTGCCGGTGAGCGCGATTAAGGGAGACCACATCGACCAATTGCTGGAGATGATCCTCCTGGTCTCCGAGGTGGAGGATCTGCAGGCAAACCCCGACCGCATGGCCCGCGGCACCGTGATCGAGGCACACCTCGACAAGGCCAAGGGTCCCGTGGCCACCCTGCTGATTCAGAACGGCACCCTGCGCAACGGGGATGTGTTGGCCGCAGGCCCCGTGCTGGGGAAGGTGCGGGCCATGGTGGATGACAGCGGCAAGCGCGTGAAGGTGGCTGGCCCCTCCACTCCGGTGGAGGCACTGGGCTTCAGCGAGGTGCCCACCGCCGGTGATGAGTTCGAGGTGTATGCCGATGAGAAGAGTGCTCGGGCAGTGGTGGGCGATCGCGCCACGGAAGCCCGCGCCAGCCGTCTGGCCCAACAGATGGCCTCTCGTCGGGTGTCCCTGGCTTCGATGTCGGGCCAGGCCAGCGAAGGGGAGCTCAAGGAGTTGAACATCATTCTCAAAGCCGATGTGCAGGGCAGTGTGGAGGCGATCCTCGGCTCCCTCGAACAGCTGCCCAAGGAGGAAGTGCAGGTACGGGTGCTGCTCTCGGCCCCGGGCGAGATCACCGAAACCGATGTGGATCTGGCCGCCGCGTCCGGTGCCGTGATCGTGGGCTTCAACACCTCCATGGCCCCCGGGGCCAAGCGAGCAGCAGACGCCACCGGGGTGGATGTCCGCGACTATGAGGTGATCTACAAGCTGCTGGAGGACATCCAGCTGGCGATGGAAGGTTTGCTGGAACCCGAACTGGCGGAGGAAGCCCTTGGCGAAGCGGAGGTGCGGGCGGTGTTCACCATCGGCAAGGCCGCTGTGGCAGGCTGCTACATCACCAACGGCAAGGTGCAGCGCAACTGCAAGGTGCGGGTGCATCGCGGCAAGGAAGTGGTGTATGAAGGCGACCTGGACTCCCTCCGTCGCAACAAGGACGACGTCAAGGAGGTGGCCACCGGCTTCGAGTGCGGCATCGGCT
>JBBASA010000069.1:0-2226 GCA_040399515.1 Cyanobium sp. | reverse complement strand
CGCCGCGGTTGCTCGGTGCCGCCCTGGCCCTGCGGGGAGTTGGATCAGGCGCTGACGGCGTTCGCTGGCGAGGCGTCGGCGCAGGCCTGGCTGAGAGATGAGCTGCTGCTGGTTCTGGAAGGCCTGGAGGCGTGAACGTTCGGCGTCGACGAGATACCAGCGGGAACTGAGGAGCTGGACCGGGAGTTTGGAGGCGACCAGGGCGAAGGCGTAGATGACCATCAGCAGCCGGGCCGCCTGCAGCATGCCACCATCGTGGGCGCTCTGGCAGCCGAAGATTCGCCGGGCGTTTGCCAAGGTTGATGGGCTGATGCCTTGATTCGGTGATGCCGGTAAAATCGGCAGACGCGGATGGATCCATCCCATGCGAACCACCCTTGATATCGAGGCCGATGTGCTGGCCGCCACCAAGGAACTGGCTCGCCGGAGTGGTACCTCGGCTGGTCAGATGGTCTCGCGCCTGTTGCGCGCTGCTCTCACAGGCACTGCGGCGACGGGCCTGCCCGCAGCAACGCTAACTCCGGCCGTGGCCGGGTTCTGCCCGTTCCCGGCCCAGGCTGGCCGGTTGGTGACCAATGAGCAGATCGACCAGCTGCGCGATGACGCCGGTCTCTGATGCTCAGGGCCCTGCTCGACATCAACGTTGTGATTGCCCTGCTCGATCAGGGCCATGGGCTCCACCGGAGCGCCAGCCGGTGGCTGGAGAGTGAATTGGAGCATGGCTGGGCCACCTGCCCGATCACCCAGAACGGTGTGGTGCGCATCAAGGCCGGAGCTGACGCCTTGATCCTGCTCGACACCAACATCTGCATCCACATCATCAACGCCAAGCCGCCGGACTGGATTCCCAGCGCCTGACCACGCGCGCGAAATCCGCTGGTTTGGCAGATGGCCCGGCAGATGGCTGGTGAGTTCGAGAGAGCGGCAGCAGGTTGTTTGATTCACCCCAATCAAGCGCCCTGCCAGGGATCCAGGGTGGCCACACCGGTGGGGGTGAAGTGGCGCAGGTTCCGGGTCACCACCGTGAGGCCGTGCTCCAGGGCGGTGGCGGCGATCAGCAGATCGGCGCTGTCGAGGCCCAGGGCCGCCGAGAGTTGTCCCCAGCGGCGAGCAACGGCCAGATCCACCGCCAGCAGCCGCTCTCGGTGCAGGCGCAGCAGGCGTTTCAGCCAGGTCGCCAGCTCTTCGGCAAAGGCTGGATCCGTGCTGCGCTGCCGGGCGATACCCCGTTCGATCTCGCCGATGCTCACCACACTGAGAAACAGGTCGTCGTGCGGCTGCCGGGCGATCCAGGCCACCACCCCTGGATCGCGCTGGCGGCGGCGCAGCTCCGAGAGCACCATCGTGTCGATCAGGTACACGGAAAGTCCCGCGGCGTCAGCCCGATTCGCTCGAAGGGTTCATCGTCCTGAGGCAGCGCCAGCAGCAGCTCAGGCAGCGAGGGCGCGCTCGCCTGATCCAGGCGGCACAGCCGCTCATATTCGGCGGCGGAGATCACCACACCCACCCAGCGCCCGCGGCGGGTCACCCTCTGGGGCTCACCGGCCAGGGCGGCCTCCACCACGGCACTGAAGCGGTTCTTGGCGTCCTGCAACGTCCACTGGGCGACCATAGGGATTCGGCTAGCTGATCTGGCTAGATTAGTACAATGGAGTAGCCGCCGGGAAGAACCAGTGATGGGTCAACATCTGGACTAAGCTTGGCTGATGCCTGGGGACCTCCATGCGCACCGTCAACGTTCACGAGGCCAAAACCCAGTTCTCCAGGCTGATCGACGCCGCCCATGCCGGCGAAACGATCCTGGTGGCCAAGGATGGCAAGCCCTGGGCGCGGCTGGTGCCGCTGGAAACGGATCGGCCCCGGCGGCAGCCCGGGCTGCTTCGGGGTCAGCTGCAGCTTCCCTCCATCGATGTGCTGCTCGCCCCTCTACCGCCTGAGGAGCTCGACGCCCTCGAAGCCCCGTTGCCCTCTTGATGGCCCCCTCGCTCCTGCTGGACACCCATGCCCTGCTGTGGTGGTTGGTGGAACCCGAGAAGCTCTCCTCCCTCGCCCTAGCGGCCATCAACGATCCAGCGGCCACGATCTTTGTGAGCGCCGCCACCGGCTGGGAGCTCGCCACCAAAGGTCGCCTTGGCAAACTGCCCGGCGCCGAAGGGCTGCTTCAGGATCTCCCTTCCCTGTTGCAACAACAGGGTTTCCAGCCGCTGGCCGTGCAGTTGCATCACG
>JBBASA010000068.1:0-2427 GCA_040399515.1 Cyanobium sp. | reverse complement strand
CAACACCACCGTGTTCTCCACCAGCACCCGCAACTTCAACAACCGCCTCGGCAACGGCGCCCAGGTGTATCTCGGCAGCGCCGAGCTGGCGGCGGTGTGCGCCCAGCTGGGCCGCATCCCCAACAAAGAAGAGTATCTGGCGATCGCCGCCGAGAAGATCGATCCCTATGGCGCCGAGCTCTACCGCTATCTCAACTTCGACCAGATCGAGGGCTTCGAAGATGCCGGCCGGGTGGTTAGCGCCGAGGAGGAGGCGAAGGTGCTGGCAGAGGTGTGAGGCGCCGCAGCTGCAGCAGCAGGGCATCACCCAGCCCCGACGAGACCGGCAAAGAGGCTGTGGATCATCAGAATCCCATCAGATCTGTGAAGAACTTGCTAAGTCGGGAGAGTCCTTGGGCGGAGCTACCTACTTTTAAGCTGTAAACGTCCTTCCTTTTCCCTCTCCCGCATGACCTCCACCCTCCAGCGTTGGTTTGCGCCCCTTCGCCGCCTTGTGGTGCTCGGCGTGGCTGTGGTTCTGGCCTTCAATCTGGCTGCCTGCTCCGGCGTCACCACCAGCGATGCCACCAACGCGGCCCGCACCGCCGTGAATGTGGCCAAGTCGGCCGCCGACCTCACCGGCAACGAGCAGCTCAAATCCGTGCTCAACCCCGTTGTGAACCTGCTGAACGCCACCAAGAAGGAAGTTGTGGCTGACAACATCCCTGCTGCTACCAGCGGCATGTCCAAGTTCAAGGGCCTGTGGGACACGGCTGCCCCCGTGGTGAAGCTGGCCGCCGGCGACAACTACGGCGTGATCGACAAAGGCGTGAAACTGGTGCTCAACACCTTTGGCGGCGACACCGCTCCCTCCAAGGACAACGCCCTGACGGCCCTCACAGGGCTGATCGGTCCCCTCAAAGCCCTGCTGGGCTGAGTTGGGCAGAGCGAACCCATCTCCCGCCGGTGCCTTCGGGCACCGGCTTTTTTTTGGGCGGAGATCAAAGGCAGGGAAAGAAATGGAAAAGAGACAGGAAAGAAAATGGTATCAATGCTTACATGAACCTTTAGAACTGGCCTTCCCCACAGAAAGCCCGTACCCTATAAAGGCCTTTTTTCTCTTCATCACCATGGCGCGTTCCCTCCTCGTGGGTGGTCGCCTTCTCTCCGCTGGTCTGGCCCTCAGCATGGCCGGCACCCTGGCCCTCACCGGTTGCACCGCCACCAAGGAAGCTGCCCAGCAAACGGGCGAAACAATGGGCCAGGCCGCCAAGGAAGGGGCTGGCGCCGTGGGTGACGCCGCCAAGACCGCCGCGACGGCCACTGGCAATGCTGCCCTCTCCACCGCCGTTACCCCTGTTGTCGACCTGCTCAAGAAGAGCGAAGGCGAAGTGAAGGCAGGCAATATCGCCGCCGCCGTCGCCGGCATGGGTGGCTTCAAGGCCCTGTGGAATGTCGCCGCTCCGATCGTCCAGCCCATCGCTGGCGACAAGTGGCCCATGATCAACACCGCCGCCAATCTGGTGCTGAGCACCTTCGCCCCCGGCACCACCCCCACCGCCGACAAGGCTGGCAACGCCCTCACCGGCCTGATCGGCCCCCTGAGCGCTCTGCTGCTGGCCAACAAGTAAGGCGCTGGGTTCTAACCTCACAACCCCGGATCAGGCCGTCCTCCCAACGGAGAGACTGGTCTGATCCTTTTTGTTTTTGGACCCACCCGCACTGAACCAGGAAACCCTGCTGTTCACCCCCGCCACCCCCCGGGCCGATGCCCTGCGGATGGTGCTCGCCTTTCCCAGCACCTATGGGGTGGGCATCACCAGCCTGGGCTTTCAGGTGGTGTGGGCCACCCTCGCCCGGCGGGAGGATGTGGATGTGCGGCGCCTGTTCACCGACGGCGCCGACCCGCCCCATGGGGGCCGCAAGGGGCAGGACCTGGAGGTCTTTGGCCTCTCCCTGAGCTGGGAGCTGGATGGGCCCGTGCTGCTCGACCTGCTGGAGCAGCAACGCATCCCCCTCTGGGCCGTGGAGCGGGGGGAAGGCGATCCGATCGTGTTCGGCGGAGGCCCCGTGCTCACGGCCAACCCCGAACCCCTGGCCCCCTTTTTCGATGCGGTGCTCCTGGGGGATGGGGAGCTGCTGCTGCCGGCCTTTGTGGACGCCCTGCAGGCCAGCCGGGGAGCCCCGCGCTCGGAGCGGCTGCGGCAGCTGGCCACCGTTCCAGGGGTGTATGTGCCCTCCCTCTATGCCCCCCGCTACAGCAGCGATGGAACCTTGGAGGGCGTCCAGCCGATGGATCCAGCCCTGCCCGCCAGCGTGACCCGCCAGACCTGGCGCGGTAACACCCTCAGCCAATCCACGGTGATCACCCCGGAAGCGGCCTGGCCATCCATTCACATGGTGGAGGTGGTGCGCAGCTGCCCGGAGCTGTGCCGCTTCTGCCTGGCC
>JBBASA010000067.1:0-2683 GCA_040399515.1 Cyanobium sp. | reverse complement strand
ACAGAAGAGGAGCTAGCGGCTGACTTCAAGGACTGGAGGCGAGCCCAGCAGCAACAGGCCCGCGCCTGATGGCTGATGCGGAGGGGCGTCATGGGTCTCTGGATGACGGTGTCTTCTGGTGGCATGAGGGGGGTGTTCTTGATCCTGCTTGGCTTCTCATTCATGAGGCGTTGCGGTTGCGGCTGGAAAGCTGGAGCCAGAGCGCGATCGCCTGCTCCTCCTGGGCTCGCTCGCGTTCCTGGCATCGTGCCGCCCGAATCGTCTGCGGCACCAGCTCGCCAGCGCCGATGGAGAGCGCAATGCCGTTGCCACCGAGAAAGGCCACTGCAGAAATGATGGCGATGCGTTTGTTCCCATCGCTGTAGGCATGCGCCTTGGCCAGACTCACCAACAGATGGGCGGCCAGGCGGAAGAGATTCTCTTCACCTTCGTAGGCCCAGAGGTTGCGCGGTGAGGCGATCGCGGCTTCCAGAACACTGGCGTCGCGGACTCCGGCAAGCCCACCGTGCAGGCGGAGGGACTGCTCATGAAGGACGTCGACCAGATCGCGATCGAGCCACTGGGGCTCAGGCATCGGCCAGCTGCTTCAGCTCATCGCCATGGCCCTGATACAGGCGCTCAACCGCGGCAAGCGCTCCGCCCCTGCCAGTCAGCGGCTGCGCCGGTGGCTTCTCCTGACCATCCGCGCCCCCTTGCGGCTCAAGGGCAACGGATCCACGGGGGAGTGAAGTGGGCTGGGTGTCGTGCTCTGTCTTCTCCATCCCTTCAGTCTGACGGATCCCGCCAGCGGCGTAGCGCCGGAGCGGAGAAAACCGGACGCCATCCAGTCCCGGGGGCCAAGGCTGGCACCGGTCTCCTCCAGCCACCAGTCCGCATTGAGGCTCAGCCGGCGCTCCTCTCGTGCTGCTCTGCCAGGCGCACCTCCCGGTGCTGCTCTGCCGGGCGCACCTCCCGGTGCTGGTCTGCCGAGCGCACCTCTCGGTGCGACACCAGAAACGCCTCAATCCAGTCGTGGTGGCACTTCTGGTTGATGCGATCGGCGATGGTGGCAGCGGTCTCGGGCACCTGGAACCGCTTGCGGAAGGCCCGGGTGAGGCTCTCCAGCAGGGGGCGGGGCAGGGCCCGCAGGGTGCTGTGGAGGTGCTGGATCGTCTCGGCATCGAGGGGCCCCTGGCCGGGGTCGGCCGGGGCTGACGGTGGTGGGGTCGGGGCCGTGGTCTGGGTGCGACCCTGAGCTGGGGAAGCAGCGGCGGCGGATGGAGAACCAGCCTCCGGCCGACTCAGAGAAGACCGCTGCCCACCAGGCCGCTGGGGCCCAGGATCTGGTGGATGACCTGGAGCTGAATCGCCTCACTGACTCCCGCTTGGCGGACGGACAGGATCCTTTGCGGGTCAGCCTTGCTGCGCTCTGAGTTCGGTTTTTCTCTGCAGGCCCCGACTTGGATTTTTGCCTTATTCCATTGCTGGCCTGATCCCGAGGGCAGTCGCGGCTTGCTGCATCCGCCCATCGAAGCTGGCCAGATGGGTGCAGTGGCTGTGCAGCGCCACCGCCAGATGCAAGGCGTCACCGGCCCGCAGGCCCAGGGCTGGATCCTGGAGCAGCTCGGCCGCCTGGCGAAAGCGATCGCGATCGAGCGAGCGCAGCTCCACACCGCCCTGCAGCAGGCGCTCGAACTGGACCCCAGCGGCCTGGCGTGCCTCAGAACTGAGGCCGTAGTGGCGCTGCTTGATTCCCAGGGCGCTGTGGGTTTCGGTGATCAGCCAGTCGAGCGCTTGCGCACTGCGCTCTTCCGGGGTCAGCAGAGCCACCACCACGCTGGTGTCGAGATAGATCATCGATAGGCCAGCGCCAGCATCACCAGCGTTCACCGCCGCGGCAGTCCTCGATCACCGAAGGGGTGAGAGGCATGGTTGCCTGAAGCTGGCGCAGATCAGAGGCCAGGGCAGAGCGATCCAGCTTGCGCACAGGCTCCAGGCTCAGGCGGCCATCAGGTCCAACGACGATGTCGATCTGATCACCCTCCTGCAGTCCCGCCTGACGCAGGCAATCGGCCGGGAGTCTGACCGCCAGGCTGTTTCCCCATCGGCGGATTGCCTGCGGGAAGTGCTGGCTGGCGTCAGCGGGGCGATCTTGAGGCCTGGACTGAGTCAAGGAGCGCCTTCTGCCGTTCACGGCCACTTGTAGAGACACGACTCTACGTCCGGTGTGGATTTCAGTGCTGCCGATGGGGTGCCACTGCAGCGGCCCACGGCCCTGGGTGCAGTCCCAGTGGCGGCTGCTGGATCTCGTGTTCGCTGGTGGAGGCGGGGCTACGCGTAGTGGCTCCAGAGGCGCAGCACCTTCACGATCCGCTCCTCCTCCAGCACCTGGTAGATGAGACGGTGCTGGATGTTGATGCGCCTTGAGCAGGCCCCTCGCAGATCGCCGACAGGGGCCTCGTAGGGAGGTGTCTGCTGATAGGGGTCAACGGCCAGGATGTCCAGCGGGACCTGAGGTTTCTGCTTGAGAGCAGGGGATGCGGAAGCGAGTTTGCGAGCGTCCTTCTGGGCCTGCTTGGTGAAGAGGATCGTCCAGCTCACAAGAGCGGTTCGCTGCTCAGTTCGCTCACCTCAGTGGCCATGCCTTCGAGGATCGACTCACGCATGCCGGGGATCGAGACCAGATGCAGGGTCTCCTGGATGG
>JBBASA010000066.1:0-3367 GCA_040399515.1 Cyanobium sp. | reverse complement strand
GCTGCGGCGGCTGGCCCGGTTCGGCCGAGGGGCGGTTGGTGATCAGGCCCTCCAGATTCACAAGCATCGGTTTCCCCGCGGCGCCGGCCGGCAGGGCCTTGAGGTAAGCCCGCTCGAGGCGCGGGTAGTCGGCCTCCATCGCCACCGGAAGGCGCGCGCCGGTGGCGCAGAGCCGGATGTTGGCGGCATCGGCCATGTAGCGGAACATCCCCGACAGATGCAGACGGGGATCGATCGGCTGCGGGGTCGCCAGGCGCTGCAGCCGATCGGGCTGGCGGGAGCGGAGCGGCTCGCCCTGCAGATCGAGCTTGGCCAGGGCGGCACCTCCCTCAAGCGGCTGAAAAAAGAGCGGTGCTTCCCGCCCACCCCGCAGCACCAAGCGAATGCTGTCGGGGTCAAGGCGCCAGCGGCCGATGTCATCGAAGCGGTTCGGCGCCGGCCGGTCCAGGAAGGTCTGGCGCAGCTGGAAGCTTCCGTCAGCCGAGAGGTCCACCTGCCAGCGCGTCCTGCCGCCTGCGAAGGCCAGATCGCCGCGCCAGCTGGCCGGCAGGCGGCCGAGCGGGAAGGAGGGCAGCGGCGGCTGGCCCGTTACCACCGCGACCAGTTGGAGGCTGAGCGGCTGTCTGGAGCCGCCATTCAGCACCGGCGTGAAGGTATCGGTGGTGAACAGCAACCGCTGACCCTGGCGCACCGTGGCCCGCACCGTGTAGCGCCCTGCGGGGGTCACATCGCCGTCGCGGTAAGGGATCGTGAAACGGAACGGCGGTTGGCCGGCGGGTTGCAGACGCACGCGGCCCAGCTCCCTGGCCGGGGCATCAGCGATAGCCACGTCGATCAGCACCGCCTCGAACACCGCATCCGGCGGCAGGAGGCCGGGCTGCCGCAGGGTTGCGGTGCCGGATAGGTTGCCGGCATGCACCGGAGCCTGCATTACCAGCGCCGCGAGAACGGTGCTGAGGACAGCGTGGTGGCGGGTCTGCGGGTTCAGGGGCGGTACAGAACGGGAGACCTTTCCAGCCTGCACATGGCGGGGGGCAATCGCAACCATGGCCCGAGCCCTCACCAGTCTCGGCCCTCTATGGTCCGCCCCGCGCTCACTCCTCTCCCCAGTGGGGGCTGTGGGACAGCACGGCTTTGCAAAACGCCAACAGTTCCTGCGGGGTCATGTCGTGCTTGGCGTCATTGGTGCGCCAGGCGCAGATGACGAAGTCTGGTTCCGGCTGGTTGGAGCGGTGATCGATGGTCGGCAGCATGGCGTACTGCTTCTTGTGCTCCCCCTGGCCGGCGGCCGCCTCGCGGGTGTCGTAGGTGCCGATCAGGTCCCAGTCGAGCCACTCCCCGGTCCAGTGGTCACGCCCCTGTGAGGCCACCACCGCCTGGTGGATCGCCTGGCGGTACTGCTGCACATTGCCGCTCCCGCCTCGCTTCTGGTCCCGCTTGCTCAAGGTGACGGCCTTGCGCTGCACCCAGCCGGGATAGGTGAGTTTCGAGGCATCCGGCATCCAATCGGGGGAGGGTGTGTCCATCGGAGGCAGGAGGTCGTGATCAGGCGGGACCGCTCGCAACGGTAGACCTTGCGCCAGGTCTTGGAGCCGGAGCGCACCACCCAAAGGTCTGTGAAAACGGAGAAACCCTGATTCAGACGCGTGCGGCTGGGAGGTGTTGCTCTATTGAAGAAATTGGCTGCGAACAAGTAGGCCTGGGTCTCGCTGATCGAGGCAAAAGTTGTTATTGATCCATTGACCACTGCCCCGACGCTAGCTGGAGAAGAGGGGGGGGGTTAACGCGAATCAGCTTGGGGCAAATGGTGCCAGGCAGTGCGCACATGATTTACGACAAAATGAAATGTGAGCGTTGCTTACGTACGCAGAGGCTGCAATTCTGGATAGGCATAGATGCTCTTGCTGATGAAACGGAATCGAGCTTCGATCGGAATGGTTGCCCTGAGTGCAGCGATAATCATGCTGCTCACTATCGGCACAGGTGCAGCGTCCCAGCCGGAAGCTCCGCTGCAGACCAACCGGCAGGGCAGCTACATCCCGATCTCCTCGCCACCGCCAGGGGCCCAGCAGGTCAAGATCGGCTTTTATCCAGTGGCAATCTACGACCTCGATCAGGCCAGCAATACCTTCTATGCAGATCTCTATGTCTGGCTTCGCTGGAAGGGTGAACTGGATCCATCCTCAACGATCGAGTTCACCAATATGGTGGAGGAGTGGGGCAAATTGCAAGAACCACTTATGGAGAAGCCCAAGGAGCTGCCAGACGGAAGTAAATATCAGCAGTTTCGCGTGGAAGGACGCTTCGTACAACCCTTCAGCCTGGCCGATTATCCGCTTGATCGCCACAGCCTGAGCATCCGAGTTGAGGACACTACTAACGGTGCAAATAAGCTATCTTTTGTAGTCGATAAAGCCTCCTCAGGAGTCGATCAAAAGCTGGAGATTCCAGGCTGGAAGCTCAAAGGCTGGAGGGGCGCCACTCTCGAGCATGCCTATGGTTCAAACTTTGGCGAAGTGGAGCAACCCTCCAACTACTCAGTAGCCAACTTCGAGATGGTAATTGAACGTCCTGTCAGCTTTTTCCTGTGGAAGCAGATGCTGCCCCTTGCGATAGTTGTGATGGCTGCCCTGGTGGGCTTGATGGTGAACCCACGCTTTATTGATGCTCGCCTGGCACTACCGATGGGCGCACTACTGTCTGCCATCTTTCTCCAGAGAGGCTACTCCGACACATTGCCAGATCTGGGCTATCTGGTGTTCATGGATAAGATCTATTTGCTTGCCTATCCGCTTATCCTTATCGTCTTGATCAGGGCAATCGTTGCCTTCTCGAAAACCCACAACGCAAGCGACGACGAAGTGCAACAGATGCAAACCATAGATCGCAAGGTGGCGATTGCACTCGGCATCGCCTTCATGGTTGGCACCACGCTGATCACAGTGCTGCGCTGAGCAAGAGCGACAGAGCAAGCCAGGTGACGGTATGGACCCGGACCCGGCTGGCTATACCGTCACAAAGACCGTCATCCGCTGCGGCTGTAGTGGGCTCTCAGCGGATCTGCTCGGACGACCCAAAAGCGCAGATCGGCTGCACTGATGTGGTTTTGGGATTTCCGCGGATCCCTTCGGATCCTGTAAAAACGGAGAGTGTGTCCGTGTACAACGGACCGGATCGACTGCTATGGGAAGACTTGGGACGACGGGGCCACAGTGAATAGGCACCGGATTGCTTGCAACGGGCGCTTGAGGGGGCTCGACACTCCGCAAGGCGCTGCCGCCGGCAGGGCCATGTCCTGCCTTGCCAGGCGTCGTCCCCTCAGCCGGCGTCGAGCTCACGCTGCAGGCTCTCCCAGTCCTCCGGCAGC
>JBBASA010000065.1:0-3369 GCA_040399515.1 Cyanobium sp. | reverse complement strand
AGCCGTAGAGGTTGTCGAACTTGCTCTTGGTGACCGAGTCGTTGACGTTGATCGCTGGGAAGGGAAGCTCACCGCTCTTTTGGAGTTGGTAAAGACGGGCCACACCGGTGGTGGTTTCTTCCGTCACACCCTGGATGTTGGCGCGGATGCGGGAGTAGAAGCTGGAATCCACCGCAAGCTTGGCGCGGATGGATTTGAAGAAGGCAATCTCCTCTTCGCTCCCGGGATTGTCGAGCACAGAGAGATCATGCTCCGCCTTGCTGCCCAGGATCACCAGGCCGGTGGCATCCCCGCCATCATCCAGGATCATGTTGGGGGTACCCCCATCGCCCCACTCGAGGATGCGGTGGGTGAAAGCCCAGTATTCGTCGAGGGTTTCGCCCTTGTAGGCAAACACCGGGATGCCAGCAGCTGCGATGGCAGCAGCCGCGTGATCCTGGGTGGAGAAGATATTGCAGCTGGCCCAGCGCACTTCGGCACCGAGAGCGACAAGGGTCTCGATGAGAACGGCGGTCTGTACCGTCATGTGAAGGGAACCGCAGATGCGGGCTCCTTTGAGAGGCTTCTCAGCGCCGTATTTGTCCCGCAGAGCCATCAGACCGGGCATCTCGGTCTCGGCGATGTTTAGCTCCTTGCGGCCAAACTCAGCCAGGCCGATGTCGGCGATCACATAAGAACTCGTGGCCTGCAAATGAGGGAAGGCCTCTGCGGGCGCCACAGGCGTCGCTACCATGGAAAAACTCCAGAAAAGTGAAAGGAAATATCTGCGGAGACGCCGAGGCTTCGGGCTCGCTTGGGGAGAATCTACAGGGAAGCGTCCAAAAGCTGTGATGGAGGTGTGCCAACTCGCCGATGCGGACGCCACCCGCGCCCTAGGCCGCAGGCTGGCAGCGCGGCTCCTGGAGGAAACCGCTGCAGATCAGCTGGCCATTTTGCTGCTGCAGGGGGATCTGGGCGCGGGAAAAACCTGCCTGGTGCAGGGACTGGCGGAAGGGTTGGGCATCAGCGAACCGATCACCAGCCCCACCTTTGCCCTGGCCCACCACTACCGAGGAACGAGGGGAAACAGACCCACGGCGCTGGTGCATCTGGATCTGTATCGGCTGGAGCATCCCGCCGCTGCCGATGAACTGTTTGCCCAGGAGGAGGAAGAAGCCCTGGCCCAGGGTGCCCTTCTGGCCGTGGAGTGGCCTGAACGACTGAGCTTCGTGCCCGCGCCCTGCTGGCGGGTGGAACTGGACCTCGCAGAGGAGGGAAGGGTCGCGCGCGTCAGGGGCGGGAGGGAGCCATCCCCAGCCGCTCCCACAGCGCCGCGATGATCCGGGCATTGGCGGCTGGAAACGGGTAGGCCTGCAGATCTGAGGGGTCGACCCACCGCACCTGCTGGGAGGCCAGGGGCTGGGGTTCGCCCGTGCGCCAATGGCAGAGATGGACCACGAAACGGAGACGCTTGTGGCTGTAGGCATGGTCCACGGTGACCAGTTCCTCGCCCACCTCCGCTTCGATGGCCAATTCCTCCAGCAACTCTCGGCGGATGGTTTCGGCGATGGGTTCCCCCGGCTCCTGCTTGCCCCCAGGGAATTCCCAAAGGCCACCGAGCAGACCCTCCTCCAGCCGCTGATCGATCAGCACCCTGCCAGATGGGTCGAACACCACACCCACACCGATCACCTGGAATGGCACCGCACGGGAAGGCTCCTTCACCGGGAACTGGCCGGGGTCCGCGGAAGCATACGCTCCACAGCGATCCTGCCAGGGGCAAGCGGAGCAGAGGGGACGGCGGGGCGTGCAGACGGTGGCCCCCAGATCCATCAGGGCCTGGTTGAAGGCCCTCGGATGGAGTGGATCGAGGAGGCTGGAACTCCAGCTCCAGAAGAGCCGCTCATCCTGCCGGGGAGGACGGGGATGGGCCATCAGCCTGGCCAACACCCGCCGCACGTTGCCATCCAGCAAGGGAGAGGGCTGGTCGAAGGCAGAAGACAGGATGCTGCCGGCCGTGCTGCGGCCGATGCCTGGAAGCTCCAACCATCCCTCCAGGGTGCGGGGCCAGGGATCGGTGCCGCGATGGCCGGCCTGCTGCCGCTCCAGCAGCAGCCTTGCCCCCTGCTGGAGGCGCCTGGCCCGGCTGTAGTAGCCCAGGCCCTGCCAAAGCTGGAGAAGGGTCTGGCCATCGGCCGCAGCCAGGGACGCTAGATCGGGCAGCCTCCCCATCCACCGATACCAATAAGGCAGAACGACCTGGAGCTGGGTCTGCTGAAGCATCACCTCGGCCACGAACACGCCGTAGGGATCGAGCTCCTCCCCATCACCTGGCAGGCTGCCGTCGGGACGCAGCTTCCAGGGGATGGCGTGGCGGCCGTTCTGCTGCCACCAGTTCAGCAATTGCGCCCGCAGGGGGGTGGCCCCACCCTCCAGGTTGGGCTCACCCGAAGCCCCCCGGGCGGGGGCGTGCACTGGAGAGGGACACATTGGCAGGAATGGACGGGAGAGCCGTTCCGGACGCGGGCGCCCCCGGCTGGGCGACCACATTGAACGCGATCGACCAGCGTTCCCCTTCCCCGCGAAAGGGCGCCACCGAATGGGGCTGCCAGGCGGGGAACACGTAGTACTCCCCTGGGATCGGCAGGACGTAGTGGGCCATCCCGGTGCGGAAGGTCTGGATCTGCCACTCCTCGGGGCCATGGAAGCAGAGCTGGCCATCAAACCGGTCGCCCGTGATCTGGGGGGGCACCTGCAGGAACAGCACGCCCGAAAAACTGCCCCCATGGGTGTGGGTGGGGTTGTAGTCTCCCGCCCGCTGCACGTTGAGCCAGAGGTCAATCAGCCGGAGGCCATAACGGCCAGGGATCCAGGGGCCCCTGCCCTGGGGTGGCTGAAGATCCATGACATGACGAATCCAGCGCTCACAGCCGGGCAGGATGACCTGCTGGCAGAGCTCCTGAACGACGGGATGCTGGGGATTGAGCTCCCGTTGCTGGGAAAGTTGGCCAGCCAGTTTGAGGGAGGCATCCGGGCTGGCCTCCGGGGACGCCATAACCTCACCCGCTACGCGGTTGAGAGCCCCCAAAAGCTCAGGTGTGAGGTTCCCTTTCAGGATGTAGCGGGGAAACAGGGTGAGCATCTCCATGCTCGAGGCTGGCTCTGAAGCCATGGGCAGGGGTCACCGCTGAACAAGGCTAGGCCCTCTGTCGCAAGCTTCCTCAGCTGGCCATGTAGGCCTCAATGGCAGAGCTGCGGCGTCGAAGACCGGCAAGGGCATCGCGCTCCAGGTTGCGGACCCGATCCCGGCTGATGCCCAGCACCCGGCCGATGCCCGTGAGACTCATGGGCTCCTCGCCCTCCATCCCATAACGCATCTTCAATACACGA
>JBBASA010000064.1:0-3588 GCA_040399515.1 Cyanobium sp. | reverse complement strand
CCTTCCCTGTTGCAACAACAGGGTTTCCAGCCGCTGGCCGTGCAGTTGCATCACGGCGTCCACGCCGGTGGCTACAGGCAGGCCCACCGGGATCCGTTTGATCGGCTTCTGCCCCCTCCGCAGCCAAAGCCAGAGGCTGCTGGCTCAAGCCCGTTTGCAGACAACGCCCATTGATGGCAACCTTCCTGATTTTGTTATCCTGGCCCCTCTCCAATCCCCCCTTTAGGGGGGTAATTGAGAGGAATTCTGCTGAAGGAGGAAGAATATGCGTATAATTAAATAAAAGTACCCAATTCAGATGCTTCGCACAGCTCCTGCCAAGCGAGCATCGTTACTCGGTCCGGGAACAAGCCCCCGGCGGGTATTCGTTGAATCCATGGTGCCATTCGCCCAGCGAGCCCCACGCCGGTGGACCTGACCAACCGGGCGCTCCGCTTTCGCAGCTTTCATCGGGAAGCGCTCAGCTGGCTGCTGAGTGCCACTTGGCCCACGGGTGTGGTTCTCGCGGTGGGCAGCCGGCAACGCCTGCTGCTGATGGGCCAGCTGCAGGCGCGACCCAAGCTGTTGCGGGCGGCCGTGACCACCGAAGCGGAGGCCGTGGCCAGCGTGCGGCTGCACCAGCCCCAGCTGCTGATCATCACCGACTGGCTGGAGGATGGCAGCGTTGTGACGTGCGTGCAGACCGCCCTCCAGGAGGTGCCGGGATTGCGGGTGTTCATGATCGTGAGCCAGCGCGAACTGACCCCGGAGCTCCGGACGATCGAGCCGCTCCTCGACGCGATGCTGTTGGAGAGCGACCTCGGCTGTGAGGAAGCCCCCCTGATGAGGGCCTTCCGGGAACTGACCCGGGGCCAGCGCTACCGCAGCCCCTCCCTGCGGGCCGAATCTCTGCCGGAGTCGTCCCGGGCGGCTGAAGTGCCAGCGGGGGTGCGGCTCACCCCGCGGGAAACAGACGTGTTTGAGCTGATGGGCCAGGGTCTGCGAGACCGGCAGATCGCCGAAGCCTTGGGATTGAGCCACGAAACCGCCCGCACCTATGTGAAGGAGGTGCGTCGCAAGCTGGGCGGCGGCAGCCGGCTGGTGGCCGTGGCCAGCCGCTGGGGGCGCTGAGGGATGGCCAAGGTCTGCTTCCGCGCTCTGCCGCGGAGATCCGCATGGATCTGAGAGAGGAGGTGGTTGCCTTCCGCGGCCACTACCGGGAGACCTTCCATTGGATCCTCCAGGCCGGCGGCACCAGAAGCGTGGTGCTCGCCATGGGCGACCGCTTTCCCCTGCTCCTGCTGGCCCAGGTGTTGGTGAGGCCGATGAAGCTGCGGGCGGCGGTGACCACCGAAGCCGAGGCCCGCGCCAGCGTGGGGCTGCATCGGCCGGATCTGCTGGTCTGCTCCGACTGGCTGGAGAGCGGCGGCGTTGTGTCGTTGGTTCGGGAGGCCCGACAGGAGGTGCCCGGGATGGGCGTATTGATGCTCCTCAGCCACCAGGACCGGGGCCTGCGGGCAGCGGACCTGCGGAGCCTCGATCAGCTGGTGGATGTGATGGTGCATGAGGACGACCTCAACGCCGATGACGCGCCCCTGGCCGCGGCCTTCATCGCCCTGTGCCTGGGGCAGCGCTACCGCAGCCCCTCCCTGCTCGCTCGGGAGTGGCCGCCGCCCGCCGCGCGGGAGCCGCAGGGTGCGCGGCTGACGCCACGGGAAGAGGAAGTGCTGGGCTGGCTGGCGCGGGGCCTGAAAGACCGGCAGATCTCCGAGGCCATGGGCCTCAGTTACGAAACCGTCCGCAACTATGTCAAGACGGTGCGCGGCAAGCTGGGCGGCGGCAGCCGGGTGATGACCGCCAGGAGGTACTGGGCACCTTGAAGGAGGCCTCGTGCCTTCTGGCGGCCAGGCGTGCAGGAGCTGGAAAAATTGACCCTCCCCTTTTGGGAGGGGTCAGGGGGGGGGGGAGGGACTCACTGACCACCGAGCGAAGCCAGGATCAGGCGAGTGGGCAAATTCGAAGCCCCATGACCAAAAGCTACCAACCTTTAATTGTAGTCATTAACACAGTGTCGAATCGGCTGTTTATGGTTATGCGCCTGGTACGAACAATGTCCCGTGGCCACATAGCGGGCGATCAATATCTCATTATCATTGATCGTCTAGGCCCATCTCTCCTTGCTGCCGCTCTCCTCGCCCCGGCGCTCCTGGCCCCAGCCCCGGCCCGCGCGATCGTCACTTTACGAGTGCAGCAGGTCGGCAACGATGTCGTGATCACCGGCAGCGGCTCGGCCAACATCAATGGGCTCACCGCTGCTGGCACCGACAACGACTACACCAACGTTCTCACCGACGCCCAGATCTACGCAGGGCCTTATGCCTTCGGGGATGGTTCTGGCGGGGGTGGCGATGTGAGCCTCTGGATGGACATCACCGACGGGCCCTTCGCCTTCGGCAGCGATCCATTGGTCTCTGAGAACCCCAGCTCGGGCACCGGTGATCTCTTCGGCATCCTCGCTGACAACGGCAGCGGTAAACATAGTCTCGTGCTGCCCCTGGGCTACAGCTCCGGCACCAGCCTCAGCGGCACCTCCACTTTCACCGGCTTCACCCTCGCCCAGCTCGGCCTCACCCCCGGCCGGATCGACACCTGGAGCTGGGGCGCCGGCGGCGACGCCGACAGCCTTCGCCTGGAAGTGGATCCCGTGCCAGCTCCCCTGCCCATCGCCGGAGCCGCTGCCGTCTTCCTTCGCATCAAACGTCTGCGCCGCCGCTCCAGGCAGCTGCACGCCTGATCAACCTCTCCAACCCAACCCTTCTCCAGCCACCGCTCACCCACCGTCATGGCCATCCCCACCCTGCTTGAGTTGGCCGTTGACGGCTCCTCCGTGGCAATCCGCTTCAGTGAGGCCCTCAGCGCCACACTCCCCAGCATCAACCGCTTCGCGGTGCTGGTGAACGGCGTCCGCATCTACGCCTCCTCCACCACCGCCACCCTCAGCAACGGCGGCACCACCATCCGTTTCTCTCTCCGATCCGCCGTTGCGCCGGGGGCCACCGTTGCCCTCACCTATACCAGCGTCAACGGCGCAGATAAACCAGGCTTTGGCGATATCCGCTCCGCCTCCACCAACGATCGCGCCGCCTTCTTCCGCGCCTCCACCACGGCCAATCTCAGCGGCACCTCAACCACTCCCACCGTTGCCATCACCAGCAGCACGGCAGCCTTGATCGCTGGCCAGACCAGCACCATCACCTTCACCTTCAGCCGCGACCCAGGCGCCTCCTTCTCCAACGCCGACATCAGCCTCGCCGGCGGCACCCTCTCCACCATCACCGGCACCGGCCTCACACGCACCGCCACCTTCACCCCCACCGCCGCCAGCAGCGGCACCGCTTCCATCACAGTGGCGGCTGGCACCTACACCGATGTGTTCGGCAACAGCGGCAGCGCTGGCACCACACCGGCCCTCTCCTACGACACCCTCCGGCCGACGGTCACGATCACCGACAACAATCCCAATACCGTCAACATCGCCGACGGCACCGTCACCGTCACCTTCACCTTCTCAGAAGCTGTCACTGGCTTCTCCTCCAGCAATGTCACCAT
>JBBASA010000063.1:0-4244 GCA_040399515.1 Cyanobium sp. | reverse complement strand
TCGGCATCGCCCCCTGCATCGCCATGGTGCTGATCTGGATCGATCTGGCCCAGGGAAACCGGGAAGCGGCAGCCCTGCTGGTGGCGATCAATTCAATCCTGCAGGTGTTGATCTACGCCCTGATGGGCACGTTTTATCTCCAGATTCTTCCAGCCTGGCTGGGGCTCGACACGCAGATTGTGCGCTTCTCGTTCGGAGAGATTGCCCGGGCGGTGCTGATCTTTCTTGGGATTCCACTGGTGGCTGGTTTCCTCACCCGTCTGATCGGCGTGCGCCTCAAGGGGCCTCGCTGGTATGAGCAGGTTTTCCTGCCGCGGATCGGGCCCTTGGCTCTCTATGGACTGCTCTTCACGATTGTGGTGATGTTCGCCCTGCAGGGTCAGGCGATCACCTCGGATCCGGTTCAGGTGATCAAGGTGGCCATCCCGCTGCTGCTCTTCTTCGTGCTGATGTGGAGCATCGCCTTCGCCGTGGGCAAGGCAAGCGGCCTCGACTACGCCCGTACCTCGGCCCTGGCGTTCACGGCAGCCGGCAACAACTTTGAGCTGGCGATCGCCGTCTGCATCAGCATCTGGGGGGTCACCTCCCAGCAGGCCCTGGCAGGCGTGATCGGCCCCCTGATTGAGGTGCCCGTGCTGGTGAGCCTGGTCTATGTGTCGCTTTGGCTGCGACCTCAGTTCGCGGGCAGGATCAGGGGATAGGGCCCCACGGGTGGCCCATCGGAGAAGGGAACCATGGCGCTCCTGGAGCCCACCAATCTGCTGCTGCTGGCCTGTGCGTTGATCTACGGCCTGATCGGGGAATCCCAGGAGGCGTGGATCCTGCTCGGGTTCGTGGTGGCGATCTGCCTGCTGGATGGCTGGCAGCAGCACCGCAGCCATCGGGCCCTTGCCGAACTCGCCCGCCTGTCCTCCCCCCGGGCCCGCGTGCGCCGCGAAGGGATCGATCTGGAACTGGCCCCCGAAGAGGTGCGTGTCGGCGATCTGCTGCGCCTGGAGGAAGGCGACCGGGTTGCCGCCGATGCGCAGCTTCGCGAAGGCGTTGGCCTGTGGATGGATGCCTCCTTGCTCACCGGCGAATCTCTGCCGAATGCCGTCGGGGAGGCCGGAGAACTGATCCGGGCTGGGTCGCTGGTGGCCAGCGGTCGGGGCCTGGCTGAGGTGGTCGCGGTGGGAGAGGCCACCGAGCTGGGCCGCCTCGGCCGCAGCCTCGCCACCGTCACACCGCCCCCCACCCGTCTGCAGCGCCACACCCGAAGGCTCACCGCACGGCTCACCCTGTTGGCCCTGGCTCTCTGTGCGGGCCTGGCCGTGGTGCAGGGCAGCCTCAGCGGTGACTGGAGCACGGCGCTGTTGGCGGCCCTGGCCCTGGCTCTGGCGGTGCTGCCCAACGAGATTCCCGTGGTGGTGGCGCTGTTTCTGGCCCTCGGTGCCCTGCGTCTGGCCCGGATCGGGGTGCTGGCCCGCTGGCCAGCCGCCGTGGAAAGCCTCGGCAGCGCCACGGTGCTCGCCGTCGACAAGACCGGCACGCTCACCGAGAACCGCATGGCCGTGCAGCAGCTTCTCAGCTGGCCGGCGGGTGAGCTCTGGTGTGCGGGCGCGCCCCTGGACGAACCGTGGCATCGGCTGCTGGAGCTGGCGGTGCTGGCCAGCCGTCACGATCCGGTGGATGCGATGGAGCAGGCGATCGAGCGGCTGGCCTTTGAGCAACTGCAGCAGAGCGAGCATCTCCATCCCGACTGGCCTCTTCTTCGCGAATACCCTCTCTCGCCAGATCTGCTGGTGTTTTCGCAGCTGTGGTGCGCTGAAGGCGGCGGCTGGCAGATCGCCGCCAAGGGAGCGCCCGAGGCGATCGCCCAGCTTTGCCACCTCCCCCCGGAGCGCTCTTCCCAGTTGCTACAGGCTGCCGACCAACTGGCTGCCCAGGGCCTGCGGGTGCTGGCGGTGGCCAGCGGCCTGGATGGGGCACCCCGCCACCCTCACCTGCTGGAGACAACGGCGGTGGGCCGCCCGCCGGAGGACGTGCACGACTATCTTTTTGAGCCGATCGGTCTGGTGGGGCTGGCGGATCCGCTGCGGCCGGAAGTGCCGGCCGCGATCGCCCTGGCCCGAGGGGCAGGGGTGCGGGTGGTGATGATCACCGGCGACGCGCCGTTGACGGCTCGCTCGATCGCCGATCAGGCGGGGCTCCCTGCGGGCCCGGTGCTGAGCGGCTCCGATCTCCAGGCCCTCGAGGCCGGCCATCCAGCGGTGCCGATGGGCACAGGTTTTGCTGAGGTGTCGGTGTTCGCCCGGGTGCTGCCGCAGCAGAAGCTGCAGATCGTGCGGGCCCTTCAAGTGGCGGGGGAGGTGGTGGCGATGACCGGTGATGGCGTCAACGATGCCCCGGCGCTGAAGGCGGCCGACATCGGAGTGGCGATGGGCAAACGCGGCACCGCTGTGGCCCGGGAATCCGCCGATCTGGTGTTGCTCGGCGATGATTTCGGCAGCTTGGTGAAGGCGATCGCCCTGGGCCGGCGTATCGAGGCCAACCTGCATCGGGCCCTGGGCTACACCCTGGCGATCCACCTGCCGATCGCCGCGGTCAGCCTGTTGCCGCTGCTGCTGCCCGGCCAGCCCTTGTTGCTCCTGCCGGTGCATATCGCCCTGCTGCATCTGGTGATCGATCCGGCCTGCACGGTGGTGTTTGAGGCTCTACCGGCCAGCCCGGGTCTGATGCGCCAGCCCCCCCGGCCACCGGATGCGCCGCTCTTCGGAGCCGCCACCTGGCGGAAGGCCCTGCTGCAGGGCGGGGTTCTGGCCGTGCTGGCCCTCACCTTCGCCTGCTGGCCCGGTCTTGACGTGGAGGGTCGGCGCAGCCTGGTGTTCTCCCTGCTGCTGCTGGGTGGTGGCGTGCTGGTGTGGCTCAACGGGGAGCCGCGCAGCCGCCTGAGCCAGTTCGGTGGCGCCATCGGGCTGGGGCTTTGGCTGCTGCTGCAGGTCTTCCCTGGGCTGAACGCCCTGCTGCTGCTCCGGCCGCTGCCCGGGCTGATCCCATTCGTGCTTCCGGTGTCGCTGCTGCTCCTGGTGGCAGGGCGTTTCTTCACCGTTCAAGGCCCCGGTGCGGCCGCTACCAACTCCGACCTGCTCAGCGGGTTCTGAATCGACGGCCCTTCCATTCCACCTCCCCCCGCTCGAGGTTGAAGATCGCCAGAACGAAGACCCCCAGAAAGAACAGCACCGGGATCGGGAAAATCAGGTTGATCCAGCGGAAGTGCCCCACCCGGCGGCTGAGAAGCAGCAACTGCAGGGCAAAGGCGCCATAGATCACGGCGTTCGGGCCGATCGCATGGGTGCCCACCAGTGGCCAGCCCAGCAGGGCAGCTGGCAAACACCAGGCGGCCCAGAACAGCCCCGACAGCCAAAGCAGCACCGCCAGCATCCAGGGCCAGCGCACCTCTCCAGCGGCGGTGGCGAAATTCTTATCGAAGCCAACCACCATGTCGGCCAAACCACCGGGATACATGCGGTAGGCGATCGAATCACCGCCGAGCCAGGCGCCCACGGATAGGCCAGCCTGTTCGTAGCAATGCGCCAGGAACCAGTCCTCGACAACCTTGTCGGCGACCGCCTCATGGCCGCCGGCCAGGGCGTAGTCGGCACGCGTGCTCACCATCGCCGGCCCGAAGGCCACGCCGCAGCCTGGCCCCATCGGAACGGCCATCAGTCCCACCAGGTTGAAGAGCAGCGACAACTGCTCATAGGGTTTCTCGGTGCGGTGATACGGCTGGACCGACAGCAACCCTCCTCGCTGCTCATGCTGGGCGAGCAGCCGCTGCAGGAACTGCGGGGCCGGCTCGGTATCGGCATCGAGAAAGACCAGCACCTCCCCATGGCTGGCCTGAACACCATGGTGGAGAGCCCAGGTTTTGCCGCACCAACCCTCGGGCAGGGGAGGCGGCTGGATCACCGCGATCGGCAGCGTGTCGGCGGCCTGTCTGGCGATGGCGGCCGTGCTGTCGCTGGAGTGGTCGTCGATCACAATCACTTCATCAGGCCTGAGGATCTGACGGCTGAGGGCTTCCAGCAGGTGGGGCAGGGTGGCAGCCTCGTTGCGGGCTGGGATCAACACGGACACCGTTCGCCGTTGCAGCGGTGTGCAGGCCGGAAGCAGCGGCAGGCTCAGGGCCAGGGCCCAGCCCACCAGCCAGCGCACCAGCAGCGATACCTCCAGCCAACCGATCAACATCCAGCAACCTGAAGGAG
>JBBASA010000062.1:0-4379 GCA_040399515.1 Cyanobium sp. | reverse complement strand
GCCTTGTTGAGGTCGTAGCTGCGCTTGGCCTGCTCGATCTGCAGTTGCACCTGCTCGATTTCCTCCTTGATGGCGCCAAGTTCATCGATGGCGCCCTTTTCCTTCTGCCACTGGGCATTGAGGCTGCTCTGCTGTTCGCCCAGATCGGCCAGCTCCTTCTCCAGCCGCTCCAGCCGATCCCGGCTGCCCGCATCCGATTCACGCCCCAGGGAGAGCTTCTCCATCTCCAGCTGGAGGATGCGCCGATCCAGCTCGTCGATCTCCTCCGGTTTGGAGGTGATCTCCATCTTCAGCCGGGCGGCGGCCTCATCCATCAGGTCGATCGCCTTGTCTGGCAGGAAGCGATCGGAGATGTAGCGGCTGGAGAGCACGGCGGAGGCCACGATGGCGTTGTCGGCGATGCGCACGCCGTGGTGCACTTCGTAGCGCTCCTTCAGACCCCGCAGAATGGAGATGGTGTCCTCCACTGTTGGCTGATCCACAAACACTTGCTGGAAGCGGCGCTCCAGGGCCGGATCCTTCTCGATGTGCTGGCGGTGTTCGTCGAGGGTGGTGGCGCCAATGCAGCGCAGCTCGCCGCGGGCGAGCATGGGCTTGAGCAGGTTGCTGGCATCCATCGCCCCGCCGGCGGCGCCGGCTCCCACCACGGTGTGGATCTCATCGATGAAGAGCACGATCTGCCCCTCGGAGGCGGTGACTTCCTTAAGCACAGCCTTGAGCCGTTCCTCGAATTCCCCCCGGTATTTGGCACCGGCGATCAGGCTGCCCATGTCGAGGGCGATCAGCTGGCGGTTTTGAAGGGCGGAGGGCACATCGCCGTTCACGATCCGCTGTGCCAGCCCCTCCACGATCGCGGTCTTGCCGACCCCCGGTTCGCCGATCAGCACGGGGTTGTTCTTGGTGCGGCGGCTGAGGATCTGAATCGTGCGGCGAATTTCCTCGTCGCGGCCGATCACCGGATCCAGCTTGCCGTCACGGGCGGCGGCGGTGAGGTCGCGGCCGTATTTCTCCAGGGATTCGTAGGTGCCTTCGGGATTTTGATCAGTCACTTTCTGGCTGCCGCGGATCGCCACCACAGCTTGCTTGAGTTTTTCGGCGTTGGTACCGCACTGGCTGAGCAGCTGCTTGCCGCAGCGGTCGTCGATGGCCAGGGCCAGGAGCAGATGCTCAATGGCGATGAAGCTGTCGGCAAAGCTTTTCTTCAGGGAGTCGGCCTGATCCAGCACGCTGTTGAGGCCCTTTCCCAGATAGACGTTGTCGGGTGGGGCACCCAGGCTGGGTTGGCCCGCGGTGAAGGCCTCAATCTTCTGGTTCAGGGTGCCCACATCGACACCGGCCTTCTCCAGGATTCGGCTTGCCAGGCCCTGCTGGGCGATGAGGGCCGCAAACAGATGCTCGCTTTCCATCTGCTGCTGCCGTTTCTGCTGGGCCAGCTGTTGCGCGGCAACGACAGCGGCCCAGGCCTTTTCTGTGAACAGTTCGGCGGTGGGATGCATGGTTGACGGGGGATTGAGGATTGGGTGTTCTGACCGTATGGCGTCTGGATGGGTTCGGCCCAGGCGGAGGCCCGAATCGGCCGGTTCGGGCCTCACCACCGGCGGCGGGTGCTCCTTACCAGGTTGGCGAGAAAACCGCCAGCCGACTCGCCTGTTTGGAAAACGATGGACGCTGGGAAACGCTGAACGGCAGAAAAGGATGCTTGCGGCCTGCTCACTGATCTTCTTTTGCAGGCGAAGGTTCAGGATGGCCAAAAGCCCTCATGGACCCATGAAACGTCCCTGCTCCCGCCTGCTCACCATGGGTGTGATGGTTTTCAGCCTTGGCTCTTTGCTGCCCCCTCCAGCGGCCCTCGCCCGAGGGGGAGGGGGAGGAGGAGGTGGTGGTGGTGGTGGCTTCCGGGGCGGTGGCGGCGGCGGTGGCTTCCACTTTGGCGGTGAGGGGTACGACGGCCGTGGTTCCTCTGAAGGTTGGATGCGCGGCTATCAGGGGGATCACCCCCACTACGGACCCAACACCCGCCCCGCCTGGGATCAGAAAGAGGTGGACATCGACAAGAATTTCTACAACCGCAATGGCGATGGTTGGAATGCCAACTGGGCCAATGGGGGCTATTGGGCCAACCGTCCCTGGAACGCGGGCTGGTACGCCTGGACCCCTGCTACTTGGGGCTGGTGGGGGTGGAACACGGCGGGCTGGGGGTTGGCGGGGGTGGCCACTGGCGTGACGATCACCAGCCTGGTAAACGAGGCGGCCAATCGCCAGCAAACCGTGATCCTGGTGCCCGGCAGCACCTACCTCCTCAACTACGGCTCCGTTGAGGCCGTTGGTTTTTATGGCGCCAGTTTTGCCTACAGCCTGGGCCAGACGGACAACCTGATGGGGGCCGCCAACTGCCAGGCGGGCCTGCTCAATGGGCAGGTGCCCGCCACGGCTGCCCAGGCCCAACTGCTCAATGCGGTGTGCCAGGTGGCCTACGGGGGCGGGAGCTGAAAAACCCCGTCATTTTTTCCGCACAGGCGCACGGGGCAGCCATCCGGTCCATAGAGGGCATCAGCCGGCGAGAGACAACCGAGGCGGTTTTTCAGATTGACCTGCTCGGGCCGGATCTTCATCGGCTGGAGCACAGCCTGATCTGCCGGCACCACGAGCTTGCAGGGGGAGGGCACCAGGGCATCGGGGGCACTGATGGCCAGGGGCTGGTTGGGAGAGGACAGATCCTGCGCAGAGGCGGCAAGGGGTCCCGCTCCTCCCACCACCACCGGGGCCACGAGGGCCAGCAGGGCCACTTTCAAGCGTCGCCTGTTGGGGGAAACCCGATGGGGAAGGGCTCTCGCCATGATGGGCGCCGTCTGTGCTGTCCTCCAGTCTCCCTGCCCATGGCTCTTCCGTCGAACGATCCCTCCGACCAGGCCCTGGTGCGCCTGCTGGTGGAAGCGTCCCGTGAGTTTGACCCGACGGGGGCCGATCCGGAGCGGAATTGCTGGCTGGCGGTTCATCGCCATGTGCATGGCGTGCTGCCTTCCGAGTACGACATACGCCCCACAAGCGAGGAACTTTACCTCGCTGTCCTGGCCTGCCGTTTGGCCCAAGATCAGTGCTCCTGACAGGGTTCTGAGCACCCCCCTTCGATAGCCCACGTGGTCTCTAGTGGTCCATAGCGGACCATTCATGCGCTATCAGGTGCAGGAGAGCACAAAAACGGGATTCCGCATGGTGGTGCCCCTGCCCCGCGAATGGGTGGAGTAGTTCGGCCTGCGTGAGCGCCGCCTGCGCCCCCGACTAGCCGAGGTGGACCGGCCCGATGCGGCAGGGAAGTGGCTCAGCGCGCAGATCAAACGGCAGGGGATCCCATGGCGGCATCCTTGCCACTCGTGCGCCAGGGAGATTAAATAAGCAAGTTACAGGAAGTAAGGGATGATCCGTCCTCTTGTCGCCATTATTGATTCAGGACTGAACTCAGAGCAGGAGTTTGCAGGTCGAACATGGTCTAACCCATATGACCCCGTCGATGGTGTTGATAACGACGGCAACGGTTTCATAGATGACTCCAGGGGTTGGAACTTCTACGACAGAAATTCCAACATTGCCAGTAGTGCCTATCACAGCCATGGACAGGACGTTGCTCGGTATGCGGCCAACCAGGGGACGGGGTTCGACCTTTTGTTTGTTCGTGCTGCTGACAGGGGCGCAACGATCTCGGCACTCTCAAGCGCTGTTGATTACGTAGTTGATCTAAAGAGGCGCCACAGCTTACCCATTGTTTCGCTTAACATTTCATACGGAGGTGGCGTGCCCTTTGATCTAAAGCAGCTTTTTCAGCCTTCGTATGACGCTGCAAACAACGCCGGAATCCTGGTAGTTGCATCAGCAGGGAACGAAGGACGGGATACGGATGTAACCCCCCATTACCCCTCAGGTTTTTCTGGCGTCATTGGTGTGACAACATCCAATGCAGATGGAAGTTACGCGGGGCGTAATTATGGCAGGCAATCTGTAGCACTGGGTGCTCCGGCCTCTTTTACAAGTTATGCCGCCCCGATTGTTTCGGGTGCCATTGGCCAGTTTGCTGCTCAAAACCCATGGGCCACCGCTGATCAGATTCAAGAGGCCCTCTGGTCGAGCATCGTGCCCCACCCGACGATGACAAGCCGCACCAGATCCGGCGGTTCTTTGTTGGGGCCAATCAGGCTTACCCCAGCGCCAACTCCTCCAGCCCCTGTCCCTGTCCCTACGCCGGCGCCTGCCCCTGCGCCGGTGCCGGTGCCCCCTCCAGTCACTCCCCCATCAACCTTGGCTGCTCTTCCCCGGCCCACGCTGATCACGGATGTGGATCTCGATGGTTTCAGCTCTTCTCCTACTTGGGAGCAGGTGGGCAATGC
>JBBASA010000061.1:1930-4669 GCA_040399515.1 Cyanobium sp. | reverse complement strand
CGTGCAGGAGATCCGCCAGCGGCTGCGCGGCCAACGGATCGAAACCTTGCGCAGCCGCATCGAGCCCCTGCTTGCAGGACGGTCTGGGGCTGAAGTGTGGCTGTTCGGCTCCCTGGCCCGCGGCGATTGGGATGCCCGCTCGGATGTGGATCTGCTGGCGGTGGCGCCGGATCAGGGCGCCGCGGATCAGCTGGCCGAGGCCCTCTTGGGAGCAGGCCTGGCCGATGACGTGATCGGCCTCAGCCAGGGACGCTGGCTGGAGCGCCAGCGGGGCGATGATCCCTGGTGGCGGGGCATCTGCCGCGATGCGATCCGGCTTCAGCCGCTGCAAAGGCCATGACGGGCCGCCTGCACGCCTGGCTGCGACAGGCCCACAGCGATCTCGCCATGGCGGCCTATGCCAGCGAGGGAGGATTTCATGCCCAGGCCTGCTACCACTGCTCCCAGGCTGTCGAAAAGGCACTCAAGGCCTTGCTGCTGGCCCTCGATCAGGAGCCGGAGCGAACCCAGTCGATCGAGCGATTGCTCTGCGCCCTGGAGTCGCTTGGCATCGCCACGGCCCCGCTGCGCCAACTGCCGCTGAAACCCCTGCAGCGGATGACCACCGCCAGCCGCTATCCGGATGGCGATGAGGCTCCGGTGGATCTGTTCGACGAACGGGATGGGGCCCTAGCCCTGGAGGTGGCAGGTGCCGTGGTGCGTTTTGCTGACCAGCAGCTTGGCGATCTCGCTCAACCGGAATCCACCTGATGCCCCCCCGAGAGTTCGCGGGTTGCCTGGTGCAGCACTTCGAGCCGCTTTTGGGGGAAGCGAGCCCAGTGGCTCATGCCTGACTTCGGGAAAACTCCTTGCTAATCATTGCCCGGTGATTAGGGTGTGTAGGTAAATCGTGTTAAGCACAAGCACATGACCCATAAAATGTTGAGGCTTTTTGTGATTGCTCTTGCCGGCGGACTCCTTTACGGAGAGTCTGTTCTGGCCCAATGTTCTGGACATTCTAAAGCTGATGGAACCACGCAAGGAGCAGTTCATCAGTCACAAGCTGCTGTTGCAACGGGTACCGTCAAGTGCGGCATGGCATGTTCCAGGACCAGCGATTGTACTGGGGGTGGGAGTAACGACCCCTGTCAACAATGCTCGAGTGGGATCTGTATTACCCCCCGCTGATTCGGCGGGGCAGCTCCCGCAGACAAAACCACCCCCGCAGTGCTGGCGAAACGATCCTGGTGGCCAACGTTGGCAAGCACTGGGCGCGGCTGGTGCCGCTGGACTCAGAGGGGCGAACTTCGGCTTGGAGGTACCCGCCGCGCTGGCAGGCGTTGGCGTTGCGGAAGTCTTGCGGCTCGAGTTCCAGCATCAGCAAGCCCGGCGCCAGGCTGCGCTCAAAGCCCTGAAGCACCGCCTCGGCCTGCGCTTGGCTCCAACTGCTGATCGCAAGTGGAACACTGGCCTCAGCGAACAATGCCGTCGCGGCGGCGGAGTGCACCTCCGGCATCAACACCGCCAGCAGCACGCAGGTGTCGATGTAGAGCATCAGGCGCCGGGCCCATCCCGTAACGCCCGGATGGTGTCCACGCCACTGGTCGGTTGCTCGGGAAGCGAGGCGCGCAGGGCGGCGAGCTGGGGCAATAGATCATGCACCCTGCAGCGCGGCACCAGCTCGGCGATGGGCTTGCCGCGGCGGGTGATCACCACGGCTTCACCGGCCTCCACCGCATCCAACAGGCTGGAGAGCTGGGTCTTGGCCTCTGCCACCGTCACCTGCCTCATGGCCGTTGACCATTTGGATGACAAACAGTAGGCCGCGCGCCGTCCGCAGGCCACGGCTCGATCAGAAGCGGGTCAACGTCGACTTTCCCCTCTAGATGGTGGGACAGCTCGACGCAGAAGCCAGGGTGAACTCGCCTAGTCTGGATAGGTGGAACTCTTCCTCCCCACCCACCGGCAACGGTGCCCGCTTGGCCCGGGGCTGGAGGCAGCTGAGATCGCCGCAGCACTGGCGCAGCTGGGCCAGGACCCGGAGATTGCGAGGGTGGTTCTGTTTGGCTCCCGCGCCCGTGGCAACGCGCGATCCGATTCAGACCTCGACCTGCTTCTGATCGTGGAGGGCAGCCTCACTCCGGAACGGGAAAAGCGGCTGCGCAGACGGGTGCGCAACCTGCTCCTGCCCCTGCTGCCGGTGGATCTCGACCTGCTGATCAGCGATGCGGCCACCACCAGCCGATGGGCAGGCTCCCGCTGGCATGTGTTAGGCCACATCCACCGCGAAGGGGTGCCACTGCAGCACGAGCAGTCGCTGGCAGCCAGCCTGGACCCGGGCTTGAGAATCTGCTCAAGGGGCTGATTGTGCTGGCCGATCAGCCGCCGCCCCTCAGCCACGACCTGGCCCGCCTGCAGCAGATGGCCCGGGTCCAGTTGCCGGAGGAGCTTCTGGAGCTGCAGGAGTTTGCGGTCAAGGCCCGCTATTCACCGGAAGACACGCCGCTGCCAGCGAGCCGGGAGAACCTGCTCGCCCTGATCCGCCAGCTGCGCACCGCCCTGGAGGCAGGGCTGAAGCCGCCCCCGTGATCGACCCGCGCTTTCGCCGTCTTCGCTAACCAGAGATTCTCTACACGCTTGGGATCATGCCGCTCAACATCCGCAGCGAGGAGCGGCTGCATTGCCTGCAGCACCAACGGCAAGCGCTGGCGGTCAGTATTCCCTGCTCGACGTTGTTGATACGCGCAAGCAACGCCATCT
>JBBASA010000061.1:0-1830 GCA_040399515.1 Cyanobium sp. | reverse complement strand
CTGGCGGTCAGTATTCCCTGCTCGACGTTGTTGATACGCGCAAGCAACGCCATCTCCCTGGCCTGAGGCCGCCCGGTGGAGTTGTTCCTGCCCCCCGGCGAGCGGCGGCGCCTGCCGGCGCTGCTGGCAGCCGTGGCCACGCCGCTGTTGCTGCTGGTTGCCTTCATGCTGGTGCTGCCCTTGATCCTGAGGCCGGCTGGTTGCAGCGCCGCCGCTTTGACCGCCACTTCCAATCCCCCCCGGGGGAACGCCCTGGGCCAGGCCGCGAGCAGGCAGCCGATGCCGACACTTCGAAGCGCTCGCAGACGAGCAGGAGAAGCCGCCTAGGGGTTGAATCACCTACGCCCACAGGGTGAGATCAACCGAACGCGGACGGCCCGTGGGCACAGCTCATTCCCTTCAGGGCATCGACTCCAGCCACTCCACGTCGGTGATGCCGCGGAAATCGCTGTCCATGGTGTGCAGCCGGGCCTGCTGATCCCGGGCCGTGGCCAGGATGATGCTGTCGGCCATCGGCAGCTGCAGCGCATGGCTGAGTTGGGCTGCCGCCAGGGCCAGCCGGCTGTCGAGAGCCACCACCTGGCCGCATTCCATGGCCGCGGCTGCCTGAATGGCCTGGGCCTTCCCGTGTTCGCGCAGCACCCACTTGAACACCTCAAAGATGGTGATCGCCGGCACCACGAGGGAGCCTGCATCGGCCATCAGGTCCAGGAAGTGGTCGGCCTGCCGTCCATCGGTGAAGACCTCGATCCAGCCCGAGGAATCCACCACCACGCGGGTGAGGGTCACAGGCGGTCGTCTTCCCGCTGGAAGGTGTTGTTGCCCTGCAGAAAACCGCGAAGTTCCGACGGAGAGCGGGTCGGCACCAGCTCAATGCGCCCCGGCAAGGCGATCACCTGCAGGGTCTGTCCAGGGCTGAGGCCGAACTGCTCGCGGACCCGCTTCGGGATCACCACCTGAAACTTCGGGGATACGGTGGTGACATCCATGGCGCGTCCGTCACACGAGAAGCTGATCGATCCTAATCCGTGTTGCCATGGGGGACGCCGCCCACCTGCAGGCGGGGTTTGCCTCCTCGCGGCGGCTGATGCTGATGGGCCTGTACAACATGGCCCTCCACAAACCGCGGCTGGCCTTCATGGTCACCACCGAGGTAGAGGCGCTCCAGGGCCTGGCCAGCAGCCGGCCGGGCCTGCTGATCGTGACCGAGCAGCTGGAGCAGGGCTCTGGGCTGGCGCTGGTGGAGGGCCTGGGCGACCGCCAGATCGCGGAGCGCCTGGAGCTGAACGACGAAACTGGCTTCAGCAGGGCATGAGGGGCACTCCCTCCAGCAGGGCCGCCGCCTGGAGGGCCCTGTCGCGGGTGGCCAGGGGCAGGCCCCGGCGCAAAGAGAGCTCCAGGTAGGCGGCGTCGTAGCTGGTGAGGCGATGGCTGCGTGCCAGGGCGAGGGTGTCATGCCAGACGCTGGCGGTGCTGGGCTGGTCGATGCTGATCGGCAGCCCCTCCAGCAGTCCGAGATAGGTGCGGATCGCCGCCGGGCTGATGCGGCCACGGCGCTCGGCCTGCACCAGCACATTGGCCGTTTCCCAGAGCCAGAGGGCCGGCACATGGGCCCGGCCGCCCTGCAACCTGAGGGACACATCCAGCACAAGCTCTGCCGCCATTTCCGCCGCGCCGCTCGCTTCCGGGTGATTCATCGGCGGCCCTGATCACGCAGCTCCGCGATGGTGAGGCCGCCGAGGGTCTGGCCCTGGCTGAACTGACGCAAGCGGGTGATGGTGTCGATCACGCTGGTTGGAGGTTCGGCGGCAGGGGGCACGAGCCGAGCAA
>JBBASA010000060.1:0-5280 GCA_040399515.1 Cyanobium sp. | reverse complement strand
AATAACTGAGATATTGGGGCCGCGGAATCATTTCATGGACGCTGGAAACATTGATAATCACACCGGGACGACCTTTCTGAAGCATGTGTTTGATGGTTTCGCGGCTGTAAAGATAAGCTCCCCGCAAGTTGACAGCAATCACCCGATCAAACTGATCCGCTGGGAGGTCATGGGAGGGATGTTCTGATTGAATACCAGCGTTGTTAATGAGAATATCCAGGCCGCCAAAGGTACCCGTCACATCGTTCACGACTCGAATGATGTCGTTTTCGTTCGCCGCATCACCTTGAATGAGCCGAATCTGCGCATCGGAATGCCCCGATTCCGCCGCCTTCTGCAGCGCAACAGCCCTCGTTTGCTCTGCCTCCTCCACATCTTTGCGATAGTTGATGGCTACGTTGCAGCCTTCCTGTGCCAATCGAATGGCGATCGCCTGACCAATACCCGAACTCGCCCCTGTAACCAAGGCGATTTTACCGACCAATCCTTTACCAGACATGCGGAATAAGACTCCAAGATCTAAGGTTAATGTGGTTTGGCATGCAGGCAATCACTTTAGCCGTTTTGGGGCAGTGAAGTGACGCAGCCGCGCCGCGAGATACAGCTGCAGAAAGAGATCGATTGACACGCTGCTGGAGGTGCTCAGTGCTTTTCAGGCTATGCGCCCTTTGTCGTTCGTTGCACACACTCTCTGCGGCCATTTGATGAGAACGTTCTGCTGACAAAAAAGCGAGCGTACTTACAGTAAAGGCTTGCCTCTGATCGCTAAATGATTTCTTTGCTGTGGCAAGTGCGTCAGCTCCTGGCCTGGATAGCGACTATTCCCTGGCTGAGCCGCCTGATTAATCGCATAGGAACCAACTCCATAGCCCGTGCCACCAAGCCACGACCCCGCCCCTACAGCCTCTGGTGGCCCGCCGACTGTGATGGCGTCTGCCCCGCCAAAGGACAAGACAATGGGCCCATCACCGACTACGCCTCCTGGCCGTCGCTCACGGACCGCAGCTTCTCAGCCCGGCATTTGGCCCCAGCCCCTGAAGCCTTTATCAGCCAACTTCCTCCAGACGCTCCCTATGACCCTGCCACCCGTTGCACCGGAGCCATCACCGCTCTGTTCGCCCGACCCCGCGATTCCGATGGACAGTCGCTGATGACGACCGACAGGTCGTCAGTACTGTTTATGTTCTTTGCGCAGTGGTTCACCGACAGCGTTCTGCGCATTGACCCCAAAGACCGTCGTCGCAACACCTCGAACCACGACGTCGATCTCTGCCAAATCTATGGCCTAAATGAACGGGAAACCCGTTGCCTGCGCAGCGGCGAACGCGGGCATCTTCGCAGCCAGTACATTAATGGTCAGGAATTTCCTGATTACCTCGGCGAACGAGATAGCAATGGCCACTGGCAGGTAAAACTCAATTATCAGTGTGATGTCGACAGCAAGGGAGATCCGATCAAGGGGCGTGGCCTCTACCCTCATGGCAGTAGTAAATGGGTGCGGGAGTCACTGAATGGAAGCTTTGGGGGCCGCATCGCTGAGGCCGAAGTAGAACTACGCCTCGACAAGCTGTATGCCACAGGCCTGGAGCGCGGCAATTCCTCGGTAGGCTATGTGGCCCTCAGCCTGGTATTTCTGCGTGAACACAACCGGATCTGCGATGAACTGTACAGGCTCAACCCACGCTGGGATGACGAAAGATTGTTCCAGACCGCCCGTATGATCAACATCTGCCTGTTGCTAAAGCTGACAGTAGAGGAGTACATCAACCACATCGCAGGCCAGAGAATTTTTTGCCTAGATCCAACCTTCGCCGAGCGGCAGAATTGGTATCGAACAAACTGGATCACCCTTGAGTTTGATCTGCTTTATCGCTGGCACTCGCTTGTTCCCGAAAGCTTGACCGTAAATGGGGCTACGGTGCCGGCCAATGAGTACCGCTGGAACAACAGCCTGCTGGAGCAGCTTGGCATCACCGACCTGATCAATTCCGCCTCAAAGCAGGCGGCCGGCAGGGTCAGCCTGTTGAACAATCCAGTGTTCCTCATGGAATCTGAGTACCGTACGATTCAGATGGGTCGTGACTTCCGGTTGCGTAGCTTTAACGACTACCGAGAAGCCTTCGGAGTGGCACGTCTAATCAGTTTCGAACAGCTTACACGCGATGCCGAAGTGGCAGGGCGGCTTCAGAGCCTCTATCGCTCCATCGACAACCTTGAACTGGTGGTGGGTCTTTTCGCCGAGGCTCCACCCCAGGGTGGCCTATTCGGTGATTTGATGCTTACGATGGTGGCCTACGACGCTTTCACACAGATCTATACCAACCCTCTCTTGTCACGATCAATCCATACTCCTGAGCATCTGACGTCTTACGGCCTGGAGCTCATCAAAGATACAACCAGCATCACTAAGCTGGTGAGCAGGAATGTGAGAGACAATGAGGCTGTTAATGCTGCGCTTGGCGTAACCTAGCCCTGACATTTCGCCTCGGCATTCAAGCAGTTAGAGCTGCTCTCTTTTGCTAGCCGCCATTTCGCATCATTATTTGTAGATATACACTATGGAGTTTGTCAATGCGTCCTCACAGCGATGCGGCTAGGCATCCGTACGAACATGGTGATGCAATATCTTGACATTGGTCTTGAAACCTGCAATTCGATTGCCGATTGATGTTCCAGGTTGCGAAATCCTCACTTGTGATGCTGGGTAGATTCGTCGGTCTTAGCTTTGACATACAACTCTGAAAGCCCCACGGCAGTTATGCGCATACCCAAAGATCAAATCCCTGCCAAGATCAATGTCCCCGGTGCCGTCGAACGCGGGGTCAGACGCGGCAGTTCCTCTTCGTGAAGGGTAAGGCGGTTGCTTCAGATCAACCCGAGAAGCTGTCGGTAGAGCGGCGCGGTGATGTGTCGGTGCTCAGTCTTGGGGAGAACGTCGAACGCTATGAGATTGTCGATGCCCTGGTGGTGGGGGGCTGAGCCAAACTCTCTGCGGGATCAGCGATCCCATTGGTGCGGAAGGCCAGGCAGGTGAGGAGCTCTTCCCGATGACGTGGGCTTTCTGGCTGGCGGGGATGGAACCTCGCCACGATGGCGCCCAGGGTGCGCACCGTTGCCGTGATGTTGGGTCCCTTGTTGAGCATCACGACTTCAGCCCTTGCGCCCATGGCCGCATCGGTGATTTCCGCTCGGGTCGGCATGCCGTGCCGCGCCATCTCATCGAGGACCTGGGTGGCCCAGATGCAGGGAATATGGGCCGCCGCACAGATCCTCAGGATTTCCTCCTGGATCTCAGCTAGTTCCTCCCAGCCGCATTCGATCGCCAGGTCTCCCCGCGCAATCATCACACCCAGTGGCCTGGGATAGCGCATCGCCGTCAACAGCAGCCTGGGAAGGTTAAGAAACGCCCGTCGTGTTTCGATCTTCAGCACAACGGCGAGATCTTCCCGTCCGAAGCTTTCCAGTTCCTGCTGTAGGAGTTCGATATCGGCCGCACGTGAGACGAAGGAATAGCTCACGATGTCGGCATGGGCGGCTGCGAAGGCCAGATCGGTGAGATCCTTCTTGGTGAGGGCGGGGATTGAAAGCCTGCTGTCTGGAAAGTTGATGCCCTTATCGGCGCGTAGCCGGCTGCCCTTGGGCCGTGCCTGGGTGATCTCCACCTCAACGGCCCCTGGGCAGACCTGGCGAATCAGCCCGGCGATTCTGCCCTCATCAAACAACACACGTTCCCCCGCCCGCAGATCAGCAAGCACTTCGGGCATGGTGCAGTTGATCGCGATCCTGATGGCCCCCCCTTCTTGCCCTGCGGCGTTGGCGGTCAGCAGCAGCCTGTCGCCGCGCCGTAGCAGCACGTCCCCTTCCTGGGCTGGAAGATCGCCAACAACAATCTTGCCGGGGCCTCCTTCCTGAAGGAACTCCAGTCCAGATGTGAAATGGCAGCGTTGATTGCAGCTGAGCAGCAGACCCCCTTCAGGGCGATCGGTCACGGTGAGCTCCCGCCAGCGGCCTGAGGAGTCTCTGGCGCGCAGCCGATCCCCGATCGACAATGATTGCCAGCCCTCGTTGCGGATCGGCAGCAGATCCACCTGATCCCCTTCCGGTTGGCCAGCGGACTGCCCATCAGCCCCTTCGTTGGGCACAGCCAGAATCCTGGCACTTTTCAGCAACTGCCCGTAGCGGTTGCGCTGGGGCCTGGCGTCCACCACACCGGGCTGGGGAGGCAAGGGGCCTGTGCGGATTTTGGGTCCGGCCAGATCCATGGCGATGCGCACCTCCCTTCCGGCGGCTGCGGCGGCGGATTGCACGAGGGCCACCAGACCTTCCCACAGCTCGGGTCGATCGTGGCCGCAGTTGATGCGGGCGATGTCCATGCCTGCCTCAACCAGTTCCGCGATCAGCTCCGCCTGCTGGGTGGCGATGGTCGGCAGGGTGACCATGATCGCCGCTGCCCTCGCTCCGGATTTCACCCCCAGGTGCCCCCCCAGCAGTCGTTCGCCATGGGCCTGCATCAGGGCCTGGCCAGCAAGGCTGGATGGTGCCGCCGCCGGACTCGGCGGGTCCGCCGGCAGGCCTTGGAGCTTCTGAAGCACCCCGATCACGGCCGAGAGGCTGGCATGCAGATGGCCATCACAGCCCCCCAGGGAACACAGGCCGGCTTCCCGCATCGCCGATTGCAGCCCGGGATGGTTGTTGCGATGGAAGGCGATGAAGTGCAGCAGATTGGTGGCACTGGCCTGGAAGCGTGGAGCGATGGACGCGAGCGTGGCCTGCTCCTCGATCTCGATGCGATCCATGGCGTCGCGCAGCGCTTGGAGCTCGTCCAAAAGCTGTCGATCGCGCCAGGCTGGATCGGTGGCTGGGGTAACGATTGGCAAGGTAGGGACTCGATGAGATCAAAGGGCTGATCCGTTACTTGAGGGGCAAGCGACGACGACGGTGGAAACGCAACGGCTTGCCCCTTCCTGTCTAGCCAGCAAAGAATAGCGCAAATTTAATGATATCCATACCGTCCTACGAACCAGCTCTTGATCAGCTGGGTGAGGCTGCAGTAGCCAATCAGGATAGCAGCCAACCAAACGAAGTAAACGCCCGGAAGTGGAACCATGCTAAGCGCCGAACCGATCGGCGTGAAGGGAATCGCGATGCCGATTCCGATCACGCAAACGGTGACAAGGGCCATGGCCAGCGATGGTCTGCTTTGCAGGAAAGGGATCTTGGCCGTGCGGATGATGTGAACGATCAGGGTCTGGGTCATCAGGCTCTCCACAAACCAGCCTG
>JBBASA010000059.1:0-5730 GCA_040399515.1 Cyanobium sp. | reverse complement strand
ACTCCTGCACCGAGGCGGTGGTGGCGATGTCGTGGTCGCCATCCATCAGGATCTCGGGCTCCACGATCGGCACCAGCCCCTGCTCCTGCACGGCGCGGGCATAGCGGGCCAGCCCCCAGGCGTTTTCCCGCACCGCCAGCTCCGAGGGGCACCCGCCGGCGCTGATGCGGAGCACCGCCCGCCACTTGGCGAAACGGGCCCCGCGGGCGTAATAGCGCCCCGCCCGCTCCGACAGGCCCTTCAGCCCGGTGCACCAGGTTTCGCCCTCCAGCCCCCCGGCCAGGGCCTCCACCCCCTGATCCACCTTGATGCCGGGGATGATCCCCTGCTGGGCAAACAGCTCCACGATCGGTGCGCCGCCCGCCTCCTCGCTGCTGTCCTGAAACAGGGTTTCCTCGTAGAGGATCACGCCGCTGATGCTCTCGGCCAGGCCGGGGGCGGTGGCCAGCAGGCTGCGGTAAGCCCGGCGATGGTCTTCCGTGTTCTCCAGCCCGATGGCCCCGAACCGCTGGCCGATTGTGCCCGTGGATTCATCGGCCGCCAGCAGCCCCGTGCCCGGGGCCGCCAGGGCCGCTGCCGTGGCGGCCAGGTCGTCGCGATGGGCCTCAAGGGTCATGGCGGCGTACCGCAGGGAGCCCCATCGCTAGGCCCGCCCGGGGCCGACGTCAACGGTTTGCCGTAGAAGTGAAGAAGGGGTGCAGCCATACAGGCGCCGAAACTCCCGACCAAACGACAGGGGACTGGCAAACCCCACCGATCGGGCAATGGAGCTGACGTTGTCGCCCGGTTGGGGATTTTTGAGCCGTTGCATGGCCCGCTGCAGGCGGCGCCTGCGCACCCACTGCATCGGGCTGCAACCGCAGGCATTTTGGAAGGCATATTGCAATGTCCGTCGCGACCAGTGCACCTGGGCCTCCAGATCGCTCAGGGCGATCGGTGACTCCAGATGGGCATCGATCCAGTTGAGCAGTGGCTGGATCTTGGCCTGGGCTTCTGGCTTGGTCACCGGTGACCTGGTGCCTGGAGGATTCTGTTGCAGCTCTGGCAGCAGCAGCAGCACAACCATCCGCATCAGCACATCGTCAAACCGGAGCAATTGCACATCCGTGCCCGGGCTGCCCGTGAGTTGGTTGAGGGTCAACAGAAGGGAATAGAGCCCATGGATCAACCGGGCAGACCCCGGATTCCCCATCAGCAGGCGCTTTGGTTGCTGAAACACCGAAAGGCGGTTGGGGGGCAGCCCCTCAGGGCCGGCCATGGTGAGGGCCGTGGCCACGAGGATGGCCGGATCGAGATTGAGGGCCACGCCGGAGGTGATGTCGTTCTCCAGGCTCAGGGGGGCCGGCGGCAGGTAGAGCACCGATTCGCCGAATGGATTTTCATACTGCGAGTTGTCCAGCTTCCAGAGGCCCCAACCCCCATAGGGGATCAGAAGTTGGGCAAAGGGATGCTGCTCTGTCATTAGGGTGATCGCCGATCCCTCGGTGGCCACCACCATCACCTGGCCGAGATTCAGGATCGCTGAGTTGTTCCGGAACGGCAGAGCGGCCTGCTGCGGCTCACAGATCCTCACCGGGGTGGCGGCGCAGACTGCATTGGCCCAGGCCTGGGGATCCACCGTGGTCTGCCGCAACCAGCCATGCCCCAGCAGGGGAATGGAGAACAGAGTTGGATGGATTGGATTGAGAAGTGGCTCCATCCAAGCCGCGGCAGGTGGCTGAGATGCAGGCTAATGATGGCTGATCAGCCAGCCTTGGTGCTCCCTTGCCCTTGTCCTTGCCTCGCTGGGTCCCTTTGCCAAGCTGGAGGGCAGTTGCCTTCTGCCAATGATCCCTCCCCAGAAGCAGATGACCGGGATGATGGGTCATCCGGTGGCGGAAAACCCCATCGATCGCATGTTCGATGCGGTGTACGCCCACTACGGCCTCCCCTGGCAGTTCTGGAAGAACAACATCGCCAATGAGGCCGATCTGGCCCTCGCCGTGAAGGCCCTCCGCCCCCTGGGCTATCAGGGCATGGCGATCACGGTGCCCTACAAGGTGGCCGTGATCCCCCTGCTGGACGAGGTGGACGACGATGTGCGCGCCATCGGCGCCGCCAACTACATGACCATCGAAGAGGGCCGGCTGATCGGCCACAACAACGATGGCAAGGGGGTGGTGAAGGCCATTCAGAAGGTGAGCCCCCTGGCCGGCCAGCGGGTGGTGATGCTCGGGGCCGGTGGGGCGGGCCGGGCGATGGCCGTGGAGATCGCCTGGGCGGGTGCCGCCCACGTCACCTTGGTGACCCGGCGCCAGGAGCAGGGCCAGGAGGTGGCCGAACTGGTGACCCGGGCTTCCGGGGTGCCCGCGGTGTGGCAGCCCTGGCAGGGGGAAGTGGCCGTGCCCGCCGGTACCACTCTCCTGATGAATGCCACCCACCTGGGCTGCGCTCCCGAGCTGGAGCCCGTGCCCCTGATCTGGGACACGGTGGAGCCGGGCTGCGTCGCCGTGGATGTGATCACCAATCCCCGCATCACACCCTTCCTGGCCACGGCTCGGGAGCGGGGCTGCCCGATCGTGGATGGGGTGGAGATGCTGGTGCAGCTCGCCATGCAGATCTTTGAACGCTGGACCGGCGTGGTGCCCGAGGAGGGGGTGTTTCAGAAGGCGGTGGCCGAGGCGCTCGGCGAAACCCCGACCCCCTAGCCTTCCCACCCCTAACCCCCATGCCAGCTCCTCCTGCCCTGCTCCATCACCTGGCCCAGGTGCCCGGCATGGGCCCTGGCCGCCGCCGATTGGTGGTGCTGCTCTCCCAGCTGGGCGACTTCGACAGCCTGGAATATGCCCAGGCCCTCGCCGCTGCCCTGCCGCAGCTGCAAGAGGCGGGGATCGCCCTCCTGGCGATCGGCATCGGCGATGACGCCGGCGCGGATCGCTTCTGTGGGTTCACGGGGTTGCCGCGGGAGCTCTTGCAGGTGGAGAGCACCCCGCAACTGCATCGGGCCCTCGGTCTCTCCGAAGGGCTCAAGGCCCCCGGCGGCCCCTGGCCCTCCCTGCTCCTGATGTGCGCCGGGGTGGGTTCACCGGGCACCTTGGCGGAAGTGTTTCGGGGCTACATCGGGGATCGCTCCGCCCCCCAGCGCCTCGCCAGCCCTCTTTTCAACCTGGCGGGTGGGGAGGGGTTTCAGCGGCCCTTCGAGCTGGCCACCGTGCGCCTGCGCAACATGGTGGAGGTGCTCTCCCACTGGCGCACCTATGTGCCTCGGGACGATTACCTCACCCAGCGGGGTGGCACGTTTCTCCTGGAGTGCGACGGCAGCCTGCTCTACAGCTACCGGGATCCGGGGCTGCTGGGGTTTTCGGCCACCATGGCCCGGCCCCTGAGCTTCCTGGATGCCTATTTCGGAAATGATGGCTAGAAAATCACCATGCAGAGAACACTCATCCTCCTCGGTGGCCTGCTGCTGCTGATCGGCCTGCTCTGGCCGTGGATCAGTGCCAGTGGTCTGGGTCGCCTTCCAGGCGATATCCACATCCAGCGGCCGGGGTTCAGCTTTTCGTTCCCCCTCACCACCAGCCTGCTGCTCTCCGCCATCCTCTCCCTGGTGTTCTGGCTGGCACGCCGCTGAGGGGTGCTGCTGATTTGCAGCCGTGGCAGGGCATACGGCATCGGTTGGTCTCCATACCTTGGGGGTAGTTGCTGGCACCGCCATGGCTCTTGAGAAATGGGAACCGATGAAGGGCATCGAAGAGTTCTTTGATCGCTACGGGCGGTTGGTGGCCTGGCCCAGCAGTCGTCATTGGGGAGCCCTGGGCGACTGGCAGCCGCGGGTCGACATCCGGGAAACCGATGGCACCTACCTGATCCAGGCCGACATTCCCGGGGTGGAGAAGAATGACCTCAAGGTGACCCTGGAACAGGGGGTGCTCACCCTGCAGGGAGAACGGCGCCAGGAAAGCCGCGAGGATCGGGACCGCATGCATCGGGTGGAGCGGGTCTACGGCGGCTTCAGCCGCAGCTTCACCTTGCCTGGCGATGCCGATGAGGCAGGCCTCAAGGCATCGGCCAAAGAGGGCCAGCTCACGATTGAGATTCCCAAGAAGGCCGGAGTCGCTAGGCCCCCTTCCCCTGTGCAAGTGCCGGTGGAATGACATTGCGTAAAGGGCCGGAACACATGCGCTGCAAGCCCGCGCCTCTTGCGCCGCAAGACCCGTTCAAACCCCATGGGGTCGGAAAGGCTGAAGGAGGTCTTGGTCCAGAGCAGACACATGGCGGAACATCGGACACCCTGCGGCGATGGGATACAGGCCTATCTCAGGCGCATCGCGGCCATCCCCCTCCTCACTCCCGACGAGGAGGTGCACCTTGGGACGATCGTCCGTCGCTGGCAGCACTCCCCTTCCCCCACGCCAACGGAGCTGCGCTCCGGACGGCGGGCCATGGATCGCATGGTGAAGGCCAACCTGCGGCTGGTGGTTTCGGTGTGCAGGTACCAGCTGCGGGAGCCGGCGGGAGTGGATCTCATGGATCTCATTCAGGCCGGCAACATCGGCCTAATTCGCGCTGTGGAGCTCTTTGATCCCAGCCGCGGCTATCGCTTCTCCACCTATGCCTACTGGTGGATCCGCCAGGCCGTGCGGCGTGGGCAGGCGGAGCAGGGGCAGATCCTGCGGGTGCCCCTCAGCCTTCGCAAGCTGGCCGTGGCGGTGCAGCTCTTGCGGCAGGCCAGCCCATCACTCCCCTTGGAGGAGCTGGCAGTTCAGCTTGGCACCGAACCCGCTCGCCTGATCCATGCCCTGGAAGCCCACCAGGCTGGCCGCGTGATGTCCCTGGATCAGCCCATCGGCGCAGAGGAAGACGGCCAGCTTCTCGATGTGCTGAGCGATGGTCGCGAGCCCCAGATGGAGGACGACTACCGCTGGCTTGAACGCGGTATGGCCCAGCTCAATGCCCAGGCGCGCAGAGTGTTAAGCCTGCGCTATGGCGGCGAAGATCTCCGTTCCCTCAGCCAGGTGGCTCAATGCATGGGGCTCACGAAAAGCACGGTGCAGGGCCTGGAGCAACGGGCCCTGCGCCAGCTGCGGGCCTCCCTCCACCCTCGGGTGAAACAAGAGGTGGCATTATCCCTATCCGCCTGAGGGCTGGCGCCACCAGCGCCAACCCTCCACATTGATCAGCAGACCGATCCCCAGCAGCACCACCATCAGGGCCACCTGGTCGCTGCGGGAATCAGGCACCAGGATGTCGGCGATCAGGTGGGGCACGTTGGTGATCGTGTACACCACGCTCAGCCAGAAGTGCACCCGCCGCCACAAGCGCCAGCGCCCTGCTGTGGCTGGGTTGCTGGAGGTCCAGGTGATTAACAGGATCGCCAGCAACGGGATCAGGAAATAGATCAGCATCCCCCAGAACATCAGCGCCAACCTGCCGGGATCCACATGGCTCTCGATCTCGGGCGAGAGGCCATGGAAGAGGGGCATCAGGCCCAGATCCACGTGGAAGAGCATGGCCAGCAGGTAGGTGAGCCAGAGCTGGCGCAGCCGCAGGGCATGGTCGATGGCGGGGGCTGGGGGGCTCAAGGGGGACTGGCCATCTTCAGTTCGGCAAGGTGACGAACTCCTCCGCCACGGAGGGGTGGAGGGCCATGGTGCGGTCGAAATCAGCCTTGGTGGCTCCCATCCCGAGGGCAATCGCCGCCATCTGGATGATCTCGGCGGCGTGCTCCCCCACCATGTGGCAGCCCAGCAC
>JBBASA010000058.1:0-5878 GCA_040399515.1 Cyanobium sp. | reverse complement strand
TTTGGCCAGCGTTTCATATTTGCCTCTGATCTCATCGAGCTGCTTCTCGGTCATTTCCTCAAGGTCGAGAAGGGCATTGTGGGCCCCTTTGGTGGCTCTGATCAATTCATCTAGCTTGATCTGTACAGCTTGTGAATCGATGTTCTGAGTATGCTGAATCAGAAAGACCATCAGAAAGGTGATAATTGTTGTTGCCGTGTTAATAGCCAGCTGCCAAGTGTCGCTGTAGTTAAACAGGGGGCCTGTCATAATCCAGGTGATGACAGAGAGGCAGGCAATCGTGAATGTTGCAGATCGCCCCGCTGTACGCGCAGAAAGCTTGGAAAAACGATCGAACCAGCTGGTTTGTTTCACCGGACGAGTGTTTTGAGCAGGGTCATATCTTCATCGTCAGCACTACGCTGCGCATTGCGGCGGCGGCTCCATGAATCTTGACTTTTAGGTATTGGAGGTCTGATCCCCATCCACCGGGTGTTTTCCTGGCTAAGACCTCTGTAGACAGCTCGACCGGGCACCCTGACTAGGCTATGAAACCCTTTTTTATTCTGGATACAAGCAAATCGTTTGAAGAAGCCTGCTCCGATTTGAAGGCTGCTGTGGCGAGTCATGACTTTGGATTGCTTGCCGTTCATGATCTTGCTGCCACCCTGCGCAGCAAGAACATCAACTTTCAGGAGAACTGCCGTGTCTTTGAGGTGTGCAATCCTCAGCAGGCGGCAAAGGTGCTAAAAACCAACATGTCATTGAATATGGCTCTCCCCTGCCGCATCTCTGTTTATACAGAAGCTGGGCAGACCAAGATCGGCATGATCAGACCTGCCGATATGTTAAAGGATCTCTCTGGTTTCCCAGCGCTGATGAATGTTGCGCATGAGGTTGATTCCAGCATGACGGCCATGATCTTGGAAGCAGCTTCCCCTGCTTCCAGGCATGAGTGATCCTTGTCTCTGCGCAAGTTCCACGGGTCTTTTGTTTGGCCGCAGGGCTTGATCCTTTTGTTGACTGTTTTGCATTCCATGCTGTGGCGCAGCATCGCCGCCTTCACGGCTCTCTCGGCTCTGCCCCTGCAGCGCCATCACCAACAGCTTTGCCTGGGCCCTGGATCAGGCCAACGGCAACCCCGGTGCCGACACGATCAGCATCAAGCCCCTCCAGCCACCTGAGCGGCAGGACGCACTCACCATCCATCAGAGCAGGGCCTGCACGCTGGCCACCTTGTCTTCCAGGGTCTGGTCCTTGTCGGTGCGGGTGTTGATCTTCACGGTGGTGTAGATGCGGGGGCAGCCCATGGCGTGGACCGCCTGGTGGCAGGCCTCGATCGCGGCGAACACCTGCTCCCACTCCCCTTCGATCGCCGTGCCGTTGGGGTGGAGCTGGATCTTGAGACCCGCATCAGTGAGGACCTTCTGGCAAGCGGCGATGTAGGGCGCCAGGTGCACGCCCACCCCGATCGGCACCACGCACAGATCCACGATCACCTTCATGGTCAGCCTCGGCAGATTGCCCCCATCCTGGAAGCAGCTGCCATGGCGCTGCCGTGTCCGTGTTCCTGCTGCTGGTGATCGTCCATGCCCTGGCCGCCACGGTGTGGACCGGCGGGCATCTGGTGCTGGATCTGGGGGTCTTGCCCAGGGCGCTGCGGGCGGCATCACCGCCCTGGTGATCGCCTTTGTGGTGGTGGGTGGTCTGATCCGGCTGGGCAGCCTGGGCTGACTCGTTCGCCCGCCACAACAAATGCCCACAGGCGATGATGGTGCCTGTGGATGCCGCGCCATGAAGGTGGTGCCGTTACGGCTGCAGCCGAACGCTGACCTGCGCCGGGCGCTGGAGGCCTGGATAGGAGAACAGGAGGAGCAGGCGGGCTGCGTGATCAGCGCCGTCGGCAGCCTGTCGGTGGCCCAACTGCGCTTGGCCGGAGCGGCCGAGGCCACGACGATCCGCGGCGACCTGGAGCTCATCAGCCTCTCCGGCACCCTCTCGCCCGATGGCGCCCACCTCCACATCGCTGTGGCCGACAGCCAGGGTGCGGTGATCGGCGGGCACCTCTGTGCCGGCTCACTGGTGCGCACCACCGCGGAGCTGGTGATCGGCCTGCTGCCGGAGTGGCAGTTCAGCCGGGAGCTGGATCCAGCTACCGGCTACCCCGAGCTGCAGATCAAGGCTCAGCCAGAGTGGTGATCGCCCGCAGCGTCTCCAGCAAATACGTTAGTCGCTGCTGGCTGGCTTGATCCGGCGGCAGGAACGCAGGCAGCGCCTCCAGGAAGGCAGAGGTTTTCAACAGCTCAAGGAACTGAGCCGCCAGATCATTCCTCAACTCAAGCGGGCTGAGCCTGCATTCCTCCAGCAGCGAGGCACGTCCGTCGACGACGGCCATGAGGTCCTCCAGGTCGTGACTGAAGAGAAAATTGCCCTGGCCGCGACCGCGAAAGGCCTCCAGCTTGGTGGCCAGGAACACCGGTGCGGTCACGATCCGAATCGCGCAGCCACTTGGCAGCTCTTGAAGCTGGGCGGTCTCCAGGGCGAGGGGATACCAACGGTTGGAGAAGCCCAGGATCTCGCCCTGGGTTGGCATCAGATCGAGAATGAGATCGTCTGTGCACCAGCGGCAGAGGGGTGCCGCTGGCCGGCTGTCTTCCTGGAAGCCCCGCTGCCGCAACTGCCTCCCCAGCTGGTGGTAGTCAGACCTGGCGATCACCCGGCAGATCACATCCACGTCCTGGGTGGGCCGGATCTCTGGCATCGCCTGATCCGTGATCAACACTCCGGCCACGGCGCCGCCGACAAAGACCAGCTGCTCGAGCAGCGCCTCACCCAACTGCTCAGCCGCCCGCTCCAGCAGGGAGACGTTGGGGTCGTTGGGGTTCATGGTTGCAGCCGCTCCTCCAGCAGGGCCAGCGCCAGGGCTTGTTCCCGGGCGCTGCCGCCGCGCACCGCGTCGAACAGGGCCAGCAGCTCCCCCAGAGCCGGGTTGCGCTCTGCAGCCTCAGGGACACTTGGATAGAGCGGATGAAAGGCAATACCGCGGGCCGTTCCTTTCTTCCACGGCCACACCGGTGGTGGGTCGTTGCCCGGCCGGATCTGCTCGCTGAGGGGGGAGGCGGCGTAGCCGGTGGGAACCCCGCGGCTGAGTCCACCCTGCGTGGCCGGAAAGCAGTAGCGGGCACCGTGCTCCACGAAGGCTCTCAGGGCAGCTCGAATCACGGAGGGCTTGCCAGCCTCATCCTTAATCGCCAGCCTCGCGGCCACGGCTCGCCCCACCGCCGCATGGGCCTCCGAGGCCGTCAGGCCAAGCTCGGAGCCGAGGGCCGCATAGGTGGGAGCCGGGCCCGGCTCCAGAGCCAGACGCAGCAGCACCACCAGATCCTGCGGGCGCAGGACGAGCTGGGGATTGGAGGGTGAGCGGGCCACGGTCACACCAGGCCATTCGGCATTCGCGAATAGCGAATATAGAGCCTCCGGCATCTGCAGGCTGTTGGCCCCGCTGCGCAGCTTCAGCCCCAGCGCCTGGAGGAGCCGCTACAAGCCGGGCGCCACCCCCTGATCCGGCATCAATACCCTGCTGGCCGCCGTCACCGCCGTCACCACTCGCTGGTGACACCTGTTGACTATCACCTCTGCCAGGCTATTCAACGCTGGAGCAGCCGCAACCCGAGCAATAAGCGTTCCGCTGCACAACCCAGGGCTAGTTCTAGGCTCGATCGCCATTGCAAGGCCTTTGGCCTCGGGCAGGGTTTGCAATTTTCTCAGCAGGCGTTGATCCTGCGTGAGCAACACGGCCGAACGCATCTCGGCCAGCGCTAGATACAGGCAGTCATCAGCCGGATGATCTAGTGCACGGCACCAACGCTGCGCCGACTTGAGCAGGGTTGCAGCCAGCACCAATTCGCTCCAAAGGCCGGGAGCCAGGTCACCGATTGCCAGAAATTGATCCAGGGTGATGGCTCCCTGCCGCTGAGCTTTCCAGCCGGCATTGAACAACTCCACCAACACCAGATCGGGTGCCAGAAGCTGGATGTCAGGTTGCGCATCCAACAATGTCACCGCCTGTTCACTGTGGGGCATCTCGGCGAACCAGGCAAAGGCCACCGATGCATCCACCACATATGAGCCAGGCTCAACGCTGCTCACGGCCCTCACGGATCAGGGCCGCCACATCCAGTTCCTGAGCCCTTGCTGGTGTCTGCCGGCGCAGGGCGGCGAGACGTTGACGTACATCACTGTGCTGTTGCGCCGCATGCATGAGCATCTCGCGCAGGCTCTGCTCAAGGGAGACACCGCGGGCGCGAGCCTGCTCCCTCAGGATCGCCACCACACGGTCATCCAACACAGCCCAGGGCAAGGCTTTCCACGGATCGAAGGCTCCACCCAGAACCGGTAGCAGACAGCTACAGTTGGCCGGTAGGCTTGTCATCTCTGTCGGTGTGGCGAAATCTTCTTCCCCCGTGCGGCTTCAGATGCAGCTGATGCAGAGCGCTGCCCTTGCCGGATTGCTGCACCAGCGCAGCGCCGCGCAACAGGTGGAGTATTGGGCCGCTCTCGGGCGCGAGGTGGCGTCGATGGTCGATCCCGAGCAACTGCTCGCTGTGAAGACCGGCTTGGCGCGCCTGCGGGTGGAACCTGTGCGTGCGGCGGCAGTGGACCCACAGCAGGTGTTCGCAGCGCTGGAAGACGCCCGTAACCGCGGCAATCTCAGCGCTTCCGTCTGCACGGGAGCGCAGAACCCAGCCATCGTGCGTTATCAGGCCTCCAGCACCCATCCCGGTTTGCTGGAGCAGCTCAACGCCGACGGCAGTCGCCGTCTCGGCATCTTTGTGGATGGCGTGTTCCGCCCCAGTGAAACCGATTGATCTTGACCACGCGCCCCCAGTTATGGATGCTCGTGGGCGGCAATGGCGCCGGTAAGAGCACGTTCTTTCGGCTGGCGCTGGAGCCCCTTGGTCTTCCCTTTGTGAATGCTGATCTGCTGGCTCGGATTGTGTTTACGGACGCTCCAGAAATGCATAGTTACGAGGCTGCTCAACTTGCAGAAAGGCAACGTTTTCATCTCCTGCAGGAGGGAGTCAGCTTCTGCTTCGAGACGGTCTACTCCCATCCATCCAAGATTGATTTCCTCGCACGTGCCAAAGGGCTCGGCTACCAGATCATCATGGTGTTGATCCATCTCGACTCTTCAGACCTCAACCAGGCCCGTGTTGCCTGCCGCGTCAGCGAGGGCGGCCATGGTGTTGCCGCTGAGAAGGTGGTCGCACGCATTCCACGTCTTCTAGAGCAGGTGAGGTTGTCGATTCCCCTGTTGGATCTGTTGCGTGTGTATGACAACTCCTCCGCTCTGGACCCTTTTCAGCCGGTGCTGACGATCAACAATGGGGAGAGTATTGTTCATCGTGATCCATTGCCCGGATGGGCCGCCGCTTTGCTTGCGGATCGCTCGGCCAGCTGAAGCTGGTCCCGGTGGGGCCGCCGGCGCGGCCATCCTGCTTGCGTTGCGATCGCAAGATCATCCGCACCTCCGAGCCCGATCAGGCGTACATGTCTTGAATCAGAAGAACATCCCCCACGGTGAGCCGGGTGCCGCGAACGCAGGGCTTGCCGAAACGCACAGCCGGATTGGTGGTGATCCGCTCGTGGAGATCCATGGCTCAACGCTAAACCGCCAACGCCATCACCGGTAACCACGCCGCCGGGATCTCCCGCTCGAGCCGCCAGCGAATCGCCATCGGCCGCTCGCCCTAGTGGCCTTCGTAGCTGGCAAACCCCAAACACACGAAGGGTTCGGTGGGGGCACCGGGGCGGCCATCTTGTTTGCGTTGCTCGCTCATGTAGCCGCAGGCTTCCGCGCAGCGGTACAGGAGCACCCTGGAGCCGCGGGAGGCGTGGT
>JBBASA010000057.1:0-5885 GCA_040399515.1 Cyanobium sp. | reverse complement strand
TCAGAAAACAATCCCCGTCCGGCTACTTTGGTAAGGGCCGCCTGATGGGCGGCAGGGGCTTCATCTTTCCTGGCAGTCACCGCTACGGCCAGACCGGAAAAATCGCTCGCAGCCCTCCGGGAGCTCGTGGAAGCCACCTTCGGCGTCTTCCTTGGCGCGGAGCTTGTCAAAGCGGGTGTTGGCCACAGCCTCCCGGATCAGGGGCTCCTCCGCAGGCAGGTTGAGGAAGGTGGCCAGCCAGCTGAAGTGCGGCTCCGGTTGCACCAGCAGGTCTTCGTAGCGCAGCAGCAGCACCGGGATCTGCTGCTGGTCCACCCAGCTCTGCACATGGCTGGCCCAGCTGCCCATGAACTGGCGCACCTGTTAGCCGCCCCGTTTGCTTGAGCGGCACAGCGCTGCTTCCTCGTTCAACAAAAAGGCCACACAGCGCTCCAGATCCCAGGAAAAGAAATGGCTCAGCGATACCGCCACATCCGCCGGCTGGCGGATCACCACCACCGCCCCCCGGCAGCCCTCGGTGGGCACCACCGGCCGGCCAGCCGAATCCGGGCTGGTGAACGCATCGTGCACCTTGTGGTAGCGCAGGCATTCGGCATAAAGCGCCCGCTGATGGCCCACCCGGCCCCGCACCTTATCCAGCTCGCTCCAGCGCAGATCGGCGCTGTCGATCCCGAGCTGGTCATCGAGCCAGTGGCGGCTGCTCACGATCGAGCCCGTGGCCAGATCCCGGTTGAGCCGCAGCTCACGCTCCTCGGCTTCTGCCGCTGCTGTGGTCTCCTCCGTGTCGAGGCCGGCCAGCCGCCGCAGCTCGGTGAGGAACACCCGGCACCAGGTGTTGCCGGATTTGGGGTAACTGGCCAGATACCAATAGGGCTCGCGATCCAGGCCAGGGGCGGCCGCTGGAGCGGCCCAGCGCCCTCCCGCACCGGGCAGCTGTTCCACCTGGCCCGGGCGATCACGCTGCTGCCCGCGATGGTGGGCAAGGCCGGCGTGGTGCGGCAGATCCAGCGCCGTCTTGGGCAGCACCCCGTGGCCCCGGCGGAAGGCCAGCTGCCACAGGAGCTGGTGGCGGCCACCCGCCAGCTGCAGGCCCGCACCCGGGACCTTCCGGAGGCGAGCCCGCCACCCAGCCATAATGCGCCTACCGTCATAAAGCGCTGATTCTTGGCCCCTTCGGACGCCCTGCCCAGCCCCGAACTGCTGGAGGAATACAGCCAGTTTTTCCGCCTCCTCAGCGAACCGGCCCGCCTTCAGCTGCTCTGCCTGCTCCAACAGAAACCCAAGGATGTGGCCTCCCTCATTGCGGCCACGGGCTTCTCCCAGTCGCACATCAGCCGCCAGCTTGGCCAGCTGCAGCGGGCCGGCCTGGTGCGCTGCGAACGGGACGGCGTGCGCCTGATCTATCACGCCGATAGCGAGCTGGTGGAGGAGCTCTGCCACCTGGTGCAGACCCGCCTGCGCCAGCGGTTGGAACATCAGCTCCAAACCCTGGCGGGCGCCTGATCGCCATGGCCGGGAGCCTCGCCAGGGCTGGAGATGACGCCGGGGTGGCCGCCCCCTGGGATCAGCGCTATCGGGAGGGAACCGATGGCTGGGAGCTGGGCCGGCCCGCCCCACCCCTGGAGCAGGCCCTGCGCCACGACCCGCGCGCTCCCCGACCACCTGGGCGGGTGCTGGTGCCCGGCTGCGGGCGAGGCCATGAGGCCGCTCTGCTGGCCGCGCTGGGGTTTGAAGCCATCGGCCTGGATGTGAGCGGGGAGGCCCTGGCCGAGGCGCGGCGGCTCCACGGGCCGGGCGGATCCCTTCTGCAGTGGCTGCAGGCCGATCTCTTCGATCTCGAAGGCCTGGCCCGGGCCGGGCTGGGGGCTGGCAGCCTGGCGGGCGTGGTGGAGCACACCTGCTTCTGCGCCATCACCCCGGAGCAGCGCCCGGCCTACCTGGAGCAGATCCACCATCTCCTGCAACCCGGCGGCTGGCTGCTGGGCCTGTTCTGGTGCCACAGCCGCCCCGGAGGGCCGCCCTACGGCAGCGATCCGCTTGTCGTGGCAGAGCAATTCCGAGGGGCGGGCTTCTCCCCCCAGCTCTGGGAGCCTGCCCGCGGCTCCGTGGAGGGCCGGGAGCAGGAATGGCTCGGGCTCTGGAAGGCAGACTAAACTAAGGCTTAGTCAGAAAGAAGGCATGGCTGCGTCGAGGGAGCCCCTGGCCAACCGGCACCTGGTGAATGTGCACCAGGCCAAGACCCATCTCTCCCAGCTGCTGCAGGACGTGGAGCAGGGAGAGGAAGTGGTGATCGCGCGATCGGGCGTCCCCGTCGCGCGCCTCGTTCCCTGGAAGGCCCCAACCCGCACGGTGTCAGCGCCAGGGGCGCTGCGCGGCCGGATCAAGACGGACGAAGCGTTTGATGCACCCCTGGATGGCCTGTTTGAGGCGTTGCAGTGAGCCGACTGCTGCTCGACACCCACCTCCTGCTGTGGTGGCTCGATGGCGATCGCCGTCTATCGCCATCGGTGGTGGAGCGCGTGCAGGCCCCAGGAGCGGAGGTGTTCATCAGCCAGGCCTCCCTCTGGGAGATGGCGATCAAGGTGGCGATCGGCAAGCTCCTGGTGGATCTTCCCGAACTAGAGCGCCACGTGCCCCTGCAGGGATTCCGCTGGCTGCCGATCAGCAACGCCCACCTGCTGGCGGTGGCCGATCTGGAAACGACAAACGGCCACCTGGATCCCTTTGATCGGCTGTTGGTGTGCCAAAGCCAGGTGGAGCCCATGCTTCTGCTCACTGGAGACAGCCAGCTGGCTGGCTACGGCTCCACGGTGAGCGTGGTGGCCTGAAACATGCCCGCGAACCCCCTGGAAACGATCCGCGCACGCCTCAGCCACTGGGGTTTCAGCTGGGAGGGTCTGGGCGACAACCGCCGCGGGGAGTGGTGGCTGATCGCCCAGCTCGCCCTGATCGCCGCCCACCTGCTGCCGCCCACCCCGGCGCCGGCATCTCTGGGGGTGGCCTGGCCCCTGGTGCTGAAAGTGCTGGGCTGGGGCACCTTCGCCCTCGGGCTGGGGCTCGCGGCCCAGGCGGTGCGGGGGCTCGGGGCCAGCCTCACCCCCCTGCCCGAACCCATGCCCCAGGCGCCGCTGGTCAACACGGGCGCCTACGGCCGCTGCCGCCATCCGCTCTACCAGGCCGTGCTGGTGTGCTCCCTGGGGGTGGCGGTGGCCCTGGGCAGCGGGCTCCATCTGGCCCTGCTGGTGGCCCTGGCCCTGGTGCTCCGGGGTAAGGCCCATCGGGAGGAGCGGCGCCTGCTGGAGCTCTACCCCACGTACGCCGCCTACCGGGCCATCACCCCGGCCATCGTGCCCCACCTGCCGGGACTCGACTGGCGCTGATCGGTGCAACTCCTTCCGCGCAACTGCTTCAGGGCAACTCCTTCACCGGCAACGCCGGCGCAGCGCCTCCAGCAGCAGGGGCACCGCATCGCTCTGGCCCTGAAGGGCAAAGGCTTCCCGCTCCACCGCCTTGTTGGTGGGGTAGCCGTGATAGAGCACCACATTGATGCCCCGTTCCACCGCCGGATCCAGGGGGAAGCTCCAGCCGATGGGGGTCACCACCCCGGTGGGGCAGCTCTGCACCGCATGCACGGCCTCGTGCAGAAAGGTCTGGCGGCCGATGCCCAGCTCCAGGCTCAGGGGCGACACCCAGAGGGTGCGGCTCCGGGGCTCGAACTGGCCGTAGGCGCCGGGCTGGGGAGGCAGGGCCACCTGCACCCGAAAGCCATGGCTCTGCAGAGCCTTCACCAGGGGCTGCACATCCGCCGGTAGGGCAGTGAGGGGGCGCGGGTCGAGCTCCCCGGCCAGCTGCACCACAACGGCGATAACGAGACACGTCCGCATGGGGGTGGAACTGCAGCGGAGAATTGCTCCAGTCTGTTCTTTCCCAATGGTTCACCACCTGGTGCTCTTCCGCTTTCGAGCCGACCTTCCTGCCGGTGCGGTGGCTGCCATGTTTACGGAGCTGAGGAGCCTGCAAGAGCGGATTGACGGGATCACCGGCTTCAGCGGCGGTGCCGATGTCTCCAAGGAAAGTCTCTCGCGGGGTTTCACCCACGGGTTCTGCATGACCTTCCGGGATCGGGCCGCCCGAGACGCCTACCTCCCCCATCCGGAGCATCAGCAGGTGGTGGCCCAGTTGGTGCCCATGCTCGAGGGCGGCCTGGAGGGGGTACTCACCTTCGACTTCTGCGATGGGGTGGTCGCTTGAGGCCGAGCAGCTCCGCCAGGTCGGCAGCCAGCCGGGAGCTGTCGAGCCCATCCCGCAGGGCCTCCACCCGATGGCTGGAGCCCTGGTGCAGTTCGCCCAGGAGTCGCTCCACCGCATCGGGATCCGCCACCGGGATGTCCCGCACCCCAAGGGCGCGCATCTCCTCCAAACCGGGCCAGTGGCCCGTCACCACCGGCAGACCGAGAGCAGCGGCCTCCGCCACCGGGTTGCCCCAGCCCTCCCAGGTGGAGGGGAGCAGCACGGCATCGGCCGCCGCGTAGAGGTCGGCCTGGGTGCCGCAGCGACCCGCCAAAAAGCGATACCGCCCCTGTCCTGCCCAAGGATCGGTCGACCCGCCAGTGAGCCAGTACACCACCCTCCCGGGCCAGCGGGCGGCCACGGCATCGGCGAACCGGGCCGCCGCCGCCACGTTCTTGCGGGGGTAGGGCGTGACGGGGTGGAGCAGCACCAGGTCGTCCGGCCTCAGGCCCTGCCGCTGCCGGGTGCCCAGGCGGTTGCCCCCCGCCAGGGCCTCCATGGACAAGGGGTTGTGCATCACCGTCGCCCGGATGCCCCGCCGCCGCTTCAGCTCACTGGCCAGGTGGGCGCTGATGGCCACATGAATCGCCCCGTGGGGATCGAGGGGAAAGCGGGGATCCGCCGGTCGGCCGGCCTCCTCCCAGGATGGGTCGTGGTGGCGCACCAGCAGGCGCATCCGGGCTTCTCCCAAGGCAGCCACCAGGGAAACGATGGCGTCGGGGGCGGTAGGCATGGTGGCGATGTTGTCGAGCACCACCGAGCCACCCGGCCCACCTGCCGCCGCGATCACCGCCGCAATCTCGGTCTCGGTGAGAGCCGGTGGGGGCAACAGCCGGCCATCGGCGTCTTCCGGACGCCAGAGGGAGGGCAGGGAGAGGCCGGCGCGGCAAGGCCCCAGCAGCCGGCCCGCAGCCGGTGTCACCTGCAGACCCAGCTGCTCGAAAGCAGCCATCCATTTGGCAGCCTCCACACTCACGCCGTCGTAGCCACCGAGCTGGTGGCTGATGTGAACCAACGACTGGAGCATGCACGCCCCCATTTGGCCTGCATAATCCTCCCAGAGGCTCAAACGACGCGCCAGCGCAGCCGAAACGACCCATCATGTGGATCTTCGCCTACGGATCGCTGATCTTCCGCCCGGCGTTCTCCTACCTCGAACGCCGGCGGGCCTACGTGCAGGGATGGTCGCGTCGGTTCTGGCAGGGCTCTCCCGACCATCGCGGCATACCAGAAGCCCCCGGGTGCGTGGTCACGCTCCTTTCCGACCCCGAAGGGCTCTGCGGCGGCTGTGCCTTCCGGATCGACCCCGCCCAGGCCGATGGGATCCTGCAAGCCATCGACACCCGGGAACAGGCGGGTTTCTCGCGCCAGCATCTCGCCTTGCTGCCCGCACCCGACGAGCCGCCCTTCGCCGAGGGGATCACATGGGTCGCCGATCCTGACAACCCCCATTTCCTCGGCCCCCTTCCCGAGCCGACCATCGCCGAGATCATCGCCACCCGCGCGGGTCCAAGCGGACCCAACCAGGATTACGCCCTGCAGCTCTTTGAAGCACTGTGTGAACTCGACATTATGGACAGTCATGTCGAAACAAT
>JBBASA010000056.1:0-5978 GCA_040399515.1 Cyanobium sp. | reverse complement strand
CCCACCGTGGTGTCGGCCATTCAGAAGGCCGGCGGCATCACCCTCAACGCCAACCTCAGCGATGTGCGCCTCCAGCGCCGGCTGCCGGGCGACACCAGCCAACTGCGGGAAACCCAGCTCAACCTGGTAGCCCTCCTGCAAAAGGGCGACAAGCGCCAGAACCCCTTCCTCTTCGATGGCGACACGATCGTGATCGGCCGGGCGCCCGCACCCCCCCCCGATGAGGTGCTCGAGCTGGCCGCCGCCAACCTCTCCCCTGAAACCATCAACGTAAACGTCGTGGGAGAGGTGAAAAGCCCCGGGCGGGTTGGGCTCAAGGCCGGCACCCCCCTGATCCAGGGGATCTTTGCCGCGGGTGGGGCCCTGCCCATGCGGGCCAACCGCAACAACGTGGAGCTGGTGCGCATCAACCGGGATGGCACCGCCACCCTGCGCCGCTACGCCCTCGACTACAAGCAGGGCGTGAGCGGCCCCCGCAACCCCCCCCTGCGGGAAGGCGACACCGTGATCGTGAACCGCAGCGTGCTCGCCTCCGGCAGCGATGCCCTCAACACCGTCTCCCAACCCATCACGGGCCTGGTGAACATCCTGGCCCTGTGGCGCATCATCCAGGACTTTGACAACGACAACACCAACTGACCATGACTGCCCCCTCCTCTCCCCCCCAGCCCTCCGGCCCCTGGGCCCTCCTCTGGCTCGGGGGCATCGCCACAGCAGCCTGGGTTCCCCTGCTCCTCGCCGATTCCCTGCCCTGGGCCTCCCCCTCGGCGCCCCTGGCCACGGCTCCTGCCGCCCCGGGGGCTAGCGGTGCCGCGAAGCCCGCCGCCTCCGGCTCCACCGCCGCATCGTTGCCGCCGCCCCAACCCTTCATGGCCAGCCTCGCTGAGCCCCGTGCACCCTTCGGCGCCCCCTTGCCTCCCCAGCAGCAGGCCTGGGCCGCCGAGCCCGAGATTCTGGCGGCGCCCGAGGCGCCCGAGGCGCCCGCCGCCACGGCCTTCGCGCCTGGCCGGAGCCAGAACGAACCCCTACCCGGCTCCGTCCTGCTGGGAGGCCCCCTCACCTTGGCCAGCCTCCAGGAAAAACCCATGGTGCCCGCCGCCCGCCTCGAGCAAACCCTGCGGGCCCGCTCCGCCGATCGCCTCTCCGCCGTGCCCCTCCACTGGCGCCCCACCATGGAGGCCCTGATCCAAGGGAAAAACCAGGTGATGCCCGCCGAGGTGGTGCGCCTGCCCGCCCCCCATCTCAAGGAGCCCGAGGAATACCCCATGGCCGTGCAACCCGATGGGGTGGCCGAAACTCCCGTAAACCCCTCCGCCCCCTCCCGCCAGACCCTGGAGCGCTGGGCCGAACGCCAAAGCCCCACCCCCCAGGGCACCGTGCGGCCGGTGGTGGTGGTATTGGAACCGCTGGCAGCTGAGCCCACGCCCTAAAGGCCACCGCCGCGCCGGGCCCGCCCGCATGTTGGCCGCCATCGGTGTTCAGTGGCTCAGGGGGAAATCTCTCCAGGGCGCTTATGAATGGCAAGCTCAGGGTGAAAGCCCGTGCCTGGAGCTCCTCTCAGGCACTCATCCGCTCGATCAGGATCGGCATCGCCAGGTCACGGGGTTGCAAGGTCTGCGGGGAGCTGATGGTGGGCCACCTGATGATGGGCAGCGGCCCTGCACAACCCGCGGTCAAAGCTGGCCAGTTGCAAGTTCAGCCGTTGGCAGAGAGCCAGATGCAGGGCATCGCCAGCCCTCAGCGGCGGCGCCTGGGCCAGAGCGAGCCGGGCGGCGACCTCGAAATCCTCGGCTACCAGCGGCAGGGTATGCAGGCGATGGTCACGCAACACCCCAAACCGCTGCCAGGCTTCCTGGGATTCCTCTCGTGTAATCGCGCTTCGGCGCACCTGGAGAGCCAGGGCAGAAGCCAGTTCCGTGGCCACCCAGGGGGAGATCAGCCAGGACTGCTTGGCGTGGGCTTGCAGAAAACCCAGGGCCGAGGCTGTGCCGGCTTCGTGCACCAGAGCCGCCACCAGCAGAGAGGTATCGAGGTAAAGGCGCCTCAATAGCGAGCCCCCTCCCGCAGCTCCTGCAGCAAGGTCGCCGCAGTACTCCCTTTGTGGAGCGGTTGGTTGGTGGTGGCCGCCAGGAAGGCATGGAGATCAAAGCCCGCCGCAGGCCGCTCGGCCACTCGCGTGAGCCGGGCTACAGGCACCCCGCGCCGGGTGATCTCCACGTCTTCACCGGATTCCACGGCATCCAGGAGGGCCGAAAGCTGGGCTTTCGCCTGGGCCACGCTGAGCGTTCGCATCCTGGGGATAGTTGGTCAGATGACCAATCTAGCGGGCCGCGGTGGCGGTCTATGGCCAAGGATTCCCCGTCAGCGATAGGCCTCGCGGCGATGGCTCATGCGCACCACCAGGATCACCAGTTCGCTGCGCTGCCATTCGTAGACCACGCGGTAGTGACCCACACGCAAACGCCGCAACCCTTCAAATTCACCCTTGAGGGCAGAGCCGGCGGCTGGGGTGTCGCAAAGCAGGTTGATGGCGTCAACAACCCGCACCCGATCTGCCTTCGGGAGCGCAGCCAGCGCCTTCGCCGCGGAACGCTTAATCCGCAGCGAGCAGCGCATCCCGCACCTCAGCCCAGTCGAGCACAGGGTCGGCAGGATCCTTCAAGGCTGCGACCCCGCAGCGCAGATCCTCAATGTCGTCGAGGTAGTACTCAAGCGCCTGGCGAATGATGTCGGCCCGGCAGCGGTTGAGCTGCTGGGCTGCTGCATCGAGCTCGGCGCCGAGGGTATCGGGAAGCCTGGCCGTGACTTGAACCATGGGAGTCACCGCGAGATCGCGGAAATGTCAATGACATTATCGCAGGACTGAAGGCCATGAGGCAGTCAAAGCGGGTCGATGCCAAAGGGATTGATCAGGCTGATGGTGGTGTCACTGAAATGGCGCACGTTGCGGGTGGCCAGCTGGGCTTCCTGAGCCAATGCAATGCCGGCGATCAAGGTGTCGCGCAGATCCACCGGTCGTCCTTGCCTTTTGCGCTGAGCCGCCAGTAGGGCGGCCTGCTTCGCAGCGCGGGCATCAAGCGGTGCAATGCGCTCCTGGATCAACTCGGCAATCAATCGCTTGAGGGCCAGCTCCAGCTTCCGGCGCCGGCTGGCCTCAGGATGAATCGTTACTCCGTAGCGCAACTCAAACACCACCACACTGGGAAGCCACACTTGGCGGGGGTCGATTTGGTCAAGCCACGCCACCACATCAGGATCTGGGCGCTGCACCATCACCGCAGACACCACATTGGTGTCGAGCAGGATCACGATTCAAACGGCGCCGCAGCGGCAGCGACGCCGCCCCACTCGCTGATCGGCTCCTCCAACGGTGCGCCTGAGAACAAAGCTGCCATGCGGCTTCCTAAGCCAACGCTGCTGAGGCTGGGGTCTTCGTCTGCCGCCACCGCCTGGGCAAGGATCAGCCGAGCTTCTTCTTCCATGCTGCGGCCATGGCGCAGAGCACGGCGGCGGAGAGCCTCCTTCACAACCGCATCTAGCTGTCGCACCAAAATCTGAGCCACCCCAACCCTGACAAGGTGCTATCACGCTAGCAGAGGGCCGCCACAGGCGGCGCGTTCAAGCAGGCAATCAGGCTCACCTGCAACGCCTGGACGCGCTGAAAGCCGGCATCACCCGATACATTTTCGCCACGATCTCCTGAACCAAACGGTTGGCAGCCGAGCTGGGCTGCGATGCGGCTGGGATCCATGGCGGAATAGGCCAGATCCGCCGGCCGTTTCAGTGCCTCCACCGACTCCAGATGGTCCGCCAGATCCAGGTCGGCCGCTGCAAAGGCCGCCTGGGCAAAGGCACGCAGGGAGGTGGTGGAGCCGGAGAGCATCAACACGTGCTCTCTTCCGGCAGCGTACGCCCGGTGATGGTGGTGCTGGAGCCACCACATGTGGTGTCTGCCTGAGCGCTTCAGGTGTTGGCCGCCAGCCAGGCGGTCAGATCTTCCATGCCCTGGAAGTCGAGCAGGGCGTCGGCCAGGGCTTCCAGCTGCTCCAAGGGCAGCGCTTGGATGCGGGCGGTGGTGCCCTCGCTCAGGGGGCCGCAGCGGCGGGAGAGGAGCCGGAGGGTTACTGCGGCTTCTCCTTCCTGGCGGCCTTTGGCTTCTCCTTCCTGGCGGCCTTCCTGTAGCCCTTCCTGGCGGCCCTCGGCAAGCCATTCCTGGGCTGCACGCGTGTGCCGCAGCTCCTCTCGTGGAATTCCAGCGATCACCATGATCTCTTCCCTGCTCAGCTGAGGAAACCGTTGCATCAGCATAGGAAGAACCACAGCATCGAGATCCGGCCGACTCGACAGAATCTCGCGGCTGCTCGCTCCCAGCTCGCCGTCCGGGCGGACCGGCAGAGTGAGCAGATTCAATAGCGGATCCAGCAGGGGCCGCCGGCTGAGCTCCTCCAGGCTGAGCCTCACCACCTGCTGCTCCAAAAACAGCCGCAGCGCCTGGGTGGGTCCCAGGTTGAGGCGGTGGTGGGGCTGGATCACAAGCACCGCCCAGTGCTCTATTCGGGGATGGAGCTGTAGGAAGCGATAGGTCTGGGCCGCCAAGCGGTGGTGAAAGCCCGGGTCTGGATGCATTTGCACCTCCAGCAGCACCACCGGAAACTCCAGGCTTCCGGTTTCGGCGCTTCCCGTGGATTCCTTGGGCCAGAGCACGCCATCAAGGCGGTGGCTCAGCTCCTTGAGTTCAAGGGCCTCAAAGCGGTAAAGCCGATCGCCGGGTTCGGCTGGATCCAGGCCTAAGCCTGTAGCCGCTGGATCGGAACCGGGCAGCAGCGCACGGATCAAATCAGGCGCGCTCTGGAACACCCTGTAATACCAGCGGTCGGTGTTCACAGCTGACGTGTGCTGGCTCTGGCGGCAAGGTAGCCGCTGTTGGGTTCAAAAGGCGCTTCTGGATTTCGGTTGGATTTCGGTGCGGTGCAGCGACTCGTCGTAGTTAGGCCAGTGACCATCGGATGACACGGCCATCAGCCCCTCGACCCGCGCCAGGGCTCGCTTAGCATGAAGGCATGAAACCATGGCCAGCATGAAATCCCCCAAACAGGTTGTGAAACAAGTGGGAGCCAGTGGCCAGATCTCCCTGGGCAAGGAGTTCGCTGGACGCACGGTTGTGATCGACAGCAGCACCCCTGGGGTCTGGGTGATCAAAACCGCCCAGACCATCCCCGACAACGAGCTGTGGTTGCATCAACCAGAAGCATCTGCGCGGCTGGATCGGGCCCTGGCCGCTATCGACCAACCGCCTGTCGCCGCGGATCTCGAAGCGCTGGAGGAACACCTCAGCGGATGCCCGTGATTCAGCTCGATCTCAACAACCCGGAATTTCAAGCCAATCTGCTGGCCCTCGACAAGCCAGACGCCTGGGCCGTGCTCAAGACGCTTCGCTTGCTCCAAACGATGAGCTGGGAGCAGTTGCATGGCAGCAAGGGGCTGCGCTGGGAGCCGATTCAAAGCCGCCGGGGGCCTGCGGGAGAACGGCTGTTTTCCCTGCGGATCAGCCGCAGCTGTCGGGCCGTGGCCTGGCGCGATGGCCCCTGGCTTCGGTTGCTGTCGCTCCACCCCGATCACGACTCGGCGTATCGCTGAGGCGGGCATCTCACCAACCTATGGCCTTTTTCCGCGTAGGACGCGATGCAGCGACACGTCGTAGCCAGGCCAGTGACCATCGGATGACACGGCCATCAGCCCCTCGACCCGCGCCTGGGCAATCAACAGGCGATCAAAGGGGTCGTGGTGCACCAAGGGCAACTGGGCGGTTTCGATCACATGCGCATCGAGCACCGGGCGGCCGGTGTCACATCCAACTTGCCGAGGCGGTGCTTGATGGCCACCTCCCAGAGGCTGGCGACCGACACCAGGCATGGGCTGGCGGCCAACAACTCACGTGTTGTTGTGCCCAGCCGTGGATCATCGAGGAGCCACCAGAG
>JBBASA010000055.1:0-6811 GCA_040399515.1 Cyanobium sp. | reverse complement strand
TGCTGGCGTTCTTCCTCCTTCTGGATCGCACGAGCAGCAGCTTGAACGGGGTCCGTCAGGCCAGCTGGGCCAGCGCCGGCGCCACGGCGTCCCCCTGGCCGCAGGCGGTGCTTGGGCTCAGCCTGGGTTGCGCCGGGAGCCTGCTGTTCTTCTGGCTGCTGCACCGCGCCGGGGTATCGCTTCACCGCACCCGCTTGCTGGCCACCATCAGTGCCATCTGGATCGTGTTCTGGTTTTCCGATCCCACCCTCGGGCTGTGGGGAGGCTGGCCCTATCGCCTGCTCCAGCTGCTGGTGGCGCTGGTGAGCCTGCGATGGCTCCTCTGGGGTTGGAGCCGGGAGGTGTCCAGCTGAGATTCTTCCTTTTTTTTGTGGCGCGACGGCACGTCCTGTCCTTTGATAAACGCTGAGTGTTTTCTCCCATGGGCGTCCCCCTCTTCGATTTCGCGGCCAACATCGGTAAAAAAGTGTTCAAGCGCGGTGAGCCCGATGCCGCCAAGAAGCTCAAGGAGCACATCGAGAAGAACAACCCCGGCGTCAGCGATCTGCAGGTGGAGGTGAACGATGATGTGGCCACCATCAGCGGCAGCGCCGCCGATCAGGCCGCCTATGAAAAGGCCGTGCTGATCGCCGGCAACGTGGAGGGTGTGGGCAAGGTGGAGGCCTCCGCCGTGGCCCACCCCGCCGCCGCCGAAGCCGAATTCATCCTGGTGAAGGAAGGCGACACCCTCTGGGCCATCAGCGAGCAGGCCTACGGCAACGGCGCCCGCTACACCGAAATCTTCGCTGCCAACCGGGAAGTGATCGAAGATCCCGATCTGATCTTCCCCGGCCAGAAGATCCGCATCCCCCGCTGAGCGTCACCAGCAGGGTTCGATGCACTTTCAGGACATCATCGCCACGCTCAATCGCTTCTGGGCTGATCAGGGCTGTCTGATCCTCCAGCCCTACGACACGGAAAAGGGGGCCGGCACCATGAGCCCCCACACCGTGCTGCGCGCCATTGGGCCGGAACCCTGGGCCGTGGCCTACCCCGAGCCCTGTCGCCGGCCCACCGACGGCCGCTACGGCGACAACCCCAACCGGGCCCAGCACTATTTCCAATACCAGGTGCTGATCAAGCCCTCCCCGGATGGCATCCAGGAAACCTATCTCGCCTCCCTGGAAGCCCTGGGCATCCGCCAGGCCGACCACGACATCCGCTTCGTGGAAGACAACTGGGAATCTCCCACCCTCGGTGCCTGGGGTGTGGGCTGGGAGGTGTGGCTCGATGGCATGGAGGTGACCCAGTTCACCTACTTCCAGCAGTGTGGCGGCATCGATTGCCGGCCGGTGTCGATCGAGATCACCTATGGCCTCGAGCGGCTGGCCATGTATTTGCAGGATGTGGAGAGCATCTGGGATCTGAGCTGGAACGGCCAGCGCAGCTACGGCGAGATCTGGTTGCCCTTTGAGAAAGGCCAGTGCACCTACAACTTCGAAGCCTCCAACCCCCAGCGCCTGCAGCAGCTCTTTGCCCTCTATGAAGCGGAGGCCGCTGATCTAGTGGCCGCCGGGCTCCCCGCCCCCGCCCTCGACTTCGTTCTCAAGTGCAGCCACACCTTCAATCTGCTGGAGGCCCGCGGCGTGATCTCGGTGACGGAGCGCACCGCCACCATCGCTCGCATCCGCCATCTGGCCAAACAGGTGGCCGAAGCTTGGCTGGCGGAGCGCCGCGCCCTGGAGTTCCCCCTGCTCAGCCCCCAGGCCCGGGAGGCCTGGCTGGCCACCGTCGGGGAGGCTGGGGGCTGAGGGGTGAGGTCGGCGCCTCACAGACCGGCCTCATCCCGCAGCTGGTGCCGAACGGAAAATGGATCGAAGAGCGGCACATCGAAACGCCTGAAGTCATTCAGGTTTCGTGTCACCACCGTGAGTTGATGCACCCTGGCGATGGCAGCGATCATCCCGTCTTCATAGAGGGTGTCGGACTGGCGATGCATCAACCGGGCCCAGCAGCGGAAGGCGGGGCCATCCATGGGGAGGACGCTGAAGGTGTCGCACACCCGATTCAGCCACTGCTCGAGTTCAGCGGCCTTGGTGGCGTCCTGCTCCCGACTGAGCTCGATGCCGGCCTGGATTTCGCCGATGGTCACACTGGCGAGGTGAAGATCGGCGGCGTCAACGCTCTGGAGCCAGGCCAGCACGCCGCCGTGGGGGCGTGGCCTGCGTAGTTCAGACACCACGTTGGTGTCGAGCAGAAAGGCCATGGGCTACTGAGCCTCGATGCGGCGCCGCCGTGCCCTGCCCCTTGGAGGCACAAGCGCCTCCGTGCGGGCCTCGGTCGCCAGCAACAGCTCTTTGAGGCTGGGTCGGGCGGCGGCCTGCAGGTGCCGCCATTGCGCGATCGGCACCAGCACCGCCGTCTCCGTCCCCCGACGCGAGACCACCTGCGGGCCCTCGCGCTGACAGGCGTCAAGCAGCTCGCTGAAACGCGCCTTGGCGTCTTGGACAGGCCAGGTTGCCATGCAGGAATATGACTGGTTATCTGACTAGTCTAAGGGTCGCCGTCATCTGCGCGCTCTATCGGACTTAGTTCTGGACTAAGCTAATGAGAGCCGCTGGTGTGCTTGCGATGCGCATCGTGAACGTCCACCAGGCCAAGACCCACCTCTCGCGCTTGATCGATGAGGCCCATGCCGGTGAAACCATTGTGCTGGCCAAGGCTGGCAAGCCCTGGGCACGGCTGATGCCCCTGGCTCCTCCCGCTCCCCAGCGCATCCCGGGGCGCTTGCGCAGTCGGGGGCCCCTCGCTCAGCCCGATGGCCTGCTGCAACCCCTGGAGGCCAGTGAGCTGGAGTTGTGGAACTCCGGTTCCTTGATGCCGCCGCCGGCCCAGCCATGAGCAGTGACGTCTCTTACCTTCTCGACAGCCACGTTCTCCTCTGGTGGTGGTTCGATCCCGATCGCCTCTCAGAGCCGGTGCGCAACGCGATCCAAGACCCTGCCAACCCCGTGCAGGTGAGCGCCGCCACGGTGTGGGAGCTGAGCCTCAAGCATCAACAGGGCAAGTTGTCTGAACTGGATGAGGCGATGGCTGATCTGCCGGGATTGCTTCAGGCCGATGGTTTTGTGGCATTGCCAATCTCCCTGTCCCACGGGCTTCGGGCGGGTGGTTACAGCCATTCCCACCGCGATCCCTTCGATCGCATGTTGGCTGCCCAGGCCGAACTGGAGCGCCTGGTGTTGATCACAGCCGATCCCCAGCTCTCCTCTTTTCCCTGCCAGATCCTCTGGTGAACGCGCTCTGCGGAGCGTGCGGCTGCGCTGGTCGGCTCCTGGGAACCCTTCCGCCAGTGAGCTGCTGGGGCCATGGAAGCCAGCCCGTCCAAGCCAGGGGTTGGGGGTGCGCGAGGCGTTGACCCGAGCCCCCGGGGTGCCCTGATCCCGGTCATGATTCTGCTGGCTCTGGTGCTTTGGGCCGGCCAGCGCCCCCTCCAGCCCGGCCCCCAGGATCCGGTGCGGCGGCTGGCGGATGGCGGCGGGGCCCAGCAGGTGCTGGAAGGCCGCCTCCTCGCCGATCCCCAGCGCCATGACGATGGCTCCTGCCAGGTGCTCCTGCAAACCCGCGGCGGTCGCACCGAACTGATGCTCCGCCCCTGCCAGCCGCTGCAGGAGGGCTGGCGCGTGCGGGCGGAGGGCCGGCTGGGGCGGCCCCCGGCGGCCCCCCATCCCCTGCTGGCGGGGCCCGCTGAGCGCCTGGCCCGCCAGGGCGCCTGGACCCGCCTGCGGGTGGAGCACCTGAAGGTGCTCGCCAAGCCCCCCACCCCCATCGCCGACCTGCGTCGCCGCATTGCCGGCCAGTTTCTTGAGCACACCGGGCCCGAGCGGGGGGGGCTGCTGGCGGCCTTGGTGCTCGGCAGTGCCGTGGTGCCCCTGCCCCAGGAGCTGCGGGAGGCCTTCCGGGCCTCCGGCCTCTCCCATGCCCTGGCCGCCTCCGGCTTTCACCTCACGGTGCTGTTGGGGGCCGTGCTGGCCCTGGCCCGGCCCTTCGGTCGGGCCGGCCGGTTGCTCCTGGCGGGTGGGGCGATTGGCCTCTTTCTGCTGCTGGCCGGGCCCCAGCCCTCGGTGGTGCGGGCTGTCCTGATGGGCAGTCTGGCCCTCGCCGCCAAGGAAGCGGGCTTGCGGGGCCGGCCCCTGGGGCTGTTGGGCCTCAGTGCGGCAGGCATGCTCCTGCTCCGCCCCCACTGGCTGCAGGACGTGGGCTTCCAGCTCTCGGTGGCCGCCACCGCCGGGCTCATGGTGACGGCGGGCCCCCTGGAAGAGGCTCTGCAGCCCTGGCTGGAGGCCCTGCCCTTTGTTCCGACCCGGCTCCGGCCGGCCCTGGCCCCCGCGCTGGCCGTGCCCCTGGCCGCCAGTCTCTGGACCCTCCCCCTCCAGCTGCTCCACTTCGGCGTGGTGCCCCTCTGGGCGGTGCCCGCCAATCTGGTGGCCACGCCCCTGCTTACGCCCCTCACCCTGGGGGCCATGGCCACCGCCCTGCTGGGGCTCGTGGTGCCGCCGGTGCAGGGCCTGCTGCTGCCGCCCCTGGGCTGGATGGCCCAGGCCCTATTGGCGGTGGCCCAGGGTGCGGCGGCCCTGCCGATGGCCCAATGGCACAGCGGCCGCCCGTCGTTGCTGCTGGTGGCTCTCTTCAGCGTGGGGATGCTGGCCCTGGTGGTGCCCCGGGCCAGGCTGCCTTTCCTCCCCCGCCCCCTGGCCCTTGCCCTGGTGGTGCTGGCCTGCGGGATCCATCTGCAGCAGCTGCGCGCCGATGGCCTGCTGCTGGTGCAGGACGGCCCCCGGGCCCTCCTGCTGGCCCGCCACCAGGGGCGGGGGGCTCTGATCAGCAGCCGGGCCGATCCCCAGAGCTGCCGCCGGGGCCAGCAGCTGGCTACCGCCCTGGGCCTCAGCCGCTACGACTGGCTGATGCTCCTGGATGCGGAGCCCGCGGCCGATCCGGCCTGCTGGCAGGCCCTAGCGGGGGTGGTGGTGGCCGAGGCCGATGGCCTGCCCCCCCTGGGCGCCGGCCAGCGCCTGGCCAGCCCTGGCCTCGCCGCCGAGGGCCTCACCCCGGCCAGCCAGGCCCTGGCGCTCCAGATCGGCCGCGCCCGCTGGCTCCTGCTGCCCAACCGCCAGGCTCTCTGGAGCTGGCGGGATGGGGGCCCCACGGGGGCCGAGCAGGTGTGGTTGGGCTTCGTGCCCGGTCCGGCGGAGCGCCGTCTGTTGCAGGCGCAGGGGGTGCAAACGGTGTGGATCAGCGGTGATCACGCCCCCCGGAGCCCTGCCCTGGCCAAGAGCTGGCACACCACGGGCCAGCGCGGCTTCCTGAGCAGCCCCAGCTGACCCCTAAACTCACGGCGCTGGAGAGGTGGCTGAGTGGTCGAAAGCGAACGACTCGAAATCGTTTGAAGGGAAACCTTCCGTGGGTTCGAATCCCACCCTCTCCGTTTTCGGGCCCATTCAGCAGGCACCTGGCCACAGCCGTGAAGCGATTCCTGGCCATCGTCCGCTTCACCAGATGAAGCGATTAGGCTGCAGGGATGGCTTCCTCCTGGATCTGGCAGCAGCCCGACTGGCCCCAGTTCCGTTGGAAGGGCTCCGCTCTGGCGCCGCTGCTGGAGCAGGCCCGCGCTGCACGCCAGGAGCTGCTGAGTCGGCTGGAGACGCTGGAGCCCCCGCTCGATCGCGAGGCGATCTCCGCCTTGCTGGGCCGAGAAAGCCTGGGCACGGCCGCCATCGAAGGCGAGCTGCTGGATCCCGGCCAGGTGCGCTCCTCCATCGCGCGCCGGCTGCGCCTTCCCCTGGCCGAGGGGCAGCCGGCCGCCAGCGCCCAGGTGGAGGGCCTCCTGGATGTGTTGCTGGAAGCCACCAGCACATTGGCTGCTCCCCTCACCCTGGCCACGTTGAACCACTGGCATCAGCGCCTGTTCGCCGGTGGCCCCGATGGCCTCCGCGTGATTCGTATCGGTGAGCTGCGCGATGACGCCCCGATGCAGGTGCTCTCCGGCGCCATCGGCCGTGAGCGCCTGCACTTTGAAGCGCCGCCCCGAGACCAGCTCGAGAGGCAGCTGGAGGCCTTCCTGGATTGGGTCGCCTCCCCGCCAGCGCAGCTGGATGGGCTGGTGCATGCGGGCCTGGCCCACCTCTGGTTTCTCACCCTCCACCCCTATGAAGATGGCAATGGCCGCTTAGCCCGTGCCATCACCGATCGGTTGCTCGCCCTGGACTGCACAGCCGAGAGCCAAGGGGTGTTGCCTGGCCGAGCCCTGGGCATCTCCGCTCAGATCCTGCGGGAGCGGGAGGGCTACTACAAGGCATTGGAGCGCTGCCAGCGGGGAGATCTGGATGTCACCAGCTGGCTGAACTGGTTTCTGGAGCAGCTCAGCGCAGCGGCGGTCAACAATGGCGCCGTGATCGATGCGGTGCAACGCAAGGCGGCCTTTTGGTGGAGCCACCGCCACAGCGGATTTAACAGCCGCCAGCAGAAACTGCTGAATCGCTTGCTGGATGCCGAACCGGAGGGATTCACGGGCGGCATGACCCTGCGCAAGGCCATCAGCCTCACCAAGGTGAGCCGCGCCACGGCCTGGCGCGATCTGGCCGAGCTGGTGGAACGGCAGGCGATCGAGCCGATCGGCGAAGGCCGCAGCCGCGCCTATCGCCTCCATTGGGACTAACATCACGTAAGTCCTGCTGTGCGGCGCCGCTTGCCATGGCTGTCCGTCCTTACCGCGTCACGCCGGCCCGGATCGGTAACTCTTCCGGCCTGCGGCTGCCGGCAGCCCTCTACCGGG
>JBBASA010000054.1:0-8121 GCA_040399515.1 Cyanobium sp. | reverse complement strand
ACCGTGCTGGCCTGGGCATGGAAGTGATGCACGAGCGCAATGCTCACAACTTCCCACTGGATCTGGCCTCTGCAGAAGCCACCCCCGTGGCTCTGGTGGCTCCTTCCATCGGCTGAAGTTAACTTCTCCAGCTCCAATCGCTGGATCCCTCTTGCCCCCACCGCTCGGTGGGGGCTTTTTATTGTTGGGCCTTCAGGGGAGACAACAGAAGAGTGAAAGGCAGCAATAAAACGCACCATCTTCGGGAAAATCGCCTAAGATGAATTCACTGAATACACCACATTGTGACCGACTTCGCTTTCGCTACTTCCAGTCCATTGCCCCTCGGCACAGTGATCTCGTTCACTTGCTCTCTGGCGGTAGTCGTCTTTGCCCTGATCCAATCTGGAAAAAGCAGCGACGATGATGGCCCTGGCGATGGCGGCCTGATGCAGCCAGTCGGCGCAGGCGCCTAAGTCCTCCACTTAAGGCTTGATTTTCTACTTTTTGGCACGGTTTCAGTAGATCATGAGCCCAGTATCGCGATCGAGCAGAACATAATTCGTTCCCTCATGGGCTAATTCCTCAGGCCTCCTGAGGCTGCAAACTTCCCATTTTTGGAGGTCCCGCGCCTTAGGTACCTCCCTAGGCTCCTTGCAGACACTTCTTCCCATGGGCAGCAGCTTCGGGACCCTCTTCCGCATCAGCACCTTCGGCGAATCCCATGGGGGTGGAGTTGGTGTGATCGTGGATGGCTGCCCGCCGCGCCTACCGATCGACATCGCCAGCATCCAGACGGAGCTGGATCGGAGGCGGCCTGGGCAGAGCAGGATCACCACACCGCGTCAGGAGGAGGATCGGGTGGAGATCCTCAGCGGCCTGTTGGATGGGCTCACTCTGGGGACGCCGATCGCCATGCTAGTGCGCAACAAGGACCAGCGCCCCCAGGACTACCAGGACATGGCAGTGGCCTTTCGGCCCTCCCATGCCGATGCCACATACCAGGCAAAGTACGGCATCCAGGCCCGCAGTGGCGGAGGTCGGGCCTCCGCCCGGGAAACCATCGGCCGAGTTGCGGCAGGCGCCATTGCCAAACAACTCCTAGCCCAGGCCAACGGCACGGAAGTGTTGGCCTGGGTGCAACGGATTCACACCATCGAAGCCCAGATCAATCCCCAGGACGTGTGCCTGGAGGATGTGGAGCGGACCATCGTTCGCTGCCCCGACAGCGCTGCAGCGGAGCAAATGGTGGAGCGCATCGAGGCCATTGGCCGCGAAGGCGACTCCTGCGGCGGAGTGATCACCTGTGTAGTGCGCCGTCCGCCCACGGGAATGGGCATGCCGGTGTTCGACAAACTCGAAGCCGACCTGGCCAAGGCCGTGATGTCACTCCCAGCGACGAAAGGGTTTGAAATCGGCTCGGGCTTTGGCGGCACCCTTCTCAAGGGCAGCGAACACAACGATGCGTTCCTTCCTTCCGAGGGAGGTCAACTCCGCACGGCCACAAACAACTCCGGGGGGATCCAGGGGGGCATCAGCAACGGGGAAGACATCCTGATCCGGGTAGCGTTCAAGCCCACAGCCACGATTCGCAAATCCCAGCAGACCATCAATGCCCAGGGGGAGGCGACCCTCCTGGAGGCGAAAGGTCGCCATGATCCCTGTGTGCTCCCCAGGGCCGTGCCAATGGTGGAGGCCATGGTGGCCCTGGTTCTGGCTGACCATCTTCTGCGTCAGCAGGGCCAGTGCAGCCTCTGGTAAGCGCGATAACCTGCGGACCGCGCTTAACGCAGAAGGGCCTCCATGCCATTGCTCCCCACGGCGGGAGTGGAGGGGGCAAGGACGATTGGAGCGGAAACCGCTGGAGCAGTCGTGGTGCTCAGGCGGCTGGCGGCCTTGGCCATGCGCCGGGCGACCGAGGAGCGAGTGGGTTTGGCCGAGGCTGAAGCGGGCTTGCGGCTGCTTGATTTGGCAGCGGGTTTGGCTGTGGCCGTGGTCGCTGCGGAGCGACTGCGACCCGTTGCAGCGCTGCGGCTGGATGGCGCCGCTTTCACCTTGGCGGCTGGCTTGGCTTTTGCTGGCTTGGCTTTGGCGGCAGATCGGGTGGAACGGGCCTTTGCAGGAGCCACGGGCTGATCAAGCAGCTCAGCGGTCGACGCTGGGTCCGTCGCTGCGGCGGAGCGACGTCGCGACCGGGCGGGAGCGGTGGCTTTCGCCTTTGCGGCAGGCCGGGCCTTGCGGGCGGGAGTGGAGGCAGGAGCCTTGGGGGAACGGGTGCGGTGGCTCAAAACCAGGGCCCACTCCTCATCGCTCAGGTTGGAAGGCTTGGAGCCATGGGCCTGGGCGACCTTCGCTGCCTTCTCGATATCCGCGATGAGATTTTTCCAGGAGGTGGCGAAGCGCTTGTCCGACTGGGACTTGGCGCCACTCTCAAGAAGGGTCGCCACCACACCCTCAGCGGTGACTTTCTTGCGTCGACGGTTGAAGATCTCCTTCTGCAGTTGGGCAATCAGGGCGTCAGCCTTATCGCTGATCGTGATGGTGAGTTGAGACATGGAGAATGATCATCTCTTTCATCAGTAGCACTGGGAGAGCTATTGCCGCAAGGCAAATTCAGCGAGCAATGTTCGTAATGGCTCCAGATCAATTGGCGACTGCTTGCTGAGCAAGGCTCCATCGCCGAGCCAGCGGGAGCCCACGGCCACCGCATCCACGCCTGAAGCCAGCCAATGCCTCACATCGGACAGAGGAATGCCACCTGCTGCGATGCAGAAGGGAAGCGCTCCTCCCAGAGGATCACGCAGGCCGCTCCAGTAAGCCGGTCCGAGGGTGGAAGCCGGAAAAAGCTTCACCAAGCCCGGTCCGCAATGCGAGGCAGCCCGAACTTCCGTCGGGGTCATCACTCCGGGCACAAGAAGAAAGCCAGCGGCAGCTGCTTCCTCCTGTAAGGGCTGATCCAGGATCGGCGACACCCCGTAGGCAAAGCCAGCATCCAGCACTGCATGGAGGGCTTCTGGGCTCACCATCGAGGCGGCCCCAAGGCACATCCTGGGAAACGTGTGGATCAACTCTCGGCACTGCCTGCTCCAATCGGCGCCCGGGAGGCAGGCAATCTCCGCATGAACAAGGCCCAAGGACTGCAACTCCTCCAGGAGAGGAGCAAGTTGGCAGGGAGCCTCAGGCCTAAAAACCACAAGCAAGGGCTGACGCCTCAGGGAGGCGATCAGCCCTTCGCCATCAGAGGTAGGAAGCCACTTTGACGTCACGGGAAATAAGGAGCTCCTGTAGCTCTTCCGCATCCACGGTTTCCCGCTCGACAAGCATGTCGGCCAGCTCATCGAGAACGGGGCGGTTGGTGGTAAGCACATCCTTCGCCCGCCTGTAGGCCTCATCCACCAGGAGAGAAACCTCCTCATCGATGGCTGCAGCCGTGTCCTCTGAGAAATCCCTCTCAGCGGCGATATCCCGGCCCAGGAACATGCCTCCCTGGGAGCGGCCAAGTGCTACGGGGCCGAGGCGATCGCTCATCCCGAAACGGGTGATCATCTGGCGTGCTACCCGAGCCACCTGCTGCAGGTCATTGGAGGCACCGGTGGTGACCTCGTCGTCTCCGTAGACGATCTCCTCAGCCACACGTCCCCCCAGGGCCACGGCCATCTGGTTTTGCAGGTAGGCGCGGGAATAAAGACCCGATTCCATGCGTTCTTCGCTGGGGGTGAAGAAGGTAAGGCCCCCAGCCTGACCGCGAGGAATGATGGAGATCTTCTGGACAGGGTCGTAGTCGGGCATGAGGGCACCTACGAGGGCGTGACCGGCCTCGTGATAAGCCACCAAGCGCTTGCGTTTTTCACTCATCACCCGGTCTTTCTTCTCGGGCCCCGCCATGACCCGTTCAATGGCGTCGTTCACTTCATCCATGGAGATCTCGCTCAGTTCGCGACGGGCCGCCAGAATGGCGGCCTCGTTGAGGAGATTGGCCAGGTCGGCTCCGGTAAAGCCCGGCGTGCGCCTGGCCACCTTGTCGAGATCCACATCCTTTGCGAGGGTTTTGCCACGAGCATGAACCCCCAGAATCTGCAGACGACCGGCATAGTCCGGACGGTCCACCACCACCTGGCGGTCAAATCGGCCTGGACGCATCAGGGCCGCATCGAGCACATCGGGACGGTTGGTGGCCGCCACGATGATGATGCCGGTGTTGCCTTCAAATCCATCCATCTCCGTGAGGAGCTGGTTGAGGGTCTGCTCACGCTCGTCGTTCCCCCCGCCAAGACCAGCGCCCCGCTGGCGGCCCACGGCATCAATCTCATCGATGAAGACGATGCAGGGAGCATTTTTCTTGGCCTGTTCAAAGAGATCGCGAACGCGGCTGGCCCCAACCCCGACGAACATCTCCACAAACTCCGAGCCGGAGATGGAGAAGAAAGGCACGCCTGCTTCGCCGGCCACAGCTTTGGCCAGCAGAGTTTTGCCGGTGCCCGGGGGGCCCACCAGCAGCACACCCTTGGGAATCTTCGCGCCAACGGCCGTGAAGCGGTCGGGGTTCTTGAGGAAATCCACCACCTCAGTGAGTTCGAGCTTGGCTCCCTCGATCCCCGCCACATCCCCGAAGGTGACCTGGGTTTGTGGTTCCATCTGGACCCTGGCCTTGCTCTTGCCAAAGTTCATGGCAGGGTTTCCTCCCCCCGACTGGGCACGACGCAGCAGAAAGAACAATCCGCCGAGAAGAAGAAGGGGGAAGAGCAGGCTGCCAACGGCCTGTTGCCACGGGGCCGGTTCCGAACTGGGTTGGACCGCGATGTCGACGTTGTGGTCGGTCAGGAGCTTCAACAGATCCTTATCCGGGGCGAGATTGACCACCGCCCGCTGACCATCGTTCTGCACCACCTGGGCCGTGCCCCGGTCGGGGGAGATCAATACACGGGAGATCTCGTTGTCCTGAACCGCCTCGACGAAATCGCTGTAGCGGAGCGTCCGTGGCGCCCGGGCCGGGTCAGGCCGATCGAGGAAAGCCGTGCCGAGGGCGATGAACACGATCACCAGGAGGGCATAGAGCCCTGCGTTCCGCCACCGTTTCTTCAAGGGATCGCCTCCGGACGAATGGTTATGGAGTTAAGGAATGTTAACCATGGATGGTCAGGTCGCCGCGCGGAGCACCTCCACCACGCTACGAAAGGCGAACCACTCGGGGATATCCTCCCCACCACGCAGCATGCGGCGAAACTGAGTACCGCTGAGCTTCTTCACGTGCAGTCCCCTAGCTTGGGCGTGCTCGGCGGTGACATAGCCCTCCTCCTCTGTGTAGACGAGATTGAGGGAGGGAACGGTTTCCATACCGAGTTCAGGAGCCTGATCCCGAGCGAAATCCTGGGCTTGGTAGGGGCCATAGAAGTCCTCCCCGCTCAGAGACGATTTGCAGCCCGCCATGTCGCGGCCAATGATGAAGTGGGTGCACCCATAGTTCTTGCGGATGATCATGTGCTGCAAGGCTTCCCGTGGGCCCGCCATGTGCATCGAGTAGGGCAGGTAGGCCCAGCGAATGCGGGGGTTGGCCACCTCTTCCGCCAGCCGCTCATAGGTGAGGAAGCGCACCTCTCCATCAATGTCATCCTCTTGGGTGGGGCCGCAGGTGGGGTGCACAAGCACAACCGCCCCAGGGCTCACGTTGGGGGCCTGGAGCGCCCGGGTGAAGAGTTCGTAATGGGCCCGATGGATAGGGTTGCGGCACTGGAACGCCACCACATCCTCCCCATGGGGGAGGGTCTCACGCACCTCGGCGGGGGTGCGGCAGGGAAACACTCGCCGGGGGAGCTCCAAGCCCTGCAGACTGCCGCCGAGGTAGAAACGCCCCCGCTCGCAGGCGATCATCCGAACTGCGGGATGTTCCAGTGAAGTGGTGCCGTAACAGCCCTGGGCTTCCTTTACTTTGTCGGGCTCCCAGCGGCTTTCCACGGTGAAGATGGCCAGGTCCTGGCCCCGATAGGTCAGCAGGACGCGGTCGCCAATGGCCACAGAAGGGTCGTCGGTGTCCAGAACGATCGGCAACCCGAACAAGAGGCCACTGGTGGTGCGGTAGCCGCTCACCACGGCGTCAAAATCCTCCTGGTGCATGAATCCCCGCAGGGGAGAGAACCCCCCCACCACCAGCAGCTCCACATCGCAGGCGTTCCGGTCGCTGCACTCCAGGCGCCGATGCACCGAGTCCTTTGCGGGCCCCTGATCCTCGGGACCCAGCATCAGATTCACCAGGGAGCCGCCATGAGGCGGGATGAGGGCGGTGCGGGTGGACACACCACTGGAGGCAACGGACATCGAACCCATGAGGGAGAGGGGGATTCTCACAGATGGCCGTCGAATGCCGGGTTCTTGGCATGAAAAAAGGGGTCTGACGACCCCTGAATGGAGAAGGAAGGGGCCAGAACCTCAGGCCTTCTCAAGGCGACCGTAGAGCTCTCCGGTGATCTTCACATCAACAGCAGCCTTGGTGCCCATGTCGGTGTCTGAAGGCTGGATGGCCGTGAACACCCCGGCAAATTCACCGGTGTCGGCGTCCACCTTGGTGATGGAGAAGTTCATGGTGCCGGTGCCATCCACATAGCGCTTGATGGTTTCACTGCTGAATTCATCCCCGGCGGGCACCAGACCCACCGCGCTGCTGTAACCGGTCGTTAGACCCCGACCCTTTGGGTCGAGGAAATTGCTGGTGCGGTAGCTGGGCGCCCTGTATGGCCCCGTGAGATCCGTGCTGGTGGAGAGGGTGTCGCCCGTGCCGATGGCCACCAGCTCCTTGCTGGAGAAAGTGAAAGGAACCTCTTCACCACCAGGAAGCAAAACGGTGATCGGCTGGAAATCGATCCCCCCCAACTCGGTGAAGGTGAGGGTGTTGGCGTCGAGCTTCAGGTCGCCAAACACCTGATCCAGGCTGGAGGTGTAACGGGTAAGGATTTTACCTTCCACGAACTGGGCTTCCTGCCGCTTGTTGGCGGGTTCACCCTTCACAAAAACCTCGGAGGGATGGAGGCAGATCTCCTTCAGTCGATAGGTGGAGGAGGGGTCGAGGGGGATGGTGCCTCGAGCCGTATCAGGAAGGGTGGGGCAATCATTGGCCCGCCCGGTGTTGACGATCTGGTCGTAGGTGAGGCTGTTCCGATCAACAGCCCTGGCCCCGCCGCTGCAGGCGGTCACAAGAGTGAGGCAAAACGCCAGCACAATGGCCAGCAGGGGACGAAAACGCATGGAGAGTGGCCGCAGGAACGGTTCGGAACTGGGCTTCTGGCGGATCCTACCGGTCTTCTCCCCCCTGCCCCTGGTAGATTGATGATCTGTCTCAACAAGCTGTAGGAGCTGCCCAGCTCCTACCTCTAACAGCACAGGATGACTGCCAGGCCCGATTCGAGACCACCAGCGCCTTCAGGTCCATCAGGTGCCCAGTCAGGTGTCTTTCCAGATGTCTCTCCAGAGGTTTCCTCTCTGGAAGCAGAAATCACACCGATCCTCGCCCAGATCAATGGGATCGCTTCTGCCCACGGCGATGATCCCCAAGTGCTGCTGGCCCTTCTCCGCCACCTCGAGCATCTGCACCGCTCCATCCAGGAGGGTCCCTTCCGATCCAGTCTTCCATCCGAGAGAAGCACCCTGTTCAAGCTCCTTCAGGACATGGAGCTCAGTGGAGGCTGGCCTTACATCCCCAGGCTGCAGCTGCGCACGTTTCTCGATCTGCTTCAGCAGACCGAGCCTGAGCCAGAGCAGCCACAGGCCAATGGCGACCTGGCCCAGGCGGCTTAGGAAGCCCCTCCGATACCCGATCTGGGCTGGCTAGCGGATCGTGCGCCTGGATCAGTCTTCGTCAAACGGCTCCTGATCCACTAGGTGGACGTAAGGGGCAGCGAGCTCTGGGCGGTGGATGGCCAGGGCACGGAGCAGATGCCAATCCTCCAGGCTGGCGAAGGCACTGGGGTAATCGTCCTCCTCCAGCCGACGCGCTAGCTCGGCAATGGCGGCTTCATCAAAAGCCTCCAGCCTCTCCTGGGAGATGGAGTTGAGGGGGGCGCTGATGGGGTGGGTCACAGGGGGATAATTTGGACGAAAGGGGAATTAGCTCAGCTGGTAGAGCGCTGCGATCGCACCGCAGAGGTCAGGGGT
>JBBASA010000053.1:0-8345 GCA_040399515.1 Cyanobium sp. | reverse complement strand
ATCTTGTAAAGGCTGCGCTCCTCAAGACTTCCGTCCCTCAGGCGCAGTCCAATAATGTATCACAGGGTGACTGCCAACCAGTAGGAGCTCCCGCCCTTGGACCTCCCATTTTCTCTCCAGTGTCCAGGGTCGCCCTGCAGCCGCAACAAGGGACTGGCGATCGCCTTTTTGACCCACGTCTCCGTGGCCATTGCGCCCAGCCAAGCTCCGAGCCGGGCACATCAGCCCTCCATCAGAGCAAGGATGATGCGGGCCAACAGCTGGTCGAGCAGCTCAAGGGGCGCCCGCATGGGGGTGGTGAAGAGGCCCGTGAAGGCGACCGTTACCCAGGCCCCAATGTGGACACGAGGGATGGATGGAGCATCAGCAACAGGCTGCGGCTCTCGAGGGGGGCGCCTCCCGGGGGCCAGCGTTCCGGGGTTTCCGGCAGATCCTCATCCGCTGGCAGGGCCGTGTCGATCACCCGCATCCAGCCCTCGGGCGAGGGGGGCAGGTCGAAATGCATGGCTTTGTAATAGGCATTGAACCCACACCAGAGGAGGGGGCCCTGCCGGCTGTCATGGATGCTCCAGGCCAGGCTGTGCGACCAGCTGGCCCAGTCAGGCTTGTGCAGTTCCACGCCATGCCATTCCCGCCAGAGGCTCTGGGCGTCCCCTGGCCGCCGCGGAGCATCGCCGATAGGCACCTCGGGGTTAAGCAGGTGGGCCAGCCGCTGGCGCAGTTGGATCAGCCGGGAGAGAAACCGCCGCAGGGCCAGGTCGCCCCCATCGGGTTGCCAGTGCATCCAGCCCAGCAGGTTGTTCTGGCACCAGCTGTTGTTGTTGCCCCCCTGGCTCCGCCGCACCTCATCCCCCATCAGCACCATGGGAACCCCCGGGGCCAGCATCAGGCTGGTGAGCAGGTTTCGCATCTGCCGATCCCGCAGGGCCATCACGGCCCTGTCTGTGCTGGGCCCCTCCACGCCGTGATTCCAGCTGTTGTTGTGGTTGTCTCCGTCCCTATCGTTTTCGCCATTGGCCAGGTTGTGCTTGCGGTTGTAGCTCACCAGATCCGCCAGGGTGAAGCCGTCATGGGCGGTGAGGAAGGTGATGCTGCGCCCCAGTGCAGCCGGCTGGCCCCCATAGAGATCGGGGTTGCCTCCGAGGCGCTGGCTCACGGGCCAGCAGCACTTCTCGTCCCCTTTCCAGAAGCGGCGCATGTCGTCCCGGAAACGCCCGTTCCAGGTGGCCATCCGCCGGGCGGGAAAGTCGGCCATGCGATAGAGCCCACCGCAATCCCAGGGTTCGCTCACTAGCTTGAGATCGCTCAGCTCCGGGTGGGCCTCCATGGCTTCGAAGACGGGGGGATGGTCCAGGGGAGTCAGCTCGTGCCCACGGCTCAGGGCGATGCCCAGGTCGAAGCGGAAGCCGTCGATGCCGAGTTCATTGGCCCAGCAGCACAGGGATTCCACAATGAGATGGCGGGTCAGTGCCTGGTTGGCCGCAATGCTGTTGCCGCAGCCGCTCACATCCAGATAGTCTCCCCGGCTGTTCTGGTGGTAATAAGTGGAGTCGGCAAAACCGCGCCAGCTCAGGGTGGGCCCCGCCTGATTGCCCTCGGTGGTGTGGTTGTAGACCACATCCAGCAGCACCTCCAATCCGGCCCGATGGCAGGCCGACACCAGCTCACGCACCTCGTGGCGTGCCTGGAGGGGATCGGGGCTCACCAGGTAGTCGGGATGGGGAGCCATCCAGCTGAGAGGGCTGTAGCCCCAATGGTTATAGCGGCCTGCCGGGGCATCCTCCGGGTCGAAGGCCATCACCGGCAGCAGCTCGATAGCCGTGATTCCCATCTCCTGCAGATAGGGCAGGGTGTCGATCAGACCCAGCAGGGTGCCCTGCCGCTCCTGCGACACGGGGCAGCCTGCGCCCTGGGTGAATCCCCCCACATGGAGCTCATAGATCACGCTTTTCTGCCAGCTGTGGCGTGGTCGAGGCGCAGCTGAGAAATCAAAGCGATCCCGCTCCGTCACTACCCCCTTCAGGCAGGAGGACGTGTTTGGAATCGCTCCGACCGCCGCACCCCGCTGGTAGCCATCCCACCCGCCGATGGCCCGGGCACAGGGATCCAGCAGCACCTTGGAGGGGTTGAAGCCATGGTTGCCAGGCTCCAAGGGGCCAAACACCCGGTAGCCGTAACAGCAGCCGATTCCCACCCCCTCCACTTCCACATGCCAGTGGTCCCCCGAACGATGGGGCGTGTCCAAGGCAATCACCTCGCTGGGTTCGTCCTCCTCCGCATCAGCAAAGAGCAGCAGCTCCACCCGGCTTGCCAGGGGGGCTGCCACGGAGAAATTGACTCCCCGCGGGGTTGCCGTTGCCCCCAACGGCCAGGGTTGACCAATCCTGATCACCAAAAAGGGGAGCGGTTGGGGTCAAATTAGGGTCCCTACTGTTCCCTGTCTGTGTGGGCCATGGCCGGATCGGCCTTCTCCCCTGGGTCGGAACGCTCCGGCCGCCCTCCTCGAGAGGTGGGGCCAGGGTTGTGGTTGTTCCCCCCCAATCCCCGTACCCATGGCGGCAGCGCCTGGTTTTTGGAGACCCGTGGCGGGGGGGTGCTGGTGGATTGCCCCCCTGAGAGCGAGGCTACCTTCGCTTTCCTGGAGGCCAGGGCCCTGGCCTCCCCTGGCTGGATCGTGTTACTCGGGAGGGATGGCCACGGATCCTGTCGCAGGGTGCAAGAGCGAATGGGCTGGCCCGTGCTGGTGCAGGAGCAGGAGGCCTATCTCCTGCCCGGGGTGAGGGATCTCAGGCTGTTCGGGGCCGAACACCAGCTGGAGGAGGGGTTGGGTCTGCTTTGGACGCCTGGACCCAGCCCGGGGGCGGCCGTGCTCCATGCCTGTGGTGGGGTGGTGGGGGCCGTGGATGGGCTGTTCTGTGGGCGCCTGCTCGTGCCAGTGGCCCCCCAGACCCTGGCCCCCTTGCTGTCTCCACGGGGGTTTCACGGGCCGCGTCAGCGGCGCAGTGTGGCCCTACTGCTGCGCTGGCTGCCGCCAGGATCTCCCGCCTGGATCGCCAGCGGGGCAGCCCTTGGGGCCCTGGCGGGAGAAGCCTTGGTGCGAGACGGGGCCTCCCTTCTGGGGAGGCTCGAGGGGACCCCGGAGGCGATTGATTCAACGACGTTCTGAATGTTTCGCCGATTTGCTCATCGGCCAAAAAGCCTGTTGTTCCTGCCTTTTGTTGTTGCCGCAACGGGAGAATCCCCATACCATTAGGCGGCGCAATGCCAGTGGCGGTCGGCTTTCCGATTCGCCTCCCCATCCACCCCCCCCCTCAGACCGCTCACCGGAGGCCCAACTTCAACCCATGAACAAAGCTGATCTCGTCAATCTCGTTGCTGCCCGCACCGAGCTCACCAAGACCGACGTCTCACTGGTCGTCGATGCCGCCATCGACACCATCATCGATTCGGTGGTGGAGGGCAAAAAAGTTTCCATCTTGGGTTTTGGTTCCTTTGAGCCTCGCGAGCGTTCCGAGCGCCAGGGTCTCAATCCCAAAACCGGCGAAAAGATCAAAATTCCTGCCAAGCGCGTGCCCGCTTTCACAGCCGGCAAACTCTTCAAAGATCGCGTCCAGGGCTGATCCGCCTTGGTCTCCAGTTGTCAGCAAGCGGCCCTGAGGGGCCGCTTTTTTCATCCGTGACCCTGGTGTCTCTGCCAGCCAGTTTGAGAGAATGTTTTGAACGGGGTCTGACCCTTCGCCAGCAGGGGGTGAGGGGGCGATTCGCTCCGTCGCCCAGTGGTGCGCTTCATCTGGGCAACCTCCGCACGGCCTTGCTCAGTTGGCTGGAAGCCCGCCGCTGCAATGGCTTCTGGTTGTTGCGCTTCGACGATCTCGACCGCCCCCGGGTGAGGCCTGGGGCGGAGGAGTCCATCCTTGCCGACCTCCATTGGCTGGGACTGCACTGGGATGGGCCCCTGATTCGCCAGAGCGAGCGCAGGGGGCTTTACGCCTCCGTGCTCTCGGCCCTGCGCCGCTCCGGGGCGCTCTATCCCTGCTACTGCAGCCGCCGGCTCCTGGCCGACATCTCAGCTCCCCACGGACGACTGGCGGTCTACCCAGGCCATTGCAGGGCCCAGCCCCCCTTCTGGGGCGAGCACCAGGGGCGTTGGCCCAGTTGGCGCCTGAAGCTGGGAGAGGGTCCCATCTGCTGGCAGGAGTGTTGGGGCCCCGCCGGCCAGCTCGATGGGACAAGGGATGTGGGGGATGTGGTGCTCCGGCGAGCCGATGGAGTGGTGGCCTACCACCTGGCCACGGCCGTCGATGAGCTCACCCTTGGGATCACGGATGTGGTGCGAGGGGCCGACCTCTGGTGTGCCACCGGAGCCCAGGTGGCAGTGTGCCAGTCCCTGGGCTTTTCCCCTCCCCGCTACGGCCATGTCCCCGTTCTCTGTGACCAGCAGGGCCATCGCCTGAGCAAGCGAGTGGCCTCGGAAGGGCTGGCGGCCCTGCGGGCCCAGGGGATGGACGCCCCAGCGGTGATTGGGAAACTGGCGGCTAGTGCGGGACTAGTGGCCGATGGGACACGGTTGAGCGCCGAGGAGTTGCTGGCGGAGGTCAGGAGCACATCGGCACTGGGAGAAGGGAGGAGGAAGTCTTCACAAAGCTTCCGGATTCCCCCCCCGTGCGAACGGGGGCAGACGCGGCAAAGTGTGTAAACCAGCACCATTTGTCGGTCTGTCATGTCTTCGTTCCCCGCTCCGGCTCCAGCCGCCAGAGCGTCAGCCCTCGTCACCTGTCCACGCTGCGGCGGGAGTGGGATCCTTCGGCTGGCGGATGGGCGCTTTCGGACCTGTTTGGACTGCCTGGGGCAGGGATGCTCACCGGACGCCCGATCGTTTCGACCGCCAGATAAAGAAGGCTGTCGTGCCCACGACGGCGGCCAGGGGAACAGCTGTCAGCAACAGGAGAATGACAGCAGTCCAGTCTGTGTACATCCCGGCAGTTGAAACGCTTCCCCATCATCTCAGGCGGCGGTCGCAGGCCATGGACTTCCCTGCAACGAGTCGTTTCACGGTTTTGATTTCCTCCCCCAAGGGGGGGCGCCGGGGGAGTAGCCCGGTAGGGCGCTGCTCCACCTTTCCGTGGACGACACCATCACCACTCCGGCGGGGTTCACCATCACCCCCGCAGCCGATGGCTCCTATCGCATCTGCGATCCCCGGAGCCATTGCCTGACAACCCACAGTCTCTGGGAAGCCCAACAACTGGTGCAGTGGGCCGAAGTCCATCACCAGGGGCTCTCGGAGCAAGGGCAGGCTGCAGCCAACCATTGAGGCGGCTGGACCGTCCTGAAGGACGCCAGACCCAGCGGAACTTAAACTTAAGTCTTAAGTCGTCTGGCGCTTGCACGAGTCCATGCCGTTCTGGACCCCCGGAATCGATTCAGCCAACCCCTTGGCCTGCAGCCATCCCGAGCGATATGTGCTCAAACGGATGGGCATGGATGCTTTTTTGGGCATTGATCGGCGGGATCAGAGCATCATGGATGTTCGGCTGATCGAGCAGGCCCATCACTTCCGCACCCATGAAGCAGCGGTGCGGGCGGCCAGTGAAATGCAGCGCATGGGCCGCGGGCCGGTGGATGTGATCAAGGTGGAGAGGGTCTGAGCGGATCTTTGTGACGGCTGAATACAACGCGGATCGCCGTCGATATGTTCGCCACAGCGGACGCCCTTTTGATGAAACGCCAACACCAGCGCACCCTGGAGGCCCTCTTCAGCCACCCCTTGGTCCATGGGCTTCGTGCTTCCAAGGTGGAAGCCCTGCTCCATGCCTTGGGGGCAGACGTCACCCCTCTCAATGGCCGTCGCCTGAAGATTCGCCTCCCTGGGGGCCAGGAAACCTGGCTAGAGGTGGGGGAGGGGGTGCACCACCCCCTCTTGGATCCGGAGGCGGTGCTGCGGGTTCGCCATCTGTTCCAGGAGGCTGGGGTCACGCCCGGCCATCCGGAAGCGGAGGGTCCCAGTGCACGGGGGGATCAGAGCCGCCGGCTGGTGATACACCTGGATCACCACCGCACGGACAGCTTTCTGTTTGAGGGCGATGTGGTGGAACATGCCGTGCTCGCTCCCCATGGACTCTGGGGGAGCGGGGAAAACCTCAGCCACCGTCACGACCGTGACATCGCCGGCCAGAAGGCGCCCCGGGATTACGACTACCTGAGCCGCATTCTGCAGGCTATGGAGGGGGCCGAGGCGGTGTTGCTCCTCGGCCATGGCACAGGCGAGAGCGACATGCGCCATCTTCTTCTGGCCCATGTGCGCCGCCACCGCCCCGATCTGTTGGAGCGACTGGTGGGTGTTGAAACCCTCTCCACTGCTGAACCCAGCGAAGGCCAGCTACTGGCCGTGGCCAAAGAGCACTTCGGCAACCTGCCCCACCGCCGTCCCGTTGTCATTCCAGGGCAGGAGGTGGTGGAGGGATAGGCAGGGTTCGTCCATGGCCGGAGGAGTGCACAGTCAGGCCCTGATGGCGGCCAGCGCCTGGTTGCCCCTGGTGGGCGGGTGGCAGGCTGGAATCGAGGCATCCCTTGAGTCCTGAGATGGCGGTCTGCTCTGTGCTGCGCTTGGGGGATCCCCGGTTGAGAGAGCCTTCCTTGCCTGTGCCCGAGGGGTGGTTCGGTGGCGATCTGCTGGCGGAGTTACTCACGGATCTCCGGGATACCATGGCCGCCCGGCAGGGTGCTGGGCTGGCGGCGCCCCAGATCGGTCGACCTTGGCGGGTGGTGATCTACGGCATCAACGGCAATCCTCGCTACCCCGAGGCACCGCTGATCCCGCAAACGGTGTTGATCAACCCACAGCTCACTCCGGTGGGTACGGCCTCCCAGGTGGGCTGGGAAGGTTGCCTGAGTGTGCCTGGGTTGCGGGGTCAGGTGGCGCGCTGGCAAACCCTGCAACTCGCCTGGCGCGATCCACTCGGGCAGGCCCATGAGGCGCAGGTGGATGGCTTTCACGCCCGGGTGGTGCAGCACGAATATGACCATCTCGATGGGTTGCTCTTCACAGATCGGCTGGTGGATCCCGCTGCTTTCGGATTTGAGGAGGAGCTGCGGTCGGCCGGTTGTCTCTAGTTGGGCGTATTGCAGTCCCTGGCGCCCGAACCGCGATGACGCAAGAGATAGACAAGCCGGTGACTGGATTTGAACCTGCGACCTACTGATTACGAATCAGTTGCTCTACCGCTGAGCTACACCGGCGTCGGGCCGAAACTAGCATTCCCCCAGTGCCTGGATCACCGTGGGATCAAAACTGGATCCAGAGTTGAGGGAACGCCTCCTACAGGAGGCACGGACTCCCTGGAGGGGGCTACGACGGGCCCTGTGGTTTGCCCTCCTGGCCTCGGCCGCGGTGGGGCTGGCAACCATGGCGATGCGAGGGGCATCGGGTGAAGTGGTGCCCTCAAGCGATTGGCTCATCCAGGTGAGTGCCCTCCTTGTCTGCGGGGGGTTGCTCTGGTTCGACCGACAACGGCGACCCGTCGACAGCTGAGGGTGCATCTGCATCGGTGGCGGCGTCCGTGTTGATGTCGCTGGGCTTCCGGGGCGTTGGACCGCTCGGAGGGGAAGGGATGGGGCGAGGGGCTGGGGGTGGGTGGGGGGGGGGGCGGGGGGGGGGAAGGGCGGGGGGGAGGGCAGGAGGAGGGGCACCCCCAGGCTGAGCCTGGCGTCCTTGTGCTCCTCCTGGCCCATGGGCGGGCTGGCTTCCACCAACCTCTCGGAGCGGGTGAGGAGCCAGACGGCCTGGACCAGTTGCTGCCACTGCCAGAGCATGAGGGCCATCAGCAGGGCAGCCAGCAGCAGGGCCACGGGCCGGGGGAGGTGGCCCGGACGCCAGAGGGGAGCTGCGATGGCCGACTCCTGATCCAGGCGGATCAGGAGGGGGAGGAGGGCGACGGATCCCAGGGCGGGGCCAAGAATTTTGAGGGGCAGGGCGTCCTGCAACCGGCTCAGGCGTTGCTGCAGATCCCGCCGGCCCCTGGCCGGAATCTGGACCAGTAGCACGGACCACACATCCGCCGGCATCCTCCAGAGCAGCAGGGCCGGCGCGACCGCCCCCAGGCTCCAGGAGAGCAGCTCCTCCACCAAGGGCACCGGGCCAGGATCACTCCCGCCCAGCACCAAAACGAGCAAGAGGGCTTCCAGGGGAAGAACCGCCAGACCCAGGAGCTGGATCCACAGGAGGGGTTCCGTGCGTGGATTCACCGGTGTCAGGTGCTCAAGGTGCGCCGCTGGGTGACCAGCTTGTAGGCCTCGATCCGATCACCCTCCTGCCAGGAGGAGAAGCGATCACAGCCGATGCCGCA
>JBBASA010000052.1:0-9609 GCA_040399515.1 Cyanobium sp. | reverse complement strand
GGCCCCCCAGCTCAGCAGCGCAGTCGCACCGTGCGGGGCAGCTCCTCCGCAATCGCCCCCTCCCCGTCCAGCGCTGGATAGGGCCGGCCCTGCTCCCGGCACCAGCGGGCCACCTGGGGATAGGCCCAGGCAAACAGCTGCTCCCGATGGCGCTCCGGCGGCACCCCCTCGCCCGCCTCCGGCACCAACCCCGCCGCCTGCCGCTGCCGCAACGCCTCAAACAACAACGCTGAGGCCGCCACCGACACATTCAGCGACTGCACCATCCCCCGCATCGGGATGAACACCGCCTGATCCACCAATCCCGCCGCCTCCCCGCTCAAGCCCCACTTCTCCGCCCCCAGCACAAAGGCCGTGGGGCCCGTGAAGTCGCAGGTGCGGTAGTCCACCGCCTCCACCCCCAGATGGGTGCCATAAAGCCGGAAGCCCTGACCCTTCAAGGCCGCCATGGCCTCCGCCACCCCTTCGTGCACCTGCAACGGCACCCACTTCTGGCTGCCCTGGGCCGTGCTGTTGAACGTGGGCAACCGCCCCGCCCGGCACACCGCATGGGCCTCCAGCACCCCCACCGCATCGCAGGTGCGCAGGATGGCAGAAAGGTTGTGGGGTTTCTCCACCGCCTCCAGCAACACACTCAGATCCGCCATGCGCCGATCCAACACCGCCTTTAGACGCTCGAAACGGCGGGGCAGCAGGGGCATGGCGTTAGGAAACGCAATCGCCTGCTGATCCTGCCTCCCCGTCCCGCCGCCCCCCGTGACCCCCTCCTTCGATCAACGCGTGTACGCCGTGGTGGCCCTGATTCCTGAGGGCCAGCTGGCCACCTACGGCCAGATTGCCGATCTCATCGGCGCCTATGGCTGTGCCCGCCAGGTGGGCTGGGCCCTGAGGCGCCTTCCCCTGCCCAGTGATCTGCCCTGGCACCGGGTGGTGAACGCCAAGGGCTGCATCAGCCTCAGCCTCGCCCGGGAAGGCAGCGACTGGATCCAGGTCGAGATGCTCCGCGCCGAGGGCATCCCCGTGGATGGAGAAGGCCACCTGCCCCTGCGCGCCCACCGCTGGCGGGGGCCCGAGCGGCGCTAGGACGGAACCTGTTTCCGCCTTTCTCTTGGGGAGCTCCACCACCACCCCGCAGGCGAGTCCGCAGGTCACCGGCCTGGCCCCCCGCCGCCTGGCCTGGAGCGTGCTCCAGGCCGTTGCCGCTGGCGCCTATGCCGACACCGCCCTGGAGCGGGCCCTCAAGGACAGCAGCCTCCCCCCCCGGGATCGGGCCCTGGCCACCGATCTGGCCTACGGGGCCATCCGCCAGCGGGCCCTGCTCGATGGCTGGATCACCGCCCACGGACGCCTCCCCGCCGAGCGCCAGCCCCCCAAGCTCCGCTGGCTCCTGCACGTGGGCCTCTACCAACTCCTCTTCCTCCAGCGCGTGCCCGCCTCCGCCGCCGTGAGCACTACGGTGCAGCTGGCCCGGGAGGGCGGCCTAGAGCGGCTGGCTCCCGTGGTGAATGGCCTCCTGCGCAACGTGCAGCGCCAGCGGGAGGCTCTGGCGGCCGATCCCAACCTCGCCGATCCCCAGCCCTGGCAAGGCCTCCCCCTCCCGGAGGATCCCGCCGCTTCCCTCGCCCTGCGCCAATCGCTTCCCCTCTGGCTGGCCCGGGAGCTCCTCACCTGGCAGTCCCCCGATGCGGTGGAGGGTTTCGCCCTGGCCAGCAATACCCCTCCCCCCCTCGACCTCCGCATCAATTCCCTCCGCACCGACCGGGCCACCCTCCTGGACCAACTGGCGCAGGCCGGCCTGCGGGCCGCTCCCCTGCCCGATCTCCCCGAGGGGCTCACCCTGCTCGAACGGCCGGGGGATCTGCGGGCTTTGCCCGGCTACGCCGAGGGCCTCTGGAGCGTGCAAGACCGCCAGGCCCAGCGCATCGTGCTCCTGCTCGATCCCCAGCCCGGTGAAACCCTCCTCGATGCCTGTGCCGCCCCCGGCGGCAAGGCCACCCACTGCGCCGAACGCATGGCCAACCAGGGGGAGGTGTGGGCCGTCGACCGCTCAGCCGCCCGGCTCCAGCGGCTCGCGATCAATGCCGAGCGGCTGGGTCTCCACACCCTTCACCCCCTGGCCACCAATGCCGCCACCCTGCTGGAGGAGCACCCCAGCTGGCGAGGGCGCTTTGATCGCATCCTCCTCGATGCCCCCTGCTCAGGCCTCGGCACCCTGGCCCGCCATGCCGATGCCCGCTGGCGCCAAACCCCCGCCACCATCACCGAGCTGGAAACCCTCCAGGCCACCCTCCTGGCTGCCCTGGCTCCCCTGCTGGCGCCTGGAGGCCATTTTGTGTATGCCACCTGCACCGTGCACCCCCGGGAAAACCAAGGGCAGATGGCCGCGTTTCTCTGCCTTCAGCCCCACTGGAAGCTGGCCCAGGAGCGCCAATGGTGGCCCCAACCCGGGGGCGGCGATGGCTTCTATGCCGCCCTCTTCGTGGATCAGGGTGTGGATCAGGGGATGGGCGGTGGTGGCGCCACGGGCGGTGGGGGCGGTGGCGGCGGCGGTGGCAGCGAGGCTGGGGGGGCAGCGGGGGTTGGGGCCTCGGCCGCCGGAGAGGGGGGTGCAGGCACCGCTGGCGAAGAGAGCTGGGAAGGGGGTGTGAGGGGCTCCGACTGAGGTTCCCAACGGCGGGGTTCCTCGGGCTCCCAGCTGCGCCCCTGCTGGGGCCGATCGTCGGTGGGGGGCTCCCAGCGCCCTTCCTGTTCCCCCGGCGGCGGCCCATCGATCAGCTCTGGAGCATCCCAACGGCCCTCCCTGGACGGGTCGCTCTTCTCTTCCTTCCGCTTGGGCGGCACGTAGGGGATGAACGTGCTGTTGAGCTCCGGTTTCGGTGGGAACTCCTTCACGGGCAGATCCTCGATCACCTTCCGCATGTAGGAGCCCCAGGCATAGGCCGCCTGGGCACTGCTGCTGCCCGTTTTCCAGTTCTGGTCGTAGCCGTACCAAACCGACGTGGTGAGCTGGGGAATCGAGCCGATGAACCACAGATCCCTCGCCCCCTCTGCGGTGCCTGTCTTGCCCGCCGCCGCCCGGTCCGGCAGGCCCGCCCCCGTGCCCGTGCCACGGTTCACCACCCCCTCCAGCATGTAGGTCATGGCGTCGGCCACATCGCTGCTCACCGCCTGCCGCGGCGCCTTGGCCTTCGCCGCCCGGCTGTAGAGCCGCTTGCCATCCGGGCCGATGATCTCCTCAAACGGGGTGGGCGCCACATACAACCCCCGGTTGTTGATGGCCGTGTAGGCGGCCGTCATCTCCAGCACCGTTTTCTCATTGGAGCCCAGCACCATCGCCGGGTATTCGCCGATCTCACCGGTGATGCCCAGCCTCCGGGCCGTATCGATCACACGCGGGTAGCCCACCTTCTCCGCCGTAGCCACCGCCGCCGGGTTCACCGAACGGGCCACCGCATCCCGCAGGGTGATAGACCCGCCCGTGCCCGGAATGCAGAAGCGCTTCGGGGGCCAGCCATCCCTGTAGCAACGGGTCTTGGCGCTGATCGTGTCGTCCGGCGTCATGCCGTAGCGCAGGGCTGCTGTGTAGGCGAAGAGCTTGAAGGTGGAGCCTGGCGAGCGCAGGGCCTGGGTGGCCCGGTTGAACTGGCTCTTCTCCCAATCCATCCCCCCCACCATCGCCCGCACCAGGCCCGTGCCCGGCTCCATCGACACCAGGGCCCCCTCCATGCCCCCGCCCGCGTGGGCCTTCACCGCCTCCTGGGCCGCAGCCTGCCATTTGGCATTCAGGCTGCTGCGCACCGTGAGCCCGCCCACCTCCAGCTGCTCCTTGGTGAGCACCTTCGGCAGTTCCTGCTCCATCCAGCTGATGAACCAGGGGGCCGGATTGGCGAAATACTTGGGTTCGGAGGGCTTCAGGCCCAGGGGGGCCTCGCTGGCCTCCATCAGTTGGCGATCATCGATGAAGCCCGCTTCCCGCATGCGGCGCAGCACGATGGCCCGCCGTTTCAGAGCCAGATCGGGATTCACCAGCGGCGAATACACCGTGGGGGCGGGCGGCAGGCCCGCAATCAGGGCCGCCTCCGGCAAGGTGAGCTGGTCGGGCGTTTTGGAGAAATACACCCACGCCGCATCCGACACCCCATAGGCGCTGGAGCCCAGATACACGTTGTTGAGATATTCCTCCAGGATCTGCTCCTTGCTGAGCTCCCGCTCGATCTTTCCCGCCAGCGCCGCTTCCTTCACCTTGCGGATGATCGTGCGGTCTTGGCTGAGAAACACCATCCGGGCTAGCTGCTGGGTGATGGTGCTGGCGCCTTCCTCCACCGAACCCTGGCTGATGTTGCGGCCGATCGCCCGCAGGATGCCCACCCCATCCACGCCGTCGTGTTGATAGAAGCGCCGATCTTCCGCGGCGATGAAGGTTTTCTGCACCAGCAGGGGCATCCGGCCGGGTTTCAGCTTTTCCCGCGTGGCCGGGCCCTGCTTAAAGAGCACAGTTCCATCGGAGGCGAGCACGGTGAGGGTGCCCGGGCGATTGAAACTGCGGATTCCCCCCACATCCGGCAGGAGGGAATCGGTGCCCATCGTGAGCACCCCCTGCCCCAGGGCCAGGATCCCCCCAAACCCCAGGGCCAGGGCCGCCGCAGGCCAGAAGGAGCCCAGGCGCTTCGGCAGCGGCGACACCTGACTCACAGCAGCGAGGGGATCAGGCCGCTGTGGCCGATGGCCAGGGCTGTCACCAGCATTCCCAACACCAGAAAGGGCTGGGCGCTGGCCTGATATTTCACGTCAAAGGCCACTGGATCCCGCAGCAGCCAGATGTCTTGGAAGGTGATCTGGGGCACGATCAGCAACACCAACAACACGGCCGCCCGATGTTGGCCGATCGCGATCAGCACGGCCACCATGGCCAGCTGGAACCCATCGATCATCGCCGCGCTGATCCAGCTGGCCCTCTGGGTGCCGAACACCACCGGCAGGGATTTCAGCCCCATGGCCCGATCCCCCTCCACACTCTTGAAATCGTTCACCACCGCAATTCCCAGGCCCGCCAGGCTGTAGGCCAGGGTGAGCAGGGCCGTGGTCCAGGTGAGCCGGCCAAACAACGCCTGCCCCGCCCACCAGGGCAGGGCGATGTAGCTCGCCCCCAGGGCGTAGTTGCCGAGCCAGCCGTTCTGCTTGAGCTTCAGGGGTGGCGCCGAATAGATGTAGCTCACCAGGGAGCCCCCCAGGGCCAACATCAGCAGCACCGGGGTGGTGTGCCCCGCCCAGCGGTCGAGGCCCCAGGCCACCGCCAGCCCCGCCACCAGCAACAGCAGGATCTGGGCCTTCACCTGGCCCAGGGGAATGGCGCCCGAGGGGATCGGCCGGTAGGGCTCGTTGATCGCGTCGATCTCCCGGTCGTAGTAGTCGTTGAGGGTTTGGGTGTAGCCCGCCAGCAGGGGGCCGCTCATCAACATGCAGGCCAGGGAGGCCAGCACATCCGGCCAGCGCCACTGGAACCCACCGGAAGCGGCCGCCCCGCAGATCACCCCCCAAATCAGGGGGATCCAAGTAACGGGCTTCATCAGCTGGAGGCGGATCTTCCAGATCGAGCTCGTTTCGCTCGCTCCCTTCATGCCCAGCAACTGGCGAGCCGCCCCACCGGCCTTCGGGGCCTCAGGGGTGGGGGTTGGGTCGCCCTCGGGAGTCTCGGGGGGTTCAGTCAAGGATGGGCCCTCTGCGGCTCGGGGGTCAGGCGGGGGCAATCTCGTCTTCAAAGAACCAGGTGGAGCCACCGGCCGTGAGATCCACCACCACCCCGATGCCCTTGCCATCGGTGACGCGGTAGTCCTTCACCGTGCCGGTGGGATCGGCCTTCAGGGCAGCCACCAGGTTGGCGGGGATGCGGTCGCGCACGCGCAACACCCGGACCTTGGAGCCGATGGTGATGGCAGTCTGGGACATGGACCGCATGGAAAAAAGCCCAGCAACCTTATCAGTTGTGGCCCCCCTCTCCCCCCTTCCCAGCGATGGTTGCCAAGCGCATCATTCCCTGCCTCGATGTGGCCGACGGCCGCGTGGTGAAAGGGGTTAACTTCGTGGACCTGCGCGACGCCGGTGATCCGGTGGAGCTGGCCTGCCGCTACAGCGTTAGTGGTGCCGATGAACTGGTGTTTCTCGATATCGCCGCCAGCCACCAGGGGCGCGACACCCTGGTGGATCTGGTGCGGCGCACCGCCGAGGCCGTCACGATCCCCTTCACCGTGGGGGGCGGCATCAGCAGCGTGGAGAGCATCACGGCCCTGCTGCGGGCCGGAGCCGACAAGGTGAGCCTCAATTCCTCCGCCGTGCGCGATCCCGAGCTGGTGGACCGGGGGGCTGAGCGCTTCGGCTGCCAGTGCATCGTGGTGGCCATCGATGCCCGCCGCCGCCAGGGGAGCCCGGGCTGGGATGTGTTTGTGAAGGGGGGCCGGGAGAACACGGGCCGCGATGCGGTGGCCTGGGCCCGGGAGGTGACCCGGAGGGGCGCCGGCGAGATCCTGCTCACCTCCATGGATGGGGATGGCACCCAGGCAGGCTACGACCTGGCGCTCACCCGGGCGGTGGCCGAAGCCGTGGAGGTGCCCGTGATCGCTTCCGGGGGGGCGGGCAGCGTGGAGCACATCGCGGAAGCCCTCACCGAGGGCAAGGCTTCAGCGGCCCTGCTGGCCTCCCTGCTCCACGATGGGGTGCTCACCATCGAGGCTATCAAGACCCATCTGCTTGCGAGCGGGCTGGAGGTGCGCCCCCTTGAGTCCTGAAACCATCCTTTGGGATGGGTAGGAATGCTCTCGGTGCTGCCCGTCCAGCGCTTAACATCAATAAATCATCCTTAACCCTTCGTCAGACTTGCCGTGTCTGCTCTTTTTGGGTTACCCCCACCCCTGATGCGTCTGCTGGCCATCTTCATGGTGGCTGCCGTCGTTGCCCTAGTGGCCTGGGCGCTCCACCTCATGCAGGCTGCCACCGATCGGCAGGAGTTTTCTCTCATGCTGGCCGGCTGCATGGTCTGCTCCGCCGCCGTGGGCCTCTCCACTGTGATGCTGCTCACCTTCACCAGTTCGGCAGCGTTTTCCGCCCCACCTCCGGTGGCTGAGGCGGCAGCCCCCAGCCCCCTGCTCTGGGCCGGAGAGGTGCCCCTGAAAGCCCCCTCCCGTTGAAGCCAGGGGAGCCCACCGCCGTTCGCGAACTCTTCGAGGAGATCGCCCCGCGCTACGACCAACTCAACGATCTGCTTAGCCTCGGCCTGCACCGCCACTGGAAACGGGTGGTGCTCGCCCGGCTGGCCCCCAGGCCCGGCGAGCGCTTTCTCGATCTCTGCTGCGGCACAGGAGATCTGGCCCTGCTGTTGGCCGCAGCTCTCCGTCCGGGCGGGCAGGTGGTCGGGCTGGATGCGGCGGCGGCCCCCTTGGCCCTGGCCCGGCAGCGCTCGAGTGCCCAGCCCTGGTTGCCCGTGCGCTGGCTCCAGGGGGATGCCCTGGCCACCGGGCTGCCGGCCCACTGGGCCGATGGGGCCTCCATGGCTTACGGCCTGCGCAACCTGGCCGATCCCGCCGCGGGCCTGGCCGAACTGCACCGGGTGTTGCGCCCCGGAGGCCGGGCCGTGGTGCTCGATTTCAACCGGCCCGATTCGGCCGATCCCCAGGCCGCCCGGATCCAGGCCTTTCAGCGGGCCTACCTGCAGCGGATCGTGGTGCCCGTGGCGGGCCTGGCGGGCCTCCACGACCACTACGCCTACTTGGAGGCCAGCCTGCAGCGCTTTCCCACGGGCCCCGAGCAGGAACGGCTCGCCCGCGCCGCTGGCTTTGCCTCGGCCCGCCACCTCCCCATGGCCCTCGGCACCATGGGCCGCCTGGAGCTGGTGGCCTGAGAGTTGGTATTGAGGGCTACATTTTCCCGCTCTAGGTAGGAAATGGCGGCGATCTGGGTGAGGCGGAAATGTGCAAATACAGATCAATCTTGTCAAAAGTTTCCAAAACCCGACTACTGTGCCAATGAGGCTTTGGCCTTTGAAAATTCTTTTTCCAATTATCCCAATGGCTCTACCTCCGGTTTCGGATGTGCTGAGGAATCCAGGCGCCCCCCGCGCTCTGAGGACCCGCAGGATTGCTCCCTCCCTCTCTGTCGTTTTCGCTGCGCTGGGTGCCGTCGCCACCTCCGTTTTCACGACAGCTCCAGCCGATGCAGCCTTCAGCACAGACAAGAACAACCCCACCGTTCTTTCTTTCCTGGCGGAGGGCATCACCATCAGTGGCACTGTGAACCAACCCATTGGCCCTGCGGTGGGGGGCGTTTCTCCTGACGCGCAATACGTGACGTTTACCGTTCCCGACGGATACGCCTTCTCAGGCCTTGTGCTGACCGACTACAGCTCCACCGATCAAAGAGGTTTTGTAGCTCTGCAGTCCGGCAGCCAATGGACCTCCGTACCCGCAAGCGGAGGCCTACCAGGGTCCCTGGCCTTTGCCCACTTCGGCACGGGTAACGCGGGCAACCGACCCGTTTGTGCCTTGAGCTATGCGGGCTCCACCGCTATCCCTACAGGCTCCTCGGCATGCGTCAGCGACGCAGCCGCGAACAGCGACCTCTTCTCTCGCAACATCGGCAATACGTTTCTGCAATCCCTCCCCGCAGGGCCCTACACCCTCTGGATTCAGCAAACAGCCATAGCCGATGTGAATTTCACCTTCCAGGCCCAGTTCAGTCCAGTGCCGGGCCCCCTGCCTCTTCTCGGGGCTGCCGCAGCCTTCAGCAAGATCCGTCGCCTGCGCAACCTCAGTGATCGGCTCAGCCATGAGCGGCGCCAGGGCCAAGGGGCCTGATCAGGTCGGAGTCCTTCGCAAGCTCCTGCCTTGATTGCCCTTCCTGAGGGGGCAGCCCGCTGGATCAGCCATCTCCTTCTCGGGGGATGGCTGTGGCTGGTTGGCACCCTGCTTCTGCCGGTTGCCCCCGGCCACAGCCTCGGCACCCTGCTGTTCTGGGGCACCACCCTCCCTCTGATATTGGCTCTGCTTGCGCTGGTGGGCACGGCGCCCTGGCGTCGCATCTGCCCCCTGGCCCATGTCTCCCAACTGCCCCGAGCCCTGGGTTGGCATCGGGGCTTTCCCAGGCTGGTGCCTCCCCTCTCCTGGCTGGGGCGCCATCACCTGCGCCTGCAGTGGGGCCTTCTCGTGTGCGGGCTGGCCCTGCGACTGGCGTGGGTCAACCATGACCCTCGGGCCCTTGGCCTGCTCTTTGCCGCCACCCTCCTGGGCGCCCTGTTGAGCGGCTGGCTCTGGGACGGCAAGACCTGGTGCCACTTTCTCTGCCCGATGGGGCCGGTGGAAGCAATCCTCATGGGGTTGAGGCCCGTGCTCCGCCCGCGCGGCAGGTTGCCGGAATCCCTCTGCCGCACCCTGGATGAGCAGGGGCGAGAGCGCAGCACCTGTGTGCACTGCCACAGCCCCTGCCTGGATATCGATGCCAGCAAGGCCTACCGCACCAGTCTCCGTGAGGAGCGGGGTCTGGGGGCGGCCTGGTGGTCGTACCCCGGCCTGGTGCTGGCGTTCTTCCTCCTTCTGGATCGCACGAGCAGCAGCTTGAACGGGG
>JBBASA010000051.1:0-9820 GCA_040399515.1 Cyanobium sp. | reverse complement strand
CGCTCCTATGTGGTCTTCGGCAAGACAAATTTTTCTGCCATCGACCTCTCCACCATCGCAGGAGCAACCACCGGCGGCTTCGTCATCAATGGTCAAGGCGCTTCCGACTACAGCGGCATCAGCGTCGCCAGTGCGGGCGATGTCAACGGTGATGGTCTCGCGGATCTCATCGTTGGCGCCAGGTACAGCGATCCGGCATCGCGCTCCGGTGCAGGCCGCTCCTATGTGGTCTTCGGCAAGACAACTTTTTCTGCCATCGATCTCTCCACCATCGCAGGAGCAACCACCGGCGGCTTCGTCATCAATGGTCAATGCGCCGACGACATAAGCGGCCGCAGCGTCGCTTCCGCGGGCGATGTCAATGGCGATGGACTCGCCGATCTCATCGTTGGTGCTCCCTTGTCCGATCCGGCAGCGGGCAGCATTGCAGGCCGCTCCTATGTGGTCTTCGGCAAGACAACTTTTTCTGCCATCGACCTCTCCACCATCGCTGGAACAAACACCGGCGGCTTCGTCATCAATGGTCAAGCTGCCAACGACTGGAGCGGCTGGAGCGCCGCCTCCGCTGGCGATGTCAACGGCGACGGCCTCGCCGATCTCATCGTTGGGGCTGATAAGAGCGATCCGGCAGCGGGCTCCAATGCAGGCCGCTCCTATGTGGTTTTCGGCTCCACCACCGGCGCCTTCTCCCAGTCCTTTGTCGATCAGCTCGGCACCACCGGCGCCGACACCCTCACCGGCACCAGCGCCAGCGAAACCATCGCCGGTAATGCCGGCAACGACACCATCACCGGCGGCGGCGGTGCCGATGTGCTCCTCGGCGGCAGCGGCAACGACCGCTTTGTGCTCAACGGCTCCAACCTGGATGCTCTTGCCAATCCCTTCGGCTCCGGCGGCAACACCACCCAGCTGGCCCGCGTCAATGGTGGCGGCGGCATCGATACCCTCGCTTTCGACGGCAGTGGCCTCAACTTCAACCTCGCCAATGTGGCCAATCAATCGGCCTCCAACACCAACGGCTCCTCACGCCTCTCCTCGCTCGAGGCCTTTGATCTCAGCGGCAGCGGCAACAACAGCCTCTCCATGGCCGCCAGGGATGTGGATGACATCACTGGCTTCAACTGGCTCAACAGCGGCACTGCCACCAGCTACGGCAAAACGGGCGGTACTTATGGCCTAGCGGCCACGGAACAGCGGCATCAGTTGGTGGTCACCGGCAATACCGGCGACAGCCTCACCGTCACCGACGGCACCTGGACCAACGCCGGCACGCTCATCTTCAATGGAACCTTCTCAAGCCTCTCGGGCACCTACAACGTCTGGAACCTCGACTTTAAGCAACTGATCGTTCAGAACTTCATCACAACTTCAGGGCTGCCTTGAGCGATCCGAGCCACACCCATCCACACCAGATCACCGCTCTCTGGCTACAGCTGCGGTCCGATCCCGTCGATCCCCAGGCCTGGTTGGCCCTCGCCAACCAGTACGCCGCCGCTGATCTCGCCCCCCAGCACCACTACGCCGCCCAGCAGCTCCAGCGCCTGCAGCCCACCTGGCGGGATCGGCTGCTCCCTCTCAGCCAAACCAGCCCCGACCAGGAGCCGATCTTGCTCCATCCCGCCGGCGAACCTGCCCGGCTCTGGGCCCAGCAGCTCAGCGCCTGGCTCGATAACTGCCCCGGCGACTGGCTCAGCTGGCTCTACTTGGCCCGGCTCCACGATGGCCCCTCCCCTTCTACAGATAAGGCCCTAGGCCAGGCTGAGGCCCTCGAACCGATCCCCGGCGAATCCCGCCACTGGCTCGGCCTTTGGCGCCTCAACGGCGGCGATGCCGAAGGCGCGGTGGTAGCCCTGGCGCCCCTGGTCGACCGCCAGCCCCAACGACACGGCTCCCTGCTCCAGCTCGGCTTGGCCCTGCTGCGCCTCGGCAACCACGCTGCGGCGGAAGCGGCCTTCAGCCGCGCCTCGGCCTCCTCGAATCCAGGCTTCCTGCGCCTGTTAGCCCAGCGGGTCTACGAGCACAACTACTGGCAGGAGGCGGTCGCCGTGCTGGAGCGGGCCCGCTCCCTGGCCCCGAACGACCCCAGCACCCTCACCGCCCTAGCGCGGCTGCACTGGGAGGTGTATAAGCTGAACGAGGCCGAGGCGCTCTGCCGGCAGGTGCTGGCGCTTGATCCTGCGAACACCGAGGTGCCCTACCTGCTCAATGCCATGCCCGGCCGCCGCGGCGATGCCCGCGCCCACCTGGCCGCCGTGGAGGCCCACTACGCCGAGCTGGGCGACCCCGGCTCGCGGCTCGCTTCCAGCATCGCCATGGCATCGCTTTATGTGGACGATCGCACCCCGGAGGAGGTGGCGGACCTGCACCGGCGCCTCGGCGCCCCGATTGAGGCGGCCGTGAACACGGCACCGACCTTCACCAACGACCCCGATCCCGAACGGCCCCTGCGCCTCGGCCTGGTGTCGGGCGATTTCCACCGCCAGCACCCGGTGAACCTGTTCATGCTGCCCCTTCTGGAGCGGCTCGATCGGCAGTCGTTTGCGGTGAGCGTCTATCACACCGGTTCGATGCACGATGAGTACACCGCCCGAGCCCAGGCGGCGGCGAGCCACTGGATCGAGGCCGACCGCCTCGACGATCCGGCCCTGCAGCAACGCATCCTGGCCGACGGCATCGACCTGCTGATCGACCTGGCCGGCCACACCTCCAGCCACCGTCTGGGGGTGTTCGCCATGCGGGCGGCACCGGTGCAGCTCAGCTTCCTGGGCTATCCCCACTCCACGGGGCTGGCGTGCATCGACTGGCTGATCGGCGATCCGGAGGTGACTCCGGCGGAGCACGGCCACCTGTTCAGTGAAGGCATCGCCCAGCTGCCGGGCAGCGTGTTCTGCTGGAGCCCGGTGGACGACTACCCCCTGCCGCCCCCGCGACCGAACGGGGCGCCACTGGTGCTGGGCTCGTTCAACAACATCATGAAGCTCTCCCCCCGCACGATCCACCTCTGGGCAGCGGTGCTCCACGACCTGCCCCAGGCCCAGCTGCTGCTCAAGGCCCCTTCCCTGGGGGACCGTTCGGTGCAGGAGCGCTTCACGGGCCTGTTCGCCGCCGAGGGCATCGGCCCGGAACGCTTGATCCTGGAGGGCCCGGAGGAGCTGGGGCAGATGATGCTTCGCTATGGCGCCATCGACATCGCCCTCGATCCCACCCCCTACAACGGCGGCACCACCACCCTCCAGGCCCTGTGGATGGGGGTGCCGGTGGTGAGCCTGCGGGGCGGCAACTTCGTGAGCCGCATGGGCGCCAGCTTCCTCACCACCCTCGGGCGCAGCGACTGGATCGCTGGCGACGACGAGGGCTATCGGGCGATTGTCCGCCAGCTCGCGGGGCAGGTGGCAGAGCTGCGCCAGGGTCGGGCAGCCCTGCGGGAACAGATGGCCCGCTGCGGCCTCTCCGATCTCGACCGCTACGCCGCCGATTTCCAGGCGCTGTTGCGACGGGTGTGGCGCCAGCATGGCGCCGGCGAGAGCGGCCGGCTGCTGGCGGCGGAGCCCTGAGCCCCGATGCCGCTGCCGTTTCATACCATCTGGCTGGGGGCCCGCCTCGGACTGGCCAACGACGCCCCGCAGCTCGGCTGGAAAACCTATGGCTTCGGGACGATCGACCCCCTGATCGACCTGGGCCGGCGGCTGGAGGGTACCCCGTCCTCTGGGCCATCGGCCCCTGGATCCCTGGGCCCTGAAGCCACGGCGATCGCAGCGGATCTGGCCCTAATCGCCAGCTCCCTCGCTCGTCCCGGCATCGAGCTGGAATCCCTCGCCCGGCTCTGCGCCTGCCTGCACGAACTGCTCAGCAAAGCCCAGCACCAGCCGCAACAACGACGCCAATGGCTGGCCCAGGTGGAAGCTCTCTGCGCGGCAACCCCATGACCACCCCCGCACCCCTGCTGGTGAGCGCCAGTCGCGCCGATGGCGAGGGCTTTGGCCACACCATGCTGGGCCGTTCCCTTGCGCTGCCGGTGCACCGGCAATGGCAGCCGCGGCTGGCCCTGGCCAACAGCCAGCCCCTGGCGGAGGCCTACAACGGCGCCTTGGAGGAGGCCGATCCAGAGGCACTGCTTCTGTTTTGCCACGACGACGTCTGGCTGGGCGAGCTGCCGCTGGTGCCGCTGCTGAACGAAGCCCTGGAAACCTTCGATCTAGTCGGCGTGGCCGGCAATGGTCGGCGGCTGCCGGGGCAGGTGTGCTGGTGGCTGCGACCGGGCGATGGCGCCTGGGACCATCCCCATCTGGTGGGGTCGATTCACCACGGCGATGAATGCCGCAACCGCGCCACCCAGTTCGGTCCGAGCCCCGCACCGGCGGCCCTGCTGGATGGGGTGGCGCTGGCAGCCCGGGCGGGGGTGCTGCAGGCGGCGGGCGTGCGCTTTGATCCGGAGCTCGACTTTCATTTCTACGACCTGGATGTCTGCCGCCAGGCCTTGGCAGCCGGGCTGCGGCTGGGGGTTTGGCCCCTGCCCCTGGTCCACGCCAGCGGTGGAACCGCTGGCAGCCCCGCCTGGCAGCGCTGCTGCGAGCGCTACCAGCGCAAGTGGCTGGACCCTCCTCCTGCCCCACCCCCAGCCACCGCCTCCGTCCCGACGCCCTCCGCCATGACCGCCCCCCAGCCCAGCTTCGAGATCACCACCTCCCGGCAGCTGCTGGCCTGGCTGGCGGAGCAGCAGCTCTCGATCGCCCTCACCACCTATCAGATCGGCAAGCTGTTCGCCCTGGGCCTCAAGGCCAACGGCGAACTGGCCGTGTTCGAGCGCACCTTTAACCGCTGCATGGGCCTCTGCCCCAGCGCCGACGGCAACGGCTTCTGGATGAGCAGCCTCTATCAGGTGTGGCGCTTCGAGAACATGCTCGCTCCCGGTGAACAGGCCGACGGCCACGACCGCCTCTATGTGCCCCAGCTCAGCTACACCACCGGCGACTGCGACATCCACGACATGGGGGTGGACAGTGGCGGCCAGCTGGTGTTCGTCAACACCCTCTTCTCCTGCCTCGCCACCACCAGCGCCAGCCACAGCTTTAGGCCCCTCTGGCAGCCCCCCTTCATCTCACGCCTGGCGGCGGAAGATCGCTGCCACCTCAACGGCCTGGCGATGCGCGATGGCCAACCCGCCTTTGTCACCGCCGTCAGCAACTCCGATGCCGCCGATGGCTGGCGCGAACGCCGCCGGGATGGTGGGCTCGTGGTCGATGTCGAATCCAACGAAATCGTGGCCGGCGGCCTCTCGATGCCCCATTCCCCCCGCTGGTACAGGGGTCGGCTGTGGCTGTGCAATTCCGGCAGCGGTGAATTCGGCAGCATCGATCTCGCCAGCGGCCGCTTCGAGCCCCTCACCTTCTGCGCCGGCTACCTGCGCGGTGTGGCCTTCCACGGTGATTACGCCCTGCTCGGCACCTCCAAGGCCCGCCACAACAAAACCTTCTCCGGCCTGCCCCTCGACGACGCCCTGGCCCAGCGCAATGTGGAAGCCCGCTGCGGCATTCAAGTCGTCGACCTGCGCAGTGGCGATGCCGTGCACTGGATTCGCTTTGAGGGTCTGGTCGATGAGCTCTACGACGTGATCACCCTGCCCGGTGCGCGCAACCCCTCCCTGATCGGTTTTGTGAGCGATGAAATCCGCAGGCTCATCTCGATTGAAGGGTGACGAACAGGCGAGCAAAGGCCAGACACCTGCTAACCGCCAGATCCACCTAGACCCTGCGCATCCACCATGCACACTGGAAAGGAGCGGCAAATCCATAGCCAATGGCAGCCCAGACCCCAGCCCACGATCGAGCCAACCCTGATCTTCTGGCAGTGCTGCCAACAGCTGATCGCTTGGTTGAAGTGGGATGCAGTACTGGCGCCATGGCCCAGGCCTACCGCAATCGCCATCCCGAGGCCCACTGGCTAGGCATCGAAATTGACCCCGCCTACGCCGAAGTAGCCCGCCAGCACTGTCAGCAGGTGCTTGTCGGGGATGTGGAGCTTTTGATCGACGACCCCGCTTTGGCGCCGTTGCTGCAGGCTCAGTGCTGGGTCTTCGGGGACAGCCTCGAACATCTCCGCGATCCCTGGCAGGTCTTGCGCAAGGTGCACGGGCTACTCCCAGCGGGTGGGGTGGTCTGCGCCTGCATTCCCAACGCACAGCATTGGAGTCTTCAGGCACGGCTCTGCCTCGGCCAGTTCATCTACGAGGAGAGCGGTCTCCTTGATCGCACACATCTGCGCTGGTTTACCCCCACCACCATGGCAAGCCTGTTTCAAGACAACGGCTTTCGCATCGTCAGCTGCCAGCCACGGATCTTCCCCCACCAGGCCGAATCACTAGTGCTTGAACACATCAGAGCCTTCGCCACACGCCTGGGCGCAGACCCAGAACAGGCCGTGCTCGACGCCAGGCCCCTTCAAATGGTGATTCGGGCTGAACGGCAGTGAACCAATCGTGGTCAGCGGCTGCTCTGCCCGGTGCGCGCAACCCCTCCCTGATCGGTTTTGTGAGCGATGAAATCCGGCGTTTGATTGCCATCGAGCCCTGAGCTGCCGCCTTCGGTGGGGGTGGCGTCGGCTCACCCAAGGCGGCCTGATCCAAGGGCACATCAGTGGAACGGCGCCGCGGGATAGGGCCGCAGATCCACCGGCTCGATCTTCAGCCAGGCGGTGCTGTTCTGCACCCGCGCCTTGCGCTCCACCATGTGCATCAGCGTGTAGCGGCTGCCGCGCACCTGCTCCCGCAGCGCCTCCTGCTGCTCGGCGGGGGTGGCATCTAGCAACATCAGCGGCACCTTGCCGCCGTTCAGCTGGGGCACCAGCAGCTCCAGCAGCGCATAGGAGGGAAACGAGGTGGAGGCGGAGTCGATGAACACCGAGCTGCTGGCAGCCATCTGCGGCAGAAAGTGCCCCAGGATCGCCAGGATGTCGTTCGGCCCATGGCGGAAGTCGGAGAACAGCAGATCCAGCTTCTGCCCCATCGCCGGGTACGGCGGCATGGCACGGCCAATGAACTCGAGATGCTTCTCCAGGCCGAACTGCGCAATCAGATCGGCCATGTAGCCGGCGAAATCCAGCGCCCGCTGCTCAGGTGTGAACAGCTCGGCCGAGTGGCCCAGGATCTCAGGCCAATCCTGGCCGTTGTCGATCGTCCAGATCTTGCCGGCGCCGATCTCCTTCAGGGCCTGGGCCACCCACAGCGCCGTGACCCCCAGCCCCGTGCCCAGCTCCACCACGTTCAGTGGCGCCTGCATCTTGACCAGGGCGTAGAGAAACACCGGCCAGTCTTCGGTGCCGTAGACCGGCCCGAGGCGCTCGCTGAACGCCTTGAGCCGCGCAAACACCTCAGCGGCTGACTGGGACTCCCCTGCAGAGGGAGCCTCCCCTGCGGCAGCGTCCCTGCTCAAATCATCGGGAGACATGGAGGGCAAGACCGTGGGGAGCCACAAGAGGCCATCATGGAGCGGGCGCCTGGGGAAACAGATCGAACGCCAGGCTGAGGCGCGGCTGTTCACTGGAGAACGGCACGGTGTGGTGCCAGTGCCAGGAGGGAAAGATCACCAACAGGCCCGGCTGCGGCGTGACGCTCTGCGCTGCCAATGGTTGCGTCAGGGGAAACATCGGATCCGGCACCCCGAAGCACAGATTGCCAGCTTCGTCGTCGTTGCACTGCACCACCTCAGGCACGGCGGCGTAGTACACCGCACTCAGCAAACCGCTGGGGTGAAGGTGGGGCGTTTCATAGCCGCCCTCGTGCATCAGCACCGCCCAGCCCCGCAGCTCCAGGGCGCCATCGATCAACCGGCCCAGCGGATGGGGCCGCTGGCGCAGGGCCTCGAGGGTGCCGCGCAGACACTCCAGGATCCACCAGGCCAGCGGCGGGATCGGCTCGGAGGCGTTCTCCAGGAGGTTTTCGATCCGGCGGCCGTTGCGAGTGGCCTGGCCGTGGTGTTCCCCCAGGTCCGGGTGCTGGCGCACGTACTCGAGGATCGCCGCGTTGAAGGCGCTCACGCTGCTCCAGCCCTCCGGTGCCTGCTCCAGCCGGTGAACGCCCAGCCAGGCGGCGGTGTCGTCGAGGGGGGCTGCCTCCGCGGCGCGGCCGAGGTTGCGCAGGGCGATACAGCGCAGTGCCAGGTCGTAGCCGTCGTAGGGGCGCTGCCGGCGGCGGGCCTCCAGCCGCTGAAGGGCCAGCTCCGCCTCGCCGCGCTGCAGATGCAGGCCCACCAGGGCCTGATGGGCGGCGGCATCGCCGGGCTGGAGCTCAAGGGCCTGGTGCAAGCTAGCTGCCGCCTCATCCAGGCGGCCCTGCACCAGCCGCACATGGCCAAGGTGGTAGTGCACCTGAGCCATCTGGGGCCACCGGCGGAGCAGGGCGCTGTAGCCCTCGGCGGCAGCCTCGAGGGCACCGAGGTCCTGCTCCAGCAACCAGCGGTTCAGCTGCACCAGCGGCTCATCCGGCAGTTGGTCACTAGCCTGCTGCACCAGGGCCAGGGCGTCGGCACTGCGGCCTTGCACCCGCAGCAGGCCCGCCAGGTTGGCGGCCACATAGGGATCAGCGGGCGCGAGGCTGCGTGCCTGCTCCAGGGCCTGCCCGGCCAGCCGAAAGCGCTTCTGCTCCAGGGCCGCGATCCCCAGCCCCAGCCAGCCCTGCACCACGCCGGGCTCGACCTGCACCAATTGGGCAAAAACCTCGACAGCCTGTGGCCAATCCCGCCGCTCCAGGGCCCGCTGACCCCTCAGAAGCAGGGTGTCAGTGCGACAGGGATTGCTCTGCGCTGAGGTACCGCCGGCCATGGCCAGCCCTGATGAGGTTGTAGGTTACGGCCCTAATGGGGCAAATATGATGCGCATATCCCCATCTCCAAAACCAATTTTCACCCATTTGAGCCAAATCGCTTGTAACCCTTTTAAAAAGAAGGTTTTTGACGATACACATTTGGCATCTGTTCGGAATCAGAAGCGAACGATCAACACCATTGCTCGTCTCAGCCCATCTCTCCTCGCCCCGGCTCTCCTCGCCCCGGCTCTCCTCGCCCCTGGACCGGCCTCGGCCATCACCACAGCCCTCACATCCGCTGACGACAACGACTACACCAACGTTCTCGCCGACGCCCAGATCTACGCAGGGCCTGATGCCTTCGAGGATGGTTTTGGCGGGGGCGGCGGTGGCAACGCGAGCGCCATCCTTCCTGGTCGCCCATGACCACCCCGCCCACCAGCACCACCGACGAACCGCTGCTGCCCTCCCTGCGCGAGTGGCAGCAGGCCCTCCTCCTCTCCGTGCGCCTGCGGCAGGCGGCCCGGCTGCTGATGGTCATCTACGCCTCCGCAATCGTTGCCTCCTCGCTCCCCCTTCAGCTCCTCAGCTCGCGTTGGTACCTCAATGCCGCCGAGGTGTTGATGGCCAATGCACCCATCGCCATCACCGCCGCCTGCCTGCGCCTGATCGCCCAGGTGATCCACCCCCTTATGGGAGACAGCTGGCAACGCGGCCGGATCCGCTTCCAGCGGTTCTGCTCGTTCATGGCTCTTCTCTATTTCGCCGTGCTGCCCCTCGAGCTGCTCGCCGCTGGCTCCTTCGCCTTTGAGCTCCACGCCGCCGAGCGTTCACGCCTCCAGGCCTTCCAGAACCAGCAGCAGCTCATCTCCAAGCGCCTCCAGGCCGCCTCCACCATCGACAGCCTCAACGCACTCATCCCCCCTCCACCAAGCCAGGCCAACGCCACCCTCCAGCAACGCCGCACCGCCATCACCGATGCCCTCGCCAGCGACCAGAACAACCTGCGCCGACGCCTCGCCA
>JBBASA010000050.1:0-10294 GCA_040399515.1 Cyanobium sp. | reverse complement strand
TGGTTCCACGCCGAAGCGCCGGAGCGCTGTTGGAGAGTGGCTGTCATGAGAACGGTTGGAGATGCCCAGAGGGCGGAAATAGGGCACGGCTTTCACCGGCCCATTTAATGTAACGGAATCTTGCGGGATCGTGAGGACGGAGGGGCCCGATGGCCATCAGCGGTCCCGATGGCATGGATCAGCCGGGCTTATGAGTTGTCAGGGTCCCCAGCGCTGGGCGCCCAGATACGTGAGATCAACGAAGTCGCTGGCCTGGTGATCCTTAGGGCCCAGCTTGAGCCGGAAGCCCCCCAGATCCAATTCGGGCAAGCTCTCAAAGGCGGCCACCAGCCGCTGGCGCGTGGGATTGGGCCCCGCCTTTTCCAGGGCGGCGGTGAGCCAGCGGGCCGCCAGGAACCCTTCCAGGCTGGAAAAACCAAAGTGGGCCCGGCGCTGCTGGCGCTGCATCAGCCGCTGATAGTCCGCTACCACCTTCACCTGCCGATTCCAGGGGAAGGGCACCACCTGGCTCACGCCGATGCCACTGGCCTGGCCCCCCGGCAAAGCATCCTGTAGGGCGCCAGTGCCCACAAACGACACATTCATCAGCTGGGCCGTGCTGCCGAGGTTGTGCAGGTCGCGGCTGAAGGCCGCCGAGCTGGGATAGGCACTGATGATCACCACCGCACTGGGATCAGCCCGCTTCACCTGCCGAGCCGCAGCCTCAGTGGCCGTGGAATTGCGCCGCACGCCGGCGATCGCCACGGGCTTCAGGCCATGGCGCGCCAAGGCGCTTCTGGTGGCCTGCAGACCATCCTCCCCAAAGGCATCCTCCTGATGGAGCACCGCAATCCGGTGACGTCCATCGCGCACCAGGGCATTGACCATCTGATCCACCTCCGCCTGGTAACTGGCCCGCAGGTTGAACACCATGGGGCGAAACGGTTGGCGCAGCAGCCGCGCACCGGTGAGGGGAGCCACCAGGGGGATCTGGGCCTGATCCACCATCGGCAGAATGGCCTTCACCGTTGGGGTGCCCACATAGCCGAAGAGCACAAGGGCCCGATCCCCATTGATCAATTGCCGGGTGTTTTGATCGGTCAGGGAAGGTTCGTAGCGATCATCCAGGCTTACGAGCCGCAGCCGACGGCCATGGATGCCGCCACGGCGGTTCACATCGTTGAACCAGGCCATGGCCCCATCGCGGTAATCCAGGCCCAGCTGGGCGGAAGGGCCGCTGAACGGAGCCGATTGGCCGAGCACAATCTCAGAAGGTTCCGTCTCCATTGCCCCTGCTGCCCTCGGACGGGGTTGGGGAACCTCTGGGTTTGAGGCCGCCATCAACGGCACCAACATCAGCGGCAGCAATGCGAGGCCGCTTCGCCTTCCCCATTTCGCACCGATCTTCGCTACCCAGCCGGAGCGGAAGGTGAAGCGCTGCGACATCCTGGCGACCTTGAAGGTGTTGAGTAGGAGTCATTGTGGCTCTGGGGGCCTTCAGGGCCGACCTGAACCAGGTCTGGCTGGATTGGCAAGCAGCTCAGGGGCCCCATCGCTGAGCGCCCAGATAGGTCATGTCAACAAAGTCGCTGGCCTGGTGATCGCCACGGCCCATCGTGATCCGGAAACCGCCCAGATCGAGCTGGCCCATGCTCTCAAAAGCGGCCTTTAGCGTGGTGCGGCCCGGGTTGGCACCTGCCCTCTCCAGGGCTTCCGTGAGCAAGCGTGCCGCCAAGAAACCCTCCATGCTGGTAAAGCTGTAGTGGGCACTGTGCTGCTGCTGGCGAAGGAGCCGCTGGTAGTCCCTCACCACCGGCACCTGCCTGCTCCAGGGGAAGGGCACCACCTGGGAGACCCCGATCCCGTTGGCCTGGCCGCCAGGCAGGGCGTCCTGCAGTCCCTCCACATCGACAGGCGAGAGATTCATCAGTTGGGCCTCGCTGTCGAGGCTCTGCAGATCCCTGGTGAGTGCGGCGGAGGTTGTGAAGGTGCTGATGATCAGCACGGCGCTGGGGTGGGCGGCGTGGATCTGCCTGGCCGTCTCCAACGTTTTCCTTGTGTTGCGCGTCACACCGGCGACCGCCACAGGCTTCAGGCCATGGCGGCCCAGGGCGGCCTGGGTGGCCCGCAGACCGTCCTCGCCAAAGGCATCCTGGATGCGAACCACAGCAACCTTGTGACGGCCATCGCGCACCAGCTGATCGACGATCACATCGATCTCCGCCTGGTAGCTGGCCCGCAGGTTGAACACCATGGCGCGGATGGGCTCCCTCAGCGAGCGGGCCCCGGTACGTGGAGCCACCAAAGGGATCCCCACCTTCTCCACAAGGGGCAAGACCGCCTCTGAATTCGCTGTGCCAAAGAAGCCAAACAAAGCAATGGCGCGCTCCTGATCGATCAGCTGTCGGGTGTTGGCCACGGTCAGCTTCGGGTCATAGCGGTCATCCAGGCTCACCAGCCTCACCCGGCGGCCATGAATGCCGCCGCCGCGGTTCACCTCTGAAAACCAGGCGAGTGCTCCGTCCCGGAATTCCTTGGCTGTGCGGGAGGAGGGTCCGCTGAATGGAGCCGACTGGCCGACCACGATGTCCGCCTGACCTGTTGGTAGCGCCCTTTGCAGTGACTTCTCCAACGGGGTCGAAGACGCCATCCATGGCGCCAGCATCAGCGGTAGCAGTGCCAGGCCACCCCGCCCCCCTAATCTCGCACCGAACCTCTGTAACCAGCCGGTGCGGAAGCAGAAGAGCTGGAACATTCTGGCCATCGTGGCGGTGGTGCTGGCGATGATTCTGGCCTTGATGGCCATCAGCCGGATTGATGTCAGCCAAGTGCGCAGTCGCGACAACCTGCGCCTTGCCGCCTCGGCCCGAGCTCTGAACACGGATCCCAGCCAGCTGCCCCCCAGTGGCTGGAGCACCCTTCGCGGCACCCTCCTGAGCGATGACGAGGCCCGCACCGACCAGGAGGAGCTCGACTCGGCCACCCATCACGTGAAAGTGGGGATCTACGCCAACACCACCTCCGAGCTGGAGCTGGGCATCCCCAGTTATGCCGCCAGCGGCTTTATCTGGATGATCTGGCAGGAGCCTCTGCAGCGCTATCTGGAAACCAAGGGCACCACCATCGAGCAGCGCTTCAGCCTGCTCAACACCCTGATCACGGATGCACCTCCCCAGCTGGAGCCCGTGGGGGAGGTACCCGAACGCCTCGCCAATGGGAGTTACTACCAGTTGTTCTCCTTCCGGGGCAGGTATTACGTCGACAAGGCCAGTTTCCGGCACTACCCCTTCATGAGTGTGAGCCTTCCTCTGGCCTTCGAGGTCGACGACGTTGATGGCGGGCTCACCTACCAAGAACTCCGCCTGGAACCGGATATTCGAGACAGCGGCATGGGGCTGTTTGCCCACATCATCGGCTGGCTCAACCAGGGCTGGTCGATCGCCGAGTACAGACACCACTACGCGAGCACGTTTGGCAGGGGTGGTTCGGAGCTGGATTACAGCCTGGTGCTTTTTGAAACGTCCTTCGGTACCTCCTCCTGGGCCTCCTTCTGGCGGCTGCTGCTTCCCCTGGCGGTGCTGCTGGCCATGGTCTTGCTCGTGTTCAAGGTGCGGCCCGATGAGCAGGACGCCCGGGCCAGCATTCCTGTCACGGTGCTGTTGACCCTGGTATTCCTCCAGCAGTCCTACCGCGATGAACTGCCCGCCCTGCCTTTTCTCACCTTTTTGGATCAGGTGTATGTGGTGGCCTATGTGGTGACCCTTGTGGCCTTCGTTCTCGTGATCTGGATCGGTCGCCGCTATGCCTCGATGGAGTCGCTGGAGGAGGGCACGGCCCAGGAAAATCTTCGGCGACGTCTTGAAGTTCTTGACAGCAGTTGGCCCCTGGTGATGGTGGCCTTCAGCGGTGCGGCGATCTCCATCTGCTGGATGTTGATTCCCCCTGGAACCTGACCCCCTGCTGTTGCTGCAGACCCCAGTCCGCTTTGGTGCGGGAGAATGGGGGTCAAACGAAACCCCCATGTCACCCACCACCCTTGAGCTACCTAAAGGCTGGCTGGCCATAAATGGTCGGCAATCCCGAGCACGGGATTCCGAGGCAGAGCCCCAGGAGCAGAAGGGGTTTGGAGGCCCCAGAGCGGGGAAGGGTGGCAAGCGCAAGGGGGCAGGGAAGCGCCATTCAGCCCTGAGCAAGGCGGATTGGGGCCCCTTGGGAAAGCACCCCGATCTCGAGGCGATCCTCGCTCGCCAGCAGCTCCACCTGCCCCTTTCCGGACGTCTGACGGAAGCCCAGGTGAACCAGGCCTGGAAGGGATGTGCGGCGGAGCACCATCCCGACCGGGGCGGCGAGAACCACAACATGCAACGGGTGAATGGAGCCCGGGACCTGCTGCTGGGTCGGGATCGGAGCTGAGCTGCCCCATCGAGTTGAGGCGGTGATCCGCCAGGAGAAGGGACGGTCTGGCGAGCGCCCCCCCTGCTGTAGGGTTAATTCGATTCAACGAACACTCTTCAGCGGGTTTTGTCCCAGTGCGGCGAGCTCCATAAGACTTCTCCACCAAGGCCAGCGACTTTCTCCAGGGATTTCGACGAATCGGTCCATACCGTTTCATTTTCATGACTATTTACGTTGGTAATCTTTCCTTCGATGCCGAAGTGGAAGATCTCAAAAGTTTGTTTGCGGAATACGGCTCCGTGAGCAAGTGCACCCTTCCCCTTGATCGGGACACCGGCCGTAAGCGCGGTTTTGCCTTCGTTGACATGGCTTCAGCGGTGGAAGAAACCAAGGCCATCGATGATCTTCAGGACGTCGAGTGGATGGGCCGCAACATCCGCGTCAACAAAGCTGAGCCCCGCAGTGGTGGCGGTGGCGGTGGCGGTGGCCAGCGCTGGTAACTCCAGCCTCGGAAAGGTCGTTCCGCCGAACCTTTCGTGCCTCTTCAGCCGCCCTCTCGGGCGGCTTTTTGCTTCTACAGCATGGACCCCAAAGGCTCAGATGCCTCCCAAGGGTTGAGGGGATTCGGTGACACCGCTGGCCTGGGGGGCAAGGCGCAATCCCACCAACACCAGATGGGAGGCGGCTCTGACGATGGATAACAACGCCAGACCGATGCAGAGAGGGCAGTGCATGAGACTCATGGCCTAAGCCTGGCGAGCTGCAGGCGGCCCGATGGGCCTCCGCGGCTTTTCTTCATGGAACCGGTCCTGTAGGAAGGATGTCACCCTCTCAGGAGCTCATGGACTCCACCCCCGCCCCAGCTGCCACTTCACCTGGCGCAGCCCCTGATGGTCCGCTGACCATCGCCTTCTTTGGGCTCGGTGCCGTGGGCTCTTCCATGCTCATCTGCCTGTCGGAACTTGCGGAACGCGATGAGGTGCCCCTGCGGTTTGTGGTGGTGGTGCTGAATGTCGACCTGGCCCGCGATGCCCTCTTCCACGCCGAGCGTCTGTTCGATCGCATTGATTTTGTCGGCCTGCCCGATTTCGCCCCCCTATTCGATGGCACCGCTCCAGAGCTGGCCCGTCTGGCCGGCGCCCATGTGCTGGTGAATGCTGCCCACCCTGGCTTCAACAGCCAGCTGCTGCAGCTGGGCCTGCAGCTCGAAGCCCATGTGGTGGATCTGGCCTCGGACATGTACGACGCCGAAACCGAGCGCAGCCTCACCTTCTCCCAGTACGGCGTTGAGCAGGCCTATCGCGAGGGGGGCCGCACCGCCCTGATCAACCTCGGCATCTCCCCAGGGGTCACCAATTTCCTGATCGGTCTGCGTCTTCATCAGCTGCGCAGCGCCCACCGCCGGGATCTGGAGATCGAGAGCGTGGATCTCTATCTGCTGGAGGACATCGACGCCGATGAGATCGTGTTTTCCTGGTCACCCCTGGTTGCCCTGGAGGAGCTGGCGGAGCGGCCCCGGCTGCTGCGGGATGGTCGCGTTCAGGTGCTGGAGCCCTTCAGCGCCGCCCGGGAGCACCACTTCCCCGGGGAGGTCAAGGCCACTCGCCAATATCCGCTCTACCAAGAAGAGCTGCTTTCGCTGCATCGCTCCTTCCCCGAGATTGAATCCATCGGCGTCTACACCGGGGGGTCAGAGGTGGAGCTGGTGAAGGCCCTGTTCAAGCTCAACCTTCTCTCCAAGCGCACCCTCCCCGAGCAGAGCGAACTCACCGTGGAGGCGATGGTGCAGGCCATCCTGCCGGGCATGAACAAACCCAGGCGCATTGAGGAGTATCTGCGCAGCGGCGTGATCCGCAGGGCCCATTTCGCTGCTGCTGCAGAGATTCGCTACGCGGAAAATGTGCGCAACGACCGGCAGGTCACCGTTGAAACCGTTGGCCTCAGCTACCTCCGCTACCGGGGCCTGTTGGGCAGTCCCTACGCAGGTGCCACCTATATCTCCTACCCCACGGCCGTGGGGGCCGCGATTCTGGCCTGGCATGCCCTTGCCTTCCTGCGGGAAGAGGATGGAGACCTCAGGGGAGTGATCACCGGGGAAGATCTGGCCCGATTGCTCCCCCGATCCCGGGCGGATGCCATCCGCCGCGACCTCGTGGCCTGGGACATCGACCTGTTTGAAACCGTGCGAGATGTCACGCCGGTTTAACCCTGGCCATCCAACAAGGTCAGCAGTACCTCCCGATGGCGCGGCCCGTCCAGCTCCACCAGGAGCACGGATTGCCAGCGGCCCAGGCCCAGCTTCCCTTCCACCACAGGGAGGGTGAGCTGGTTGCCCAGCATCAGGGCAATGAGGTGGGCGTGGGCATTGCGCGGTTCATCGGGAGGGATGCCCTGCCGCAGATGGAGATCGTTGTGGAGCCAGGGGCGATCGGGCGGGGCCAGGTCCAGGAAAAAGCGCTGAATGTCGCTGAACAGCCGTTCCTCGTTTTCATTGAGGGCCAGAGCGGTGGTGGTGTGTTGGCCCACGGCCACCAAGAGGCCGTCACGGATGCAGCTGCGATCGATCTGGGCCTGGAGCTCCGGTGTGATGTCGTGGCAGCAGAAGGAGCCGGTCGTCTGCAACTCAAGGCGGTGGTGGAGGAGACGGGCCATTGACTCAGCCGAGCCTGGAGGGGATGGAGGGGATGGAGGTCAGTATCGATCGCGCATGGCCCCGGCGGTGGCGAAAGATCCAGGGTCGGGTGATGCCCCCTGACACCCGCCAGATCCCTATGCGCCGCCGCCTGGCATGCCCCTCCGCCTCCTGATACTGCCGGGCCTCGCAGTGGTGGAGGTGACGCTGAGACACAAAAGCCTGCCCCTCCTCCACCAGAACCAGGCCAATGTTCATGTCACTGGTTACCTCGGCGACGGTGCGTCCATGGCGATCGGTATCTTTGACGTCGAGCTTCACCTCACGGCCCACCGGCAAGCGCTGCTGCAGAAGGCTTCTGGATTGGGCCCCCCAGGGGCTTTGGCGAAGTTCGGGGGCATCGATGCAGGCCAGGCGCACCTTCAGGGCACGGCCCGCCTGCCACACCTGAAGGCTGTCGCCGTCCCCAATCGAGAGCACGGTGCCCTGCAGGGTTCGGCTGTTTGCGGGGGAAGCCATGGTGGTTGCAAGCCCCAAGAGCAGGAGCAGCAGATGCGGCGCCATCGGCGGAGCCTGGTTGGAATCCTTGGATTGAGGCAACTTACGCTTTAAGCACACATACGTTCTCAGCAGTCCGAATGGATTCACCAGGGAGGGGGACCTGGCTTCTCCAGCTGCAACGGTGGAGCATCCCCATTCTGCGGCTGCTCCTCTGGGGGGTGGCCCTGGCCTACCTCGTCCTGGAGGCCAGGGAGGTGGCGAGCCAGCGGCAGCTCACGCAGATCACGGTCTTCGCGGTGCTGTTTCTCGTGGCCAACTTTCAGATCAACCTGGCGCGCTACCGGCCTTGCGATCATCCCGAGAGTCAGCCCATCCTGGAGGCCTCCCTGGCCATGTTCGCGGCGTCGCTCTTCGCCATGCTCGATGGGGCCCTCGACTACCTGCTGACATCCCTGCAGGGAGCAGTGGTCCCTGGATGGGTGCCGGCCTTCTATCTGCTGGGATGGGTGGTGAATCTCCTCAGTGTGGTGCTGGCCATCAGCTCGATGGAAGTGTTTTTAGGCAGTATGCGGCGCCTGATCGGCCGTTGAGTGGCGCGGGCGCTCCGGCAAGCTGGCGGTCCTGAGGTTGTTCCCACCCATGCCCCCGCTCCCTTCCCCCAGGCCTTGGCTTGCCCCGCTGGTGGCCCTTCTGCTGATGCTGGGCGCGGCCCTCCCCGCCTGGGCCAACTTCAGCCTGCCGCCCCTGCCCTACGGGACAGATGCCCTGGAGCCGGCCATCGATGCCACCACGATGACCCTTCACCACGACCGGCATCACGGCGCCTATGTGGCGAACCTCAACGGCCAGATCAAGGCCAACCCTGACCTGGATCATCTCAGCCTGGAGGACCTGCAGGGCCAGATCTCCCGGTTTCCAGTGGCTGTGCGGAACAACGGCGGCGGACATTGGAACCACAGCCAGTTTTGGGCTGCCATGGCCCCTGTGGGGCAGGGAGGGGCTCCTTCTCCAGAGCTGCTAGCCGCCATCGAAGGCAGCTTCGGCTCGCTGAACGCCATGCAGAGCAAGTTCACCCAGGCGGCGGCTGGCCGGTTCGGTTCGGGATGGGCCTGGTTGATCCGCAAGCCCGATGGCACGCTGGCCATCACCAGCACCGCCAACCAGGACAATCCCCTGATGGATCTGCCAGGCATCGAGCGCGGCACCCCCCTGCTGGGCCTCGATGTGTGGGAGCACGCCTACTACCTGACGTATCAGAATCGGCGGCCCGCCTACATCGAAGCCTGGTGGTCGTTGGTGAACTGGACGGAGGTGAACCGTCGCTTCGCGGGGTGAGGGGCACCTCCTTCGCCTGACGCAGCTCAGCGGCAGAACAGCAGCTCGCCATAGGTGGGAAGGGGCCAGAGGTCGTCGGCAACGATCACCTCCAGCCCATCCGCCGCCTCCCGCAGCTGCCCGAGCAGGGGCATGAGGGTGTCGGCGCAGTGGCGCATGTGGCCGTGCACATCGTGGGGGGGGTGATGGAGGGCCTCCTCCAGAGCGGTACATTTCTGCAGAAGCTGCTGGCTGAGGTCGGCGGCCTTGCTCACCAGGCTGCGGTCCACGGGGAGGCCGATGCTCTCCTGATCGCGCAGGGAGCTGGCCTGCCTGGCCAGAAACTCCGACACCGCTGGATAGATCTGGGTGCGGGCAATGCGCAAGGCCAGCTTGGCCTCCACCTCAATGGCGAGAATGTATTGCTCGGCATACACCTCAAAGCGGCTCTCCAGCTCCGTGGGCGTGAGCACCCCCTGCCGCTCGAACAGGTCGCGGATCTCGGGCCGCTCCAACACAGGCAGGGCATCCGCACTCGTGCAGAGATTTTCCAGACCCCGCTCCTCCACCGCTATCCGGTGCCAATCGGAGGAGTAACCATCTCCCCCAAACACCACGGCACCGTGCTGGTCCATGGTGAGCTTGAGCACGGCGAAGGCCGCCTCCTCCAGGGGCATACCGGAATTGAGCCGCCCCTCCAGCTCGCCGCAGAGCCACTGCAGGGAATCGGCCAGGATGGTGTTGAGCACCACAAGGGGGCCCGCCACCGACTGGCCAGAGCCCACAGCTCGGAACTCAAATCGGTTGCCGGTGAAGGCGAAGGGGGAGGTGCGGTTGCGATCGCCTGGATCCTTGTTGAGCTCCGGCAGGGTGTCGACCCCCAGCGACATCAGGGCCGTCTGGGCCGATCCCTCCAGCCGCCCGCTCCTGATCTGGTTGTAGACATCCTCCAGCTGGCTGCCGAGATACACCGACATGATCGCTGGCGGCGCCTCGTTGGCCCCGAGGCGGTGGTCGTTGCTGGCGGTGGCGATGGCGGCCCGCATGAGGGGGCCGTAACTGTGCACGCCACGGATCACGGCCGCGCAGAAGAGCAGGAACTGCAGATTCTCGTGGGGGGTCTTGCCAGGATCCAGCAGGTTGCCCTGGGTGGCGTTGCCGATCGACCAGTTCACATGCTTGCCGCTGCCGTTCACCCCGGCAAAGGGCTTCTCATGCAGCAAGCAGGTGAGGCCGTGCTTCTTGGCCGTGCTCTTGAGCACGGTCATCAGCAGTTGCTGGTGATCCGTGGCCACATTGGCCGCCTCGAAGAAGGGCGCAATCTCGAACTGGCCGGGCGCCACCTCGTTGTGGCGGGTCTTGGCGGGGATGCCGAGGCGGTAGAGCTGGAGCTCCACATCCTGCATGAACACCTGGATCCGCTCGGGGATGGCGCCGAAGTAGTGGTCGTCGAACTGCTGGCCCTTGGCCGGC
>JBBASA010000049.1:0-10365 GCA_040399515.1 Cyanobium sp. | reverse complement strand
GGCCTCGGTGCCCTCGGGGCTCCAATGGCGGCCAATCTGTTGGCGGCCGGGGTGCCCCTCACCGTGCACAACCGCACCCGGGAGCGGGATGCGCCCCTGGTGGCCGCCGGGGCCCGGGCCGGCGCGAGCCCGGCGGAGGCCGCTGCCGGGGCGGAGGTGCTGATGGTGTGTGTGAGCGATGGCGCCGCCGTCGAGGCGGTGCTCTTCGGGGATGGGGGCGCCGCCGCTGCCCTGGCGCCGGGGGCCCTGGTGATCGATTGTTCCACCATCGAACCCGACCGTACCGCTCGCCTGGCGGCGCGCCTCCAGGAGCAGGGCATCGCCTGGCTGGATGCCCCCGTCACCGGCGGCACGGAGGGCGCCCGGGCCGGCACGCTCTCGGTGCTGGTGGGCGGGGAGGCCGAGGCGCTCGAGCGGGCCCGGCCCCTGCTGGAGGTGGTGGGGAAACACATCACCCATTTCGGGCCGGCGGGGGCGGGCCAGCAGGCCAAGGCCATCAACCAGATCCTGGTGGCAGGGAGCTACGCGGCGGTGGCCGAAGCCATGGCCCTGGGGCAACGGCTGGGTCTGCCGATGGAGGCGTTGCGCCAGGCCCTCGCCGGGGGCGCCGCCGGATCCTGGGCCCTGCAGCACCGATCCGCCGGCATGGTGGCGGGCACCTTTCCCCTCGGTTTTCGGCTGGCCCTGCACCGCAAGGATCTGGCCATCGCCCTGGCCGCCGCGGAGGCCACCGGGCTGGAGCTGCCGGTGTGCCGCACGGTGGCCGCCATGGAAGACACCCTGATGGACGCCGGCCATGGGGACGAGGATGTGTCGGCCCTGGCCCGCTGGTTTGGCCTCAGCCCAGCTCCACCAGCCAACGGCGCAACAGGGGCAGGCTGAGGCCGATCACGCTGGAAAAGCAGCCCTCGATCTGCTCCACCACCAGCCCGCCCCGGCCCTCCAGGGCGAAGCCTCCGGCGCATTGCAGCGGCTCGCCGCTGGCCACATAGGCGCTGATTTCCGCCTCGCTGAGGGGTGCGAACTGCACTCGGGTGGTCACTGTGGTGAGCCACTCCCGGGGTTCACCAGGCCAACGCAGCAGGCAATGGCCCGTGTGCAGCTCTCCCCAACCCCCAGCCATGCGGCGCCAGCGGGCCAAGGCCTCCGCGGGATCGCCCGGCTTGCCAAACACCTCTCCTTCAAACACCAGAAGGGAATCGCATCCCAGCACCCCGCGGATCTCCCCATCCCCAGCCTCCAGGCGGTCCCGAACGGCCTCCGCCTTGGCCCGCGCAAGGAGCTGCACCAGCCGCACCGGATCGGGATCCTGGATCCCGTCCTCATCCACCCCGCTCACCTTCACCCGATGGGGCACCCCGGCCTGCTCCAGCAGGCGGCGGCGGGCGGGAGACGCCGAGGCGAGCAGCAACATGGCGGGAAGCAGGAGCCATCTCACCCTGGCATGGGCCGCTCCCCATCGGCATCCAGCCGCCAGAGGGAGCCATCGGGCTGCTGGATCGCGAGCCGCTGGGCCCGCAGCCGGTAGCCCCCCTCCCCTGGCAGGGCGTCGGCCCTGGCGTCCCCCCCTGGCAGATACAGGGGATCGCCCAGCAGGGGGGCGCCGATGGCGGCGCAGTGGATGCGGATCTGATGGGGGCGTCCGCTGGCGATGGTGAGCTCCACCCGATCGCCCTCGGCGCTGCGCTCCAGGAGCCGAAGGGTGCTGCGCGCCGCCAGATCCCCGGCCCGGGCCTCCTGGGCCGCACACCAGATCTGCCCCAGCCGCGGATGGGGCCGGCGGCCGATGGGCGTGGCGATGGTGAGGGGCTCCCCCGGCTCCAGGGCCGGCGGCAGGCCTCCGCTCACCAACCAGGCCTGATACACCTTCTCGCATCCCACCGCCCCGTTCGTGCTTTCCCGCAGCCTGGCGCTAAGCCAGCGGCGGCTCTCAGGGCGGCGCGCGCACACCAGCAGGCCGCTGGTGAACCGCCCCAGCCGGTGCACGGGCCGGGGCACGCCCGCGGGATCGCCAAGGTGGCGCCGTTCGAGCAGGCGCAGAGCCGTGTGCTCCAGCCATCCCCCCGCAGGCAGCACGGGGAGGCCCGAGGGTTTGTCGATCACCAGCAGGTCACCCTCGTCGTGCACCACCTCCCAGGCGCCCGGCACCGCCCCCTCCCACCAGGGGGGCCGGTGCCACACCAGCCGGTCGCCGGCCTCCAGGGCACCATCGGCTTCCAGGGGGACGCCATTGCGATGGATTTCACCGGCCACGAGCCGCGCATGCCATTCCCCTAGGGAGCTGTGGGCATAACGCGAGGCATAGAAGGCCGCCACGCTGGCCCAGGGGGTGCCTACCCGGTCGGAGTAGGCCCAACCCTGGTTGAGGGCGGCAGGGAGCCAGCCAACCTCAGTCGACGAGGCCATTCTCGAGGGCATAACGCACCAGCTCGGTGCGGCTGGAGGTGCCCGTCTTGATAAAGAGCCGGCTCACGTATTTCTCCACGTTGCGAATGGAGGTGTCGAGCTGGCGGGCGATTTCCTTGTTCATCATCCCCTCCGCCACCAACTGGAGCACGCTCGCTTCTCGAGGGGTGAAGTCGAAAGCCATGGCCGGCGCCTGCTTCTTCACGCCGCCGGTGCCCAACATGGAGCGGATCTCGGTGATCTGCTTGGCCATCTGGCCGATGTCCGCATCGGCAAAGCGGGCCGCCTCCACCAGCAGCCGCTCCTGACGGCGCACCACATTGCGCAGGCGCGCCACCAGCTCCTCCGGATCGAAGGGTTTGGGAATGTAGTCGTCCGCGCCGGCGGTGAAGCCCGCAATGCGGTCGGCCGTCATGCCCTTGGCGGTGAGAAAGATCACGGGGGTGCCCCCGAGTCGTTCATCGGCTCGCAGGCGCTTGAGCAGCCCGAAGCCGTCACAGCGGGGCATCATCACGTCGGTGATCACCACATCGGGCATCAACTGCTGGGCCTGGGTCCAGCCGTCCTCCCCGTCGTTGGCCGTGGTCACCTCAAAGCCTTCATCCTCCAGAAAGGCCTTCACGGCCGTCCGCAGCCCAGGTTCGTCGTCCACCAACAACACCCGCACCGGGGCCCGCTCCGCTTCGGGAATCGCCGTTTCGGGATCGGACTCGGGCCCGGTGGGGGAGCCGGTGGGGCCAGCGGAGGTGGTGGGAGCCATGACAAAGCGCGATAAGACCACCCTAGGTGCTGCTGCAAAACCCTTCCAGGCGTCCAGCCACAATGGCCCCGTGAACCGCTCCGCCGACTGGCTCCATCAAGCCCGGGCCGATCTGGGCCTGGCCGAAGTGAGCGCAGCAGCCGGCCACCACGAACACGGCCAGCAGGCCTGGGCCCGATCACGTGCTGCGCCAGGTAACAGACTGGGCGGAACGGATGGCCGGGGAGCACCCAGGCCTGGAACGGGTCGGCGTGTTTGGCAGCTATGGCCGGGGCGAGGCCAGCGTGGGCAGCGATCTGGATCTGCTTCTGATTGATCGGCAGGCTACGGGTCCCAAGCATCAGCGCCTGCTTGGATGGCCCCTGGAGGAGCTGCCCCTGAGCTGCGATGCCCTGGTGCTCACCCCAAGGGAGCACCACGACCTTCTCGCGGGAAATTCGGCCATGGCCACCGCCCTGGCCCGCGACAGCCGCTGGCTGTGGCAACGCCGCAACGGGCAGCGCTGCTCCTAGCGACGACGAAATCCGGGCACCACCTGCTCCTGTTCCACCAGGGTGCCGCTGTAGCCCAGCCGGCGGGCCTCCGCCCCCAGGGTGGCGGGATCCTTACCGGCCTGCTCGGGGAAACAGGCGGCCCACCAGATCTGGTGATCCAGCCGATTGGAGGGGGTGATCGGGCCGCCAGGATTGAGCGCCCGCAGGATCAATCGCCCAGGGCCAGCAGCACTGCCCCCGGTGATGCGCATCGGCTGCCTAAGGCTGCAATCGAGCACATCGGTGGAGATGAAAAGGCGATCCAGGGTCTGCTCCCAGAGCTTGAGGCGCCACACCTGGGGCTGGGTGGGATCGGCCTGGCGATCAAACACCCCCAGCCGGTAGCGCCCCTTGACGTTCACCTTGTCGATCAGCACCACCAGATCGGGGGGCGGAGGGGGCATGTCGGTGAGGGAGTCTTCTTCTGTTGAAGCTTCTGTTGCTGGTTCCGGTGCGCTGGCAGGCGAGGGGGAGGGTGTGGGGGTGCCGGCCAGCGCCAGCTGAGCCCACCAGAGGGAAAGGACATTCCCCACCCCAGCGGCCGCCAGCACCCAGCCCCGGCGCCCGCCTGCCCTGATCCCAAAAGGTTTTGACAGCATGGGGCCATGCTGACCTACCTCGACCACCACGCCACCACCCCCTGTGCCACCGCCGTGGTGGACGCCATGGCGCCCTGGTGGCACGAGCAGTTCGCCAATCCCTCGAGCCGCCTCTACCGCCCGGCTCTGGAGGCCTCCGCTGCAGTGGAGCATGCCCGCAGCCAGGTGGGGCAGGCCCTGGGCATGGCCGAGGAGTCGGTGGTGTTCACCAGCGGCGCCACGGAAGCCAACAACCTTGCCCTGCGGGGAGCTGTGGACGCAGCCCTGGCCAGTGGCCAGCCGCGCCGCGCCCTGGTCACCCTGGCCACGGAGCACCGGGCCGTGCTCGACCCCCTCGCCGCCCTGGCCCGCCAGGGCGCTCCTCTCACCGTGCTTCCGGTGGAGCCCGATGGGCTGGTGGATCTGGAGCGGTTGGAGGCCGCCCTGGGGGATCACACCCTGCTGCTGTCGGTGATGGCGGCCAACAACGAAATCGGGGTGCTCCAACCCCTGGCGCCCATTGCGGCCCTCTGCCGGCAAAGGGGGGTGCTGCTGCACTGCGACGCTGCCCAGGCCGTGGGCCACATCCCCCTCAACATGGCCGAACTGGGAGTGGATCTACTCACCCTCAGCGCCCACAAGTTCTATGGCCCCAAAGGCATCGGGGCCCTGCTGATCCGGCCGGGAGTGGCCATCGCTCCCCAGCAGCTCGGGGGCGGCCAGGAGCGGGGGCTGCGGGCTGGCACCCTTCCGGTGCCGCTGATTATCGGGCTGGCCGCCGCCCTGCGGCTGGCCCTGGCCGACCGGGAGGACCGGGCCGCCAGGCTGGGAGCCCTGCGGGACCTGCTGTGGGGCCAACTGGAGCTCCTGGGGGGAGTAGGGCGCAACGGCTCCGCCAGCCATGTGCTGCCCCACAACCTCAATGTGAGCATTGCCGGGGTAGATGGCACCCGGCTGCATCAGCTGCTGCGGCGTCAGCTGGCGGTGAGCAGCGGCTCGGCCTGCAGCCAAGGCACCCCTTCCCATGTGCTGGCGGCCCTGGGGCGCAGCCGACAGGAGGCGGCCGCCTCCATCCGTTTCGGACTCGGCCGTGGCACGCAGGACAAGGATGTGGCCACAGCGGCTGGCGCCGTGCGGGAGATCGTGTTCCAATTGCGCAATTCTGTTTAATTAGTGACGGTTATGAGCGGGCAAATGCTGATGAATCCAACGCAAACGGTTTCCCGACTGGATGTGAGATTGGCCCTGCGAGAGGGCTGGCAAGCCTTCAGGCGGTCCCCCTTTTGGTTTGTGGGGTTCTCCCTGCTGCTCACCGCCCTGCAACTGCTCCTGGCGGCCCTCCAGCCCTCGTACTCAACGGACAACCTTCCCGATCCCATCGATCCGGCGATGGCCTTCGACCGCTGGGAAGCCCTGTTGCCCTGGCTGCGCTACAGCACGGTGAGCGTCTCTCTCCTGGCGCTCAACGTGCTGGCGGGCATCGTGCTCAACCTCTGGGGCACCAGCGGTCTGGTGCGGGGGGCCTGGCTGGCCCTCAAGGGCGGGAGACCCACCTTGGCCACCTTCACCCACTGGGATCCGCGGGCTCTACTGCGTCTTTATCTGCCGGGCTTCCTGCTGGGCTGCGGGATCGTCGCCGCGGTGACGATGCTGCTCTTGCTGGCGGTGGTGTTGAGCCAGGTCAACGCCCTGCTGGCCCTGCTTCCGGCCCTCCTCCTGCTGGCGGGAGCCATCTACCTCACCGTGAGCCAGGCCTTCCTGCCCCAGTTGGCCCTGCTCCATGACGACCACCCTTTTGCGGCCCTGGCCCGAGGGCCGCAGGTGGTGGATGGAGCCTGGGCCCAGGTGGTGCAGCTCATGCTGCTGTCCTTCGGGCTATTGGTGCTGGGCCTGCTGGCCGCCGGGGTGGGGTTCTTCGTGGCCTGGCCCGTCGTGGTCTGCATGGTCACCGCGGCCTACCGGCAGCTCTTCGGGCCCGACGACCGCACCGGTTTCACCCGCTCACTGCGTGGAACCTCAGGCCTGCCGTGAGCAGCACGAAGCCCAGCACGCCCACCACGGCCAGGAGGCATTGGGCCAACCGACTCACCAGCATCCCCGCCACCACCGCCAGCCCCACCAGAAGAGAGCGGCGCAGCCGCAGCAACCCAAACGGACCCAGGGAGGTGGGAGCCGTGAGCAGTTCGCCGATGGCGGCCCCCAGCAAGGGGCCCACCAGGGCACCGATTAAGGGGCCACCCACCGGCAAGGCTGGCAGGAAGCCAAACAATCCGGCCGCGAGCCCCAGGCCGGAGCCGATGTAGGCCCAGCGGGTGGCCTGCATGCGCGCGGCCCCGAGCACCAGCCCCAGGGCATCGGCGCCCCAGCCCAACAGCAGGATCACGCCGGCCAGCAGCAAGGCCGGCCAGCCCGCACTCCAACCCACGGCCCAGACCCACAGCAGGGCCCCCAGGGGCAACAGGGCCAGGCCCGGCAGCACGGGCAGAAGGGTGCCGGGGATGGCCATCAGCTGCACCGCCAGGGCGGCCCACCAGAGCCCATCGCTGCGGCTGAGGTGGGGAACCGAGAGCTGGGGGAGAAGCTGCGGGAGATCCAACGCGGAGCCGAGCAAACAACGAGCTTTTGGGCCTTTCAGCCCGCAAACCCATGCTAGGGGGAGGGTTGTGGTTGGCCTCAGGAGCTCGCCCGCTGCGCGGCAACTGCAAAGTCAGCCCCCGCAAGCCGAGCACCACGTTGCCATTCCGATCTTGGAGAGGAACAGCTGCTCGGTGGTGCTTCGTGTTGAGGTGGGGTCACCCCTCAATGAGCTCAACGCAACAGCGCAGCCCCGGGGCCCTGGCAAGGCGGGCATCGGCGGTGAGCAGGGGTGCACCGAGCTGCTCGGCCAGGGCCACATAGAGAGCGTCGTAGGCGGAAAGGTTGGTGCGCAGCTCCCAGGCCCGGGGCCAGAGGGCACGGCTCGAGTGCCGGCGCAGACCCAGCCGGTTGGCCGCGGCCAATGACTCGAGGGCGTGGCTCTCCAGGAGATGGCCCGCAAGCACAAGCCGCCGGAGCACCGAAAGCAATTCGGCATCGATCAACTCCGGCGCCTGCAAGCTATCTGTAGCCAGGCGACCCCTGGCTGGACCAGCCACCAGCAGGGCCTCCACCAGGGCAGAGGTATCGATCACCACCATCAGCGTTCGTCTCTGCTTTCCGTCAGGGCCTTCAGGATGCTGGCCCGCTCGATCGGGGCCGAGGGCAGGCCTTGGAGCAGGTCTGCGTTGTCAGCACGGCGGGCGGCCTCGCTGAGCTCCTGCAGGGCGAACGTGCTCAAGGGCAGACCAGCCTGGGCAGCGAGCTTCTCCAGCCTTGCGGCCACCTCATCGGGCACATGGCGGATGTAGAGGGTGCGCATGGACAGGCTGCTTGCTCTCTGCTAGCAGGTTAGCTGGTTCAGCTTTTCAGAACCAGCTTTCGCCGGGCCGGCTTCGCAGCAGCCTCAAGCTGCGTCGTGATCCTCCGGGTGGCTATCCGCCTGCAGCAGCTGCAGCGTGAGGCCCTCTGGCTCAAACTGGCGATAATCCTGATCGAGGCTGATCAGGGGAAGGCCGACGATGATCGCGAAGGCGGCCAGAGCGCCCCAGTTCAGGCGGCTCATCGATCACATCCACCTGCGGCAGAGCCAGGAACGTCTGAAGTGCGGCCCAAGCATCGCCGTTGGTGGCCTTGGGCATGCCATAAGCCTGCGTGATCACCGGCGTGGAGGCCAGACGCAGAAGACTTTGCTGGGTGGCGCGGCACCATAAGGCTGGTTCCTACGCGCTGGCCAAGCGCAGCACCCGACGGGCAACAGCATGGGCAGGATGCGCTGCCGGCGCGTTGGAGGTCCTCCTGCACCAGGGTGTCCTGCTCCAGCCGCAGGGCGGTTGCCACATCCATCGGATGCCGACTGAGCCGGGGGTCTAGGCGAAACAGCGGCAGTCCTTTCGCGCCCACCAGCGCCCGCAGGCCCGGCCATAAAGAAACCGCCTGGCCGACCTCAAATCATGATGCGGGCATGGTGGTGATGACCTCAGGAGCTCGCCCGCTCGCAGGAAAAGTCCTGAATGTCGCCCAGGGGGCGCCGCAGGCGGAAGCGGGGATGGGCCGGATCCTCCAGGCTCCACCACCACTTGCCATCACTGAAGCTGGCGGGGCCGGCATTGTTGGTGCGCGGCAACTGCAAACTCAGCCCCCGCCAGCCGAGCACCACGTTGCCCCCGATCGGCACGGGCCCGGTGCTGGGATCCGGAATGGCGGGCTCATCCATGGGGCCCTTCACCAAGAGGGCGGTGAGGGGTTCGCCATCGCAGCGGTAGGCCTCCGGGCTGGGGGAACCATCGGCCCAGGCGGGCATGGGACAGAGGGACAGCAGCAACCAACAGAGGAATCCTGCAAAAGCCAGTTTTGCCATGTCTTCTCCGGTGTTCGTGGCCATTCTCGTAGCCAGCAGCCACTTGCGACGACTGTTCGATCCCCACTTGTTTGAAAGGGGGTCATGCTGAGGGAACACCTCGTGCCAGGCTCCTCACGGTTTCAACCTGGGCAGTGCCTTGAAAGCGCCGTACTGGCCAATCAGCTGTCCCTTGGCGTTGTAGGTCACCACCTCGAGAGCGCTGGTGCCATCCAACGGTATCGCCAACTGGATCACCGCATCCCCCGTGCTGCAGGGGGCAGGCTGCAGCGTCAGCCGAACCACGCCGAACAACCCGCTAGACAGCAACCCTCAGAAGGCGTAGCGCACGCTGAGCGTCACCCCATGGCTCCGCAGGTCGGCTTGCGTGCCGCCGATGGCAATGCTGCGGGTGCCGGCCGAGCGCACCACGGTGGCCTGGCCGGATTCGGTCTGGACCTGGCCCAGGTCGGTGTAGCGATAGGCCAGATCCAGATCGACGCGATCGCCCAAGGGCACGCTGAGACCAGCGGTGAGCAGGTAGGCCAGATCGGTGCTGCTACCGCCAGCCATGGTGGTGGTGGCCGTGGCCGACAGGTTGGGGAAGGCGTAGGTCATGGCCCCCATGCGGTTGTTGGCCACGCCAAGGCCGGCCCCAAGAAAGGGGCGAACCTGGCCGAGCCGGGGCAGATCTAGATAGGCCACGCCAAAACCCGCCACGGACGACACCGAGCCACTGACCGGTTGATTGGATCCCGCACCGAGGAAGTTGCTCTGGCCGTGAAAGTCCATGGTGGGCCGCCAGCTGAGCAGGGCTTCCGCCCGCAGCCAGTCATTGACCCGATAGCCGAGGCCGGCATCAAGCACGGCCGTTGGATCAAAGTCGCCATAGGCCCCCAGCTGACGCCCATCAGCCCCGTCCCCACAGCCGAACAATGCGGGGGGCTCGGTGCTGTTGCAGTTGGCATCGCGGTAGCGGCTTCCCTCCGGCCAGTCGAAGCCGAGGCCCAGCCGACCGTAGAAGCTGGCCCGATCCGCCAGGCGAACGCCTTGCGGCTTGGCGTCCACTTCCACTTCTGCCGGAGCGGGTTCCTGCGGGGCAGCAGGGTCTGCAGCAAGGGGCTCACTGCGAGCGGGTGCAGTGCCCAGCAGAGCCAGAACCAGCGCCAGGGCAACGGGGGCCAGCACATTGGTGTCGAGGCCGATCACGGCTCCAGCAGGCTGGCGGGATCAAAGTGGGCCGGCACGGGGGGCCGCTGGCTGGACAGCATCCCGAAACCACTGGCACTCACGGCTTGCACCTGCTCGAGGGGGCGCACCTCAATGTGGTCGCCCACCAAATGAAAGCTCACGCGACTGCCCCGTGCGAGACCGAGCTGTTGGCGCAGGGCCTTGGGAATCGTCACCTGGCCCTTGCTGGTGAGGGAGCTGGTGGCGTCGGGATCCACGGCAGCCAACCGAAGGGCTTACACGGAAATACAAGCGAGCCCGTTGCCCACTTGGCGGGTGCTTCCCTGCCTCCAGCCCTCACCCGTAGAAAGTCCCGACACCCACAGAAACCACCGTGGCGGCTCCTTCAAGGCCAGCCAGGAGGGCCGTCAGACGGTGGCTTGTTTCAGGAATGGAGCCAAGCGGATTCGAACCGCTGACCCCCTGCATGCCATGCAGGTGCTC
>JBBASA010000048.1:0-11079 GCA_040399515.1 Cyanobium sp. | reverse complement strand
ATCCCACCAGCGTGCTGGTGACGGGCTTCGACATCATCTTTTTCTGGGTGGCCCGGATGACGATGCTGGCCGGCGCCTTCCTGGCGGATGCCGGCCCACCCTTTCGGGATGTCTACATCCACGGCCTGGTGCGCGATGAGAACAACCGCAAGATGAGCAAATCGGCAGGGAATGGCATCGACCCCCTGCTGCTGATTGCGCGCTACGGCGCCGATGCCCTGCGTTTTGCCCTGGTGCGGGAGGTGGCTGGCGCCGGCCAGGACATCCGCCTGGACTACGACCGCAAGTCCGACACGTCGGGCACGGTGGAGTCGGCCCGCAACTTTGCCAACAAGCTCTTCAACGTCACCCGTTTCGCCCTGATGAATCTGGGGGGCGAAACGCCGGCCTCCCTCGGCGAGCCCGATCCCGCTGCCCTGCAGCTGGCCGATCGCTGGATCCTCTCCCGGCTCGCCCGGGTGAATGGAGAAACCGCCGAGCGCTACGGCAGCTACGGCCTGGGCGAGGCGGCCAAGGGGCTCTACGAGTTCGCCTGGAACGAGGTGTGCGACTGGTATGTGGAGTTGATCAAGCGGCGGCTGCAGCTGCCGGCCGAGCTGGAGGGTGCTGAACACGAAGCGGCGCTGGCGGATCAGCGCACGGCGCGGCAGGTGCTGGCCAAGTTGCTCAGCGAGCTGCTGGTGATGCTCCATCCCCTGTTGCCCCACCTCAGCGAAGAGCTCTGGCATGGGCTCACCGGTGCTCCTGCGGAGACGTTTCTGGCGCTTCAGCCCTGGCCGGGGGTCGAGGAGGGAGCTGTCAATGTCGAACTGGAGGAGGCGTTTGCGGAGTTGATCGAGGCGATTCGGGTGGTGCGCAACCTGCGGGCGGTGGCGGGCCTCAAGCCGAGCCAGGGCGCGCCGGTGCGCTTCATCAGTGGCCGGCCGGAACTGGCGGCCGTGCTGCGGCAGGCCACGGCCGATATCACCGCCCTCACCCGCGCGGAACGCGTGGAGGTGCTCGATCCGGATGGCGCATCTGCGGCACCGGCCGCCCGGGCCCTGGCGGGGGTGAGCGGGGAGCTGCAGGTGCTGCTGCCACTGGAGGGACTGGTGGATCTCGACGCCCTGCGCGGCCGGCTGGAGAAGGACATCGCCAAGGCCGAAAAGGAGATCGCCGGCCTTTCCGGCCGCCTGGCCAATCCCAACTTCGCGGGCAAGGCGCCGCCGGAGGTGGTGGCCGAGTGCAAGGCCAACCTGGCCGATGCGGAAGCCCAGGCAGATCTCGCCCGCCGGCGGCTGATGGAGCTGGGGTAAGCCTGCCTCAATAGGCGCGCCACCACTTCGTGAGCTCCGCATAGACATCAGCGTCTGATTCGTGCAGGCAAAGAATGTCGTAGTTGTTGATTCTTGGGCAATTTGCGCTGTGAATCTTGTATTGGTAGCGGTTCAGATCTTTGATCGACTCAACGGAGTCTGTCGAAAGAAGGTGAAAGCCTGGATCGTCCCAGGCCATGAAATAACGATAGCCAATGTTGGAGAGGTTGTCGTAAAGCTTGTTGGACGCCTCCAGTTCATGCTCATGGCGAAACTGGTTCTCAAACAACAGGCTAGGTTTTTGTTGCGCCAGCCAGGGAAGGGCGGCATTCAGGATGCTGCACTCAAAGCCATCCGTATCGATCTTGATGAAGCGGGTGTTCTCATCGGCGATCTCGGAGAGCGGAAGCGTTGGGGTGGTGAGCTCCTCCTGCTCAAGATGCTTGAAATAGGCGGTTCCACCCCAGTGGCGAAGCTCTCCCTTAATGACGCTGCCATCCGACACCATGGCCTTGATGGGAACAAGCAGATTCGGGAAGAGGTGTAGGTTTTTCTCTAAAAATGCATAGTAGTAATCACTCCCCTCCACCAGGATGAGCTTATTGCCAACATGGCTGGCCAGAATGGCTGCCGTGTCGCCGATATTGGCACCGATGTCAACGATCGTCGCGTCTTTGTATTTGTCGCAGATGAATTTGGCGCTGATGCCAATGCAAAGATCTCGGTAGGGCCCGATTTTCTGGAGCTCGAACAGGAGGTGCGATTCAGGAGCGAGTAAATCAAAATTGCCGCAATGGAGGATGGCTGTCTTCTGTGCGAAGAACTGCTTCTGCTGCTCGCCAGCGGTGTCTGCCCTTCTCCAGGTGCGCAGTGGTGCCGGGATGATGGATTTGAGGGCCTGTTTAACGTCCTGGAGCATCATCCGTGGTGGTCTTGGCAACACCCCCACAAGGTAAAGGATCTTTCCAGCACCACCAGGGATCTGTGCCTCAGCGCAGCCGATCCATCCAGGCCTTGGCGTCCACGGCTGCGGTGATGAAGGTGAGCCGATGGCTGCTACCCTCCACAGGGATGGCCACCACCTTGCTCTGCTGCCGAGCCTCGGGTGTGCCGATGGCGGCCAGCTGATAGTCGGCGGCCAGGCGGCCGATGGCCGGGCGAATGATGGGATCGATGCTCCCGTAATACATGCGAAGGTTGGTTTGGACATCCCGCCGGTAGGCCTCGTTGCGTGCGAGGCACTGGCCATAGGCGGAGGCGGCGAAGGTGGCTGAATTGCGGAGGGGTGGCTTGAGGAACCTGACCTTCTCGATCGGTCGCCACCCCTCGAGCAGGCTGAGCAGGGTCTTGAAATCCCCGTAACTGCGCTCGGCCTCACAGGCCAGCAGGGTTTGTGCCAAGAGGGGCACGAAATACGTGGTGTCACTCTTTTGGGGGTGGAAGAGGAAGGCGCCTCCCACCTTCACGCCCTGGCCCTCCAGTGCCTGCAAAAAGGCGGTGGTGATGAGTCCTCCTTGCGACCATCCCCCCAGGAACAAGTGAGTGGGTTGCATGTTCGTTCTTTGTAGGCATGTGGATGGGTGTTTTGCCCGCAGTGTGTAGGTTTCTACTGTTGATGTCGTTCTCCGTCGTCATGGTGTTGTTCCGCCCTTTGCTGGCTTCAGGAGTTGCACTTCACCTTGGTTTCCCCGCCACGGCGGCTCCCCAGTCGATGGGTGAGGCCATCCCGCCTGGACGTTCGGCGGCGATCACCACACCCCAGGGCCAGCTTCGGGGCGTGGTGCGCAATGGCGTGATCGACTACCGCGGCATCCCCTATGCCCGCAAGCCCGAGCGCTGGAGCCTGGCCCTGCCAGCTGCGGGCTGGCAGGGGGTGCGAGACGGGGGAAGTTTCGGCCCCGCTTGCCCCCAGCAGGCTCGCTTCAACCTCACCGAGGCAAGCAGCGAGGAGGATTGTCTGAGTGTGAATGTGAGCGGGCCGCTCACCATTCCGCCGGGCCGTCGGCTCCCTGTGTTCGTCTGGATCCATGGCGGCGCCTTCGTGGGTGGCGGTTCCAATCTCTATCGGCTGGATGCCCTGGCCAGCCAGGGGATGGTGGTGGTGACCATGAACTACCGGGTTGGGGTGCTTGGCTTTATGCCCCACCCGGCCTTTGATCCTGCCACCAATGGCAATATCGGCCTTCTGGATCAGCGGGAAGCCCTGCGCTGGGTGCAGCGCAACATCGCTGCCTTTGGCGGGGATCCCACCAATGTGACTGTGGGTGGGGAATCGGCGGGCGCGGGCTCGATCTGCATGCACCTGGCCGCGCCGGAGTTCAGCCGGGGGCTGTTTCATAAGGCCCTGGTGATGAGCGGCGGCTGCCTGGCGCCCCTGCCGATGGTGCAGGACTACAGCCCGCTCGGCACCAGCATCGCCACTGCGGTCGGCTGCCCGCAGACGACTCCGGCGCAAGCCGCCCAGCTCCTGGCCTGCCTCCGCTCCAAACCGCTCGTCGACCCGCTTCATCCTGAGAAGGGTCTGCTGGAGGCGGGTGCGCGGGCTACCCAGGGACAGACGATGACGTTCGGCCCCTCCATCGGGGCTCCTCTGGCCACCCCCCGGACCATGGCGGACGCCATCGCCCAGGGCAAGGTGCACAACGTGCCCCTTTTGATGGGGGGCGCCCGGGATGAACTGCGCCTTTATATCGGCTACGACCAACAATCGCCTCATCCGATCACCCCTGCCAACTATGCCGAGCGGCTGCTCCAGCACTACACCCCCACCCCGGATACCTTGCTGCGCCAGCGCATCCTTGCCCGCTATCCCCTCACCGATCCCCGCCGTGCTCCGGAAACCCTCGGCTCGGTGATCTCCCACTACAACCCCCAGGTGGGTATCAACAACTGCCTCTATCTGCACACGGCTTCGAGCTTGCGACGCCACATCGGCCAGGCGATCTACAGCTTTGAGTTCGCCGATCCCAAGGCTGTGGTGCTGGGGGTGGGGATCGCCGCCACCCCCGATCCGAAGATGGAGTTCGGTGCGGTGCATTCCTCGGGCCTGAACTACCTGTTCCCCCAGCTCTCCAACACCAGCCGCATCGATGCCCCCGATCTCCTGGCCCCATCCAAGCCCCTGGCCACCCAGATGCAGCAGATGGTGGCCTCCTTCGCCACCCGGGGCGTGCCCAGCGCATCGGGCCTGCCCACCTGGCCGATGTTCAGCAACGGCCCCTCAGTGATGCGCCTGATGCCCGGCCAGACCGCGCTCTACGACGCGGACGCTTACCACGGCTGCAGCTTCTGGCGGGAGCTGTTCCCCGATAAGCTTTCATAAAGGGGGCGTCTCCTGGTTGCCTCAGGCCATCAGGAGATCGCTCGGGAGGGCTGAGCGGAAGAAGGGATCGTCCACGTCAAAGCCAGACTCGCGCCCTTGGGCGAAGCCGTAAGGGGCAACAAGATCACTTTGAGAATCGCTGGTCTGCGAGGCGACAAACCGGGGATGATTGAGCAGGCGATAGCTGAGATTGAACATTTGAAGCAGCTGTTGATTTGTGTTGTCGGGGGCCGTTTGGGCTGGGGGGGAAGCCTCTGCCTGACGGGCGCTGCTCAGCTTTGGAAGTGGCTTATTCCAGTCTGGAGGACTAACCCAATTGGGTTTTTCTTGGCTCCAAATGGGAGTGGCTCTCCTCGCTGCCGTGACGGCATCAGGGTTGCCACTGGTGATGTCGGCAAACGTAAAATTTTTCCAAGTGACAACTTGGGCTGCATCTTTGTCTTTGTACCATAATTTACTACTTTTTTGATTTATTGTTAGATCTTTAAGCTTGGGATTGTTGAGATCTTGCGCATTTGGAGAAACAATTGGATCATTATACTTGATATCCCAGTAATAGCCAAGGCTGCGCGTGTCGAGCTGAACTGCGAGTGTTTCCGAAAGTGTCTTCCGTTTCTCCAATTCACCTTGATTAAGAAGCTCGGTGTCTGTCCAGCGAAAGATGTGCTCATTGGCCTCCACTGGAAAGCCAAATTGATCACGATAGCTGGGGAGCTCAGTGCCCAAGGGAAGTTGGCCAAAGAAGGCCATGTCATCAGAATTGATGATTTCGTAGGATCCGGTATTAAAGTTTCCAACAAACCAATTCTTTAAACCCTGTCTAGGCTGTGCATAAAAATCCTCAAGCCGGACGAGCGTCTTTTTGTTTTGGCCAATCGATTCGTAGTTGATATCAAGTGCCGAGCCTTCAGAGTCTGTGGCTTTCTCAAGTTTCAAGGACACCCCACTCCATCGACTTGCACTGGTCTGTCGACTTGGAGGATCGACACGAATCATGATGGCATCTGAAGGATCCCAGTCTTGAATCCTGGTTTTTTGTTGCCAGCTACCAAGAGGATTTCTGAAATAATCTTTCTGCTCGTCCGCCTCTTTTTTGGGCTTGGCAGCATTGATGCCTAAACTCGTTCCGACTCAGGAAGCCACTGATCCGAGAAGACCTAAGACCGGAAAGATTCTTGGTAGGGTGTCTTTGACTGCACCGGCGGCCGATTGAATAAGTGCTAATGAACCACCTGTTACATTTAAGACATCTGAAGCCGATGCGCCCTCTTCTTCGAATTCAGAGGACACGGATGATGTCCAGTTCTCGCCTTCATAGCTGAGGTTGAACTCGAAAACATCAGGTGATGGTTGAGCGTTGAAGAAAGCATTATTCTTTGAGAGGAATTCATCATGGTTGCCGCTGATACGATAGAAGTAATCACGACTGTCCATGGTAAGATCAGCAGCGCTGAGATTGTTGGGATTGCCAAGGGCAAAGTAATCCCCTCCTAGGCCGCCATACATCTCCACAGGATTCACAGCCTGTGCAACTTGTCGGCCTTCTGCATCTTTTCCTCTGTTGAATGCTACTCGGAGCCCTTGACCATTCCCCGCCGTGCGATAGCCCTGATAAAAATCCGGGTCTAAACCGTAAAAGATGTCATTGCCATTGCCGCCATAGAGCTTTTGCCCCCCCAAGACATTGACGTATTGATCGAGAACGACTGAACCTTGAGAATTTTGGCTGAGGCCTGAGTTCAAGGGGTTTAAAAGTTCTTTTTTGATATTGCTAATATAAAAATCTCCGCCTCTGGTTTTTATGTCAGCATCGAACTGTAAGCTGTATCCGTAGGTGTCTCCATAGTTTTGGCCAACAGTCTGATCCAAGGGAACATCATTGGTATCTCTTTTCCGAGTAAAAATCTTTAATGGGGACAGCAATGCCTGTCGACCGGGATATGGTGCGTAATCCACACTGCTATTTAGTTGTAAAAAAGAATCTCTACGTGGGGAAAAAATAGCTATTGAGCCAAGCTTATAATTTGGCGGTTCATTTGCTCGAATATACCAGTTGAACGAGCCAAAGGATGGAGCAAACACGTCATCTCCTTCTTCTCCAAACGCTTGGCTAACTCCGCTATCGTAGTAATTAAATCATCCCCATCTCCTGCCCTGTATGTGTTGCCGCTGAGATTGTATGCAGTTTTCTTCGTCGCATAAGCGCTTGGATAGTAAACATAATGATTGGCAAATAAATCGTCGCTAGCAAAAAAGAATTTTACATATCGGACGTCGTAAAGTGAAATGGCGTGCATCTGGGGTGAGCTGAGGATGATGTCTGCCCCATCGCCAGTATCAACAATTCCATTCCCCAGCCATCCAGGCATCACGATATCTTTACCCCCCCCAGTATTAATTGATGTTTGGGTATCAGCTCCTTCTGGTTTCCCACTTAATGGGCCATAGTAGCGTGGAATCGTTTTAAGGCGGCTCACCAGGTATGTAAAGCTCTCCTTCCAATTGCGACTTCCAAACTGGGTTTGGATGAAGCGATTGCCTAGAGCACGAGTGACTGCAAATCCATCGCCATCTCCCGTATTACGAAATAGAGGGCTGAATATGCCAAAACTGCCATTTCTTAATTTGTTGGTTATATCCGATAACATTTCTTCTGACCAAAGGTCTGCGTCCGTACTCCCCAGGCTCTGTGTATTCGCGGGGCTCCAATTGTTTAGCACTGTTCGCGCAGAGCCAAAACGTAGATCGTTTGAATCAAATTGAAACATCACATGGCCTGGATGGTCGATGCTGACTAGATCGTCAGCATTTCCCCCCTGCCAATGTCTAGCGTAAATGTTGAATAATGGAGATTGGCGATTTCCCTCGGGATCAAAAAAAGCCTTACCTTTCTTCATGAACTTATTGAAATAATCTATAGGGATGCTAAAGATCGCGAGATCTGGTGTCCAGGTAGTGGCAGATGCTTTGTCAGTCTTGATGCCGAAAGCTTATTCCAGATCCTGCCCGGTAGATCATTGAGGCTGATTGATCGGTCTAGGCCGGTTACCCCGGCTCCCCACGTCAGGCCATCAGGAGTTCGTTGTGGAGGGATGGGCTGAAGGAGTCATCGGCCAAATCCATACGGCTATGGGGAAACCCAAAGGGTGCGAGGGCAGTGCGAAAGGGGTCCGTTGACTGCTGTGAGTTGAACCCAGGATCACTTTCTCCCAGGGACTGCGGCGATCCCGTGAATCCACCGCTCCTGGCCCGCAGGGCGACCAGGCGGTTGACCACCTGGAACGGCTGCCCATCTTCGCCCAAGGCGAATGTCGGCACGTCACCGCCCTCGGTGATCAGGTCCCTGCTTCGAGCGATCTCGCTGTGTCTCAGTTGCACGGGCTCTCCAAACTGGCCGGAGGTGTTGGTGTAGGGCCGGAGCAGGGCCAGAGCCTCGCGCCGATCACCCAGCAGTGGCCCCCCCTGGGAGAGACGCAGCTCGAAATCGTCGCTGTCGATTGCATTCAGGAAGAAGTTTCCTTCCGGGGTGATCGATCCCAGCACTTGGAAGGTTTCTTTGCTGCCGCTCTCCTGTCCCTCCCCCCAGAAGTAGCCATTGCGGTAGCCATCGATCGTGAAGCTGCCGCCGACGTTGCTCCGGTTCGCGTCATGGGATCGGAGGGTCCAGCTCGTGCCCCGCAACCAGTTGTACTGGGTTGAGCGGTAGGTCGTCTGCTCACCCAGATCGGTGGCGGGATCGGGAGGCGTTGTGCTGTCGGTGAGCGGCAGCATGTAGGCCCAGTGGGTGGTGTAGCTCCCCCCGCCACCGGTGATCATCTGCATTTCCATCGCTTCAACGCCATTCACCCGGCGCACCTGGCCAATGCCGGTGACGGTGCTGCCGATCGGACTGGTGAAGGTGATTCGAGCCTGTCCGGTTTCGGTCACCACCCCTTCCATCGTGTTAAAGGCCCGGTTCACGGTGCCGGTGGCGTCCACGATCTTGGCCACCGACCGGCCGCTGAACCGGCCGTCGATGGCCTTCCCGATCGACCAGATGGTTTGGTCGGCAGCGGGGATCGGGGTGTCAGTGCTGCTGGAGTCGAGCCGATAGGCCAGAAGGTTGGCCGCTGGCACGTACCAGGTGGAATCGCTTAAGAGAGAGTCCCAACGATTGGAGGCCATCCTGTTTTGCTGCTCAATTTCTGTTCATCAAGTTTGCATTCCTTTCTGCAGGGTCGTAGACCCTTCATTCTTTGCCCGCGCCAACAGCGCCCGCTCACTCGGCAGCCGCAATCGTGTCGCCCAGCCCGCCCGCTCCAGCAGCCGGATGAAGGCGTAGGTGGGATCGGGCAGGGCCACCACGGCACCCTGCTCCACGGTGAGGCCCTGGCGCACCGACCCCTGAAAGGCATGGTGCAGGTTGTGCCAGCCCTCCCCCAGGGTGATCAGGGCCACCCAGCCGTTGTTGCGGCTTGCATCCTCGGTGGCGAAGGGCTGGGTGCCGAAGAGGTGGGCGATCGAATTCACGCTGGCCACCCCGTGAAAGAGCAGGGTGGTGCTCAGGCAGTAGGCCCCCAGCCACTCCGCGCCCCCCAGCCCCCAGGAGAGCCAGGCCAGGGCCATGGGGGGCAGCACATGCAGCCGATCGATCAGGCGCAGCACTGGATCGGCTTCCACATCCGCCGGCAGGGTTGCCGGATGGAACGTGGGGCTGAGCAGCCAGCCCACCTGGGAGCGCCAGAACCCTTGCCAACCGCTCCGTGGCTGCAGCGGCGTGTGGGGATCGGCGGCCGTGTCCACATGGCGGTGGTGCTGGCGGTGGTGGGCGGTCCACCAGCTGGGGCCCATCTGGCCCGCTGAAGTGGCCACCAGGGAGCCCAGCCACCACACCGGCCGCGGGGCCTGGTAGCTGCTGTGGGCGATCAGCCGGTGGTAGATGGCCGTGGTGGCCAGCATGCGCACCAGATAGAGGGCCAGGGCCCAGAGGGCTGCCGCCGGCCCCAGGCCTGTGAAGAGCAGAATCCCGCACCCCAGGTGGGCCAGCAGGATGAACACCGGACCGAGACCGTGCAGTACACGGCGCCCGAGCTGGGGATGCCGCAGTTGATGGAAAAGACGGCTCAGAACCTGGCCTCAAAAAGCAATCCTATCGGTTTGACGTCCTGCGATGTGCAGGATTAACTGCCGTAGCCAAGCATCAGCAGTTCCTTCACCCGATCTCAAAGACGCCGTTGGTGAGGGCAGGGAAGGGGGTGCCGGTGGCGCCGCCCCAGAGTTGGGCGAAGGCGCCCCCTGCGGTTGCGGTGGGGGCGAAGCCGGCGGCGCTGCCGTTGGGGTTGTAGAAGAGGCGGCCCGTGGAGCTGTTGTACACAATCGGCGCCGTGCTGGTGGCCGCCAGGGCATCCGTGCTCACGGTGGCAAACGTGGTGGCGGCCAGGGTGGTGCCGGCCGGCAGGGCCGTGAAGGTGGTGCGGGCGAGGCTGATGCGATCCAGGGCGGTGGCGTTGAAATCCACGATGGTGTCCACCCCCAGCTGGGTGGTGTTGAAGGTGGCGCCGGAGTTGAAGAGAAACCGGTCCGCCTCGCTGCCCCCGATCAGAAAGTCGTCTCCGGTTTGGCCATTCAGTGTGTCGGCCCCTGGCCCTCCGGCCAGCCAGTCGTTGCCATCGCCTCCACTGGCCGAGTCGGCACCAGCCAGCCCATTGAAGGCTTCTGCCAGGGCCGAACCCGTAAAGGCATCTGCTCCGATAGTGCCGGTGCGCATCACATCCAAAGCAATGGTTCCAAGCTCCACGCTGGCGCTAGCGCTGCCGGTGTTGTCACCGAGGAAGAGGAAATTGGGAATGACGTAAGGGTTGTAGGGGACGCGAGGATCCTTTGCCGCCAGGTTGTAACTCTGCACTGAGCCGGAGAGCAACAGGCGATTGCCCCCCAGGAGGTAATAGACATTGTCGAGGATGCGCAGGCTATAGGAGGTGGCCAAGGTGGTGTCCACCCCGTGTAGGCGCTCAGCCACGGTTTGAAAGGGAGTGGCGCCCCCTGTTTGGCTAAAGATGCTATTGGTCCAAAATCCCAGCTCAATCCCCTGGGGTGTTGATGTTCGATCCAGGAGAGTCACCGAGAAACCGGCCCGGTTGGGGACGGAATGGGTTTCGCTGATCACCCGGAGCCCAAAGTCGAGGTTGAAACCTACGCTTCGATCCAGCTGGGGGAAGGAAGTGTTCACCAGCGAGGCGGCTGTGTTGGTGTTGCTGTAGCCGGCCAGATCGTTCACCAGGGCGGTGGAATTGAAGGTGGTGCCGTTGACGGAGCGGGTCTGCGTGCCTGTGAGGCCTGTGCCGAAGGCCAGCCAGCCCTGCTGGCTGGGCAGGGGGGTGGCGGAGGCGTTGTAGAGGGTGACTGGAGGGGGAACAAGCTGCTGGATCCCAATGGAGCCATCGGCAGTGAGATCGGCGTTAAGGCTGGATTCAGCGGCAAAGA
>JBBASA010000047.1:0-12647 GCA_040399515.1 Cyanobium sp. | reverse complement strand
CCACACGCGTCTCCTGCGCTGGCCGCGGCGCTGGGGCCATCTCCGCTTCGATGGCGGCCAGAGTGAACCCGGGTTCATCCTGGCGGAGAGTGATGGCTTCCATCAGCTCCTCCTTGGATTTGCGGCTGTAGAGGGTCACGCCGAGCTCGCTGGCAATGTGACGGAGCTGACGCAGCGTCATGAGGGCCAAAGAGGACAGCGCGTTGCTCACAGCTCAAGATTTCTTTTGGGATCAGTCTGAAGGATCCACACGCGGTTGACCCCCAAAACATGGAAGCCGTCAGCAACCACTGACGGCTTCAACCCTTCAGGCCACCGGCCATAACCGGCTGCAACAGCGCGAAACCTCTCGCTGGAAAAGGCTTTATGGTCAGCCCTCAGCGACCGATGCTCCTGTAGGGCACCTTGGCCAGATAGTCCATGCCGGTGTTTCCAGCGGCCACGCCACCGGAGCTGCGCATGGCCGGCAGGGCACGCACCCAGGCCAGGTAGTCCTCCGGATAACCCCCACGACGCTGCTGGGCACGCTCGGGGAAGGCCCGGGCCGTACCGGTGTAAACAATCTGAGGAAAGCCGAGGATGCCCCTGTGGTAGGCGTCGTAGCGAGGGGAGGTGATGTTGAAGGGGGTTTCTCCCACCTCCCTGGAGCCCACCACGCGATTGCGGTGGTAGGGCACCGTGTCGTAGCCAAAGGCTTCCAGGTATTCCTCGGAGTTCAGGATGTCGTCCACCATGCCCTTCACACCCCGGGTCATCAGCACGGCAGACCAGGCGATTTCCTCAGCCTTGCCATGGGTGGGACGGCCCAGCAGCTTCTCCACCAGGTGGCGAGACACCTTGTAGTTGCTGTTGAGGTTGTAGAAGCTGCGATTGAAGGTGTCGGAGAGACAAAGGGAGCGGATGAAATCTCGCACCGTGATCTGGCCATCCCGCAACTGGCTCTCAAGGGTGCGATCGCGATCCACCTTGAAGGCATGGAAAAAGATCTGCCTGTAGGCCGACTCGATCACAAAGTTCTGATCTTCACGGTCGATGGCCTTGTCCATGGAGGCCGCCCTTGGATCTTCGTCAGAGCCGACGCGGAAGGGGCTGACCCTGGAGTTTTGAGTGGTGGGGGCGTAGTTGAGAAGGGGTAGAGCCACGCGATGTCAGGCATCCGTCGGAGGGGATCGTAGAAGTACGGCCCTGCGGGCTCCTGGCCGATTCCACCAGGACTCACAGACCGTAACGTTCTCTCTCAGCTTTTTCTCCCCTCACCATCCCAGCAGGGCGAGAGGTTGGCGGGATTCTTCCGGGAGCTCCTCGATGGGAGGGGCGTCAACGGACGGCTCCACGATGCGGGTTTCGATGCAGAAGGAAGCCGTGTTGGAGAGCCCTTCCACCGTGCTCACGCGAATCCGCACATCCGGCCCCGCAAAGGCAAACCGTTCCACGCTGCTCATGGTTTCGTAATCGGTGCTGAGCACCAGGGCATCCTCCCCATCCATGCGGAAGTGCCCTGCCACAGGGGCAGTTTCGGCATAGCCCCGATCTCTCAGCAGCAGGCCTTCCCGCCCCATTCCATCGGTGGGGATGAGCCCGAACACGCTCTCTCCCTCATGGGATTCCCCCTCCTGATCCCAGGCCATCACCCCACTCCAGCGCACCCGGCATCCCCCCACCAACCCCGCAGGATCCTGGCCATGGAGGGAAGCGATCCCCACCAGACGGGGGTCATCGGCAGCAAGCTCCACCACCTCGATGTAGGAGCCACCCGGCTCGGCGCGGCGATGCAGCAAATGGTGGCTGCTACGGCGGGAGCGCCAGCGGCCACAACTCAGCTGGAAAAAACGGAGCGCATCCCTGATCGATTCCGCCATTGGCGCCACCCAGGCAAGGGTTCTCCAGCGATGATCGCAGGGCCGCGCCCGCACTGGGAACTTCTGCCAATTCTGTGACGGGATTGCTCTCCCCTGCGACCCCCTCAGGGGCCACCAGCGCCGCGGCGGCCCTGGCTGGAGCCTTCTGCTGGACCCTGGCCACCCTGCTCTGGCGCAGGATCCCGCCCACCCTGACCGCCAATCAGCTGAATCTCTGCAAGACCCTGCTGGCCTTCCTTGTGCAGCTCCCCTTCCTGGCGGTTGTGGAATGGCCCTCAGGGCAGGGCCAGGCCCTGCTGCTGCTGGCCTTGAGCGGGGTGGTGGGGATCGCCTGGGGGGACAGTCTCTTTTTCGGCGCCCTCAGGCGTCTGGGCACCCGCCGTAGCCTCACCCTCACGGCAGGAGGTCCGGCCGTCACGGCCCTGGCCGGCCTAGTGACCCTTGGGGAGCGCCCCCATCCCCCCCAATGGCTGGGGATTGGCCTGATCGGCCTGGCAGTTGCGTTGGTGGCCCATCAGACACCCGACCGCGAGGAGCAGGGCTCCCCGTCCCTCCCCTGGGCCGGGCTCGCCCTGGCCCTGGCAGCAATGGCCTGCGGCAGTGCTGGTGCCTTGCTGGCCCGGTCGGCCTTGCGCACCGGTGAGGTGCCCACCCTGCTGGCCGCCACGGTGCGTCTGGGGGCCGCGTCGCTGGTGCTCGCGCCGGGGCTGGGCCAGCTGGCGAGGGTGCTGGGCCAGCGCAGGTGGGGCACCTTGCCATGGCCCTCCATGGCGGTGGCAACCCTTCTGGGCACCAACCTGGGTATCCTGCTGCAGCAGATGGCACTGGCAGGGCTGCCCGGAGGCCTGGCGGTGGCCCTGCTCTCCACCTCACCGGTGATGGCCCTCCCCTTTGCCCACCTGGAGGGAGACCGGCCGGGGGCCAGGGGTCTGGTAGCGGCCTTGGCAGCAACGGTAGGAGTTAGCCTGGTTGCTGGAGTGGGGAATTGAGACGGGCGTCAGCTTGTTCCTTGGCCCAGCGCACCAGTTGGGCTAGCTCCAGGGTGAGGGCCGACTGGCCGCGACGGGCGGCAATCTCCTCCAGCGGATCCACCAGGCGTGCTAGTTGCTCCAGAAAGGCCTCCCGGAAGGCCGGATCGTTAGCCAAAGGGGCCTGCTGGGCCGCCCAAATCTCGATCGTCTCCCGGTCGGGTAGCCGCTCGGGGTCGGGCGTGGAAGCGGCAATAGCCTGGAAAGTGCGCAGCCCATGGGCCAGGAGGCGCAGGTAATGGCGTTCCAGAGCCGGGAGCAGGGAGCCCTCCAGCAGCTCCAGATCCTCCGGAGTGAGCACCACTAGGGGAGGGCTGGTTGGGCGAGGGTGGAGAGGCGCGGCTCGAGCCGGAATCCGCAGGAGTGGCCCTCCTGAAGCCGCCAGTGCACCCGCTCGATCTGACAGTCCGGGAAGGTGAGGCGCAGGAGCTGGAGCTCCTGGTCGCAGACCTGGGGAAATTCTTCGGCGATGCGCATCACGGAGCAGTGGTGCTCTCGGATCGTCCAGGCACTGGGGGAGGCGTCCTGGGATGGATCGGCGGACAGATCGGCCACATAGCCCTCGGCACGGCGCAATTCGGTGAGACGCTCCAGCCTGTTTTCCAAGGGGCCCGATCCAATCTGGCTTCGATAGTGCCGAGCTTTCTCTTCGGCCTGCTGGGCCATCAGATTGGCGATCGTCTCCGGCGGCAGATGGGCCGCCATGGAGTGGAGCAGGTCCAGAGCGAAGGTTTCACTGCCGTCGCCAAAGCGCTCCTGCCCCTGGGACGTGAGGCGCCAGTGGTTGGTGGGACGGCCGGGACCAGCGGCTGAGGCACTGGCCTCCACCAGGGCGTCGTCTTCCAGACTTCTTAGGTGGCGACGCATGGCCTGAACGGACACATTCAGGATCCCGGCGAGCTCGGCGGCGGTAGCTTCTCCCTGACGCAGCAGCACGGCGAGCACACCATCGCGAGTGGGCAAGGATGCCGATGCTGAGGCGGGTAGGGGGTGGCCACCCATCCCATGGCCTGGCTGGGTAGCCCGAGGAGGGGATTGGGGAGGGTGGGGAAGGCTCATGGAAGGAATGCGGTTTCTCGCACGCAACCGCTCCCACACGATGCCACGGGCGCAAGGCAATTGGGGGAACAAAAGCAGCTGCGCCTTAGACAAGACACAATGGGGTGGACCGAACCCAGCCGGGAATGCCCTAGGCTCTGGCAAATACGAAACCTTTCCCTTTCGTAAACCGCAACCCCTGTAAATCGGGCCTTTTCTTCGAACCTTCCAGACCCCCCGACCCTCCTTCGTCCCCCAGCCCTCCAAGACAGCCGTGACCTCTTCCGATTCCCTGTCGTCCGCCTCCACCGGTGAGGCCGTAGCCGGTTCCAGCCCGGCCGTAGAGAGCGGCAGCCTGGAAGTGATCCGGAAGTTTGCTGAAACCTATGCCCAGCGCTCGGGCACCTATTTCTGCAGCGATCTCGGTGTTACAGCTGTGGTATTGGAGGGGCTGGCCCGCCACAAGGATGATCTCGGTGCCGCCCTCTGCCCTTGTCGGCACTACGAAGACAAGGAAGCCGAGGTGGCTCAGGCCTTTTGGAACTGCCCCTGCGTCCCCATGCGCGAGCGAAAGGAATGCCACTGCATGCTCTTTCTTACTGAAGACAATCCCTTTAAGGGGGAACGCCAAACGATCAGCATCGAAGAAATCAAAGCCAATGCCAGTGGCTAATTCACGCCGCCATCCATGACAAGTACTAGCCTTGAAAGCCTGGTTGCAACGCCATACAAGTATGGCTTTGTAACTGACATTGAAACCGAGAAGTTCAGCAAAGGACTCAACGAGGATGTGATCCGCCGGATCTCAGCCCTCAAAGAAGAGCCTGAATTTTTGCTGAAATTTCGCCTGCGGGCCTATGAGCATTGGCTCACGATGGAAGAACCCAACTGGGCGGCCCTTGGCCACCCAGCCATCAATTACCAAGACATCATTTATTACGCCGCTCCGAAACAGAGCAGCAAAAAAGCCAGCTTGGATGAGGTGGATCCCAAGCTGCTAGAAACTTTTGAAAAGCTTGGCATTCCCCTAAGCGAGCAGAAGCGGCTCTCGAATGTGGCCGTTGACGCCGTTTTTGACAGCGTTTCCATTGCCACAACGTTTAAAGAAAAACTCTCAGAACACGGAGTCATTTTTTGCTCCATCAGCGAGGCGGTTCGTGAGCATCCAGATCTCGTAGAAAAGTATCTCGGAAGCGTGGTGCCGATCAATGACAACTTTTTCGCCACCTTGAATTCCGCTGTTTTCAGTGATGGTTCCTTTGTTTTCATCCCCAAGGGTGTGGAATGCCCAATGGAACTTTCCACCTACTTCCGCATCAATTCAGGGGATACTGGTCAGTTTGAGCGCACATTGATCATTGCTGAAGAGGGCTCGTCCGTTAGTTACCTCGAAGGCTGCACCGCTCCGATGTTTGACACCAACCAACTCCACGCGGCCGTGGTGGAACTTGTCACCCTCGATGATGCCTCCATCAAATATTCTACGGTGCAGAACTGGTATGCCGGTGATGTCAATGGTGTGGGCGGAATCTACAACTTCGTCACCAAACGTGGCCACTGCCGCGGCCAGCGCAGTCGCATCAGCTGGACCCAGGTGGAGACCGGCTCTGCCATCACTTGGAAATATCCGAGTTGTGTGCTTCAGGGAGCGGATTCCGTAGGGGAGTTCTACTCCGTTGCCCTCACCAACAACCGGCAACAGGCCGATACGGGCACGAAAATGATCCATGTGGGCCCTCGCACCCGGTCCACCATCGTGAGCAAAGGGATCAGTGCCGGGTCATCCTCCAACACCTATCGGGGCCTGGTTCAGATCGGAGCGAAGGCCAAGGGAGCCCGCAACTTCAGCCAGTGCGATTCCATGCTGATCGGAGACCAGGCGGCGGCCAACACCCATCCCTATATCCGTTCCCAGCAGCCTGAAGCCGATGTGGAACATGAGGCCAGCACATGCCGCATCTCCGAAGAGCAGCTCTTTTACCTTCAAAGCCGCGGCATTGGTGTGGAAGAAGCCGTCTCCATGATGGTGAGCGGCTTCTGTCGGGATGTGTTCAACCAATTGCCCATGGAATTTGCCGCCGAAGCGGACAAGCTTCTGGCCCTCAAGCTGGAAGGCTCCGTCGGTTAACCCCTCAAGCGTCCCCCGTTCGTTCCCTTTGTCCTTCGAGCCCCTCTGAGATTGCCGTGATCCGTCCCGATGCCCCCATCCTGCTCGAGATCAAGGATCTCCATGCCCGGATCGACGAGAAACCGATCCTCCATGGCGTCAACCTCACCATCCGGGCAGGCGAAATCCACGCCCTGATGGGCCGCAATGGGAGCGGCAAAAGCACTCTCTCCAAGATTCTTGCCGGCCACCCTGCCTACACCGTGACGGCCGGCAGCGTGAGCTTTGAAGGGCAAGACCTGCTCAGCCTTTCCCCAGAGGAGCGGGCCCGCAAAGGGCTGTTTCTGGGCTTTCAATACCCCGTGGAAATTCCAGGGGTGAGCAACCTCGAGTTCCTGCGCGTGGCCACCAACGCTCGTCGGCAGCAGCGAGGGGAGGAAGAGCTGGACACCTTCAGCTTTGAGGATCTTGTGCGGGAACGGCTCCAGGTGGTGCAAATGGATCCGGCCTTTCTGGATCGAAGCGTGAATGAGGGGTTTTCGGGAGGGGAGAAAAAGCGCAACGAGATCCTGCAGATGGCCCTGCTCAGCCCAGTGGTGGCCATCCTGGATGAAACCGATTCGGGTCTCGACATCGATGCGCTGCGGATTGTGGCCGGTGGTGTGTCCCAGCTCGCGGGTCCCAACAACGCCACCCTGCTGATCACCCATTACCAGCGCCTTTTGGAGGCCATCACCCCCGACTTTGTGCATGTGATGGCCGCTGGCCGCATCCTGCGCACCGGTGGGAAAGAGTTGGCCCTCGAGCTGGAGAGCCGCGGCTACGACTGGGTGGATGAGGAACTGGCCCGGCTCTCGTCCACCATGCCGGTGGAGATGAGCTGATGCCCACCCTCTCGCCCCTCACCAGCCAGGCCCCAGTCCATCCGGGAATCGCCTGGATGCAGGCCCTGCTGGAGGCCTTCTCGGCCCCCTCCCCAGCTCCGGAGGCGGCCCTGGCCCTCACAGGCCTGCCGGGACGTCGGGAGGAAGCCTGGCGGTTCACCGACCTTTCCCTGCTGACCCAGATCCCGCCGAGGCCCCTGGATCCAGCACCTGCCCACCTGCCCAACCTTCCAGCCCCTGCAGCCCACACCTGGCGCCTGCCCTTGGAGGCCTGGCCCGAGGGTGGGCCCAAGGAATGGCCCACCGGCATCGAGCCCCTGACCGGGCCTGATCTCTCCTCCCAACTCGGGCGAATGCTTGCCGAAACCGGCATGGAGCGCCATTGGATCAACAAGCTGAACCATGGTCTGGCCCACAAGGTGGTCGCCCTGCGGATCCGCCCAGGGGTCAGTACCTGCCTGGAAGTGGTGAGCGATACGGCCCAGCGCTGCGGGGTCCAACCCCACCGGCTCCTCTTGGTAGTGGAGGAGGGTGCGTCCCTCGAGCTGCTCCAGGTGCACCGCGCCAGTGGGCCGAGCCTCACCAGCATCGGGATCGAGATTCATCTGGCGAAGCAGGCCCGCCTCCACCACGCCCTGGTGGCCCAAGGCGCCCCCAGCAGTGCCCTGCTGGCTGGCACGGCTGTGATCCAGGCCCCTGGAAGCCACTACTCCCAAACGAGCGTGAGTTGGGGGTGGGGCCTATCGCGGCAGGAACCCGTGATTCTCCAAGGCGCGGGGGAAGCCACCACCCAGCTGAGGGGATTGCACTGGGTGCGAGATGGGCAGATCGCCGACACCCACAGCCGGGTGTGCTTCGCGGGGCCGGAAGGAAAGCTCGATCAAGTGCACAAGGTGGTCGCCGAGGAGGCCGGGCGCAGTGTGTTCAACGGCTGCATCCAGGTGCCTCGCCTGGGTCAGCGCACCGATGCCTCCCAACTCAGCCGCAGCCTGCTCCTCTCCGATCGGGCCCGGATTGACACCAAACCGGAACTGGAGATCGTGGCCGACGATGTGCGCTGCACCCATGGGGCCACCATCAGCCGGCTCCAGGAGGACGAAATGTTCTACCTGCAGAGTCGGGGGATCGCTGCCCCCCAGGCCTCCCGCCTGCTCCTTAGGAGCTTCTGCCAGGAGGTTCTGGCTGACTTGCCCGCAGCGGCTGGGGTGTGGGACCCGCTGGCCTCTCTCCTGGCGGAGGCAAGCTGACCATGACCCTGGCCTCCAACCCTCCCCTGGCAGCCCCATCTTCCGCCGCCTTGCCCCCCGAGAATCTCGCTGCTCTCACCCGGCCCGACTTTCCTCTGCTGGGTCAGACGGCCTGTCTGGGACAGCCCCTGATCTACCTGGACTACGCCGCCACCAGCCAGAAGCCCCGGCAGGTGCTGGAAGCTCTCCAGCACTACTACAGCCATGACAACGCCAACGTGCATCGCGGAGCGCACCAGCTGAGCACCAGGGCAACGGAAGGCTTCGAAGCCGCCCGCGAGAAGGTGGCCCGTTTTGTCGGTGCCCGCCGGGCCCACGAGATCGTCTACACCCGCAACGCCAGTGAGGCCATCAACCTGGTGGCTCGCAGCTGGGGGGATCAGACCCTCTGCCCGGGCGATGAGGTGCTCCTGTCCGTGATGGAGCACCACAGCAATCTGGTGCCCTGGCAGCAACTAGCCCAACGCACGGGTTGTGTCCTGCGTCACGTGGGCCTCACCCCCACCGGCGAACTGGATCTAGATGATTTTCACGCCCAGCTCAACGGGCGCACCCGGTTGGTGAGCCTGGTGCATGTGAGCAACACCCTGGGATGCCTCAATCCCATCGCCCAGCTGGCACCGGCCGTACGAGCAACTGGTGCGATGTTGCTGGTGGATGCCTGCCAGAGCCTGCCCCACCAGAGGGTGAATGTGGCAGAGCTGGGCTGCGACTTCCTCGTGGGATCGTCCCACAAGCTCTGCGGCCCAACGGGCATGGGCTTCCTGTGGGGCCGGGAAGAGGTGCTCGAATCCATGCCTCCCTTCCTCGGGGGTGGCGAAATGATTCACGAGGTGTTTCTCGACCACAGCACCTGGGCCGACCTCCCCCACAAATTCGAGGCCGGAACTCCAGCGATCGGAGAAGCCATTGGCATGGGAGCCGCCATCGACTACCTGCAGGCCCTGGGGATCGAGAGAATTCATGCCTGGGAGCAGGAGCTCACCCGCCAGCTCTTCCAGCGGCTCCAGGCCATCGAAGGCGTGCGCATCCTCGGTCCAACCCCCGAGCAACAGCCCCACCGCGGCGCCCTGGCTGCCTTCAGCGTGGAGGGTTTGCATGCCCACGACATCTCCGCCCTGCTCGATTCCGCCGGAATCTGCATCCGCAGCGGCCACCACTGCACCCAGCCCCTGCATCGGCACTACGGCCTCGCAGCAACAGCGCGGGCCAGCCTCGGCTTCACCACCACTCCAGAGGAAATTGATCGCTTTGCAGAAGAACTGCAAGGTGCGATCCAGTTCCTGCGGGAGCACAGCTAGGGCTCACCCGCGGGTTGGAAGGCCAGGGAGGCGGAGTTCACGCAATAGCGCAACCCGGTGGGTTTGGGGCCGTCGTTGAAGACATGGCCGAGGTGGGCATCACAGTTGGCACAGCGAATTTCCGTGCGAACCATGCCGTGGGAACGATCCACCACCGTGGTGATCGCCCCTTGCGCCACACCCTCCCAGAAGCTGGGCCAACCCGTGCCGGAATCAAACTTGGTGGAGGAGCTGAACAGATTGGTGCCGCAGCAGACGCAGCGATACATCCCTGTCTCTTTGTTGTTCCAGTAAGCGCCGGTGAAGGCCCTTTCCGTCCCCCCCTGGCGGGTGATCCGGAACTGTTCGGGGGTCAGGCGCTCACGCCAGGCCGCTTCGTCCCGGGAATGGGGAAGGCCACTGGGCAAACCGCAAGCGGATTCCGGTGCCGTGGAGGGATCCTGCGTCACGTTTTGGGACAGGGAGCAATGGAGCCACCTTAGGCAGGCTCTGCCGATCAGATGCCAATCAGGCGCTCCAGCTGGGGCACCAGGTGCTCCACCGTGTGTTCGGCCAACACGATGTCGTGACAGCGCTGGCCCAGGCGTCTGCGCTCCTCGGGCTGGCGGGCCAGATGATGGAGCTCCCTGGCAAACGCCTGGAGATCCAGATAGGGCACGGCCACCACCGCCTCCCGACGGGCCAGATCGGGAATACCGCCCGAGCCCTGGAAGCAAATCGTCGGGATCCCCTGGGCTCCGGCCTCCAACACCACGATGGGAAAGGGATCTTCCCGGGAGAGGAGGGTGAACACATCGAGTTGGGCAATGGCCGCAGGGCCCTTCGGAAGCCCGGGAAGCACCAGGGCCCGGTCCTCCAGGCCCAGCCGCTGAAGATCCCAGTGCACGCTGGCCTGGGCCGCCGACCCCTCGCCACAGCCCACCCAGACCCCCCGAAAGGGGAGATCGCCAAAGAGAGCAACGCACTCCCGCAGCAGCAAGGGAAACAGGTCGAACCCCTTGCGGGAGATGGGATTTCCCAGGCAACCAAACAGGAAAGCCCCCTTGGCCTTTTCCTCGGCCATGGCCTTCACCACCGCCCTGGTCTGGGGGTCAAAGGTGCTGGGATCCAGAGACTGGGCCATGGCGAGGGGAAACCCCTCCGGCAACAGGGCACAGCGCTCAGGGGCAACCTGATGGTGCGCCACCAGATAGGTGCGCACGGGCTCGGCGCAGGCCAGCACCAGGGTGCTCATGGCCAGCTGACGCTTCACCAGCTCGGGCTTGGACATCAAGGCCAAGCTTGGCTCGAGCTCGTGAACATGGCTGATGACGGCCGGAGGCACGTTTTGGGGTGCCAGGCGCCCGAGCGCGTAGCCCACCACGAGGGTGTTGAGATACAGCACATCAGGCCGAACCCGCTCCACGATCTCCGCCAGCCAAGCGTCGGGATCCACCGAGAGGGGTCGTCTGCTCACCTTGGCCGCGAGCCGTTGTGGCCAAGGCGTGGGTTGGAACGGGCGCCAGGTCTCTGTCGGGCAAAGGGCCTCAAAGTCGTCCCGCAGCGGGCCATCCCGCAGGATCGCCACATGGGCTTCCACGGCCTGGTGGGCCAAGAGCCCGCGCAGCAACCAAAAGAGCATCAGGGGGGCCCCCGTGCGGCTGGCGTCGTGGCAAACAAAAAGAACCCGTTTCATCCGTCCTCCTGGGGGACATGGCGCTGGTGGGAATCGCTGGCCGACGCCAGACCCAGCACCATCCTGGCGACAGCGTCCACCGCTCCGGGCTGGCCCCGGAGCGCCCGCAGATCGGCGCGGACCCCCTCCAGCCGCCCGGGCTGGGCCAGCCAACCGGCTGCTTCGGCGGCAATCTCCTCCGGGGTGATGGCCCCCACCCGCTCCGGCACCACAAGGCGTCCAGCGGAAATGTTGGGCCAAGCGAGAAAACCCCGATGGCGCATGCGCCAGGCCGTGAGGGCCACCCCAAAGAGCCTGCGCAGGAGCGGCAGGCGGGCCAGGATCCCCAGGCCCCCATCCCAGGCCTGCATCAAGTGGAGATGCTGGGTGGGAACCAGCACGATCATGGGCACGCCCAAGGCCCCCAGTTCGGCGGTGTTCGCCCCAACGGTGGTGAGGGCCAGGGCGCACTGGCTCAAGGGGCCATGGGCGGGGTGGGCCGTTTCTAGGTGGATGGGAGTGCCGGCGGGAGTGCGCAAGAGCAGCCCCCCGGAAACAGTGGTCTCGAGCTGGGGCTCCCCGCTCAGGTGGCTGGGGGCAAGGGGGTTGCTTGGGCTGCCGTAGGCCAGGAGTTCCCTGGGGGAGGTGGTGGGTGCCACCGGGAGCAGGAAGCGAACGTCGGACCGAAGGCGGGCCAGGCGATCGGCCGTGGCCAACAGGAACGGCACACCCACCTGCAACTTCGCCCGCTTCGAGCCGGGCAGCAACGCCACCCAGGCCCCCCCCGGGGCCAGGGGCTCCGACTGACGGGCCTGATCGGGGAGATCGGCCATCAGGTCGCCCACCACCTCGGCGCGACCGCGCCAGCGGGGCGAGAGGCGTGAGGCGGCCGCCGCGCCCATCAAGGCCAGCCGATCATTCCAACGGGGCCAGCGGGCCACCCACTCGGCATAGGTGACGTGGCGATAGCGGAGTCGAGCGGAGAGCAGCACGGTCCAAAACTGGTCGCCCCCCAGAAACACCACCACCCCCTGGCGAGGCCAGAGGCCATGGCGGCGAGGGCGCAGCAACAGCCACCAGAACCGTCGTGCCGGCACCACCCGCTCGAAGAGCCCCCAGGAGCCGGCCACCTCGTGTTCCTGCCCGGTGGCATTGGGGCAGGGCACCAGCACAAGCTGGAGGCTGGCGGAAGCTTCCAGGCTCCGAGGCCGCAGGGGCTGCAGGGTGTGCAGGCGTTCCGCAAGGGGGCGCACCCAGGTGCTCAGTTCTCCGGGGCCGTTGCTCACCAGAACGATGGCCGTTCCCAAACCGATGGGAAGCGAAGTCCCTGGAGTCTTCTCAGGAGCGAAAAGCCCTGCTTCGAGAACATCGCCTGATCCTCGGGCTCCGGGCCTGGCTGGATCCGCGGTGGACACCGTGGGTGACCCATCCAGTGGAGGGGGGATCAAGCGACGTGAAGAAGGGAAAAAGAAGGTAATGCGGATGGCGAGACTTGAACTCGCAAGGCCGAAGCCACACGCCCCTCAAAC
>JBBASA010000046.1:0-15934 GCA_040399515.1 Cyanobium sp. | reverse complement strand
CATCCCCTGCCACCAAAGTCAGAGACACCGTTTCATCAGGTTCGACAGTCGAATCGGCTGTGGGATCCACCATCACCGTGGCTGTTGCTGATCCCGCAGCAAAGGTGATCGTTGCTGGTGGTCCCCCGATCCCGGTGTAATCCGTCCCCAGCGAGGCGGTGCCGGCGACGCTGTAATTCACAACCAATGGGGAAGCCGTACTGCCTGTTCGCGTGAACGTGTAGATCAGGTTTGTTGTACCGTCCTCTAAGACAGCTGGAGGCCCGATTTCGAGGCTGATGAGGGCGATTGGAGTTGACGATGTGGAGGCATGATTGAAAATTCGGAAATTTTGGCTGCCAATGGACTCCTTGCCAGAAAGGACTGCAAAGGCAACACCTTTCTGAACTCCAGATCCATCTGCATCGTAAAGAAGTTCTCCTGTGATGGTGTTGTAGATGATTTGACTGCTGTTTCCACTTCCAATGCCACTTGTGTTTGAACTGAAACTCCGGATATCTAGATGATTGGAGTTGTGTAAAAGTCCGCGGAATGTCTCACCGTCCAACCAGATCTGATCGGCTTCAGGTCCTGATGTTTCAAATCCAAATATAGTGTCAAGGTTTGTCTGGGGATTTAATGGGGAGTAGAAAACAAAAGCATCAAACTTATTGGCAGAAGAGTAAAGTGAGTCATTGCCAAGGCCTCCGCTGACCCAGTTTTTGCCATTGGCCTGACCCAGATTCAGTTGATCCCCACTGGTACCACCTACTCGCAGATGATCAAACCGGATGCCGTTGACAAAATTTGGACCAAAGGCTAGATCGTAGGGGCTTGTGAGATCACTCCTGATGGCTAGGCCATTGTTAAAAGCATTGCCTGAGATCGCGAGCATCTTCTCAACGGTCTGTGGTGAGATATCAGCACGAATCAAAATGCCAAATCCTTTGGGCAGAATGTCGAATGTATTGCCGGTAACATTTGTGCGTAGCCCGAAGGTGCCGTCGGGAGTGGCAAATTGTCTTTTGTAATCAGTCCAGACAGTGCCAGTGTCTGAGTTGATTTGAAGTAAATAGTCAAAAAAAGCACCATTGGATAGGTGATTGTTTGCAAACAAACCACCAGCATTCACAAACCGTTCTCCGCGGGGGTTATCTGCTGGATCGTTGCCATCGTCCTGTTTGATCATGCCGCCGCCGATGAAGCGATTGCTCTGCACTTTCGCGTCTGCTACATATAGCAAGATCACCCCAGCACTGTAGCCAAGCTCATTGAACTCGCTGTTGAGAATCTGAATATCTGATCCACCCTCGTGAAAAATGAAAAAACCTCCACCTGTTCCATTCACTGGGTCATAAGTGGCTTGGCCGGAGAGTGATACATGAATCCCATCAAAAACTGTATTCTTGGCCCCGCTGATGTCAATGAAAGTGCCCGAAGTTCCTGGATTGCCCAGGTGGGTACCAGTGAAAGCTGAGTTTCTTAGCGTGAAAGATGTCAGTGTTGGATTCGCTGGGTTATAGGGGACGCTGCCTATGCTTGGAGCAAACAAATATCCGCTCTGACTGACATAGCTGAGTGCCACATCCTGGATGGTGAAGTTTGGGGCGAGTTTTCCTTGCCCAGACCGCTCAAGGATGGGGGTGTTCAAAAGGGTTGTCTGTCCGTTAGACCCAGAGCCCTTGAGCGTGGTATTTGATGAGCTGACCAGCAAAATAGGCGCTGAAAAGATGCCGGCATCAAGCAAGATGAAATCCCCTGAGATTGCGGCGCGCAGCGCGTCTGTAATAGTCAGGTGGCTCGCTGTTCCAATCTTTATTCCTGTCATTTTTTGGATGGTTAAATTAACCATGATCTTTGGCTAAGCTTAACAGAAAAAGTCTAATGAGTAGCTGGCTTTCTGGCGCCGGCTATCTAAGCAGGGTCAAGCCACCACCAATTTGCAAAACAGGCCGCTTGCCCAATCTCACGTCCGACGACCTGATCGTGCAAAGTCCAGACTTTTGCCGCCGCGATGCAGAACCGTCGCCCTTCCGCGTCCACCCTGATACCTGAGTAGGACGAGATCGCTCCCTGTCGCTGCGCCTGCATTAAGGCCTGGGCCCTCTCCCTTCGCTGATCAGGCTCTGCTGTCAATCGTGATGGCATGTTGATCATGTCCTCCCAGGATCTTCTCCACAGCCTCAGCGCGGTGGCGTTCGCATAGGTCAGCTTTGGGTCTGCTGATCCATCGTGAGCAAGGACAGCCATGTCCAATGCAAACAGCTCCTGACCCCACAGGCGAGGATTGGCACGGGGATCACCGCCCGCCATCAGGGGAGTCCCGTAAGCGATCCGGTGGCTCTCCAGGATCAGGCCCACCACCTCCAGGGCCGGCGGCTCAAGCCAGGGTGGCTCCTTCACCGGCTGTCCGGGCTCTCCCCTTCCCCGGGGCTGGGGGCCTCCTTCTCTGCGCCCGCGGCCATGGCCCGGGCCATGGCCAGCTCCGCCATGGCCTTGCCATGGGCCAGCAGGCGCTCGAGAAACTGCCGATTGGCCTCCGGGAAGCGGGGCTCCTCCGCCAGGGGCAGGGGGCCCGCCACCTCCAACCCCGATTCCCCCTCCAGAGCTGGGGTGATCACCACCAGATCCGGATCCAGTGGGGCGTCGTAGCGCCACCAGCGGGCTGGATCGGCGATCGCCCCATGCACCGGGTGGGGCACATGCACCCTGGGGGCCCGGGCTCCTGCCCGCCTTCGCTCCGCCAGCTCCGTGAGCAGCTGCACCCGGCTGCGGCCCCGCAGCTGGAAGAGCACGAAGGGATCCTCCGAGAAGCGATCGCCCATCAGATAGAACACCGCGCTCACGTGCTTGCAGGGATTGGCCTTGTCCGGGCAGGTGCACTCGCTGCGCACCTCCTGCAGCTTGAAGGGAAACAGCCGTTTGCCACTGGCGGCAAAGGCCCGCTCGATGTCCTGGGGCATGATCCCCGCCAGCAGCTGGGCCGACCAGCGGGCCTTCTGGCTGAGGGCCTCGAGCACATAGCCCCAGTCCTCATCGTTAAGCACATCCAGCCAGAGCTTCACCTTGTAGGGGTCGTCGCCCGTGCCCTGCACCCGGGCATGCACCCGCCGCCCCTCGAAGCGGATCGACACCACGTTGCCGGAGCGGGCGTAGTCCCAGGCCCGCTCCAGCCGTTTCTTGTAGCGGTAGGAGTTGATCAATTCCATCCACTGCTCCACCCACCAGGGCTGTTGGCCCAGGCCCTGCTGGCCCAGCTGGGTGGCGATCGAGGGGGTGGAGACCGTCATGGCCGCCGCTTTCGGTGATGGGGAAATTATCCCGCGTAGGCCACCCCCTGCTTTCCGGCAGGTGGCAAAGACCCAAGACCCAAGGACCCTGCGCCAGCGGTGAGTGATGGCAATTAAAAATCTCTTAACCTAGCAAAATCGCCATCAAGCTATTGCTAATAGATTGATTTAATTCCTTATTCTCTATTGCTAGGCTTGCCATGTTTTCTTATTTTATCTCCATGTCGCTCCCAAAAATTCGCCTCTGGCATGGCCTGCTGCTGCTTCCCATCGTTGTGATTGGAGGCCTTGGCTATCGGCAGAAAACCCTTGCCGCAAAGCCCTGTTTGATCGGCCCCGGAGCTCGATGTGTTGGAGCGGATCTCTCTGCCCAAGATCTGCGTCGCGCCAATTTGCGAGGGGCCGATCTGCGCCGGGCCAGGTTGGTGGGCACCGTGCTGGAAGACGCCAATCTTTCAGGGGCCCGGCTGGATGAAGCCGAGTTGATCGGGGCCGATCTCGAGAAGGCCAACCTGCGGGGCGCCAGCTTGCGGAAGGCACTCTGTCTCTCCTGTGACCTGGAAGAGGCCCAGTTGTTGGGCGCCGATCTAGGAGGAGCAGACCTGAGCGGCGTTGACATGGAAAACGCCAGTCTGCGTTTCGCAAAACTGCAGCAAACAAAACTGCTGGGAAGTGACTTGGAGAGCGCCGATTTGCGAGGCGCCATAGCCACCGGTGCTGATTTCAAAGGGGCCAATCTGGGCCGGGCCCGTCTCAGTGACGCCAACTTGAGCCAAGCCCGCCTTCAGGCGGTTGATCTCACCTCAGCTCGCCTGGATCGGGCCAGCCTTGCGGGGTCCAACCTACGGAAGGCGCGGCTGGGTGTGCGAGTGGTGAGTTCCGGCGAGGAGGGCAGCGTCTATGGAATCCCGTCCCCCAATCCTTGTTTCCCCATGCCCAGCTGCAAACCCGCAGATGCGTCCTCAAAGATGACAAGTGATGACATCGGTGTGGGGGCCCTGCTGGTGGAGACCGACCTGACGGGGGCCGATTTGACCAATGCCGACCTCAATGGGGTCGTGATGCTGCGAGGCTCTCTCAAGATGGCCAATCTGGAGGGCGCTGACACCAAGCGGGCTCTCTTGGTCGATGTGCCGGTCAAGGGCACCGTCTGCCCGGATGGGCGCATGACCAATGGCCGCTGCGTCGGACTCCAGATCCCCGCTGCCGGCCCCGAGCGCGACCGGGCCCTGGCTCGGGTGGCCTGGCTGCAGTCGCTTCCCTGGCCCTGGGACTAGGGGGCGGTGCCCTGCGTAGCCTCGCTGCAGCATCGTCACCCCCATGGCTCGCCCGGCCCGCCGCCTGGCCGCCAACGCCCCAGGACCCTTTTATGTCGATGCCAGCTGCATCGACTGCGGCACCTGCTGGCGTTGGGATCCAGCCCACTTCGCCCCTGGCGGGGGCCAGGCCCGAGTGGCGCGGCAGCCGGAGGGGGAGCTGGCCACGGTGCGGGCCCTCTTGGCCCAACAGGCCTGCCCGGTGGCGGCTATCGGCTCCCCCGCCGAAGTCCTCGAACTGGCCCGAGCAGGTGCGTTCCGTGGAGGCCCTGCTCCCCCTGGATGTGCGCTGGCTGCTGCCGGGCCATGGGGATCGCCGGGCCTTTGCCCCGGGGGCATGGGCTCCGGCGCTTCACACCACCCTGGAGGGGTGCCAGGCGGGGACCCTTGGGGAGGATCCCTGATGAGAACTGTTGTCGCGGGGATGGGGGCCCTGATCCTTGCCGTCCTGCCTGCTCCGGTGCTGGCCCAGCTTCTGGGCGACGGGCCTGGACGGGGAGGCGGCACCCTCTCCTGGGGCCCCTGTCCAGTGCTGGGGAGGCCAGGGTTGGAGCCTGGGATGGACTGTGCAACCTTGCCTGTCCCCCTGGATCATGCACGGCCCCTCGGAGCCCAGTTGGCGTTGCGGGTGTCGCGTCTGCGGGCCATCGGCCCTGGCCCGCGCCTTGGAACGTTGGTGCTGCTCGATGGGGCCCCGGGGGCTCCCGATGCGCTCTCCCTGGGCGCCATGGCCCGGGCCCTCCCCTCTGCCATCCGCAGCCGGTTCGACCTGCTGACCTGGCAGCGGCGAGGCACCGGCAGCCGGGGTGAACCTGGCGCTCTGCACTGCTGGCCCTCCGAGGAGGAAGCCCGCAGCTGGCGCGCCCGCCAGCCCCCCAGCCTCCCGGTGGGCCCGGCTGAGGAAACCCGCTGGTTCGACAGCTGGGCCGAGCTGGCCCGCGCCTGCGAACGCCACCAGGGTCAGCTGCTCCCCCACCTGAGCTCCGCCGACAGCGCCAGAGACCTGGAGCTGTTGCGTCAGGCCCTGGGGGAGCCCACCCTGCGGCTGCGGGCCAGCGGGGTGGCGAGCCTGATCGGGGCCACCTACGCCAACCTCTATCCCCGTACCCTGGGCGCTCTGGTGCTGGATGGACCCATCGATCCCTACGCCTGGGGCGACAACGGCAATCCCCTGGTGATGGAGGGCACCGACTTTCGGCTGGAGCGGGATCTGGGCACCGGAGCCACCCTGGTGGCCTTTGTTCGCCGCTGTGCCGCCGTGGGGCGTCCCCGCTGTGCCTTTGCACCCTCCGCCGGGGGCGGCCCGGAGGCCGGGGGGGAACGGCGCTACGCCGAACTCCTGGCCCGCCTGCGGCAAGGTCCCCTTCGCTGGGGAGATCGGCGGCTCGGAACCGGTGAGGTGTTTCGCCAGCTGCGCCAGCGCCTGCAGAGCGTGCCAGCCGATGCTCCAGGAGGGGGGTGGCAGGGAGCGGCCCGCTTCCTTGAGTCCTTGAGCCGCGGTGGGGCAAAGGAGGGTCTGGCGGAGACGTCAGAGGAGGATGGGCCCCCGGAGCAGGCTCTGTCCCTGCGCTGCAGCGAAACGCCCCAACCGCGCCAGCTGGGGGTGATTCAGGCGCTGGCGGAGCGGGCTCGGAGCCGCTCAGGGCCCCTCGGGGCCTGGGTGGTGTGGAGCGATGCCCGCTGTGCGGCCTGGCCCGCGGCATCCGCGCCCTATCGCGGCCCTTGGGCCACCCCCACCCCAGGTCCCGTTCTGGTGATCGGACACCGTTTTGATCCGGTGTTTCCTTTTCAGTCGTCTCTGGCGATGGCCAGGGAGCTGGCCCAAGGCCGGCTCCTGAGTGTGAATGGCCCCGGCCATACGGTGTTGCGGAATCCAAGCGCCTGCGTGGCTCGCCATGAAGTGGCCTATCTCCTCTCTGGGGTGGTGCCTCCCCTGGGCACGGTCTGCAGCCCCGATTCCCCTCCCTTCGCAGGAAGCCCTTGAGAGTGAGGCCGGCTGCCTGACTACGTTGGTGGACTCGTGGGTTGAGGAGCGAAGCCTTCATGGAGAGATTGTCTCGGCTGCACAGCTCCACCACTTCTTCCCGATGGGGTGTCTGGACCCCTTTCCTGTTCCTCCTGCTTCCGTCCCTTCCTTGCCCAGCTTGGGCCCAGATTCAACTCCGCTGCGATGGCACCCTCCTGGAAGCACGCGGGAGTGCGGAGCAGGAGTTGCCGATCGGCCAGTTGCGTTTCAGCTTGTCTCTGGAGGCGGAGCAGCGCAGCAGTGATGGGGCTCTGGCCCTGTTGCAGGAGCGCCTGGCATCCGTCCGTTCTGTTCTTCAGGCCCTTCAGGTGCGGCAGCTGCGGGTCTCCTCTCCCTCCACCTGGCAGCGTCCTGCGGAACCAGGCAGGCCTGCGATCAGCCAGGCTTCCCTTCAGGTGAGTGGCCTTCTGGATCCCAGCCATCTGCAGGCCCTCATCCGACACGTGGGCGCCCACCCCGGGGTGCGCCTGGCGCCTGTGAGTGCCGAGGCCGATCCAGCGCGCTCGAGCGAAACCCGACGGGCCCTGCTCGCAGCCGCCTACCGCCAGGCCTTCCAACGTGCCCAGGATGTGGCTTCGGCACTGGGGCTGTCCTTCCTCAAGCCCCTAGAGGTACAGGCGGAGGATGATCGCCCCCCCTATGCCGCCCCGGCTCCCATGGCGGCCAAGGCTGAAGTGCCCCCGTTTGATCCCAGGGAGTTATCCCCCCCGAAGGATTCGGCTTCCATGCTGGTGCGCTTCTGCGCGCGTTGAGCTCAGCCAGGGCTCGGCGCGTGATCACCCAACCAGGAGAGCGTGCGGCTTAAACCCGCTGCCATGGAAATCTTCGGTTGCCAATGCAATTCTTGCTGGGCACGTTTGCAGCACAACACGTTTGATTTTACATCAAAATCGCGGCCTGGCTTGTAGACAACTTCGAGTTTCTGGCCCAGCTCGGCCGAAAGGATGGACACCAATTCATTCAGCGAGAGGCCTGTGCCTGAGCCGATATTGAAAATAGATTCATTCCCTTTGTAGTGGAGTGCTGTACTGAAGGCGGCCGCCACATCGGCAATGTGTAAATAATCACGAATTACGGATCCATCCCCCCAGATCTCAATTGGCGCCCCCGTCAATGCACACTGTAGGAATGCTGCCACCACCCCCTGGGCATATTCCACGCGTTGACGTTCGCCATAGGGGTTGGCCACGCGGAGGATGGTGGCCTGAAGGCCATGGAGGAGTTTCTCAAGAAGGAGATATTTCTCGATCATGAGTTTGGTAATCCCATAAGATGTGGTTGGATTAGTCGGATGATCTTCGTCAATCGGAGTGCGTATCGGGGGGCCGTAAACCGTGCCACCTGAGGAGGCGAAGATCAGTTTTTTGATTCCAAGGTCTCGCATCTCCTGGAGGAGTTGGAGTGTCGAGATCACATTGCTCTGAACGTCGTAGATTGGCTCATCGTTTGAGCTTTTGGGCCGTGTAGTGCAGACGAGATGGATGACGGCAGTCGCCTGTTCAAGTGCCAGTTGGATGTCGGGGAGGTGGCCAAAATCACCCTCTATCCATTCCACTTTTTCCCCTTCTCCAAAGGTTCTGTGGGGTTGGATGCGAGGCCGCTCAAACACCCGAACCCTATGGCCCTCCAGCAGAAGGGAATCCACAATGGCTGATCCCAGGAATCCTCCTCCGCCAAAAACAGTAACAACCTCACTCATGAGTTCTGTTCTATTCACACCAACGATGACACAGCTTCAGCCTTCCTCCAGGGCCACCAGTTCCTTGAGCTGACTCACATCCAGCCCCCCAAGCCATTCTTCTCCGCTCCCCACAATTTCAGACGCCAATTTGGACTTCTCCTGAATCATGCGGTCGATCCGTTCCTCCACCGTGCCGCTGGTGATGAATTTGTGCACCATCACCCGATTGGTCTGGCCGATGCGGTAGGCCCGGTCGGTGGCCTGGTTTTCGACGGCTGGATTCCACCAGCGGTCGATATGGAACACATGGCTGGCCCGGGTGAGATTGAGCCCCACCCCACCGGCTTTGAGCGAGAGCAGAAAGAGCTGGGGGCCGCGGGGGTCCTCCTGGAAGCGGTCCACCATGGCCTGCCGCTCACTCTTGCTGCTGCTCCCGCTGAGAAAGGGCACTTCCTGTCGCCACCGTCGTTGCAGATACACCTGCAAGAGGTGGCCCCACTCGGCGAACTGGGTGAAGAGCAGGGCCCGATCCCCCGCCTCGATCACTTCTTCGAGGATTTCTTCCAGCCGCTGTACCTTGGCGCTGCGAGCCGCAAAGCCATTTTCCACATTCCCTTCCTTTAGGGCTAGTGCGGGATGGTTGCAGATCTGCTTGAGACGGGTGAGGAGTGCAAGCACCTGACCGTGCCGTTTTCCCAAGGGGGCTCGGGCGATGGCGTCCAGGCTGTCGTCCACGGTTTTGCGGTAGAGCTTCACCTGCTCGGGCGCGAGTCCCACCCATTCCCTGAGCTCTACCTTTTCGGGCAGGTCGGAAATGATGGATTTGTCCGTTTTGAGCCGCCGCAGGATGAAGGGGCCCACCCGGGCCTTGAGGTCCCGCAAGGAACTCATGTCGCCATAGCGCTCGATGGGGAGTCGGTAGCGCTGGCGGAAGAAGCCCTCGTCCCCCAGCACCCGTGGGTTTAGGAAGTCCATCAGGGCCCAAAGTTCACTGACGCGGTTTTCCACAGGGGTGCCGGTGAGGGCAATCCTGAAACGAGCCAGCTTGCGCGGACGGGCGAGATCCCGGGCGGCCTGGCTCTGCTTGGCGAAGGGATTCTTGATGGCCTGGGCCTCATCGATGACAACCCCCTGCCAGTTGATGGCCTCCAGCAGTTCACTGTCACGCTGCAGCAGCCCGTAGCTGGTGAGCAGAAGGTCGATGCCGTCGAGGGCTTTCTTCAGGGCCGCTTCGTTGCTGGGTCGTCTCGGGCCATAGTGCTCCCGCACCGCCAGCTCAGGGGTGAACCCCGCGGCCTCCCGTTTCCAGTTGGTGAGCACGGAGGTGGGCGCCACCAGTAGAACGGGTCGCTTGAGATCCCCAGCCACCTTGAGGTGTTGCAGAAACGCCAGCAACTGGATCGTCTTGCCCAGGCCCATGTCGTCCGCCAGGCAGGCTCCCTGGTCGAACCGGTGCAGAAAGGTGAGCCAGCCCAGCCCCCGCTCCTGATAAGGCCGCAGCTGGCCCGCAAACCCTTCAGGAGCCGGAAGGGGGTCGGGTGCCTTCTGCTGGTGGTACTGCTCCAGCACCGCCTGGAGCCGGGGGCCGGCCAGGAAGCGATGCACCGGCAGGCGCATCAGGGTCTCGCCATCGCTGGCGGTGAGGCGCAGAGCCTCATCCAGGCTCAGGCTGGGATCGGCGGCGCAGAACCGCTCCGCATTCTTGAGATCGCCTGGGCGCAGCTCAATCCAGGCCCCTTTGTGCTGCACCAGGGGGCTGCGCTTGGCCGCCAGCCGCTCCAGATCCTTCAGATTCAGGGTGACTCCGCCAATCATCAGTTCCCAACGCCAATCCAACCCCTCGCCCAGGCTCAGCCCCCTCGATTGGCTGGGCAGTTCCGCCTCGATGGACAAGCCCAGACGGCTCGCCAGGCCGCCGCTCAGGCTGGGGGGGAGAACCACCCCCACCCCCACATCGCGCAGTTGGTTGGCGGCGGTACGCACCAGCACGAAGGCTTCCGCCGGCGTGAGTTGCATCTGCTCCGGTGTGGCGCTCTCCAGGCCCCGGCCGAGGGGTTCAAACACCTGCAAAGCCCTCCCCAGACCCTCCAACAACAGCTCTCCCGCCTGGGGCACCTCCACTTCACCGAGCTGCAGCATGCTGTCTCCGGCTGACCACACCACCCCCGCGTTCAGCCGCAGCGTGGGTTCGGCTTCCGCCTGCAGCGAGAAGCGCAATTCCCAGAGCTCTTCGCCATCGGCGGGAGTGAAGAGTTCCAGGCAAGCCCGGGCTGGAGCCACCCTTCCCGCCACGCCTTCGCGCCAGTGGTGGGTGGCGGTCTCCAATCGCTCCGTTTGCTCCGGATCGAGGCCCAGCCGGCCATCGCCCCGGCCGAGGGCTTTTTGCCAGGCCGTCAGCAGGGGGTCCAGCTCCTTGCCTCCAGGAGCAAACCCGTTGCGGAGTTGCCCATCCAGCAGGGCCTCGAGCAGGCTGGCCACCCGCAGGCGACCGCTCCCAGGGCGGCGGCAGGCCAGGGCCTTTTCCGTGGAGGTGCCGGAGGCGACGGCGCAGGTGGCCACCTGGGGCAGGCCCATCGCCAGCTCTTCCAGCCGGCGGCGGTCGCCCTCCCGATTGAGCAGGGGCAGCCAGCAGGCCCTGCCCTCCTCCACCTGGGGAAGCCAACGCCCCCGGGCGATGAGGCTCTGGGCCCACCGTTGCAGGTGGCTCCACCAGCGCAGCTCATCCGCCAGGTCGGGGTGGTGACCCGAGAGAGGAAGCGAGCTGAGCCACTCCGCCGCTGCCCCCGGTTCCATGGCCAACCCCTCCACCTTCCAGGGCCACCAGGTCAGTTGGGTGGGGATGGGTTCGCCGGCCTGCAGCGGGAGTCCACTCCAGGGGCCCTCCGCCGAGGTGCGGCGGCCCTTGGCCGCCTGGGTGCGACTGGGCAGGGTGAGGCTGGCGTTGGCCGGCCGCAGTGCTTCTGACCAGAGATCGTGTTCCTGGAGCCAGTCCGCCAGGTCATCCCAGTTGAGGGTGAGGGGGTGGTCGGGAACTCCCGTGTCCGGTTTCACCGGGCTTGCCACCCTCCAGGTGTCAGCCCAAAGCAATAAACGGCCTCCCGCACCTTCCGGGGGAAACAGCCAGGTGGCATGCAGCAGGCTCATGGCCGCGGGGCAGGCAGCAGGCGCTGGGCCCACTGGAGCAGCAGGGCACTGCCAACTAGCGGCCACCAGAGTGGCAACCAGATCAACAGCGCTCCCATCATCAGTGATGACAGCCCGCCTGTCAGCTCCTCCAGATTGAACGGCCCCGATCCGATGGGGAAGAGGGGCCAGGTCTCGGACCAGGGGAAGGGGGCAGCGAGACTACGGATGGCGCAGATGGCTCCCACCAGGCCGGCCTGAAGATGGCCATCATCGGGGTCAACCCGCTGCAGATGAAAGGCCAGCAGTCCATAAAAAAAACCACATCCCCCAGCGCGCAGGGTTGTATCCATTTGCGTTAACACATCTTGCGGCCAGGGCAATAGCAGGGCCAGGGCACCGGAAAAAATCGCCGCCAGCAGCGCCCAGCCAAGCGATTGGAGGCGCAGATGCGCCCGATGCGCGCTGACGTTTGGGGGGGAGGGCACGCGCGGGCAGGCCATTCCGCATGGATCATGCCCCACCACAGAGCGTTCAGCCAGGGCTGACCATGCCCGATGGTTCTCAATCGGGTGAATTCTGGTAGGAATCGCGCAGGGCATAGCGGAGCCAGCGGCAGTCGAGGCCGCCGTGGCTCACCGGGATGCGCTGGGAGGCCTTGAGCCGCAGGGCTCCCGTGAGCCCTGGGTGGCCGCTCAGCAGCCAAAGTGTCCAGCCAGGGGCCATCTCGCGGAGACGGTGGCCCAGACCTCGATAGAGCTCCTCTAGCTCCTGTCGCTCCCCCAGGCGCTCCCCGAAGGGAGGATTGGTCACCACCAGACCAGGTCCGGGCGGAGGAGTGAAGGCGTCCGCTTCCCCGAGCTCGAAACGGATCCATGGGGCGACGCCCGCGGCCTCCGCATTGGCCTGGGCCTGGGCCAGCACCTCAGGATTGTGGTCCCGTCCTATGAGGGTCGCTATTGGGCGACCCTCGGCAAGGGTGTGGCGGGCGAGCGTGTGGGCAGCCCTCACCTCTTGCTCCCAAAGGGAGGGGTTGAAATCGGGCCAGCGCTGGAGGGCAAAGGACCTGGCCTGTGGTGGCGCTCCCGTGGCGGTGGTCACCAGCCCAGGGGCCCGGCCCAGGGCCATGCAAGCGGCCTCAATCAGCAGGGTGCCGCTTCCGCAGAAGGGATCCACTAGGGGGCAGCTGCCATCCCAGCCGGTGAGGGCGATCAGGCCGGCCGCCAGATTTTCTTTCAAGGGAGCCAGCCCAACTCCCGCTCGCCAACCCCGGCGGTGCAGACTGCCTCCACTCCCATCCAAGCTGAGCACGGCTTCGCCTCGCCGATGGAGGTGAAGGTGGATGATCAGGTCGGGATCCTGCCGATCCACCGAGCTCCGGGCGCCCCAGCGCTGGCGTTGCAGATCCACCAGGGCGTTCTTGACCTCCAAGGCGGTGAAGTGGCTGTGGTTGAGGTCTGGAGTCGCGCCACTCACCTCCACCCGAAAACTCCGCTCCGGAGGCAGCCATGCTTCCCAGTTGACTACCATTGGCACCCAGTGATGCAGATCCTGCTTGCTGGAGCAGGGAAAGCGGGCCACTTCGCGCAAGATGCGAAAGGGACAACGGGCTTGCAAATGGAGTCTGTAGTAGCCAGCCGATCCGATCACGAAGGCCACCGCCCCGCGCTGGGGCTTCACGGATTGGGCCCCCAGTTTGGACAATTCTTCGCTGGCCACGGTCTCAAGACCAGGGGGAACCACGGCAAGGGCCATGAAGGTCTCGGCTTGGCCCACGGGATGGCGATATTGATAACGGCCAGTCTATTTGCTGATGTTCACGAACGCGTAAGGTATTGATATGCAGATATTGATATAATGGATGCCAATCAAGCGTGGAAGACTATTTTACCTGGGCAGCAAAAATTGTGAAATAATATGCTAATATCATAAAATCATCCTGTTCAAAGTCAGGGCTTGTTTTATCCTGTAAAATGCAGTTCTGTTCATCTTCGGGCTGCCTGCTGCTGAGCCATGTCTAAGTCTTCTGAGGCAGGATTCAGTCAGCTGTTGGCGAGCCTGGCAAGCAAGGAGAGGTCCATCTCAGCGAACGGTTCCGGAGGCCTTGGACAGTTCGGCGCATGGCGATCCGCCGGGCAGTGGAACAGTGGTTCCTCCGCAGGAGGAATGTTCCCCGGGTCTTCTGATGCCCGGGTTCAGATCCTCGTGCAGTGGCGGGCTGAGGCCACGGAAGCAGACCGAAGCCAGGCCCTTGCGCGTAGTGGAGGTCAGCGGACAAAGCTGATCCAGACCGCATCCATGAAGGCCGAGGGGGAGGGCGTGCTGGAAGTTATCCAGTTGCCAGAGGGTGAGTCCCCGGAGGTTGGGCTCGCTCTTTACAACCAACTCTCCCTTGTGCGCTATGCAGAAATCGATCAGATTCTCCGGCCGCAGGCGATCAGTGATGACCCCGGCTATGCCAATGGTTCCCTGTGGGGAATGTACAGCAGTGATTCGCCGACCTCGGTCGGTCCCCTAGGGACCACGAATGATTTTGGTAGCCAGGCGGAGATGGCTTGGGATGGCGGATTTATAGGTTCAAGAACTGTTTATGTTGGGGTCGTTGATGAAGGATTTGACCATACCCACCCTGATCTGGCGGCCAATGCCTGGGTCAACCCCTATGAGGTAGTGGATGGAATTGATAATGATGGAAATGGGTACGTTGATGATATTCGAGGTTGGGATTTTGATAAGAACGATAATACGACTTTTGATGGTGCTCTCGATGATCATGGTACCCATGTGGCTGGCACCATTGGGGCTGTTGGCGGTAATGGCCAGGGGGTTGCTGGAATCAACTGGGCCGTCTCCATGATTTCAGTCAAGTTCCTGGGTGCCAATGGCGGAACCCTGACGGGAGCCATCATGGCCATGGATTACCTGACGGATCTGAAACGGCGTCATGGCCTCAACATCGTGGCCAGTAACCATTCCTGGGGAGGGCTGACAACATATTCCCAGGCCCTGCAAGATGCCACTGCGAGAGGCGCAAAGCAGGATATTCTTTTCATTGCAGCAGCGGGAAATACCGGAGGAAATAATGATACTGTTTCCAGCTATCCATCGGGTACAAATACAATTGCTGACGCGGGTTATGATGCCGTTGTAGCTGTAACATCTCTCAGTGCTAATGGTGGTCAGTATTACTCGTATGGAAGCAGAACAGTAGATCTTGGTGCTCCAGGGATTGATATTTATTCGACCCTGCCAGGGAACAGTTATGGCTCCAAGAGTGGCACCTCCATGGCCACGCCGCATGTTACGGGAGCGATCGCACTTTACGCCGCAAAGCATCCCAACTCCAGTGCTCGGCAGATTCGAGAAGCTTTGCTAGCGAGTACCACTCCGACAGCCTCTTTGGCAGGCAGAACGGCGACAGGCGGTCGGCTGAATGTGAATGCATTTCTGAATACGGTTGTCCCATCTGAATTTTCCATTTCCGCGTCTCAGGCCTATCTCAGCGAGGGGCAGATAGGTACGACCCCGTTTAGTTTTCTGATCACCCGCAAAGGCAGCGCGTCTGGCCAGGAATCCGTTTCCTGGTCCGTCTCTGGACTGGGTTCCAATCCTGCCGATGGAACTGACTTTTCGGCTTTGCAGTTCCCCACTGGAAGCGTGAGCTTTGCTCCAGGAGAGATCACTAAAACCGTGATCATTGATGTACTGGCCGACTCGTTGCAGGAGAGCCATGAAGCGTTTGCAATAACGCTATCCAGTCCTACTGGTGGAGCCACCTTGGGGGCTGCAACGGCGCGCAGCATCATTCTCAATGATGACAATGTGGTGACAGGATTTAATTCGACATGGATCACTATTCCCCCCAGTGGTTCAGCAAATCCATATCTTTCCACTGTATCGATTGCTACGGAAAGTGATGTTTCTTTGCTGTCGCTAGATCTTACCCTTCATCATCTTTCCCACATCTGGCCTGATGATCTTGATATTTTGCTGGTTGGCCCTACTGGTGCCAAGAGCATCTTGATGTCTGATGTGGGAGGGGCCAATGGAGTCAACGACGTAAGCCTCACATTTTCATCGCTGGCCTCCCAATCCCTTCCTGATACATCTTTACTGTTCAGTGGGATCTATCGTCCGACTGATTTTCAGGTCGGCGATGTTTTTCTCAATCCTGCAGTCCCTGCTGGACCCTATGCTGCGGACCTTTCCGTGTTCAAAGGCACCAATCCTAATGGAATCTGGAGTCTTTACGTTCAGGATGATTCACCTTCTACTTCCGCCTTCTACAACGGCTATTTGGCCAATGGTTGGTACTTGTCGATTGTAACTGGACCTTTTATTTCGCTATCCCTCAACTCTGCCTCGGTGGCAGAAGATGGCTCCGCGAATCTGATTTATACGTTTACGAGAACAGGGAGCACGACGTCTTCTTTAAGCGTCAATTACAACGTGGGAGGAACCGCTACGCTGGGGGCGGACTACACGGGGATTGGAGGAACACCAGCAACGATCACGTTTG
>JBBASA010000045.1:0-16078 GCA_040399515.1 Cyanobium sp. | reverse complement strand
CCACGATCTTGAACAGGCCGATCTCGGCGGTGTTGGCCACATGGGTGCCGCCGCAAAGCTCCATCGACACCCCAGGCACATCCACCACCCGCACCACCTCGGCATATTTCTCGCCGAACATCGCAACGGCACCGGCGGCCTTCGCCTGCTCGATCGCCATCTCCTGAACCTCCAGGGTGTGGGCCTCGGCGATCCAGCCATTGATCAGGGTCTCCACCTCCTGCACCTCCTCGGCGGTGAGGGCCCGGGGGCAATGGAAGTCGAAGCGGAGCCGGTCGAAATCCACCAGGGAGCCGGCCTGGCTGATGGAGGGATCCACCACCTGCTTGAGGGCCGCCTGCAGCAGGTGGGTGGCGGTGTGGTGGGCCTGGGCCCGGCGGCGGCAGCCCCGGTTCACCTGGGCGTTGAGCACATCCCCCACGGCGATCGTTCCGCGCTCCACCTGGCCGCTATGCACGAACACGCTGCGGTTGCGGCTCACCCCCTGGATCACCACGATCGCCCCAGGGGCGGAGGCTTCGGGCCCGCCGCCACTGAGCACGCCCCGATCGCCCACCTGGCCGCCCCCTTCCCCATAGAACGGGGTGGAATCGAGCACGATCTGCACGTCATCTCCGGCCACCGCCCGCTCGGCCGCCGTGCCGTTCACCACCAGGGCCACCACACAGCTGGGACGCTCCAGGGCCTCATAGCCGGTGAAGGCCGTGCTCTCCAGATCGGCCGCCACCTGCTCCAGGGCCCCCTGCAGGGTGAGATCGATGGTCACGGCCGCGGCCTTGGCCCGTTGCCGCTGCCCCTCCATAGCCGCCTCAAAGCCCACCAGATCCACGGAGAGGCCATGTTCTTCGGCGATCTCCTGGGTGAGTTCCAGGGGGAAGCCATAGGTGTCGTAGAGCTCAAAGGCCTGCTCACCACTGATCTGGGAGGGCTGGGCGGCCAGCACGTCGGCCAGGAGCTTTTCCCCCCGCTCCAGGGTGGCCAGGAAACGGGCCTCCTCCCGCTCCAGCTCCGCGAGGATCAGCTGGCGCCGTTCCGTCAGCTGGGGATAGGCCTCTCCCATCAGGTGGATCGCCGCCTCCCCCAGCACGGGCAGGAAGGTCCCCTCGATGCCCAGCAGCCGGCCATGGCGCACCACGCGCCGCAGCAGGCGCCGCAGGATGTAGCCCCGGCCCAGGTTGGAGGCCGTCACCCCATCGGCGATGAGCTGGGTGATGGCCCGGCTGTGGTCGCCGATCACCTTGAAGCTGGTTTTCTGGCGGGGATCGGCGCCTTGATAGGGAAAACCCGCCAGCGCGGCGGCGGCATCGATCAGGGGAAAGATGAGATCGGTTTCGTAGTTATTGGGCACCCCTTGCAGGATCTGGGCCATCCGCTCCAGGCCCATTCCCGTATCGATGTTTTGATTGGCGAGGGGGGTCAATACACCCGCACTATCGCGGTTGTATTGCATGAAAACAAGATTATAGAATTCAATGAATCGGCTGTCATCTTCCAGATCAATTCCCTGATCGCCCAGCTCAGGTTTGAAGTCGTAATAGATCTCTGAACAGGGGCCGCAGGGGCCGGTGGGGCCAGAAGCCCAGAAATTATCTGCCTCATCCATGCGCACGATGCGCAAGGGATTCACCCCCACCTCATCGCGCCAGATCTGGGCCGCTTCGTCATCCTCCCGAAACACGCTCACCACCAGGCGCTGGGGATCCAGGCCAAACACTTCGGTGCTCAACTCCCAGGCCCACTGAATCGCCTGGGATTTGAAATAATCTCCGAAAGAAAAGTTTCCGAGCATTTCAAAAAACGTGTGGTGCCGCGCCGTGCGCCCCACGTTTTCGATGTCGTTGGTGCGGATGCACTTCTGGCTGGTGGTGGCCCGGGCCGCAGGCCGGGGCTCCTGCCCGAGAAACACGGGCTTGAAGGGGAGCATGCCCGCGATGGTGAGCAGCACCGTGGGGTCGTCCGGCACCAGGGAGGCGCTGGGAAGGCGCAGGTGCTCCCGCTCCTGGTAGAAGGCCAGGAACGCCTCCCGGATCGCGGCGCCCGTCCACTCCCGTGTGGGGGCGGAGGCCGAAGAACTTGGGGAAGGGGCGCTCATCAGAAAACCAGGGTGCCGCAGGGCCATGATCGCCCAGGGCCGCCTGGCGATGGCTGCCGCAGCTAGAGCCTGCCCGTCAGGGCCCGGGTGGTGCGGGTGAGGCCCGCCACCGTGTCCGGAAGCAGGGGCTTGCTGAGCAGGCCCCCGCCGATCCTGAGGAAAATGCCTGACAGCACCAGATACAACGCCCCCAGACCAAGCAGCACCGCCATCCAGCTGAGCTGGAAGGCCTGGCGCAGCCAGAGCACCAGCACGATCTGGCTGAACAGGAGGCCGAGCAGGAGCAGGCTCAGGCCCGCCCCCAGGATCACGGCTCCGGTGATCAGACGGCGCTTCTCCTTATCGGCCTCCTGCAGGGCCATGCGCACATGCAGATCCACCACCGAGGTGAGCAGGCCGGAGAGGCGGGAGGCTCCCTTCACGTTCATGCCGAGCGGCGCCCAGGCGACAGGAGGAGCCCCAGCAGCAGGCCCACGCCTGCCGCCACCCCAAGCGCCATCAGGGGGCGCTCCCGCACGGGCTTCTCCAGCTTGGGCCGGAGGGTGCGGTTGAGGTCGTCCAGCAGCTGGTCGAGCTGCTCTTCCAGGGGCTTGAGGGAATCCCCCACCTGCTGGGCCTGGTGGGTTGTGGCCTCAATGAGGTCGAGCAGCTGCTCCTTCACCCGGGGGGTGGCCCCTCCGGTCTGGCGGCTGATCACCTCCACGAGCTGGTCGAAGCTGCCGCGGGTGGACTCCAGGGTGTGGCGAGCCACATCGGGCCATTCCCTCTGAATGGTGGGCAGCAGGGCCTCAAACCGCTCCCGGAAGGCGGTCTGCAACACCGTTGGGGTGGTCGACTGGCCGTTGGGGCTGGAGGCAGGCCCCTCAAGGGAGGGGCTGGAGGGCTGATCAAAGCTCATGGAAGGAAACAGCGGTTTGTAAGGAAGTCTGGCGACGGCTCGGGGCTTTCCTCAAGGTAGGGAAAGTTTTCCTCAACGTAGGGAAAGCCGGCGGGGTTGGCAGCCTGAAAACCTCCGCTACATTTCGCGGGCTTGAGGGTCGAGCCGGTTGGTATTCGTCAAGCAGGTGGAGCTCACCCACTTCAAATCCTTCGGCGGCACCATCAGCATCCCCCTGGAGCCTGGCTTCACGGTGGTGACCGGCCCCAATGGATCCGGGAAAAGCAACATTCTCGATGCGGTGCTCTTCTGCCTGGGCCTGGCCAGCAGCCGGGGCATGCGGGCCGAGCGCCTTCCGGATCTCATCAACAGCGCCATGCTGCGGGCGGGCAAGGCGGCGGAAACCACGGTCACCGTGCATTTCGATCTCAGCGACTGGCAGCCCGATGGGGCGGAGGAGGGGCTGGAAGCGCCTCCGGAGGGTCCCTGGATCCATGTCGGCCAACAGGAGTGGAGCGTGAGCCGGCGCCTGCGGGTGGCCCCCGGAGGCACATACAGCAGCAGCTTCAGCGCCGACGGCGTGTCGTGCAATCTGCAGCAGCTGCAAACCCAGCTGCGGCGCCTGCGGGTGGATCCGGAGGGCAGCAACGTGGTGATGCAGGGCGACGTGACCCGCATCGTGTCGATGAGCGCCAAGGAGCGGCGGGGCATCATCGATGAGCTGGCCGGCGTGGCCCTCTTCGATTCCCGCATCGACCAAACCCGGGGCAAGCTCGATGAGGTGCAGGACCGGGTGGAGCGCTGCCGGATCGTGGAGCAGGAGCTGCTGGCCAACCGCCAGAAGCTCGAGAAGGATTGCGCCAAGGCCAGGGCCTACCAGGGGCTGCGCGAGAGGCTCCACGTGGGTCGCCTGCAGGAGCAGGTGCTGGCGGTAGAGGAAGCCCGCCAGCTGCAGCGGGATCTGCTGCAGCGGCGCCAGAGCCTGCAGGAGCGCCAGGCCACGGAAACCACGGCGGTGGCCCAGGCCAGCGAAGAGATCCAGGTGGCCGCCCAGGCCCTGGAGGTGCTGCAGGCGGAGGTGAAGGCCCTGGGAGAAGACCAGCTGCTGGCTGTGCAGGCGGAACTGGCGGGCCAGGAGGCGGAGGGGCGGGAACTGGCCCGCCAGGCCGAGAAGCAGAGCAGGGAAGCCCAGCAACTACAGGAGCGCCGCCACGCACTCACCCGTCAGCGGGGGGATCTGGGCCAGCAGCTGCAGGCGCTCCAGGCCACGGACGGGGAGGACGGGCTGGAACGGGCGGAAGGGGCCTGCCGAGATGGGGAGGCGGCGGTGGAGCACTCCCGCCGCAAGCTCAAGGAGGTGGCGGGGCGCTCCGGCGACTGGATGGAGGCGCAACGGAAGCGCAGCGAGGAGCGCCGGAGCCTGCTGGAGCAGATCACGCCCCTGCAATCGGAATCCCAGCAACTCTCCGAACGGCTGCGGCAGGCGGAGCAACGGCTGGCGGAGCTGGACAGCGAGCAGCGCCAGGAAGGGGGCCTCTCGGACGAAACGGAAGGCCAGCTGAGCCGCCTCAACGGGGAGCTGGCCCAGCTGGAGCACCAGCTCCGCCAGCAGCAGATCCGGATGCAGGAGCTGGTGGAGAGCCTGGCGCTGCAGCAGCGCACCCGCCAGCGGCTGGAGCAGGAGCAAACCCAGCTGGAGCGGGAGATCGCCCGGCTGGAAAGCCGCCGGGAGACCTTGCAGGAGAGCCGGGGCACGGGAGCCCTGCGCATGCTGCTGGAGGCGGGGCTGGAGGGCATCCATGGCCCGGTGGCCCAGTTGGGGGAGGTGGAGGAGCGCCATCGCCTGGCCCTGGAGGTGGCGGCCGGCGCCCGGCTGGGCCAGGTGGTGGTGGAAGACGACGGCATCGCCGCCCGGGCCATCGAGCTGCTCAAGAGCCGCCGGGCCGGCCGGCTCACCTTCCTGCCCCTCAACCGCCTGCGGGCGGGGGGGTCCTCCTCCACCAGCAACGCCGCCCTGCAGCGGGGTGGCGGGGGCGGGGCCCCCGGGCTGGTGGGCCGGGCCGTGGATCTGGTGCGCCACGAGCCGGTGTACGGGGAGGTGTTCCGCTATGTGTTCGGCGACACCCTGGTGTTCGACAGCCTGGCCCAGGCCCGCAGGGAGCTGGGCCGCTGCCGGGCGGTGACCCTGGAGGGGGAGCTGCTCGAGAAGAGCGGAGCCATGACCGGGGGCAGCCTGCAGCAGCGCTCCTCCCAGCTGGGCTTCGGCTCGGCCTCGGAGGGCGATGAGGCCGAGCCCCTGCGGCGGCGCCTGCTGGAGCTGGGGGAGAGCCTGGTGGCCTGCCGGCGGGAGGAGGGCAGCCTCAGCGATGCCCTGGAGGCCCTCCGGCCCCAGCTGCAACAGAGCCAGCAGCGGCAATCGGCCCTGGAGGCGGAGCGCAAGGCGGCTGAACGCAGCTTGAATCCCCACCGCCAGCGCAGCGCCCAGCTGGGGCAACGGCGCACGGATCTGGGCCAGGCCCTGGCCAGCGATGGCGCCCGGGCCGAGGAGATCGGCCGCCTGCTGGCCCCCCTGCAGGAGCGGTTGGCCGTGCTGGATCAGGCGGAAGCCGCCGCCGCCGGCGAGGGGGAACCCAGCCTGTGGCAGGGCCTGCAGGCGGAGCTGGAGGCGGCCGATCTGGCCCTGCAGAACGCCCGGGCGCTGAGGGATGGGCAACTGGCCCAGCGGCGCGACCGGGCCCTGGCCAGCGAACGGCTCCAGAACCAGCTGGAGAGCCTGGGCCAGGAGGAGCAGCGCCTGATCGCCGCCGTGAATGCCCTGCTGAGCGAGCGGGAAACCTGGAAGCAGCGGCAACAGGAGCAGCTGGAGCGCCGCAAGGCCCTGGAGGCCCAGCAACAGGAGCTCAGCACCCGGTTTGGCGAGAAGCGGCGGGCCCGCGACCAGGCCGAAAGCCAACTGGGGGCCCAGCGCCAGGCTCTGCAGCAGCGCCAGTGGGAACTGGAGCGGCTGGGGGAGGAGCTGGTGGCCCTGGAGAGCGAGCAACGGAGCGGGGAACAGCGGCTGCAGCAACTCACCGAGGCCCTTCCCAATCCCCTGCCCGAGGTGCCCGAGGAGGTGCGGCAGGCGGGGCTGGAGGCCCTGCGGCGATCGCTGGAGCAGATCCAGCGGCAGATGGAGGCCCTCGAGCCGGTGAACATGCTGGCCCTGGAGGAGCTGGAGCAGCTGGAGCTACGGCTGGCCGAACTGGAGGAGCGGCTGGAGGTGCTCGGTCGGGAGCGGCAGGAGCTGCTGCTGCGCATCGAAACGGTGGCCACCTTGCGGCAGGAGGCCTTCCTGGAGGCCTTCAGGTCCGTGGATGGCCACTTCCGCACGATCTTTGCCCATCTCTCCGATGGGGAAGGCCAGCTGCAGCTGGAGAACCCCGAGCAGCCCCTAGAGGGGGGCCTCACCCTGGTGGCCCATCCCAAGGGCAAGGCGGTGCGCCGGCTGGCCTCCATGTCGGGGGGGGAGAAATCCCTCACGGCCCTGAGCTTCCTGTTTGCCCTGCAGCGGTTTCGCCCCTCGCCCTTCTATGCCCTCGATGAGGTGGACAGCTTTCTCGATGGGGTGAACGTGGAGCGGCTGGCGGGACTGATCGCCTCCCAGGCGGAGGGGGCCCAGTTTCTGGTGGTGAGCCACCGCCGGCCGATGATCGGAGCGGCCACCCGCACCATCGGCGTCACCCAGGCCCGGGGCGCCCACACCCAGGTGGTCGGTTTGCCCCCCGCAGCATGAGCTGGCTGGACGTAGGAGCTTGCTTCACAATGAACCGATCAGGTAGCAGGTCTTGAGCGCATCCACTCCACCGCCCAGCGACTCCTCCGTCCCCAGTGATCGGCTCTGGTTGCGCTCTGAGCTGATGGGCACCCAGGTGATCACCCGCGACACGGGACGCCGTCTGGGGGTGGTGGGGGAAGTGGTGGTGGATATCGACCGGCGGGAAGTGGTGGCCCTGGGCCTGCGCGACAACCCCCTCACCCGATTTCTGCCGGGCCTGCCCCGCTGGATGCCCCTGGAGCGCATCCGCCAGGTGGGCGATGTGATTCTGGTGGATTCCTCCGATTCCCTGGCCGAGGGCTTCAATCCCGAGCGCTACAGCAAGGTGATCAACTGCCAGGTGATCACCGAATCGGGCCAGACCCTGGGGCGGGTGCTGGGCTACAGCTTCGACATCGAAACGGGGGAGCTCATCACCCTGGTGGTGGGCGCCCTGGGGGTGCCCCTGCTGGCCGAAGGGGTGCTGAGCACCTGGGAGCTGCCCGTGAGCGAGGTGGTGAGCAGCGGCAGCGATCGGATCATCGTGTACGAGGGGGCCGAACAGAAACTGAAGCAACTGGGCACGGGGCTGCTGGAGAAGATGGGCATCGGAGGCAGCAGCTGGGAAAGGGAGGAGCGGGATCGGTACCGCATGGGCCCCGTGCCGGCGGAAAACCAGCTGCCAGCCGGTCAGCCAAGCCAGCAGGAGCAACGGCGCATCCAGCCGGCCACCGCCCGGGCCTTCCAGCCGGAAGAGGAAATGGAATACGTGGAAACGGAGGAGCGCAGCCAGCGGGAACCCCTGCGGCAACGGCGCTATCTGGATGAGGACGCCCCCAGGGAGCCTGATCGACGCTCCTACGACGAGCCGGAGCCCTACGGCGATCGCGAGCGCTATGGACGGGGCCGGGAGCCGGAGCCGTACGGGAGGCCGCGGGACGACGAGGAGCGCAACGCGGCTCGCTATGACGAGCGTTACGACGAGCGCTATGGGGAGCGGAAACCCGCCGTGAGGTCTTATCCCTCCGAGCCGGCCGCGCCCGCACCGGCCCAACGCCGTTGGGACCAGGAGGATCGGGAAGACGGGCCAGAGAGGGAGGAGAGGAGAAACCGGGAGCAGCCCGAGGTGCAGAATCGCCGCCGGGCCGAGCCTGAACTGGTGGATGTGGAGCCCGAAATCCTCGATGATCCGTGGTGAGTTGGGGATTATGCCCGTAATGAACAGATGTCCCCGGGTCGGTTGTGGGGTCGGAGCTCTGAGCCTCTGGGTGGCCTTGGTGGGGGCAGTAGCCCCGGGAGCACTGGCGACCGAGGGCCAGCCCGCTTCGGCCCCGATGGCCCCAGCGCCTGCGGGATCACCGGAGGTGCCTTCCACATCTGGTGCCCCAACCACACCTGGAAACCCAACCCCCACGCCGGAAGACGCCACCAAACCCACCCCCTCCAAGGGTGAGGCTCCAGCCCGTCCGCCGGCTGAGGTGCCGCTGCAGCCGCCGCCCATGGCCCAGGAGCCCGTCAGGATCTGGCAGCCAGAGGGTATGAGCGAGCCTGCCCCCAGGCCCCGCTCCCTGCCCCGTCAGGTTCGCAGCACCACGACCCTTCCGATCCAGCGGCCGGGCATGGCACCAGGGTCCATGCCCCCTGGAACAGTGCGCCCCGGAATGATGCCGCCCGGAATGCTGCCCCCTGGTGCCATGCCCCCTGGAGCGATGCGGCCCGACATGATGCGCCCCGGGATGATGCGGCCAGGAATGCTGCGACCTGGAATGCTGCCGCCGGGGGCCTCCGAGCGCGGAGCCATTCCTCCCGGTGCCCTGCCTCCCGGAGCGATGCCACCTGGAGCGATTCCTCCCGGTGCCCTGCCCCCCGGGGCGATGCCCCCTGGAGCCATGCCGCCTGGGATGGCACCGGGCGGAGCCTCCCAGCCCAAGCCAGTGGCCAAAAGCTCCACCTGGTCGCCCTGGACCTCTCTGGGCCTGGGGTTGTTGGTAGCCGGTGGGGTCACCTGGGCGGTGACGCGCAGCCAGCAACGCCGCCAGGGCTCCGACACCGACTCCGCTGACCTGGGCGGGCGAGGGGATGACCGGTTCCCCCGGGGCTGAGGAGCCCCAGGGCGGAAACGGCGGAAGCCCTTCCCCCCAGCTCTTTCTGGTGGTGTTGGGAGGAAGGGCGGCGGGGGCCCACATCGAGCTCCACGATGTGCGCTTCGTGGTGGGCCCCACCCTGGAAGCCACCCTGCCGGCCCTGCGGAGCCAGTGGTTTGGGCGGCGCCGGGGGCTCCACATCGACAGCTACATGGCCGTGCGGCAGGTGGGAGCGTTTGCGGTGGAGCTCCGCCGAGAGCCCTTCAGCGGGGCCGAGCGGCTCTGGTTTGTGAACGTGGGGGGCTACCAGCCCCATCTTTTGGCGGAAGAGCACGCCTTCGGCCTGGTGGTGGCGGGCACGGCCGCAGGGGCCAAACGGCAGGCATTGGCCCAATGGTTGCCGGAAAGCCAGAGCCGCCACAAGGATGATCTCCATGCCTTGGAGGCGGTGGACGACTGCCTGCCCCTGGAGGTGGTGGGGGGATGGCAGGTGCACCTGATCCCCGTGGCGGAGCCCGCCCCGCCCCAGCGCCCGGACTGGTTTGGCTATCGACCCATCTGAGAACCCGAGCGCCCGCCCAGAGGCGAAGATCAGGCAACGTCCATCCCGATGCCCCCCATGAACATCGACGGCAAAGCCTGGCGCACCATCTGGCTGGAGGAGGGGGGACAGTCGGTGGGGGTGATCGACCAGACCCTGTTGCCCCATGAATTCCGCACCCGCTCCCTGCAGCACTGGCAGGAGGCGGCCGAAGCGATCCGCACCATGGTGGTGCGAGGGGCTCCATTGATTGGCGTCACCGGGGCCTATGGGCTGATGCTGGCTCTGCAGGCCGATCCCGGCGATGGGGCGCTGGAGGAGGCCTTCGCGGGGCTCAACGCCACACGCCCCACGGCGATCAACCTGCGCTGGGCCCTGGAGCGGGTGCGGGCCCGGGTGCGGGCCCTGCCGGAGATCGAGCGGGCCGCTGCCGCCCAGGCGGAGGCGGGGGCCATCGCAGAAGAGGACGTGGCCATGTGCGAGGCCATCGGCGACCACGGCCTGCAGATCTTTCAGCAGCTGGCCGCCGCCAGGCCAAAGGAGCGCCAGGGGGAGCCCTTCCGGGTGCTCACCCACTGCAATGCGGGCTGGCTGGCCACGGTCGATTGGGGCACGGCCCTGGCACCGATCTACAAGGCCCACCGGGCCGGCCTGCCGATCCACGTATGGGTGGATGAAACCCGCCCCCGCAACCAGGGCGCCAGCCTCACCGCCTATGAGCTGGGGCAGGAGGGGGTGCCCCACACCGTGATCGTCGACAACGCCGGCGGGCACCTGATGCAGCACGGCCAGGTGGATGCGGTGATCGTGGGCAGCGACCGCACCACCCGCTGCGGGGATGTGTGCAACAAGATCGGCACCTACCTCAAGGCCCTGGCCGCCCACGACAACGGCGTTCCCTTCTACGTGGCCCTGCCCGTGTCCACCATCGACTGGACCCTGGCCGATGGGGTGGCGGAGATCCCGATCGAAGCCCGCAGTGCGGCCGAGGTAACCCACATCCAGGGCCGCGACGCCGACGGCACCCTGCGCACGGTGCAACTCAGCCCGGATGGCAGCGCGGGCTTCAACCCCGGCTTTGATGTCACCCCGGCCCGGCTGGTGAAGGGGCTGATCACAGAGCGGGGGGTGGCCCCTGCCAGCGAGGCGGGCCTGGCCGAGCTGTATCCGCATGAACACTCGCCGAACTGACCCACCCCTGTGGCAAGGGCTGGGATCGCAGCCATCGTGAAGATCTCTGATCGAAAGATCCATGGACGATCCCTTGCTGGAAGTCCCTGGTCGGCGCCACGGACGATTTGAGCTGGTGTTCCATGGCAGCCGGCTCTGCCTTGAAGGCCTCTGCGAGGAGCCCGGCCAGGAGCCCTGGCGGTGCAGTGCCTGGCTGGAGCCCTTTGAGGCCCCCATGGAAGTGGCCCATCACCTGCTGCAGCGCCCCAGCTGCTGCCTGCCCTAGGGAGAGAGGGCGCTGAGCCGTCTTCCGGGTTCGGCCTTCCCCCTGGCCGGAGTGTTCACCCCGGTCCGTTTCAGTGCCATGATTCCAAGGTCGGTCTTCGGGCCGACTAGGTGGTCCACACCAGTGTTTCGGACAGCGGTTCGATTCCGCTCAGCTCCATTCTCCCCGCTCCCGGTTCCGCCGGAAGCACCACGGGGCTGCAATGGTTTCGACGGGGCGCCAGGAGGATGACTGAAGCCTGCTCGGTAAGAGCAAAACCGTAACAGCGAACAACATCGTTCGTTTCTCCCGTCAAGCCGCCCCTGTGGCTGCCTGACACTCTTAACGGAGACGGGGTGAGGTCAGCCTTGTCACCCAAATGACCCTGGGGCCCTGGAAGGGGCCCTTTTACAGAGCGAGCCAGGGCAGACCTCACAAGTTTCCAGACTGGCTCCAGCTGCTGGGGCTCTGATGGGCTGGGAGTCTGCAGTTGCACCGCCAGGCATTCCCAGCGTGAGTTGGGAATCAAGCCGACCAGTCGTTTCACCTTGGTGGCTAGCGGGAAGGGGAGAAGCTCGGCATCGCGCTCGAGATTCAGTTGGCGGCCCAGTGTCTCCTCCGTCACCCCGTTACTCCCCCCTGGGGTGACACAGGTTTGCAGGCGGGTGATGGCCCCGGGCGGATCCGCCGCCCCCCTGCCGAAGGCCAGTTCCTCCCCACTCAGCTGCCGTTGAACGAGCGCGAACTCCGGCACCACGGCAGGGAACTTGGCCAACTGCAGGTCTTCGCTGGTGCGGGCCCGCACCGGCATCAGGAGCAGCTTCAGGGCCGGTGCTCCATTGGTGGGCTGCAACTGAAACCGGCGGATCGAGCCGTGGCTGAGGTCGCGGCCGCCCCGACCGGGGCTCGTGCCCAGCGAAACCACCCGATAACCAGGCAGGCTGAGGGAGGTTGGGGCCTGCCGTTTCGGCAAGGGGGCGGCCAGGCTCACCGCCTTCAGAAGCGCTGCCCCGGCGGTGAGGCCTGCCAACACCAGGAGCAGAGGCCGGAAAACCTTGGGGGTCATGCGGTTTGCTCAAGCCGGGTGATCTGCCATCCCATCCAAAGGTCGTAGAGCCAAATGAACACGAGCACCCCGATCCCGCCGAACACCAGCGCCCCCTCCGATTCGTGGAAAAACTCAAACCACCAATCCTTGCTCGGCATCGCACTGGCGGTGATTGCAGCCAACAGGGCAATGCGGAACCCATTGGCGATCACCGCCAGCAAGGGAGCCACCAGGAGCATCACCCCGTTTTGCCAGCGGTGACGCATCGGGAAGGCCAGGGCAAAAATCACCCCCACCATGACCAGCTGCATCACCATGCCGATGCCACTGCAAGGGCCCATGATCTGCACCGCACCCTCCGGCAGGCGCACCACAGTCCCCTGCACCTCAGCAGGCAGGTTGCAGAGCACCAGCAAGGCCTGGGTGATCCGGGCGGTGAGCAAACTCAGCTTCTCGGTGGAGATCAGGGCCGACAGGCCCCGCATCAGCACGGGCAGGGCAAGAATCAGCAGGAACGGCCCATAGGAGACCAGCCGACGAACCGGAGCCGCCAGCAGGGCTAGGGCAACGCCGGCAAGCAAGGGCAGAAGTCTGGATGCCCCATCGAGGCTGGTGATCTGCTGGCTGCGCCAGAGCACGGCCACCACCAGGGCGGCCCCGGCCACCAGGCCGATCGGTGCTGGCCTGGGCCTCCAGCCCGGGGGCTGATCCGCCAGGATCACCAAGGCCCCTCCCCAGATCAGCAGGGCATTCACCCCTTCCCCAGCCCCCTGGGTGAGAAAGCTGAAGAGGAGGTGGTGAAGGGCCAGCAGGCAGGCCAGCAAGATCCAGATCTTTCTCCGAGAGAGAAAGAGGCGCTTCAGGCGCCGCCGCTGGCGAGGGGAGCCCATACGGCGTAGAGAAGCCACCGAAATGTGCCGCATCATCGCTATTGAAAATGACGTCGGATGGTGAGCAGAAAGGCCGAAACGATGGCGGCTCCGAGCAAGACGCCCAAGAATAGTGGGATGGAATTCACCACGCTTCGGCGAGCTAGCGAAGTGTAGGCACTTCAGCACCCGCCATGCCATGCCGTCGATTGGTCGAGCTCATTCGACGACGCGCTGTAGCCAGGTCTATCCTATTGATTAGGGCCTTAGGCTGCGTAATTTGAATAGACCAAATACAAGGATCGACGAACCAATGATGATCTTGACAGTGTTTATGGACAAAGGCACCAGTTGTGCCTGCCTGGCTCCCCTTAAGTTGCCTTGCACTTCAAAGAGCTTATCATCTACCGATTTAAGTGCTCTGGCTTTTTCAACGGAAAAGTTAGGGGAACCAGCGAGCACTGGGGGCGCAGAGCCTCTTGGGAGACCAAAGAGTTGGCGAAGTTGGTCTATGTTTTGAACACCATTGATGCGACCGCGTAGTGTATCGAGTTCTTTACTAGCCAATCCCGCAGCATTCTTTAACTGCTCTCCTGATTGAATCCAATGCAGGCCAAGAGCCAACATCTGAATCGGAATCAGCAGAAGAAATATCCCGAAGCCAACCGCCAGCAATCTGGTGATAAATATTGGCAGACTATTGCTTATTACCATATCTCTAGCACCTAGAAATTCCGCGATGAGCAAAACGAAAACAACAATAATAAAAATATAACTATAGTTAAGGGAGATCTGTCCAAACTTTAGATACCATAGGGGATCCCATGGTCGCAAAGGAAGAGTCTCGGCAAAGATCGAGATCAAAAGGACGGCCAGCACCAGCTTGGCCATAAGCACGAGACTTTGAATAAATTTCTTTGCTCTAGCAGAAACAGGGGACGGGGTGGTTGGGCCCATAGATTACAAAAGAGTTCTTAATGAATGATCTCAGAACATCTGCGCGGAAATAAAAAAAGGTGACTTATGGCCAAGCATTCTTGCCATAAAAATGGAGCTGAACCCTCAGCTCCTTTCTCGTCATTAAGGAAGGTTATCCTTTCGGGATTGCTCTCAGCCGTTTCGATGCCTGGCCTATGCGGCGAACAGAGCCAAAGAAAGCGGCTGTTCCGAGAATTGGAAGGGGAGCAGGAACTTGGGAATATCCCATGGTTGTCCCAGAGGTGAGCTGGAGCTGATTCCATGAAACATTCACATATAAATCAGTGTACGGCGAGAGATCGATGGATCCAGATCCATTAATTTGACCTATTAAAGCTCCTGGATCATCACCATTTGTACCACTTGCCTGATAAAATTTTTGAACAAAGCCATCGCTAACATGAGCTGGGGAAGCAGTTCCTAATACAAAATTGGGACCACATTGTCCGTATGTTGCGCAAATCCCAAGGCCATCCTGTGATGAATTCAGTGTAATCCTATAGTTTAGGAAGCCAGGATTAGCTGTTGTGCCAGCGGTCAGATAATTGACGCGCCATGGTTGAGAATAGACGGGGTCATATTCAAATGTTACTGTATTTTCAGTAGGGAGAGCAGATGTGGTGAGAATCTTGACTTGTTTGTCTCCTAGGAATGATGAAAAAGCAGTGTCGAACGATGTGGGCACCCCACCAAAAGTTCCTTGAGTAGTGGTGTACGCCAAAGGGCCCGGCCCTGATGCCCATGGAGTAGCCTGGGCATCACTCGTGGAAATCAGGAAAGAGCCAAAAATTACTCCCGGCAGCAATTTGGCAATTATATTCTTCTTTAGGCAAGGCTTATTTAAAAATCTAAGGTTCATCTTGAAATGCCAAACGGTACGCCTCTATTGTATGCCAATCAATCAGAGCCACAACCCAGATTCTCTGTGATTCCCTGTTCCTTTCGCGTTTCAAGTGAAATTACACTCTTCGGCACAACGTGAATTTCAGATTTGTGCATTTACCAAAAGATCACGCAATAGCATGTATCCGATAATCCAGGTGATGTGATCGCCTTTGTCCAGCTGCCAGCTTCCGTCAAGGCTCCAGCCAGACCAGGCCATCGAACCGCCCGAAGCCCCTGTCGAAGGTCACAAGCCGCCAACCGTGGGCAATCGCCAGCGCTGCCAGGTGGGCATCGGTGATGTCCTTCGAGGCCAGTGCTTGGCGGTCCAGCAGGTTGTGGAGCACGTCCATGGCTGCTACGCCGCCATCAACCACCGCCACACCAGGCTGGCTGGTGAATCCACGCAGCACGTCAGAGGCCGCCGGCAGTGTCAAGCAGGCACGGCCCATCACTTTCGATTGAGTGAGCAACCGCAGCAGCCCCAGGGCGGAGACCGTGCAGAACAGTACCTGGGAGGATGCCATTTGTTCCCAGTAGGCGGCAGCACGGCTGTGGTGTGGATGGCCTGGCCAGGCAAGCGCCAGCCAAACGTTGAGATCGGGCAGATCAGCAGCCACGGTGGCGGATGGTGGGCTCACTCCTCGAGCAGGGCAAACAAGGCCGCGTTGCTCAGCTGATCAGACCTCAGTGATTCCGGTCCAGCAATCCTTGGAAGATCGGCGACACGCCGGTGCGGCACCGCCACCGCCTCTGCCGCCAGCCCTTGCTCCACATAGCCACGCAGCAGCTGCTTGAGGGTCACCCGCTCCATGGCAGCCCGGGCCTTGAGGCGCGCAAAGAGGGGATCAGGCAGCTCCAGCGTGGTTCGCATGGTCGCAAACGCAGGTTATGCGCATTTTAGTGCGCATCTTTGCCAGCGCCGATGCCACCCCTGCCAACATGTCGCCATCGCTCCCTGCGGGCTTTGTCCGTCAATCGACTCCCTGCGCGAGTGGCAGCAGGCCCTCCTCCTCTCCGTGCGCCTGCGGCAGGCGGCCGGCTTGCTGCCCCTCGAGCTGCTCGACTGCAGCCTGCAGGGATTGGCCTTGGGTGGCGTAGCCCAGAGCCCCGTTCAGCAAGAGGCCAACGCAAGAACCAGCAGGCAGGCCAGCAAGATCCAGATCCTTTCTCCGAGAGAGAAAGAGACGCTTCAGGCGCCGCCACAGGCGAAGGGAGCCCATAGGGCTCAGAAAGGCCACCGAGATACGCCGGCAGGATGATGTCCTCGTAGAGATCCACCCATCAGTCTTCCTCGAGGGTGCGTTCGAGGTGTGCGAGGAGCTGATCGGAAGGCTGGGCGAGCATGCGGAAGAAGAGGGCTGTGGCTCGGGCGGTGACGAGGATGCGCAGGCCATTGATGAGGAGTTGCATCAGGCGCTGACAGCGTTCGCTGGCGAGGCGTCGGCGCAGGCCTGGCTGAGAGATGAGCTGCTGCTG
>JBBASA010000044.1:0-16888 GCA_040399515.1 Cyanobium sp. | reverse complement strand
GAGATCCTGATGGATGGCGACCACGACATCGCCACCACCGCCTCGGTGCAGGAGTGGGTGCTGCGCACGGTGTATGAGGCCCTGGCGGTGAACGGGGTGTTTCTGGAGGGCAGCCTGCTCAAGCCCTCCATGACCACCGCCGGTGCCGCCTGCCCAACGCGCCCCAGCCTGGAGGAGGTGGGGGAGTTCACCGTGCGCACCCTGAGCCGCACGGTGCCGGCGGCGGTGCCAGCGATCCTCTTTCTCTCCGGCGGCCTGAGCGAGGAGGACGCCAGCCTCTGCCTCAATGCCATCAACGAGGCAGCGGCCCAGGGCTTCGCCCCCTGGCACCTGGGCTTCTCCTTCGGGCGGGCCTTGCAGCACTCCTGCCTCCAGCACTGGGGCGGGAGCGATCGGGCGGCGGGCCAGGCGGCCCTGCTGGCCCGGACCCGGGCCAGCGGCGCAGCCAGCCGCGGGGCCTACACCGCGGGCAGCGAACCCTCCGACGACGCCAGCCTGTTCGTGGACAACTACAGCTATTGATCGGCGCCCCACCCCTCAAGCGCCGCCTGCCCGGCGTGGTAGCAGGCCCCGGGCGGCACCGCCCAGGGGCCGCGAAACCTACCGGATCTGAGAGACTCCCAACCTGCTTGGTTTGGCCACCATTGCTGAGGCAGGAGCTTCCTTACCTAAGCCACGGGAGACCAGGATTCCTAGTCCATAGGCGGGTGGAGCTCTTCCGAAGCCCCTGTCTTTGAAGGAGCTCCATTGCATGCGTGAGATTCGCTCGCCAGAACGCAAACGACGGCCTGAACATGGTGGCAATTTTCCTTGAACGAAAATAGCTCTTTCCCCAGACAGACTGGCGCTCAAGTGTGTAGATTTTGCCGGCCACGAACACCCGCGGAATCGCCTTTTTGTTGATACATTCAGCAATTTTCAGGAGATTTTTTTCATTGAAAGGCAGCCCGGGGATGCGGCCGTGAAGAATCACGACCTTTCCGTTGACCTGACCGAAGGTATGAAAGCGACAGTTGTACTCGTACGTCAGCGTTGCGATGCGCAGATCACTCCCATAAAGGGCGAGGCGGAGCGGCGGCTGATCATCGGGGCACCGACCCATCATGGCCGTCAGCCGTTCTACCCAGGAGATGGAGTGTTCGAGTGCTCGGACAAGTCCCGCCGATCGCCTGAAAACAACCACCCCTTGATTGAACTCACGAAAGGCAGCAGTCACACCAACGCCCTCGGGAAACCAGTCGAAATATCGGCGGTCGTGAGACATTGCGATATCAAAATGATCGAGAAGATCGAACAGCTCGGCAAATGGGCCGCAGACAAACGTGTCGGTGTCCAGGAAGAGCGTCTGCTCAAACGGTGAGTGAAGCATGGAGATCAACTTGTTGATATGGGCCTTCGCATGAACTCTTTCAAGAGGCATCACTTCGTCGAAAATACCGCGATCGGCAAGGGGACAATCCGTAAAGAGAACGAGCGTCAGTTCCGGCATAAAACGCCTCACGCTCTCTGCCGAAATCCGGGCTTCCGCGATGTAGCTCGCACCCAAGGCCAGATAGATCACCCCACGTTCGGATGGAATCATGGCCGCCTCAGCCATTCTTCAGACTCTCCAAAGCATCGCAGGTGGCCCATGATGAACACATCACCCCCTCGTTGAGATGACGCTGCATCAGCCGAGGCTCTCCTGCTCAGAGTTACACCAGCGCCTGCAGCAGAGCTTTGCGCAACTCAGCGAGGCATACCCAGCCCAGCTCAGCACCTACGACTTCTCCATTGCGGGGCGACGGGTCGTCGGTCGTTTTGTCGGCGCTGAACTGGCCCGCATCTTCCGTACCGCATTCGAGCCCCATGCCGGCGATGCCCCCCCGGCCCTAGAGATCTGCCTATGGGACGAGACACCGGACACGGGCATCGATCCGCGCCTCGGGCTCTCCCATCGACTCAATGAACAGCAACTGCGGCAAGATGTGGTCACGGGCACATCCGTGACCGGCCGTTACGTCTGTCACATCGCCGAGAGCTGGCTCAACATCCTGGATCTTGAACAGCCTGCCCTGGTGGGCTGCGTGCTGGATCGATCCCGCTTCCATCTCCATGAGCGGGCGCGACCGCTGGAGTGGCCACTGCGGTTCTGGCTGCGCCGGATCGGCCTGCCCGTGCTGCATGCGGGGCTCGTTAGCCACGAAGGAGCAGGGATCCTGATCGGTGGGCCTGCTGGCGCCGGCAAGTCGACCTTGGCGCTGGCCTGCCTAGATGCGGGCTTTGGCTTTCTCTCCGACGACAAGATCGGTCTAGAGACCGTGGCTCCGGGCGTTTTCGTCGGTCACCGCCTCTATCGCTCAATCCTCGCCAGCATCGACGTGCTGCAGCACTTTCCCCAGCACCGCCCCCATGCCCATCGGCTGGAAACCGATGCGCTCAACAAGACGATTCTGATGGCCTCCGACCTCTTCCCCGATCGGATTCAGGCTTCCAGCCCGATCGCCGCCGTGATCCTGCCGCGCCGTGATGTGTCCCATGGGGAGGCGAAGCTGGTGCCAGCCCGCCGGGTGGAGGCGATGACCCGCATGCTGCCCAACTGCCTGCCTCTTTACCCCACCTGGGACAGCAGCGACATCGGACGGCTCAGCGATCTGCTTCGAGCCGTGCCAGTGCACTGGCTCGAGGGCACCGCGCCCCCAACCCACCTGCCCCAGCTGGTGGCACAGGCCTTGCCGCAACCCATCGAACCTCCTGGGAAACGGCATCAGCCATGAGGCTCCTGCTCTTCAGCTCCCACTTCCCTCCCTATGGATCCGGTGGCCCCACGGTGATTGATCGCCTGGCGCGGGGACTCACCGGGCAGGGGCACGAGGTGCTGGTCGCCACCTCCAAACACACCGTGGATCTGCCGGATCAGGAAGTCCGCCATGGGGTGGAGGTGCGCCGATTCCCCTTCTGGGAAGCAGTGGCTCGGCCGACACCAGCTGCCATGGGGGCAGGCCTGCGCTGGCTGGCCGATCAGAAGCGATCCTTCCGGCCAGACGTGGTGCACCTCTGCATGGTCTCACCGATCGATCTGTTTCACTGGCAAACCCTCACCGCAGCCCCCGTCCCCACCGTGGTGACGTTCCATGGCGAGCTCGAGCCGAGCATGTGCCGGCCATTGCAGCCCGGAACGGTGTTCGACCATGCCCTGCGCCGGGCCGATGCGCTGGTGGCCTGCTCCCATGCCGTTCAGGCCGATCTGCATCAGGTGCTGCCCGAAGCGGTAGACCGCAGCCTGGTCATCCCCAATGGCATGGAGCCGCCGCAGCGCCAGGGGCCTCCCATCAGCGTCAGCCCACCGGAGCTCCTCTGTGTGGCCCGTCTGGTGGTGGGCAAGGGGATCGACATTGCCCTGCGGGCCTTCGCGGAGATCCGGGCCGCCCTGCCCGATGCCCGGCTCACCATCGCTGGCGACGGTCCGGATCGCACCCGGCTGGAGCAGCTGGCAGAGCAGCTGGGGGTGTCCCCCTCGGTGCGCTTTTTGGGGTGGAAGCGCAGCGAACGCTGCCTGGAGCTCCTGGAAGCGTCCTCCCTGTTGCTCGTAAGTTCCCTTTCGGAGGGATTCGGCCTGACGGCCCTGGAGGCGGCCTGGATGCGGCGTCCTGTGGTGGCCAGCCGGACCGGCGGGCTGGTGGAGGTGGTGGAGCACGGGAACACCGGCCTGCTGGTGACGCCAGGCGATGCCGGGGAGATGGCTGCCGCCGCCCTTGAACTGCTGCAGGATCTGCCTCGATGCCGCAGCTTTGGGGATGCGGCGCAGCAGCGTGCCCGGGAGCGCTTCGGGCTGGATCGGCAGGTGGAGGCCTACGCCACCCTCTTCAGGCGCCTGGCCTCCACCGAAGCCTCCGGATGAGCAGCGGCCTCAGGCTTGCCGCACCTGCCGGAGAACCGAGGCCTTGAGCTGCTCGTACACCGGCGCTGGCACCGACCTGCGGAAGACCTGTTCGATCAGCACCAGGGCATGCACGGGACGGTTTTGTGCCAGGAGGTGATCCAGCAGGGGTTGCAGAAGTTCCGGGTCTGGCCTGCATTGCGTCCAGCGCAGATGATGCGATTCATAGTGCGAATCCAGCCGAAGGTGGCTGGGATGCTGCAGCGGAAAAGCCAGGGAAAAGCGGGGCGTGTTCTGAAACAGCAGGGCATGACGCAAAAAGGTGTGCGTTGCCTGCGGCCCGAAGCCGACATTGCTGATCAGATTTCTGGCCGGAAAGAGGGAGAGGCCACCTTTCAGCATTTTGGAGAGAGTCCAGATAATGCCCCACTCATCAGCCAGTTTCTCTCTGGTAAAGGTCTGAAAGGGGATCAGGAAGTCAGCCTGGGTCTCCTGACTCCAGCCCACCTGCGTGGTTATGAGCTTTTCCGCCAGCCTGCGCCAGTTGTGCGCATCCCTGCGAAAGCACTGCCAGGCCCTCCGCCAGGTGGCCCACCCCCAGGGGCTCCCATATTGAGACGTTGCGTGATAACTGCTGGAGTCGGGCAACCACGCGATCAGTCGGTTATGCCCACCGATGTGCATGACCCGTGGATCCTCCCGGTAGTTGTTCAGCAGCTCTTCGCAGAACGCAAAGAAGGAGAGATCCGGCAGGCAGTCATCCTCCAACAGAATCGCTTCCTCCACCTGTTCAAACACCCAGTCCAGGCCACTGACGATGCGCTGGCCACAGCCGAGATTCGTGCTGGCGAAATTCGTCAGCACCTCGCAGGGCCAGTCCGGCGCGCTGACGATGGCGCGGGCCTGCTGGCAGAGCAGCGGGTCATCCCTGTGGGTGGGCCGCGGGCCATCGGCCACCACGAAGAGCTGCCGAGGCCGGACCTGACGGATCACCGCAAACACCTGTCGGGTGCACTCCGGGCGGTTGAAAAGGAACAGAACGACAGGGGTCCTCACGGGGATCTGACCTCTAAGGTGAATCCGGTCGTACGGCAGGCGGCGTGGGCATCTGCACAGCCAGGGACGCCGGCATCGCCGTGACTGCGCTGGTAGCCAGCCGCAACCGGGAGGACCTTCTTCCCGGCTGCCTTGAGTCACTGCTCGCCCAGACCCTGCAACCGATTGAAATCCTGGTCATACACGGTCCCGGCGGGAGCGACTGGGAGGCAGCGACTCCTTACCGTACCGATCCCCGGATCCGCGGCGTGGCCTCCCTCCGGCCAGGACTGTATGCCGCCTGGAATGCCGGCATCCAGGAGAGCCGAGGACGCTATCTCTGCAACGTCAACAGTGACGATCGGCTGCGTCCGGATGCGCTGGCGGTGATGGCGGCTGCCCTCGATGCCCATCCCGAGGTGTGCCTCGTGTATGGAGATTCATTGGTGACCACCCGCCCCGGGGAAACGTTTGCGCACAACTCCAGCCGCGGCCGCAGGCTCTCCCAACCCACCTACCAACCACGGGTGCTTCTGGCCGGCTGCTGCTGCGGGCCCCATCCGATGTGGCGCCGCTCGGTGCACGCCTGGGCCGGTGTCTTCGATGAGAGCTATGCCATCACGGGTGACTATGCCTTCTGGTTGCGCCTGGCTGAGCGGGCGCCGATGCTGCATCTGGAGGAAACACTGGGGTTGTATCTCGACCATCCTCAGGGCCTGTCCCATGCCGATCCAGCCCGGGCGGTCGCCGAGCGGGTGCGGGCGATGAAGTCGGTGTTGCATCGCTACAGAGACATCATCCAACAGGAAAGGGTGCCCTTGGAGCGTCTGGAATGAGCGGCGTTAACCCCCAGGTCATCCTGCTCACGACGGATTTCCCTCCAATGATGGGAGGGATCGCCGGCTTCCTGCACGGCCTCTGGGACGAGCTGGCCATGTCCCTGCCCGCAACGGTGATCTCCACCGTGCCGGCGAGACAGACCCGGTGGCCCCATCGCTACCAGCTGGAGATCCTGGAGGCCATAGGGGCTCCGGGGCTGACCGCCTCCCAGCGCCTGTTGCGCATGCGGGGGGAGGCCGTGCCAACGACCCTGACCCATCTGAAGGCGGCGGGGGCCGATGCCATGGTCTTCATCGGTGTCTGGAGCGTCATGGCCCACTGCTGGTGCCAGGCGCTCCAGAAAGCCGCTATTCCATACACGATCTTTGCCCATGACGGGGAACTCACAGACGCGGAGATCTACGCCAGCGTGGATCCATGGCGAAAGAGCGATGTGCGTGCCGCACACTTCCTCCTCGCCAACAGTCAGGACACGGCGACCCGGCTGCGCATGCGCTACGGAGAAGCTCTCGACATCCGGGTGCTCAACCCCGGAGTGCCGGAGAGAGCCGACCCCGATGCTCTCCGTCCCTGGGTGGCGGCCCTGAAGGCAAAACTCCAGCTCGACGGGGCACGGGTACTGCTCACCGTGGCGCGGCTGGAACGCAGCAAGGGGATCGATCTGGTGATCCAATGCCTGCCGGATCTGGCCCGCGCCTTTCCAGGCCTGCGCTATCTGGTGGCGGGCGAGGGTCCTGAACGGGAGGCATTGGAATCCCTGGCCCGCAGTCTGGGAGTCGCTTCACTGGTGACCTTCCTGGGGCGGGTGGAGGAGCTCAGCAAGCAGGCCCTTTACGAACTCTGCGAGGTGTTCGTGATGCCCAGCCGGCTGGTGCCGGGCCGCCCGTTGGAGGGCTTCGGGATCGTCTTCCTGGAGGCGGCTGCCGCCGCCCGGCCCTGTGTGGCGGGACGGGTGGGGGGCACGGCCGATGCGGTCGTCGATGGCATCACCGGCCTTCTCGTTGACAGCTCCAACCCGCGGGAGACCCTGGAGGCCCTGGTCCGCCTATTGCGGGAGGATGAGCTACGTCTCCGCCTGGGGGAGGCGGGCCGGGAGCGGGTGAGGCTGCACTTCCTCTGGCCAGCGGTCGCCAGCCGCTTCCTCCAGGAGACCTGTCTCGGCGGGTGATGGGGCCGCCCGGGTTCGCTGCCGATCAGCCCAGCGTTTGACGATCCGCAGAAACTCCTTGCGACTGTCCTGCTCCCGCCGCTGGCTGAGGTTGCGCCCATGCATCCGGTGGATGGTGAGGGCTTCCGGAAGCAGCAACCGTTTCAGGCCAGCGGCCTCTGCCCGCAGAAACCAGTCCACCGCGTCGGCGAACCAGAGATCCGGATCAAACGGGCCCACCGTCTCGAAGGCCTGCCGACGGGCCAGCAGGGTGGTGGTGGCAAAACCTGGCACGGGCTGAGTCGCCCGCGGCAGGTGCTGCAATCGCTGGGCCTGCCCAGCTGCCTCTGGCTCCCAGAGCAGGCGGGCATGACTGACGCACAGGTCAAGGACAGGATCCTCCTGAAAACGCCGCAACTGAAGATCCAGCTTGTCGGGCTGCCAGAGATCATCCGGGTCGAGAAAGGCAAGGAAGGCCCCCCGGGCTTCCTGCACTCCGCGGTTACGGGTCGCCGCCGGACCGAGCCTGTTCTGCCGGACAACCCTCACCCTGCTGCCGGCGGCAGCTGCGATGGCCAGGGTGTCGTCTTCAGACCCATCATCCACAACCACCACCTCCAGATCCCTGTGGGTCTGATCAAGGATGCTCGCCAGGGCCTGGGGGAGATAGCGGGCAGCGTTGAAGGTGGGAACGACGCAGCTGACCAGCTGGCTGTCAGGTTGCATACGGCGCGGCGAGAGGATCCACGTCGCTCAGTTCCCAGGGGATCTCTCCGGCATCGGGCATGGGCGGATCGAGAGCCAGCAGCTGTTCCATGTCACGGAACACTTCGAAGGCTGGTGGTTCGTAGGGGAGCTTCTCCACCACGGGTGGCCATTCGGTCCGGGGGCTTTCCGCCTCGGTCGTGGCGGCACGGATGATCCCTTCGGCTTCCAGCAGGTCCAGCAGGCTGCGGAGGTCGGCCTCAGCCGTGTCTCTGTCCACCGCATAGAGGTCGCAGAGACGGTTCTGGAGTGCTTCCAGGCTCTGGCGCTGCTCCAGCAGGGGCCAGATCTCTCCAGCGGCCTGATTGCTCGTGTAGTAACACCCCGTGGCCAGATTGATCACCACCACTTCCCCATCCATCACCTGGGCCGCCACCAAATCGGTTGCGACTTCGTAGCGGTGCGAGGAATTCACAGGTATTAACAGGCCAAATCAGCGTAAAGTTTACTAAACGAGTCAAGGTGAGCTGTCCAGCTAAAGCGCTGGGCGGCACGGCTCCGGCCCTCTTCACCGAGACGAATCGCCAGAGTGGGATCCGCTAGCAGCCGCAACACGGCCCTGGCCAGGGCCTCGGGATCCTCCCGCTCCACCAGGAGGCCGGTTTCTTCGTGCAGCACCACCTCGGGGAGGCCCCCCACCCGGGAGCCCACCACCGGGCGGGCCTGCTGAGCCGCCTGCAGGGCGACAAGGCCGAAGGCTTCCTTCCAGCGGGAGGGCACCACCAGCAGAGTGGCGGCATTGATCCACCCCGGCACGGCACGGGGATCGACCCACCCCAGGAACCGCACCCGATCTCCCAGCCCGAGCTCCCGGCCGATGGCCTGGAGCTCCGGACGGGCGGGACCGTCGCCGGCGACGATGACCTGCAATCTGGGATGGTGCCGCACGATGGCAGGCAGGGCCTGCAGAGCCACATCAAACCCCTTCTCGGGCACCAGGCGGCCGAGAAGAAGCAAAACGGGCGGATCCCAAGGCAGTGGGGTGGAAGCGGTGGCCGGAGTGTCCAGCGCGTTCAGAATCACGGAGGAACGGGCCGCCGTGCCTGGCACCTGGTGGTGCATGGCGGCCAACACGCTGGCGCTGTTCCCGGTGATCCAGTCGGCGGCGGTGAGGGTTCTGCCCATCAGGGAATCGGGCCGCCGCAGGTCTCCCTCCAAAGACACCCGCAAGGACAGCAAGGTGGGGGAGGGGGAGGGGTTCCGGGTCATCAGGTGAAAGATCACCGAGGGATCCGTGAGGTGGAGGTGCACCAGATCGGGCTGAAAGCTTTGTTTCAGGACCCCCACGTCCCGCCGCACGCGCGCCATCAGTCCCGGATCCTTCTGCCGGAGCGCATCCTCGAAGCGGAAGCGATGCACCGGGATGCCATCAACCACCTCCAGCGGAGGGAGGTCGCGCCCGCCCGGTGAGGTGATCACCCGAAACTCATGGCCGCGCCTTGCCATCTCCGGCAGGAAGCGGGAGGCGTGCACCTCGACGCCACCGATATGGGGCCAGAAGCGCTGGGTCCAGTACAGCACCTTCATGGCTTCAGGCTTCCGAGGCGAGGCGGGCGAGGGCCGGTGGCGCCGCGGCGAGCCGTTTCTGCCAATGGCGCAAATACATGTGGGATCGGGATGGAGAGGGGGAAGTTTCCAGGCGCATCAGATACTCGCCATCGGGAACGAGCAACCAGCGGGCCAAGCTGATCCTGGAGCGGTTGCCCACGGCCTGCCAAAGCGTCCCAAAACGGCCCCCTTCGCTGAAGCGGGCGGCATGAATCAGCAGCTCCCGCTCCAGCCCGTCCGCCCGGGAAGCGTCCGCGGCCAGGGCATCCAGGACACTGGACGGGACGGGGGTGCCGATGTCATGGGCGAGATAGCCCAGCGTCACCGCCAGCTGGGTCGTGAGGCCATAGACCGCCGCGGTGTTTCGCAGACGCGACCAGTCGATCTCCGCGCTCCGGACCACGATCGCGTGGGCATCGCTCACCCAGCGCAGGGAGGTGCGCCCACCTCGACAGGCGGCATGACAGCACACATGCAGCAGTAGATCATCCGCAGAGGGCAGCAGCAGGGAGGTGCCGAGGATCGTGGCCTGACGTGCGCGGACCTGCAGATCCTCCAGCGAAGGCCCATGAAAGGGCGACGGCAGGGGACTCGGGTGGAGCCGCACCGGCAGGAGTCGCCTGTGAAGGAAGGCGCGCCCTGCATCCGCTGTGACTTCTTCCCGTAATCCCATCTGGACCAGGACTTCGGCGGCCCTGTCCAGCTGCGACTCCGGCACCAGCAGGTCGAGATCATGGCAGTGGCGGAGCCAGGGCTTCGGCAGCACCCCCTCCGCCACGGCTGCCCCACGGGCCAGCATGAAAGGGAGCCCGGCGGCCGAGAGGGAAGCGAGAACGGCAGCGGCGATCTCCTGATACCGGCCCGTACGGCGCTGCTCATGCAGCAGGGCCGCACGCAACCAGGCCGCATCATGCCGATCCAGACTGGTGCCAGCCTCCAGCAGAGAGCAGGCAAGAAGGGCGGACAGGCTGCGCAGGCTGCGCTGGGTGCCGCCCATCCCCTCGGCGGGACCCTGGCGGGCCCGCCAGGCGCACCAGGCTTCTTGCGCCCGTGGAGCCGGTGCCAGACAGGCGATGAGAAACAGGGTTGGATCCCTGTCGGGAAGGATGCCGGCCAACAGGTCCAGCGGGGCCTGCTGAAGCCATGGTCTGAAGAAAGGGCCGATGGCTGGACTGGGCGCGGGCGGAGACATCCCCGAGCTTGAACGGGGTTTCAGGATCTCATCCTCCCACCTGATGCTGGCGTTCCGCCTCATGCCGCTCGGCCGAGGTGAGGCGGAGCACCCCATCGGCCATGGCGATCAGAGCTGGGTCGTGGCTACTCACCAGCACCAGCCTCTGACGGGATCGCTCCTTCAGAATCTTGCAGACCCCCTCAGCTGCCTCGGTGTCGAGGTAGGCCGTCGGCTCATCCAGCACCTCCACCGGCCGATCCCGCAGCCAGGCCCGCAACAGGCAGAGGCGATGGATCTCGCCGCCGGAGAAGTGATCCATCATGAGGGGGAGCGTCCCGTCTAGGCCCTCGCCCCGTTGCAGCAGGTGGGACAGACCCAGGCGCTCCAACCAAGGTTCGATGACCCCGCGTCCTTGGCGCTGATCCAGGGTGAGGTTGTTGCGGAGGCTGGCCTCGAAGAGCACGGCCACCTGGGGGGCATAGGCAAGCACCTGCCGCAGCTGGCCGGCTCCAGCCGGCCCGGCGAGCAGGATGTCCCCGTGCCGGGTCTGCAGTTGCCAGGCACTCCGCTCCTCCCCCAGCAGGCCACAGAAGCGGTCGAGGAGCGTGGTCTTGCCAGTGCCGGAGGGCCCCACCACCACCATCAGGGACCCCGGTCGGAGATGCAGGGTCGCGGAATCCTCGAAGAGTCCGGCCATCCCATCGGTCCCGTGCCAGCTCAACCCACGCCAGACGGATGAATCCCTCAGGGAACCGAGCCGCTCGGGGGAGGTGGTCCGCGACGGAGCTGGCACAGGCGGTGGGGTGAGTCTGGAGCGACGCTCACAGAGCGCGGCATAACCGGGCAGGGCCCCCAGGCAATGACGCTGGGCCCCGATGGCGGCGCTGAGAACGGTGCCACTGCGGTAAGCGAACAACAGGGTGGTGGCCACTGCCGTGGCCGGCAGATCCCCCCGACCCCAGATCAGCCATACCCCCACCACCAGCACCACCAAGGTGTCGCGGAGGGCATTGAAAGCGGCCTGGCGCCGCACGATCTGGAAAAGCACCTGGCGGTAGCGGAGGGCTTCGAGGGAGAAGCGCCGGAGCAACCAGGTTTCCCCGCCGGCGGCGCGCACCGCCTTGACCCCGTGCAGGCCATCCCCGACCGTGCGCTGCAGGGCAGCATTCAACCGGGTGCGCAGGCGCCCGAGCTTCCAGCTGCCAGACCGCTGGAGCAACGCGGCTACACCTGTGGCCACCAACGCCAGCAGAAGAGGCGCGGCAGCCCACCGCCCCACCGCCAGCACGCCTCCAGCCAACAACAGCAGCGAAAGAAGAGACTGGAGGACCCGGGTTCCCTGTTCGAGGGCCAGCACGCTGCTGGAGATATCAGCCATCAGGAGCCCGATCAGATCCCCCCTACCCAACTGCTGGAGGTTGGGGGAAGGGGCATGAAGCACCTGGCTCAGGAGTCCCTGGCGCAGCTGATCGCCGAAAGTACACCGCAGATCCTCCAGCCCTATGGTGATCAGGGCCTGCAACCCACCCCGCACCAACATCAATCCCAGGAGCGTCAGCAGGGCTTGGGGAAGCGGGAGTTCGAGATGAAACGGCAACCTGGCGGCAAAGGAGGGGCTGCTCTTGAGCAGGAGCGACACCCCCAGGCCCAGGCTGCCGATCTCCAGCAGGCTGCTCAGAAAGGTGAACAGGGCGAGCCGCAGCACATGGCGCCAACCTGCTTCCCGCGCCAGATGCGCAAGAAGCGAGAGATTCCGCAGACGCGTAAGAATAGGCTTAACAGTGGAAGGGCGTGACATGGGGCAAGCAGGAGGCCCAGAGTCCCGGGGCGGATTCGCTGCAGGGCGATCAGGTGGGCTGCTGTGGCTAGAAGGCTAAAGACGAGCCTTCCAGGCGTCCGCCCCGCGATGAGAACCGGCGCCAGAACCATTCGATTGGGGATGACCCCTTGAGTCCCTGCCTTTCAGCTGCTAGCCGTGCCGGATTGGTCGCCTCCAGACCCCTGGTCCTCCAATTCCTGCACTGGCTGGTAGATCCCCAGAGTTCTCGCTCCGTTCGCCCCCTGGAGATCGGGAACCCGGCTGGTTTCCTCCAGGCCGTGCGCCGCCACCGGCTGGCCATTCCTCTGGCTCGCCATGCGGAAGCCCTCTCCCTGCCAGCGAGCCTTGCGGGCCAACTGGTGTGGGAGGCCCGCCACCAGCAGAGGGCCTCCCTGGCCCTGATCGCCCTAGCCCTGGAGGCGCTGCCAGCCCTGGAGCAGAAGGGCCTGCGCGCCCTGGTGCTCAAGGGCCCGGCCCTGGCCATGCAGACCACCGGTCTGGCGAGGGGCCGTGGTGGAGGGGATCTGGATCTGCTGGTGGCCCCGGAGGATTTACCCGCCGCGGTGGCTGTGCTGGAGGGCCTGGGCTTCCACAGACCCGCCGGGATGTTTCCTCGCCAGCTCAACTCATTCTGGGGCCATTACGCCCGCTGGTCGGGCCACGAACTCAACCTGGAACGTCCAGGAAATCCATGCCTGGATCTGCACTGGGCCCTCAACACCGTGCGAGCACCCCTGCCCCCGTTTGCGGTCCTCTGGCAGGCGCGCCAGGCGGTGAATCTCAACGGCAGAACCGTGCCCACCCTTTCGCTGGAACACGCCTTTCGCCACAGCTGTCTGCACGCCGCCTCGGATCAGTGGATGAATCTTCACCACCTGCTGGACATCGCCCTGCTGGCCCGCCAGCTGCCGCTTGCCAGCGGGGCCCGACTGCGGCGGGAGTGCAGTGTGCGCCTGAGCTGCGCCGCCGCCCACGACGCCACCGGCTGCCCCGCCCTGCTGACCTTCACCAACCTCCGGCAAGCCGACTGCCGGCGGGCCATCGCCCGGGCCCGCTGGGCGCAGGAGCGGCCGCCGCGGGTGAGCGCCGATGGCGCCTGGCATCCTGGCCATTGGGTGGGCACCGTAGTGCACCGAGCCGCCCTCAGCCCCTCCCCGCTCGATTGGCTGCGGGTGGTGGCGCGCTTCAGCCTGCTGCCCGCCTCCTTCAACGACCCCCTCACAGGCGAGGACCGGGGGCTGCTCGCCATGGTGCAGTCCCGCCGGGGTCGGCTATGGGAACGGCTGGCGGAGCGCCGCTGAGGGAGCCACCCGGTTCCACGGCATCCGGGCTAGCAGCCGGGCCATGCCGCAGAAGCCCGTGATCCCCGCAAACACCAGCCCCGCCCCCACGAACCAGCTCAGCAGGATCCAGGGCGGAGCCACCATCTGGCTGAGGAGAAGGCCCAGCAGCACCAGCCCACCGGCGGCGATCTGCACCTGGCGCATCAGGGGCAGGGGAGCGTTGGCCAGCCGGCGCACCGTGTAGCCCGCCTGCTGCCAGCTGGGCAGGCCCCCCTCCAGGTCGCTCACGGGGTGGGGGTGGCCCTGCTGCAGGAGGGTCTGCACCCCGCGGGCACTGCGGTTGCCGCTCTGGCACACCAGCACCAGAGGGCCATCCGGAAGCGGAGCACCGGGGAGCTGGGCCAGGGGCACGTTGCGGCTGCCGGGGATGTGGCCGGAAGCGTATTCCATGGGTTCCCGCACGTCGATCACGCTCACCCCCCGGCGCTCAAGCCGGGCGGCAAGATCAGCGGCGCTGCAGTGTGGAGTGGAAAGGGAGGTCATGGCTGGGGAAGGAGACAAATGAAAAGGGTTGGCAACTCAAGCGGTGACATGCCCCTCCAGGGGGTAGCCCGTTTCGCTCCAGAGGCGCAAACCGCCCCGCAGGTTGGCCACCCGCGGGTGGCCGGCCTTGAGCAGCTGCTGGGTGGCGAGGGCCGAGCGGCTACCGGCGTGGCACACCACCACCACCGGCCGATCCGTGGGAATCATTCCCAGCTGGGCCTCCAGCTCGGGGAGGGGGAGAAGCCGGCTGCCGGGGATGTGGCCGTCAGGCCCGGTGAACTCCTCCGCGGAGCGCACATCAACGAGGGCGAGCTCTCCCAGGTGGGCCGCCACCCACTCGCCGGCGATCTCCGGCAGGCCCGCATAGCTGAGGCGCAGGGGCCCCCAGGGCTCCTGGAGCTCCCCATGGGCCTGCTCCCGGGGCTTGCCGGAGCGGAGATTGCCGGGCAGGGCCTGGGCGATGCGGTGGGGATGGGGGAGCTTCATGTTGTCCATGTAGCCCACGAAATCCCGCTCGCTGGCCCCCCGGCCCACTCGAGCGTTGAAGGCCCGCTCCTCCGCCACGGAGGTGACGCCCCGCCCGCTGTAGTCGTGGCCGGGGTAGAGCAGGCAGCTCTGGGGGAGGGTGAGAATCTGCTCCGTGAGGGAGCGGTAGAGGGTGTGGGCATCGCCCTGCTGGAAGTCGCAGCGGCCGCAGCCGCGCACCAGCAGGGCATCGCCGGTGAAGGCCAGGGCGTGGTCGTCGAGCACGTAGGTGAGGCAGCCATCGGTGTGGCCGGGGGTGGCGCGCACCTCCAGGGCCCGGCTTCCGAAGGGCACCCGATCGCCATGGCGCAGGGGAAGCGACACGTTCTCTGCCCCCACGGCGGCCGCCAGGCCAATGGCGCAGCCGGTGGCCTGGGCCATCAACCAGCTGCCGGTCACATGGTCGGCGTGGGCATGGGTATCGAGGGAGGCCACCAGGGTGAGGCCGAGCTCCTGGATCAGGGAGAGGTCGCGGGCGTGCTGCTCAAACACCGGATCGATGAGCACCGCCTTGCTGCTGGCCCCATCGGCCAGCAAATAGGTGAAGGTGCCGGTGTCGGCATCAAAGAGCTGGCGCAGCAGGAGGGCGCCACCACCAGCGGCGGCCTGCAGCAGGGGAGAAGGGGCGGAGGAGAGGGCCACAACCGGAAGGGGCGGTCTCTTATGAGCATAGCCGCATATCGACGCTCACATCCCAGCGCTGCCCCACGAGCCCTGGTGTTGCCGTTCTGCGGCCCGGCGGTCGGCGGGCTGGAGCCGCAGCACCCGATCCGCCTGCCCGATCAGGTCGGCGTCGTGGGTGCTCACCAGCACCAGCCGCTGGCGGGAGCGCTCCAGCAGGATCCGCCGCACCCGCCGGGCCGACTCACCATCGAGAAACGCCGTCGGCTCGTCCAGCACCTCCACCGGCCGATCCCGCAACCACGCCCGCAACAGGCCCAGGCGGTGGATCTCCCCGCCGGAATAGTGATCCAGCGCTAGGGGGAGAGGCTCCCACAACTGGCGGGCTCCCGCAGAGCCGCTGAGGTGATGCTCACCCAGCGCGCTGCGGATCTGCCACTGGCTGTGCTCCTCGCCTAGCAGGCCGCAGACGCGATCGAGCAGGGTGGTCTTGCCGCTACCGGAGGGGCCCACCACGGCCACCAGGGCTCCGGCGCACAGGTGCACCCCTGCTTGCCCCGGCACCTCCTCCACGCTCGGCGGCGCCGGCTGAGGCCATGGAGTCCATCCCCCACGGTGCGCTGCAGGTTGCCGTTGAGCCGGCTCTGCAGATGGCCCAGCTGCCAGCTGCCGGAGCGCTGCAGGAGCGCCGCTGCGCCCGTGGCCAGCAGGGCGAGCACGAGGGGCAAGGCCGCCTGGCGCCCCACCACCAACACCCCGGCGCCATACAACACCAGCGAGAGCAGGGCCTGCAGGGCGCGCAGGCCCTGGTCGAGGGCCAATACGCTGCGGCTGATATCGGCCATCAGGAGGCCCAGCAAGGAGCCGCGGCCCATCTGCTCAAGCTGCTCGCGGGGGCATGCACCACCTGGCTGAGGAGCTGCTGGCGAAGCCGGTCGGTGAAGCCGGAGCGGAGGCGCTCCTGGCCGATGGCGATCCAGGCCTGGAGCAGGCCCCGCAAGAGCATCAGCCCAACGAGCAGGGCCAGCCCCTGCTGAAGGGAGGGGCGAAAGGGGAGCTCCAGTTCCGCCAGGTTCAGCTGGATCGCCAGGTGCTCCGGAATGCACAGATGCACCGCTCCGCTGTCGGCTAGGGCCGTCACCTCCAGCGGCGCCAGATCGGGCCGGGTGGGGTTGCTGAGGGAGAAGGTGCCGCGGATCAATCCCATGGGCACAAGATAGAGCGAATGAGGGCCGATCCCAGGCTCCAAAGCCCTTGCCATCGAGGCTAACCCTCCCAGATCTCCACAAGCTCAAGCCGCAGCCCCGGCAGCAGTTCGCCCCCCTCCAGCGCCTCGGCCGCCTCGATGCGTTGCATCACCACCGGCGCCGCTGGATCAGCCCCCGGCTGCCAGATCTCCACAGCCCGCTGTTCTGGAAACAGCAGCCAGCCCAGCTGGGCGCCATTGGCGAGATAGGCGGCCATCTTGCGCCGCAGGGCTTCGCTGCCGCGGGCGCCCTCATCCGAGGGGCTCACCAGCTCCACCACCAGATCGGGGCACAAGGGCGGGAAGCCTCGGCGTTGTTCGGGGGTGAGCGCCTGCCACCGCTCCAGACGCACCACGGACGCATCGGGGCTGAGCACGGAGCCATCGGGGAGGCGGAAGCCACCGGAGCTGTCAAACACTTCCCAACCACCTCGACGCTCCGCCCAGGCCTGCAACCGAAACAGCAGGCGGGTGTTGCGGCGG
>JBBASA010000043.1:0-17140 GCA_040399515.1 Cyanobium sp. | reverse complement strand
CACCACCGGGCACGATGCCTTCCTCAACGGCCGCCTTGGTGGCGTTGATGGCATCCTCCAGGCGCAGCTTCTTATCCTTCATCTCGGTTTCGGTGGCCGCACCCACCTTCACCACGGCCACACCGCCGCTCAGCTTGGCCAGGCGCTCCTGGAGCTTTTCCTTGTCGTAGGAGGAATCGGTTTCCTCCATCTGGGAGCGGATCTGCTCACAGCGGGCCTTCACCGCGGCTTCGTTGCCCTCGGCCACGATGGTGGTGGTGTCCTTGTTGATCGTGATTCGACGGGCTGTGCCCAGGGAATCGATCTTGGCGTTTTCCAGCTTGAGGCCGGCATCTTCCGTGATCAGCTGGCCGTTGGTAAGCACCGCAATGTCTTCCAGCATGGCCTTGCGGCGGTCGCCGAAGCCAGGAGCCTTGACGGCAGCCACGTTGAGCACGCCGCGCAGGCGGTTGACCACAAGGGTGGCGAGGGCTTCCTTCTCGATATCCTCCGCAATGATCAGCAGGGGCTTGCCGGTGCGGGCGATCTGCTCGAGCACAGGCACCAGATCCTGCACCAGGGCAATTTTCTTGTCGGTGATCAGGATGTAGGGCTCATCCAGCACTGCCTCCATGCGCTCAGTGTCGGTGGCGAAATAGGGGGAGATGTAGCCCTTGTCGAAGCGCATGCCTTCCGTGACCTCCAGCTCGGTGGTCATCGACTTCCCTTCTTCCAGGGAAATAACCCCTTCCTTGCCCACCTTGTCCATCGCATCGGCGATCATGCGGCCCACTTCTTCGTCGTTGCCGGCGGAAATGGTGCCCACTTGGGCAATGGCGTTGCTGTCGCTGATGGGCTGGGCGTGCTCCTCAATCTTGCTCACCAGGAAGTCGGTGGCTTTGTCGATGCCGCGCTTCAGGGTGATCGCATTAGCGCCAGCGGCCACGTTGCGAAGACCAGCTTTCACCATGGCGTGGGCAAGCACGGTGGCAGTGGTGGTGCCATCACCGGCGGCATCATTGGTTTTGCTGGCGGCCTGACGGATCAGAGCTACACCGGTGTTTTCAATGTGATCTTCGAGCTCAATCTCCTTGGCGATCGTCACACCGTCATTGATGATTTGTGGGGCGCCGAACTTCTTTTCAAGCACCACATTGCGGCCCTTGGGGCCCAGGGTGACGGCCACGGCTTCAGCCAGGATGTCAATCCCACGCTCGAGGGCGCGGCGGGCTTGTTCGTTGTAAATGATGCGCTTGGCCATGGTTGTTGTTTTGTGATTTGGGAAGGTCTGCTGGACGATGACGACTGGATGCCGCTATCAGCTGACGACGGCGAGAATGTCCTTCTCGGAGAGCAGCACATACTCCTCTGAGCCGAGCTTGATATCGGTGCCGGCGTATTTGCTGTAGAGCACGCGATCACCCACACTCACCTCGGGAGCCTGGCGGGAGCCATCGTCGTTGCGCTTGCCAGGACCCACTTGGACCACCTGGCCAACCTGGGGTTTTTCCTGTGCCGTGTCCGGCAGAAGGATGCCACCGGAGGTGCGCTCTTCGGATTCGGACACCTTGATGAAAACGCGGTCGCCCAAGGGCTTGACCGTGCTGACGCTGAGAGAAACAGCTGCCATGGGAATGGGAGATGGGGAAAAAACAGGCGTTGTGGAGGGGTAGATCCAGGCCTTGAAGCAAACCTGGCACTCACGCCCTTCGAGTGCCAACTTATGCCCATGGGTGCCATGGCCGGTACCCCTGCCATGTGCGGGTGACCGAACTCCCCCTGCATCCCTTTGCGCCCCAGGGGCGGCCCAGTCAAACGGTCAGGCGCGGTGGTAAGGTTGCGCCGCTTCAGCGGGTCTTGGGGATCCGCTCTGCCCTACCGCCTTCATCTTTTTTTATGGCAGCCGCTGCACCCGCCGTTACAGGCTCTACTGGCATCGTTAAGCAGGTGATCGGGCCGGTGCTCGATGCTGAGTTCCCTGCTGGCAAGCTTCCCAGGATCTACAACGCTCTTCTCGTTAAGGGTAAAAATTCCGCGGGCCAGGATGTGCTTCTCACTGCGGAAGTGCAGCAGCTGCTTGGGGATCGTCGGGTGCGTGCCGTGGCCATGAGCAGCACGGATGGTTTGGTGCGGGGCATGGAGGCGTTGGATACGGGAGCACCGATTTCCGTCCCAGTGGGAGAAGCCACTCTCGGACGCATTTTTAATGTGTTGGGTGAGCCAGTGGATGAAAGGGGCCCTGTCAGCACCACCCTGACAGCTCCCATTCACCGCGAAGCTCCCAAGCTCACCGACCTGGAGACCAAGCCAAAGGTGTTCGAGACCGGCATCAAGGTGATCGATCTCCTGGCGCCCTACCGCCAGGGCGGCAAGGTGGGCCTCTTCGGAGGAGCGGGTGTGGGCAAGACCGTGCTGATTCAGGAGCTAATCAACAACATTGCTAAGGAGCACGGAGGGGTTTCCGTGTTTGGCGGTGTGGGTGAGCGCACCCGCGAAGGCAATGACTTATACGAAGAGTTCAAGGAATCAGGGGTGATCAATGCCGACGACCTGTCGAAGTCGAAGGTCGCCCTGTGCTACGGCCAGATGAACGAGCCCCCTGGCGCCCGCATGCGCGTCGGCCTCTCGGCCCTCACCATGGCAGAGCACTTCCGGGATGTGAACAAGCAGGACGTGCTGTTGTTCATCGACAACATCTTCCGCTTCGTGCAAGCCGGTTCAGAGGTGAGTGCCCTGCTCGGGCGCATGCCATCGGCCGTGGGCTACCAGCCCACTCTCGGCACCGACGTGGGCGCGCTTCAGGAGCGGATCACGTCCACCCTGGAAGGGTCCATCACCTCCATTCAGGCCGTGTATGTGCCTGCCGACGACCTGACGGACCCGGCCCCGGCCACCACCTTCGCTCACCTGGATGCCACGACCGTTCTGAGTCGGGGTCTGGCCTCGAAGGGTATTTACCCGGCGGTCGATCCGCTGGATTCCACCAGCACCATGCTTCAACCGGCGGTCGTTGGAGATGAGCACTACAGAACCGCCCGTGCGGTTCAGAGCACTTTGCAGCGCTACAAGGAGCTGCAGGACATCATCGCCATCCTGGGTCTGGACGAACTCTCGGAAGACGATCGCCGCACTGTGGATCGAGCTCGCAAGATTGAGAAGTTTCTCTCCCAACCCTTCTTCGTGGCTGAAGTGTTTACCGGCATGTCTGGCAAATATGTGAAGCTGGAGGAAACTATCAAGGGCTTCCAGATGATTCTTGCCGGCGAACTGGACGATCTGCCGGAAGCCGCCTTCTATCTCGTGGGCAACATTGATGAGGTGAAGGCCAAGGCCGAAAAGATCCTCGCCGACGCGAAGAAGGCTTGAACCGATGACCCTCAACCTGCGTGTTCTCGCTCCTGATCAGAGTGTGTTTGATGGTCCCGTCGATGAGGTGATCCTCCCTAGCAACTCCGGCCAGCTGGGGGTGCTTACCGGCCACGTGTCTATGCTCACCGCCCTCGACAGCGGCGTCCTTCGACTTCGCGAGGGTTCCTCCTGGAAAGCGATTGCCCTTTCTGGGGGCTTCGCTGAGGTGGAGGCCAATGTAGTCACCGTGTTGGTGAATGGCGCTGAACTCGGCAGCTCCATTGATCGGGCTACCGCTGAACGGGAGGTTGAGCTGGCGGAGCAGGAGGCCTTGGCCTTTGAGGGTAAAGATCCCAGCCCGGAAAAACTCAAAGCGCAGGACTCCCTCGCCCAAGCACGTGCCAGGGTGGCTGCCAGCCGCGCTAGCTGATTTGTTCTTTGCAGAGCCCTTCCGCCTTGGCTTTGCGGTTCCTGATTGATTCTGCCGACGTCCATGACTGGGCCGAACTCTGGCCTTTGGGACTGTTCCAAGGGATCACCACGAATCCCTCCCTGCTCCGGCGTGCTGGCCTGCCCTGCACCGTTGAATCCCTGGCTGATCTAACCGATCGTGCCCTGACATTTGGTTGCCAAGAGTTGCATCTCCAGGCTTGGGGTTCCACCGCTGAAGAGCTCCTCTTTCATGCGCGAGCCCTTCTCGCCCTCGCACCTGAGCAAATCGTGATCAAGCTTCCCTTGACGGAGGGTGGGCTTCGTTCCGCTGCTTCATTGCTGGCGAGTGGCGTTCGAGTCACACTTACCGCGTGCTACGCACCCTCCCAGGCCCTAGCCGCCGCGGGGCTTGGAGCTACTTATGTGGCGCCTTATTTGGGTCGCATCAGCGACTCAGGAGTGGATGGCCGTGCGGAGGTGATCCAGATGCAACGCTGTCTGGATGGGGTCGGAACCACCACCCGCTTGTTGGTGGCAAGCCTTCGTTCCCTCGAAGACATCCTTACCCTGGCGCCTCTGGGAGTTGACACTTATACGCTTTCTCCCTCCTTAGCGATGCAAATCTGGACCCATCCCTTAACAGAACTAGCCGCATCTCAGTTTGAGGCAGATGCTGTAGGGGCCTGAGCAACCGGAGGGTTGCCCAGGCCGTGCCTTCTTACCTCGGTGGATCAAGCGGTACCGCAGAAGGTGACGTCGGGGAACTTGAGCTTGGCTTCCTCCAGGCTCTTGCCCCGACCTTCCTCCTGCCAGTAATTGATCACCTCGGTGGCCTTGTTGAGAATCTCCACCCGCTCGTTGTCGGTGATCCAGCTCTTGCGCTCCAGTTCACCCTTGAGGGTTTCCCAGGCATCTTCCCGGGGCCAGAAGAAGTAGGCCGTCAGGGGGCTGGGCCCTCCTCCCACAATCTGATCCACAGCGAGAGCCACGTTGTCAGGCAGCCAGAGAATCTTCAGGAGAAAGCGGCCTTCGTCAGGCTTGGGGGTGTAGCCCGAGGGCACCCCATCCTCATCAATGGTGGCCGTCGCGAGAGCCGCGCTACCCCCACGCATCACGGGCCGGCCAGGCGTTGGATCCGCCGTAGCCATCACCTCTGCGGCGACCTCAGCCCCAAGGGCGACGGTTGTGTCCAGCGTGGTTTTCTCTGGAGCCATTTGGGTCTCTGCGCTCAAAGCCAACATTCAAACAACTAAACTACCAGCCCGATTGTCGTCCGCCCTGTCCAGCACCTCCTTGGTCACCACTCCAGCGCGGGCCATCCTGCTGTTCGACCTGGACGGGGTCATCCGTGATGTGAGTGCGAGCTACCGCCGGGCGGTCCGGGCCACGGTGCACCACTTCACTGGCTGGTGCCCCGACCCCTCGGCCATCGATGCCCTCAAGGGAGAGGGCTGTTGGAACAACGATTGGGAGGCCAGCTTAGAGCTGGTGCGACGCCACCGTTTGGCTGGTGGTGGAGGGGGTTCGGCACCCCCAAGCCATCCCCTTCCTGCCCTTGCGGAGGTGGTGGAGGTGTTCAGCCGCTTCTACTTCGGGGCTGATCCTGAGGGGCCACCCTCGCAATGGACAGGGTTCATTCGGGAGGAGACCCTGTTGGTCGATCCTAAATTCTTCTCCGCTCTCAACCGGGAGGGGATCGCCTGGGGCTTCGTGAGCGGGGCGGAGCCACCCTCCGCCAAATTCCTTCTGGAGGAACGGCTTGGGCTCTCGGATCCACCGCTTGTGGCCATGGGAGATGCACCGGATAAACCAGACCCCACGGGGTTCTTACGTTTGGCTAGCCAGTTGGCCAATGAACGCGGTCAGTCTCTGGGTCCGCAAGGGCCACCTGTGGCCTACCTCGGAGACACGGTGGCGGATGTGGAGACGGTGCGCCGTGCTCAGGCATGCGTTCCGGATCAGTGCTTCCTTGCCCTGGCGGTTGCTCCACCCCATTTGCATCCACCGGAACAACTGATCCGACGCCGCACTTACGAACAAGGACTTCGGGATGCTGGAGCAGATTACCTATTAGAGAGCACCGTGCAGCTTCAACACGGAGCCATTGACTTGATCCGGTCCATCCTGTAGCTCCATCATTGAACCCTTTTGGTGAAGAACTCATGCCGGTAGATGGGATGGAGAAGGACTTGTTTACTTCTTGAACGGCGGTATCTTCAGCGCCAGGACCGACAACCCCTAGCCCAATGCCTCCCGAGTCCAACGTTTTAACTGCGGATTTAACTCCTCAGAGGTCCCTGTCCATTCCTAAGGCCGAAGAAAGCTCCCATAAAGTCTCCTTCCTCCCCCGATCTTCTTCCCCGCACCAGCTCTCCAGGCTTGGTTTCGGGACGTCTGGAATCATGGGGTCTGCCATGACGGCGGCAGGTCGTCTGCGCCTCTTGGAAGCGGCTTTTGATCAAGGGGTCAGGCATTTTGATACGGCACCTCTCTATGGCATGGGGCTGGCAGAGGAGGTGCTTTCCATCTTTGCCCGTGGCAGGCGAAGTGACATCACGATCACCTCCAAATTCGGACTGCTTCCCCCCTCCATCCATCCCTTGCTCAGGCCGGCCCTTCCAATTGCCCGTACCATCAATCGTCATGTCTTTGGCCAGTTGAGCCCGCAGCATCAGGACATGGCCAACCGGGTGATCCGGGCCCTTCCTGTTGTGGGGATCTCCAATTTCCCGGACACTCCTGGATCCTCCTCTCCAGGTACGGGAAATCACCCCTACAAGCCTGCTGAAATTCGTCATGGTTTGGAGGAAAGCTTGCGGAAGCTGGGCACGGAATACATCGACTTCTATTTGCTGGATGAATGTCAAAGTGGAAATCTTGATGAGGATGTCATTTCCCTCCTGGAGGCCTTGGTTGCGGAAGGAAAGATCAGGGCGTACGGTCTTGGCTCTGGCCGCAAATCCACCCGAGCGATCCTCTGCGACAGTCCCACGTTCCGGGGGGTGGTTCAGATTCCTGACCACCTGCTCAATCACGACACCCCCTGGTTTGTGAAGAGGGCCCAGTCCCCCCTCTTCACCCACAGCGTGTTGCGCACTCCGCTCCGTTCTGCCAGCTACCGTCCCACCCTTGATCTCTTGCTCATTCGTTGGGCCGAACAATTGGACGAGGATCCCCGTCAGCCAGAGTTGCTCACGGCACTTCTACTCACCGGTGCTCTGTTGAACAATCCCCATGGGTGTGTGCTGTTTTCAACGAGCAAGGTGCAGCGCATTACGAGTTACGTGGAAACGCTTCAGCGCTTCCCTGCGGGGGCACAGGCCTTGCGGGAGCTCCTGTCGCAAGTTTCCTCCATTGGTGCTCTCCCCCAAGAATTGGCGGCTTGAGATGGGGGCTGGGGCTACTGGCGCTTGGCCCTTAGAGACGGTGGAGAAGCGACACTTCTGCAGCGGCGCGGACCACCAAACTATGGCGCTCCACCAGGGATGTCAGGGTGTCGTATCCGCCTCCAATCACCGTAGCCACGGGTACCCGCTGACGCAGACAGGTTTCCAGCACCATGCGCTCCCGTTGAAGGAGTCCCCCATCGCTCAGGCATAGCCGTCCCAAGCGATCCTCCCGGTGAGGGTCGACGCCTGCGTTGTACAAAACCAGGTCGGGCCGCACCTGGCTCAGCAGATCGGGGAGCAAGTTTCCCACTGCAGCCAGGTATGGCTCGTCTTCCATGCCATCGGGGAGGGGGAGATCCCAATCGCTCGTTGCCTTTCGCAGGGGGAAATTGCTTGCGGCGTGGGCCGAGAAGGTGAACACCCGCGGATCGCCTGCAAACAGAGTGGCTGTGCCATCCCCCTGGTGCACATCCAGATCCACCACCAGGATTCTCTCCACCAACCCTTCGGCGAGCAGCACACGGGCGGCCACGGCCACATCATTGAAGATGCAGAAGCCGCTTCCCACAGTTCCGGAGGCATGGTGTGTGCCTCCGGCCAGATGGCAGGCCAGTCCGTGCTGCAGAGCCAAGCGCGCCGTCAGCACCGTTCCGCCCACGGCTAGCCAGCTGCGGCGGATTACCCCAGGAGTGGCCGGTAGTCCAATCCGCCTGGCCTCCGCCGGGCTCAGCTGATGGCGGGCAAAGGCCTCGTGGTAGCTGCGCGGGTGCACCAGCTCCAGCCAGCGCCTGGGTACGGGGAGGGGCTGGTGCAGGTGGTCGTCCCTGAGCAGGTCGAGCCGGCGGAGATGGTCGACCAGGAGCCGGAATTTGGCCATCGGAAACCGGTGCTCCTCCGGCAGAGGAGTGGAGTAGGCCGGATGGGACACCAGGGGCAAGTTCACCAGGTTGGATCCGACCAGATCTCCACCGTGAGTTCCCCACTCTCGTCAGCGGGGACCACGGCCAGGCAGGCCCGCAAGGTGTCGCCATTCACCGTGATTTCGCAGGCTCCGCAGCTGCCCCCCAGGCAGCCAGTGGGGATGATCATCTGGGCCTCTTGCGCCGCTTCCAGCCAGTCGGTGCCCGCCTCCACCCAGGTGCTGCTGCCGTTGGGCCAGTGGATGCGAGTGCAGTCAGCCACGGGTGTGCATCGTTCCACGGAGGAGGGGTTCCAGGTTCACATGCTCTTCAAAGGCATCGGCCAGGCGATCCAGCAGGGCTTCCCGCTGGCGGCTGTGGTGGGGCAGGTCTTCGCTGAGGGGGGCGAGTCCCTTGCGCTCTCGAAGGTGATTGAGCCAGCGCCGCCGCCAGGGGCCGCTCTCGAAAACGCCATGGAGATAGGTGCCAGCCACCAGGCCCCCCTGCTCCCCATGGTGTTGCACCCACCCCAGATCGGGATCGGTGCAGAGGGTTTGGCAGCCGTTAGCGTCGACCGGGGGCACCAGGGTGCTGACCCCCCTGTGCAGCTCGAAGCCTTCGATGGCCACGGGCTCATTCACACCAGCGCTTGCTGGGGGCCAGAGGGCGCCGCTGCGGCACTGCCTCAGCACCTTGGCAGATCCCATGTGGGTGCGCAGGGGCAGCAGGCCCAGTCCCGCCATGCTGAACCCGGTTCCCTCCCCGAGGCCGCTGCCTTCCAGACCCTCGGGGTCGTTCACCTCCTGCCCCAGCATCTGCATCCCCCCGCAGAGTCCAAACACCTGCCCTCCCTTGGCCACATAGCCGCGCAGGCTGTGATCCAGTCCACAGGTGCGCAGGGCGGTCAGGTCGCGGAGGGTCTGCTTGCTTCCCGGCACCACCACCGCATCGGGGCAGCCCAGCTCCTGGCCCGGGCTCACCCAGCGCAGCCGCACCGTGGCCTCCGCTTCCAACGGGTCGAGATCGGAGAAGTTGCTTAAGGAGGGCAGCCGCAGCACCACGATCTCCAAGGCGGCAGGCCCCCTCCTGCTTCGGCGTTCTAGAAGATCCAGGGAATCCTCGGGTGGAAAGAGCTCCTCCAGCCAGGGCATCACCCCGAGCACCGGCACCCCCGTGCGCTCCTGAAGCCACTGGCGTCCCGAATCAAAGAGCTCGCGCCGGCCCCGGAAGCGATTGATCAGCACCCCCTTGATCAAGGGCCGTTCCACGGGACGCAGCAGGGCCAGGGTGCCCACCACCTGGGCAAACACCCCACCCCGTTCGATGTCTGCCACCAGGAGGCAGTTGGCGCGTAAATACTGGGCCAGGCGGAGGTTGGTGAGGTCGCGGGACTGGAGGTTCACCTCCACGGGGCTGCCCGCCCCCTCCAGCACCAGTTGGCCTTGGGGATGGTTCTCCCGCAGCTGGCGGAGTCCCTCGCGGATTGCTTTCCACCCCGGCCGGAACCAATCGCGGTAGTAGTGCTCCGCCCGAGCGAGGCCCACCGATTTCCCCAGGTGGATCACTTCGCTCGTGCTGTCACCCTGGGGTTTCAGGAGCACCGGGTTCATGGCGCAGACAGGCTCAAGCTGGGCCGCCCAGGCCTGCAGGGCCTGGGAATAGGCCATTTCACCCCCGTCCGGATCCACCCAGGCGTTGTTGCTCATGTTCTGCCCCTTGAAGGGCACAGGGATGGCCCCCCGGCGCCGCAGCACCCGGCAGAGGGCGGCGCTCATCAGGGATTTGCCTGCTCCGCTGCTGGTGCCCAGCACCATGAGGGGGGGAGGAGCACTCACGGGGCAGGGAGAGCTGGGGCGCGGTTTCTCACCCTATGTCCATCGCGCCCGCTGTTGTGGCTTGATCCCGTTACCATCCATGCCAACAGTGACCACCAAAAGTCCGCCGATGGCCGTCAACTATCCCCGCAAGATTCTCAACACCATCGGCCCCCGACAGATGATGGCCGAGGTGGTGAAAGAGCGAAAGATTCAGGTTCTTTTTCTCAACAGCTATCGCTTCAACGAGCAGCGCTCCTGCCAGGAGCTCACGGCCCTAATGGAAGCCCTGGATGGTCAGCCCAAGGAGTTGGTGCGGGATCTCTCCCACCACGTAAGCGATGAGGCGCGCCATGCGGTGTGGCTCACGGATCTGCTGGTGGAGATGGGAGAGGAGATCGGCAACCCCAAGAGCGGCTCCTATATCGATGAGCTCAACCGTCTGCTCGACATCAGTGTGGAGGACACCAGCGGAGATTCGGCCCAGCGGGAAAATGTCCTGATTGCCGCCCTGGCTTCCATCAACGCCACGGAAAAGCGGGGCTGCCAGGCGTTCTCAGCCCACATCAATGCCCTGCGCCACGCTCCAGCCACGGAAGAGAATCAGCGGATCCGGGAAACCCTGGAGAAAATTCTGCCGGAAGAGGCCGCCCACGTGAGCTGGGGCAGCCGCTGGCTGGGCAAAATCGCGAGCCAGAGTGCAGACCACCGGGCCCGGGTGCAGGCGGCCAAGCGCAAGTATTTCATGATCGAACACGCCGCCTTTGAAGCCGGCATGGACATCACGGCCGGTGCGGAGCTTCGCCGCCTAGGCAACTTGGTGGAGATTGCCAACACCCTTCCCGCCTGGGAGCGTCCGGCCTACGTGCTTGAGCGGCTGCCCCAGGCCCTGCTTTCCCCTGATCTAACGAAATCCCGCCTGTTTGCGGTGAAGCGGGTGATGGAGGAGAAGCCGGAGAAGCTGGTGGAGCAGTTCATCCCGATGTTCCTCTCTGGGTTGAACAACCTGCGGCCCTCCCTGGCCACCCCCCAAGGCCGGGCCTGATGCCTGCCCATGGCGGCCAGCGAAGCGATCATCGGTGAGGAGTGGAAAACCCGTTCCCAGGAGCTCGCCGACTGGGCCATGGAGCGGCTGGTGAATCGCAAGGACGTGTGGGGGCAGTACTCCCTCCTCTCCCCCCATGAGGCCCTTGAGCAGGGCCGGTCTTACAAGGCCATGACCCTGCCGATCGCCTCCATGCGGGGTGACGACATGGTGACCCTCGACAAGCTTGCGCGCCATTTCGCCAGCCGTCGCCAGCATCGCCCCCAGCTGATCGGACTGCATGCCGAGAGCAAGGAAGGCACTAGTCGGTGGCTGGCCATCGACATCGACAACCACGACCTGGAGGCGGTGGGAGCCCCGGAGCGGGCCCGGCGCAATCTGACTGGCGCCCTGGAGTGGTGGCGGATGCTGGCGGAGCGGGGCTATGACCCCCTGCTCTTCGATTCCAGTGGAAAAGGGGGCTACCACCTCTGGGTGCTGCTCGCGGAGCCTGCCCCCACCGCCCATGTGTGGGCGATGGTGAAAGCCCTGGCCACCACCTGGGAGCGCCATCACCTGGAGGAAGAGCCGGAGATCTTTCCCAAGCAACCCAAGCCCGGCAGCCTCAACGCCTGGTTTCGCCTGCCGGGCATGCACCACACCCAACCCCACTACTCCCGCCTCTGGAGTGGGGAGGAGTGGCTGAGCGACCCCTGGCTCGAGGGCCACGCCGCCATTGATGCCATGTTGCAGGTGATTCCTGGCCCGCCGCCGCCGGTGCCGGAGGCCAAGGCGCTTGAGGCTGCCGCCAGCCCTGCCATGGACACCACCCGTTCTGAGCCCCGGCGCACGGCGGCCGCCCGCAAACGACGTTTTGCCAGCTCCCAGAAGCCCCGGGTGTGCCTGGATGTGGATGGAGTGCTGGCAGATCGCACCTATGGGCGCGGGGCCGAAGATCTGGGGGATCCGATCCCGGGGGCGGTGGAGTTCACCCGAGCCCTGGCCGAGCGGGCCGAGGTGGTGATCCATTCCGCCCGACTGGCGGCGGAGGATTCCACCTCGGCCGCGGGTCGCAAGGCGGAAGCCCGCCTGCGCGACTGGCTGGACCAATATGGTTTCGCTTATCAGTCCATTGCCAGCGGTGTGGGCAAACCCGTGGCCTCTGCCTACGTTGACGATCGGGGGGTGAGCTGCCGTCCCATGGACGATGGCCCCCGCGCCTTTGAAGACGCTCTGCTCGCTGTGGAGCATCTGTGCGGCCCCCCTGAACCGGCCCCCTGAGGGCCCCCGTTCCCGCTCTGCTGATGCCTCGAAGTCTGCGCTTTCTCTACGGCGAATCTGAAACCACCTTCGCCATGGAGAAGGTGGATCGGGGCAAGCTCTACGGCAGCCGCTCCATCGAAACCCTCGATGCCGATAGCCAGCGCTGCAACCTGGCCACCCTCGCCAGCGATGGCCGCACCCTGATCCCTAACGGCGGCACGGCCATGGCCCACCTCTCCCCCACAGGGGAGTGGGTGGAGAACGACACCCTGGCGGCCGTGGATCGGGAGGGCCATCCCCTGGCCAAGCTCGGCTCCAGCTTCGAGGGGCCCATCGCCCTGGAGGAGACCGTGGATGAGGACCACCTGCTGGAGCACAGCATCCGGCTCACCTATGCCCTGGCCGGCGAGGCGGTGGGCACCGGAGCTCTGGCGGGAGCCCTGGCGGAGGGCACGATCTTCACCTTTCCCTTCAGCTGGCGCGGCGGGTTCGACACCGATCCGGCCTTCCTGCTGCAGAGCGAGGAGGGGGGAATCTGGCTGCTGATCGGCGATCCCAACACGATTCGCCTGGTGGGCCTGGAGCAGGCCGCCGCCTGTGGGCCTGAGGCGGAGGAGGAGCCCGAGGCGGAAGGGGAGATGGGCTCCGAACTCGACTTCACCATGCTCTGAACGCCATGCCGGAGATCAATCTTTCCGATAGCCGAAAGCGGGATGCGGTGGTGAAGGCCGTGGGAACCCGGGTGCGGGAACGGCTGCGCTGGGTGGGGCCCGATGGGGAGTTTCCCTCCACCCATCGCCTGCTGAAATCCACGGTGGACCACGATCTGGATGCCCTGCAGGCCCAGTTCGGCGAGCCGGAGGCCATCGCCCAGGCCTTGGTGAGCGGCGATCCGGAGGTGGATCTGGAGCGCTTTGGCCAGAGCCTGTGGTTCCTCTCGAGGGTGTTCATCAACCCCCAGGAGAAGCCCGTCTATCAGGTGCAGCAGAACGAGCTGGTGTTCTCCCCCACGGGGCAGGTGCTGGCCCGCCGGCCCCTGCAGCGCGCCGAAGCCAACACCAACGCCGCCATCCCCCTGCAGTGGACCGGCCGCCTTGTGCCGAAGCGTGAGGCGGTGCGGCGTTATGTGTTCAGCGATCTGATGCAGATCCTCCACATCAATGGCCTCACCTACGACTTCCTCTTCGGCATGGCCAGTGAGCTTGCCGCCAGCGCCAGCCTGATGCTGGTGGGAGCCGGCAAGGGGGGCAAGGATCCCCTGGTATTCCGCCGGGGCAGCGTGCCCTATCGCGGTTTTCTCGAGGGACGGGTGCAGGGGGATCGCTACGCCCTCCTCTTGCATCTCTCCAATGCGGAGCTCAAGCGGCCCGATTCCATTGCCCCTGCCACCCCATGACCCCTCCCCGCAAGCCATCCCCTGAGACCACCGCTGCCTCTGCAGCCAAGCCGGGCCGGCGCCGCGCCACGGCAAGCAAGGCGGTGGCGGCCCCCCCCGCAGAGCCGCCCCCCCCTGCAGCCGAAGCCCCAGCTCAAGCGGATGCCGCTCAACCGATAAGCCCCACACCCGCCCGTCGCAGGAAGGCTGTCGTCGACCCTGGAGCAGGGGACACTGTCGCTGCGGCGGACATCGCAACCCCTGAGAAGGCCGAGGCCGCTGCAGCGAAGCCTGCCCGGCGCCGCTCCGCCAAAGCCCCGCCGCCGGAATCCGAGGCCCCGGCAGCGGACGCACCGCCCGCCAAAAAACCGGGCTCTAAAAGGCAAGACCCTGCTGCGAAATCATCAGACGCCGGCGCCCTGGACCCGTTGCTCGATCCCCAGACCCTGCGCACCCTCCACGGCAGCTATGCCACCGCCAGCGCTGATGGGCTGCGGAATCCGGAGTGGCTGCGGCAGGCCCGCTGGCGGCGGCGCCAACTGGGGGAGAGCATGCGCGCCTTCGATATCGACACGGCTCGCCAACGGCTGCCTGCGGCGGAGGACTACGTGATCAGCCGCAAGATCGACGGGGAATTCACCTGCCTGCTTTACAGCCAGGGGGTGTGCCTCACCCTCAACCCGGGCGGCACCGTGCGCGTCGGTGCCCCCTTCCATCAGGAGGCGGCGGAGCGGCTGGCGGCGGCCGGGGTGAAGGAGGCGTTTCTGGGAGGTGAGCTCTACGTGCGCCGCAGCGATGGCCAGCGCCCCCGGGTGCACGATGTGACCCGGGTGGCGCGCAAGCCCGCCAACGACGCCGAGGTGGCCAGCCTCTGCTTTGCCGTGTTCGACATCTACCGGCTGGATGGCGACGACTACAGCACCCGCCATGGCGAGGCTCTCCAGCTGGCGGGCCGGCTCTTCGAGAAAGGCGAGCGGGTGCATGTGGTGGAGAGCACCACGGGCGAGCGGGAAGCGGTGTTTGCCCAGTACCGCAAATGGGTGGAGAAGGAGGGGGGCGAGGGGGTGGTGGTGCGCAGCATCTCCGCCGGGTTGTTCAAGATCAAGCCCAGGCACAGCCTGGATCTGGCGGTGGTGGGCTTTTCCGAAGGCATCGACGACCGGGCCGGCCTGCTCCACAGCCTGCTGGTGGCTGTGCCCATCGATGAAGACAGCTTCCAGCTGGTGGGCCGGGTGGGGGGTGGCTTCACTGAGGAAGTGCGCGCCTCCTTGTTGCAACAGCTCGCCGAGCGGGCGGTGGAGAGCGACTACGTGGAGGTGAACAGCGACCAGGTGGGCTATCGCATGGTGGAGCCGGGCCTGGTGGCGGAGCTGTCCTGCCTCGATGTGGTGTCGCGCACGTCGCAGGGGAGCAGCATTGATCGGATGGTGCTGGATTGGCATGCCGGCCAGCGCCGCTGGGAGGGGGTGCGCCGCCTGCCCCTCTGCAGCCTGATCTCGCCCCAGTTCGTGCGCCTTCGCGACGACAAGCAGGCCAATCCAGAGCATGTGCGCCTGAGCCAGCTCTCCGATATCGCCGACATCCCGGAGATGGAGCGCGGCGTGACGGAGATTCGCCTGCCGGAGAGCACCATTCTCGAGCGGGCGGTGGCGCTGAAGGTGCTCAAGGGGGCCACGATGGTGCGCAAGCTGCTGCTCTGGAAAACCAACAAGGAGGAGCAGAGCCGGGATCATCACGCCTACGTGCTCCACCTCACCGACTACAGCCCTAACCGGGAAAGCCCCCTCAACCACGAGATCCGGGTGAGCAGCAGTGAGAAGCAGATCCGCCAGATGCTTGCCGCCTGGAAGGAGCAGGTGTTCGTGGGGGGCTGGAAGGTGGTGGGCGCCGAACGCGAATGAGGCTCCTCAGCTGGAACATCCTGCATGGGGGCGGCAGCCGGCGTCCGGCCATCGCCGAGGCCATCACCGCCCTGGCTCCGGATGTGGTGCTTTTGCAGGAGGTGCGGGCCTGGGATGGGCGTGGCCCCGATCCCCTGCTGGAGGGCCTGGCGGATGGGGGCCTGGAGGCCCAGGTGGCCTCCCCCGTGGTGGGGCGTGAGAACGGGCTGCTGATCGCCAGCCGCTGGCCGTTTCGCGCCACGCCCCTGGCCCAGGAGCCGGGCCAGCCGGTGCACATGCTGCAGGCGGAGCTCCCTTGGCCCCAGGACGCCGCCGGGCCAGACGAGGCGGAGGAGGGTGAGGCCGACAGCCTGCGGGTGGTGGCGGTGCACTTTCCCCAGAAGGAGGCCCAGGTGCCACTTTTTGAGGCCCTGCTGGCCCTTCCGGAGCCCTGGCGCACCGGGCCGTCGGTGTTGATGGGCGATTTCAACTGCGGCATCCCCTTTGCCGATTCCGACACCCGCACTTTCGCCTGCACCCATTTGTTTCAGGCCTTGCTGCAGCAGGGCTGGGTGGATGGCTGGCGAGCGCGGAACGGCAAGGCGCGGGAGTTCACCTGGTTCAGCCCCCGCACCGGCCATGGTTTTCGTTACGACCATGCCTTGTTGTCTGCTCCCTTGAATCCCCAGGTGCGAGAGGTGCGCTACCTGCACCACCTGCGGGAGGGGGGGCTGTCGGATCACTCCGGGTTGCTGGTGGAGTTGGGGAGTGAAGCCTAACCAGCGGGAGGCTTTGCATCGGCAGGAGGCGACGCTTCGGCGGGCTTCTCCCCAGCAGGTTTCTTCTTTTGATCGAGGCAGATCTCCGTAAACATCTCCTTCACCCGATCGGGGGGCTGCAGTTCCATCGCGAAGGCCTCCACTTCATGCATCACGTCGGCCTGGCGATAGTGGTCGGCAAGAAAGCCCGAGAGAGTGGGCGCATGGGCCTGGAGCTTGCGGAATAAGCGTGGATGGAACTTTTCCTTGATGATCGTGCCGCCAGAGCAGCGCTGCATGATGTGGGTGGCTTCATGGGCCAGCACCTCCCAGTGCTCGTCCGCATCCTTGAGATCGATGATGTTTTTGCAAATGGTGAGGCGATCAACATTCTTCTTTTTGGAATAGGAATAAAGCCCTGAAAAGGTTTTGTCCTTGCAGTCTTTGTAGACGATCTCCGTGCCCCCCTTCTTGATCAGGTCCTTGAGATCGTCGATATCGATCAGGGAGCCAGCCTGGGCGGGGGTGGCGGTGCAAGCTGCTGCGAGCAGCAGGGCGCTCAGCTTGGGCAAGGGGGGCATGGCGATAGGGGGGAGGGGATCGGGAGATGTTTCGGAGGTCAGCAGATGCCCAGCTGCATGCAGATCGCCAGGCTGCGGGAGGGGCTGGGGCCGCTTTGCATGATTCCGCCGCGATAGATCGTTCCTGAGCTTGGATCGATGGTGTAGCGATTGATGGGCAGCGTCATCTGCTGCTGGAGAATCCGCGAGGGATTCGGGCCATCGAGAAGAATCCCGCCCTGGCCGCGAATCGAGCCATCGGGATACAGCACACCCCACTGGGCGGCAGCGGGCTGGGCGATCGCCGTGGCGGCGAGCAGGCAGGCGGCGCAGAAGCGTTTCATCTCAGGAAGGGGAAGGTGCAGGCTCGGGCCTGCGGACATCTCCTCCTCGTTCCAACCCTTGCGGGGTGATTCCTT
>JBBASA010000042.1:1195-18313 GCA_040399515.1 Cyanobium sp. | reverse complement strand
CAATTGTGAAGAGGCTTCATGAAGAAAGGTTGAAACCGGGGGCGCAAGGGCTTGCCGGTCGGGTCGTGACCTGGAGTCCGGGTCTCACGCTCGTGCCCACCCATGGCTGCTTCAACGCCTGCGGCTATTGCGGCTTTCGGGTTCCCCTGGCCGTCGGTGATCCCTTGGCTGATGCCCTCACGGAACAGCAGGCGGAGCGCCTGCTGCTGGCTTCTCCCCGCGCCAGTGAGGTGTTGCTTCTAAGTGGGGAGATGGCGCCCTCCTCTCCCTACCGCCGGCGCTGGTTTGCCCGCCTGCTGGCCCTCAGCCGGCTGGCCCTACGCCAAGGCCGGCTCCCCCACACCAATGCGGGCCCCCTCTCTGTTCATGAGATGGCGGCCCTGGGCAGGCTCAATCCCTCCATGGGTCTAATGCTCGAGGGCCTGGGGCCGGCCTACGACGCCCTGCACCGCCAGGCCCCCAGCAAGGCCCTCCCGGTGCGTTTGGCCCAGCTGGAGCAGGCGGGACGCTTGGGGATCCCCTTCACCACGGGCCTGTTGCTCGGGGTGGGGGAAAGCCAGGCGGATCGCCGGGCTGCCCTGGAGCTGCTGGCCGCGATCCAGCGGCGCTGGGGCCATCTCCAAGAGGTGATCCTCCAGCCCTGGCGCCCCACTGGGGAGCCCGCCAGCCCCCTGGACCCCCAGCAATGCGATGGGCTCCTGGACACGATTGCTGAGGCCCGCTCCATCCTTCCGCCGAACGTGCACCTGCAGCTGCCTCCCAATCTCTGGCCCTTCGATCGATTGGTGGAAGCCTTGGAGGCGGGCATCGACGATCTGGGGGGGATCGATACGGTGGATGTGATTAATCCGGCCTACAGCCAACCCCTCCCCACGCGGCTCGCCGACCATCTGGCGCGGGCAGGTTGGCTTCTACGTCCCAGGCTCTGCGTGCACCAGGGATGGCTGGCGTGGCTTCCTCCTTCCCTACGGGGTCAGGCCGAAACCCTCCGCCAGCAGCTGGAGTCTTGTTAGCGTCCCCACCCCGGACAGTCCTGCTCCCTTGCGCGAACCCCTCTCCCCAGCAGCGAGCGGTGACGACCAAACGGGTGCCGGCGAGCAGCGAGTGTTGTTTGTGCGATTGCCCTGCAATCCCATCTTTCCAGTGGGGCCGATCTACCTGGCCGACCATCTGCACAAGCAGTTTTCGACTCTTCCGCAACGGCTGCTTGATCTGGCTGCCGTGCCCGTACTGGATGTGAAGGTCGTGCTACGGGAGGCGATTGAGGCCTTTCGCCCCACCCTGCTGGTGTTCTCTTGGCGCGACATCCAGATCTATGCCCCCGTGGATGGACGGGGCGGCAATCCCCTGCAGAACTCCTTTGAGGTGTTCTATGCCAGCCATCCCTTGCGCCGCCTGAGGGGTGCCCTTGGGGGGATACAGCTGATGGCGGCGTACTACGGAGAGTTGGTCCGCAACATACGACTGATCCGCCGGGGCCTCCGCTGGGCAAGGCGCCATCACTCACAGGCCCGAGCGGTTCTGGGCGGCGGGGCCGTGAGCGTGTTCTACGAGCAGCTGGGGCGCTGGCTCCCGCGGGGCACGGTGGTGTCGGTGGGCGAGGGCGAGCTGCTCCTAGAGGCGATGGTGCGGGGAGACTCCCTCGAACACCAGCGCTGCTACGTGGTGGGCGAGCCCCCGCGGCCGGGCCTGATCCATGAGCCGCCCTTGCCGTTGGAGAAAACCGCCTGCGATTACGACTACATCGATGCCATCTGGCCCCAGATGGAGTGGTATTTGCAGGGGGGAGATTTCTACGTGGGGGTGCAGACCAAGCGGGGTTGCCCCCACAACTGTTGCTATTGCGTCTATACGGTTATCGAAGGCAAGGCCGTGCGGGTGAACCCCGCAGCAGAGGTGGTGGCGGAAATGCGCCAGCTCTACGACCGGGGGGTGCGGGGCTTCTGGTTCACCGATGCCCAGTTCATCCCGGCCCGCCGCTACATCGAGGATGCCAAGGAGCTGTTGCGGGCGATCCAAGCCGCCGGCATGACGGACATCCGCTGGGCCGCCTACATCCGGGCCGACAATCTGGACGCGGAACTCGCCGAGCTCATGGTCGCCACCGGCATGAGCTACTTCGAGATCGGCATCACCTCCGGCTCCCAGGAGCTCGTGCGCAAGATGCGCATGGGCTACAACCTCCGCACCGTGCTCGATAACTGCCGCCTGCTTGCCCGTGCCGGTTTCCAGGAGCACATCTCGGTGAACTACTCCTTCAATGTGATCGATGAGCGCCCTGAAACGATCCGTCAGACAGTGGCCTATCACCGGGAGCTGGAAGCTATCTTCGGGGCCGACAAGGTGGAGCCCGCCATCTTCTTCATTGGACTCCAGCCCCACACCCATCTTGAGCAGCACGCTTTTGATACGGGCCGCCTGCAACCTGGCTACGACCCGATGAGCATGATGCCATGGACCGCCCGCAAGCTCCTCTGGAACCCGGAGCCCATGGGGCGGGTGTTCGGCCAGATCTGCCTGGAAGCCTTTGATCGGGCACCCGAGGATTTCGGCCGCCAGGTGATGGCCCTGCTGGAGCGCAACTACGGCCGGGCTCCCCTGCAGCAGGCCCTGCAGGCGCCGGTGGAGGGTCGTCCCGCCCTCGCTACGGCCGTGCGTTGAGGCCTCCCATGGTTTCACCATGCAGGCGAAGAGGGTGGGGCCCGGAGCGTAGGGGCAGCAACCGCTCGTAGGCCTGGCAGAACTGCTCGCCTAGCGCCTCCCGCAGCACCCCATCGGCCTCTAGCGCGGCTAGGGCCTCTCCCTGTGAGCGGGGCAGTAGCCGCCCGTTGGTGGGCGGTGTCGCATGGAAATCCTCCAGGCTGCAGGGCCCGGGATCCAGCTTGCGCTCCAGGCCATCGAGCCCGGCGGCGAGCACCGCTGCAGGCAGGAGGTAGGGGTTGCTGTCGCCATCGGCGAGGCGCAGCTCCAGCCGCTGGCCATCGGGTACGCGCACCATGTGGGTGCGGTTGTTGGCGCCCCAGCTGATCCAGGCCGGGCTCCAGGTGGCCCCCGAGGCCGTGCTGGCGCCCGCCAGTCGGCGATAGCTGGCGGGGGTTGGGTTGGCGAAAGCGCAGAGGGCCGGGGCATGGGCCAGCACGCCCCCCAGGAAGTGGCGGGCTGTGCCTGAGAGCTCCAGCTCCCCGGCCGGATCGTGGAACATGTTGCGGCCGCTGGCATCCCAGAGGGAATGGTGCAGATGGCAGCCGTTGCCGGTGAGATCGGCGAAGGGCCGGGGGCGGAAGCTGGCGCTCAGGCCGTGGGCCTCCGCCTTCCAGGGCACCAGAAAGCGGAAAAAGGCATGGCGGTCGGCGGTGGTCAGGGCCTCAGCGAAGGTCCAGTTGATCTCGAACTGACCGTTGGCATCTTCGTGGTCGGCCTGGTAAGGGCCCCACCCCAGCTCCTGGAGGGCGCTGAGCAGCTCGCCGATCAGGGGGTAATGGCGCATCAGGGCCAGCTGGTCGTAGCAGGGCTTGCGCCGGCCGTCCCGGCCATCCGCCAGGGCCGTGCCCTCACCATTGAGCAGGAAAAATTCCGGCTCAACGCCCGTGCGTAACTGCAGGCCCTGCGCTCCAGCCCGCTGCAGTTGGCGCCGGAGCACGCCCCGGGGGCAGTGGGCCAGGGGCTGCCCATCCAACACCAGATCGGTGGCCACCCAGCCCACCTCCGGTTGGCCTGGCAGGGCCATCAGGCTCGCCGGATCGGGGAAGGCCAGAAGATCAGCTCGGGCCGGGGAGAGATCCAGCCAGGCCGCGAATCCCGCAAACCCTGCGCCCCCCTGCTCCAGGGCCTCCAAAGCTGGGGCGGGGACCAGCTTGGCCCGCTGCACTCCGAACAGATCGGTGAAGGAGAAGAGCACAAACGCGAATCCTTGGGCGGCGGCCGCTTCGGCGAGGGGACTCATGGGTTCTGGGGAGGCGTGGGGGCACGTGACACAAAGGGATGGGTGGCGCGGGAGAGGGTCGCAAGGGCACCTGGATCAGCGTTCCAGCAACTCCTCCACGGCCTGGCGCAGGCGGGCCTGCACAGCCGGATCGTCTCGGGGGTTGCCGGTCCGATGGCCCAGGTGGGAGTCGATCACCGAAAACGAGGCTCCTCGGATCAGGGCGGCTTCCCCCCCGCAGTCGGCGGGGGGGAAGTAGAGGTCGTGCCTGCCCGCCACCACGCTCACCCGGGCTTGGATGCGACCCAGGGCGGCCGCAAGATCCTCCCCGCAGCCCGCTGCGGCGGCCACATCGCAGGCCAGCCAGGTGTCGAGCATGGCCACCAGGTTGTGGGGGTCGTGCCGGCGGTAGAGGGGGAGCCAGGCCTGCTCCACATAGGCTTCCAGGCTCTTATGCCCCAGGGCGACCAGGGGCAGGGAACGGTAGTAGGGCTGGCTGGCGGCCCAGCTGGCGTAGATCAGGGCGAAGGTGCGCAGCCCCTGCAGCGGTTCGCCGTCAAAGCCGCTCCCTGTCCAGGCCGGATCGGCGGTGAGGGCCTGACGCAGGCTCAGCAGGAACAGCCGGTTGTGGGGGGTGGTGCGGGCCGTGCCGCAGAGGGTCAGCAGGCGCTGGCATCGCTCCGGCTCCAGCACGGCCCAGTGGTAGCCCTGCTGCGCCCCCATCGACCAGCCATAGACCAGGGCCGGCGACTCCACCTGGAACACATCCTCCAGCAGTCGCCTCTGGGCGCGCACATTGTCGGCATGGCTGAGGCACCAGCCCCCTTCGGCCAGACCCATCGAGCTGTTGCTTGGGCTGCTCGAGCGACCATTTCCGAATTGGCTCACCAGCACCACACACCAGCGCTCGGGATCGAGGATGGGGCCCACGACCCAGTCGATGTCCTCCGGCCAGGCGCCATAGGAGGTGGTCATAAGCACGAGGTTGGTGCCATCGGCGGACCGCTCGCCGAACACCCGATAGGCGAGGTGAGCGTCCTCCAGGGTCTGGCCACAGGCAAAGGAAAAACGACCCAGGGAAAAGACCGCATCGCGGCTACTCCCCCTCATGAAGCAGGGGCCTGGGGTTGGGCGAACAGGGCGGGAGCCATCAGGAAACGGTGATGCACCCGGAGATAGCCCCCATCGCAATGCACCAGGTGGGGCGCGATGAAGGCGTGGGCCCGCGGGAGGGAATGGAAGGGCAGGGAGGGGTAGAGGTGGTGTTCGGCGTGGAACGGCATGTTCCACATCAGCCAGCGCAACGGGGCCAACGTCAGGGTGGTGCGGGTGTTGGCGAGGCCGTTGGTGGTGAAGGCGCAGCCTCCGTGTTCCGCCATCAGCACAAAGCGGAGCAGGGGCTGGCCCACGATCAGGGGCAGCAGCCAGAAGCGCAGGAGGAAGCCATTGCTCTCTGGAATGGAAAGGAGCAACAGGGCGCCGTAGACAGCAAACTGGCGCCAGAGGGATTCCAGCACCCGGCCGGCGGCCTCTTCGGGGATGTAGGGGTTGGCACGAAAATCACCTCTCAGGCCCCGCCAATGGCCCTGGAGCTTGCCGATCCACCAGGGAAGGCCACTGAGTTCGAGCCAGTAGCTCGCCACCGTGGTGGGTGGGGCATCTTCCAATTCCGGATCCAGCCCCGGTTGATGGGTGTGGCGATGGTGCCACTGGTGGTAACGGCGATAGAAATCAGCGTTGTAGAAGCTCAGCACCCCAAACCACCAGGCCAGGGTGTCGTTGCGCTCCCGATCGACAAAGGCGGTGCGGTGTGCACACTCGTGCATGGCACAAAAACTGAAGGCCAGACCCCAACCCAACACCAGAAGCCCGAAAAGACGCAGGGTCCAGGGAAAGGCTGGCGTTCCCCAGAGCCCACCTGCGGCAACCAGGAGGGCGCCATGGCCCAGCAGCTGGCGCCAAGCGGGCCCGATCCGGCGCTGGTTGAGCTCGGCCAGCAGCGGTTCCGGCAGCAGGCGGTCGGCCGTGCCGCTGGGGCCTGCGGTTAGTGGGGAGGGTGGGGATCCCAGGGCGGCCATGGGAAAGCGACAGGCACCAGACGAACGCCCCCATGGTGTCGCCTTAGCGATCCGACCTGTGGTTCGGCATGAACCGCCTGCTTCCCTATGGACTGCCCATCACCACCTACACCGACCGTCATCAGCGGCTGATCCATGTGGTCCTGGATGCCGAGTCGGAGCGGTTGCTGCTTCAGGCCCAGCCTCCGTGCATCCTCAAACCTGCCCGGGGCAGGGGCCGCGGGGCTGCTTCCGAAACCCCTCTTGCCGCCTGAACCTTTTCAGGCCGTCGTTTTGGGGTGGTGGGGGTCCCGAGGATCGAACTCGGCTAAGGCGAATTATGAGTTCGCTGCATTCACCAGATTGCTAGACCCCCGTCAAGCGCTCAGCGTGAGCCAAATCCATAGGGAGGATAGGCCAGGGCTGCGGGGTTGCCGTCCTCCCGGATGCTGGTGGTGTAAGGGGAAGCCAGGTCGGCCGTGCGACGGGGCACCAGATGGACCTGCTGATCCATCAGGTTGGTGGTGGTGTTCTCGATGGCGCTGCCATCCCAGATGATGGCCTGGTCGGGGAAGCCCAGACCCATCAGCCTGGTGCCGTCGCCTCCGCCCATGGCCAGCCCAAGGAGATCGGTGATCTGGTGGGTGAGGTTTACTCCCCTGGCGAAGGGAGCCCGATAGCTGAAATACCGCTGTTCCACCAATTCCGGCACCGTGCCCACCACCCCGCAGCGGGTTACTTCCCTGGGCCCGCTCAACGCAGGCAACGGTTGCCCGGGGGTGATCAGTGGGGCCTCAAGGGTGCTAGTGCAGAGCACCGGCCCGGCCTGCAGGGGGGCAACACACATCATTGACCCCAGCCCCAGGGCAGTCGCCACAAGCCAAGCCGAACGGCCCCTGGCCTGGCTGGACTGGGCGCCCGCTCGGCAAAAGGGGGGAATGGGCAGCACTGCCATGGGGATGGAAGCGGAGGAGGAATGCCGCGAAAAACCTACCCCGTGCAGCAGCATTGCACCAGCTTTGTCTGGAATGGGCCCATGCCGCTCCCCTCCCCTTCCCCCCTGCCTGAGACGCCCGAGGACTGTCGGGCCCTGCTTCTTGCCCTGCTGGCCCGGCGGGCCTACCGGCGTGGCCAGTTCACCCTGGCCTCTGGGCGCACCAGCGACCACTACGTGAATTGCAAGCCCGTGAGCCTCAGCGGCGTGGGCCTGGCGTTGCTGGGCAAGCTCATGTTGCCCCATGTGGAGCCCGAGGCGGCGGCGGTGGCGGGCCTCACCCTGGGCGCCGATCCCCTGGTGAGTGCGGTGGCCCTCCAGGCCGCCCTGGAGGGACGGCTCCTCGATGCCTTGATCGTGCGCAAGGAAGCCAAGGGCCATGGTACGGGCGCCTGGCTGGAGGGCCCCCTCCCGGACGAGGGGGCGACGATCACCGTCCTGGAAGACGTGGTGACCTCTGGCGGCTCGGCCCTCAAGGCCGTGCAGCAGCTGCGGCAGGCCGGCTACAAAGTGCGGCGGGTGGTGGCCATCGTGGATCGGCAGGAGGGGGGGGAAGCGGCCCTGGCGGAGGCTGGACTGGAGCTCCACAGCCTGTTTCTGCTGGACCAGGTGGCTGCCCTCTCGGTGGCTCTTCAAACCCCATCCACCCCAGCCCCATGACTCCTTCCACCCCGTCCCCCTGGGCCTGGGCGCCCCCTGGCCCCCGGCTGTTGGAGCGGCCTGTGTCTCTTCTCCACTTCTCCGGTCCCGATGCCCTGCGGGTGCTCCACGGCCAGACCAGCCAGACCTTGCAGGACGCACGCCCAGGCGACTGGCGCTCCACCTGCTGCCTGTCCCCCACCGCCCGCCTGCGGGGCCTGGCGGAGGTGCTGGTGGAGGCCAACGGTGCCTGGCTGGCCCTTACGTCTGGGGATGGCCCCGCCGTGCGCACGGCTTTTGATCGGGTGCTCTTTCCGGCCGACCAGGTGGAGCTGGGCCCCCTCCTGACGGCCCGCTGGATCCGCCTGGTGGGCCAGGAGCCGGCCCCACCGGGCCCGTGGCGCCCCCTGGAGGGGGGAGGGGGTTGGTGGCTGGGACATGATCTGCTCCTGGCGGCCGATACGCCCCTCCCGCCGGCTCTCGCCGTCGTGCCCCCCCTGGGGGAGGAGGACGCGGCCCTCTGGCGCCTGCAGCAGGGGGAACCCGCCTGGCCCGAGGAGATCAACGATGCCTTCAATCCCTTTGAACTGGGCCTGGCCCATCGGGTGAGCCTCAACAAGGGTTGCTATGTGGGGCAGGAAACCCTGGCCAAACTCGCCAGCACGGACGGCGTGAAGCAACAGCTGCGCCGCTGGCAGGTCTCCCCCTCCCCGGAGGTGCCGTTGGCCATGGCCGTTGGCCAGCTGCTCCAGACCGCCGAGGGCATCCGGGCCGGGCAGATCACCTCCTGCCTGCAGCTGGCCGATGGCTCCTGGGTGGGTTTGGCGATGGTGCGACGGCAGGCCCTGGAGAGCCCCATCCTGGAGGCGGTGGCCGGCAACGTCAGCGTGCCGGTGAGCCTCTCCAGGCCCACAGCCTTCAGCGCTCCTCCGTAGAGCCGCTGCCCCCTGGGGCCTGGAGGAGCCAGTAGGCCACGGCCCAGGTGGCCAGGGCATCATCCCGGTTGTAGAGAAAGATGCGTTCCAGTTCCCGGCGCCCTTTCTCCTTACCACCGGAGGGAGGGGGGACGCCGGGGGCATACCACTGCCGCCACAGCCGCCAGCGCAGCAGGCAGCGGGCTCCATCGGCCCCGGGTTGGCTCCAGCGAAAGCCCAGCAAGCTGGCCACCGCCTTCAGGCCATAGCTGTTCACGGGCAGCAGCCACTGTTGGCGCAGCCGCAGATGCACATCCACGAGGCGGCCCTGCAGGGCCGCCCGCTCCGCCTCCTTGGCGCCTTGGCGCTCCGCAAGCCGCAGAAGCTGGATCTTTTCCGTCTCCCCGTAGTGCAGCACGGGCCACGCGGGGTAACGGGCGAACAGGGCTTGAAGCCGCTTCCACAGGCGCTGTTCCCCATGTTCCGCCAGGGCGAGCAGCGGCCGGTAGCGCCCAGGGGAAGGGGGGCTGCCGAAGGGGGCCGGTTCCGGCCAGTGTCCTTCGGCGGGCTTGGGAAGGATCCAGAAGCCGTGGAGGAAGTGTTCCGCCGTGTCGGGGTCGGATTCGATGTCGTAGATCAACACCCCTGGGGCCTGTTCCAGTTCCCCCAGCCCATCGCCGGCCAGCAGGCGCTGCGGTTGGCCCGTGGCCTGCACCTGGGCTTGGGCCACCAGCTGGAGAGCCATGTCACGGTGCTGGTCGCCATGGGGCTCCAGCGCTGCGGCCAGGTGGCTGGGTTCGGCCTCCGCAAGATCCCTGAGGCTGTGGATCCCCACCTGCATCAGCAGGTCCCGTCGCTTGCTTCCCACCCCACTCACTTCGCTGAGGTGCCCGTCCCGTGCGGCCTCCTGATCACAAAGTTGCCGCCAGCTGCAGAGGGTGCATTTCTTGCGGTCGTTCACCAGGGCAGGTGGGGTAGGCCGCTGCAGGTCCTCCGCCAATCGCCCCAGGCTGTCGTCCACTTGGCCATCCAGGGCTGGGGTGAGGGTGAGGCGCTCCTGAACCAGGCGCCCCCCCTGGCCCGCCAGCACCAGGCCATGGGGCACGGGTGCCTTCTGGTGCTCGGAGAGTAGCCGTCCCCAGAGGGCCAGGAGCAGGCGGTGCTCCCGGGTGGTGCGGCGTCCCTGGCGGGCGAGCACCGGTCGGTAGCCATGGCCTCCCCAGCGGCTGGGGGTGTTCACCCGCAGCAGAAGAGTGGGATGGGCCTCCACTTCCAATCCCTGGGGGCCAGGTCCCCGCAGCCGCACCCCCATCACCGACGGGTTGCCCTCCTGGCAGGCCTGAAGGCCTTGGCTGGGTTTGTGGGGAAGCAATTGCTGGAAGCGGAGCAGCTGCTCCTGCAGGGCCAGGGAGCGATGGGCATTCCAGCGTTGCAGCTCCCGGGGGCCGTGCCGATCGAGCCAGGCCTTCCGCCGGCAGCGCAACCAGCTGCGGAGGAGTTTGTCGGTGAGAGGAGCCGGAAGGGAACGATCGTCTGGCGACTGCCTCATGGGTCCAGACTACTTGGAAGTGGCCTCCCGCCAGGCCGGCACCTGGGCCAACCCAGGGGAGATGGCAGGCTGCTACGACCAGCCCGTCGATGTCCCCCTCCCTCAGATGGCCTCTGCCCCCCTGCCCCTCGAGGCCAGCCCGATCGTGTTCGGCACCGATGGTTGGCGGGGCATCCTCGGGGTGGACATCACGGTGGAGCGCCTGCTGCCTGTCGCGGCTGCCGCCGCGAGGGAGCTCGAGAGCAGTGCGCCCGCCGGCCTCACCAGCAGGGAGGTGGTGTTGGGCTACGACCGGCGGTTTCTGGCTCCGGAACTAGCGGAGGTGATTGCGGCGGCGGTCCGTGGGGCGGGGTTGGAGCCGGTGCTGGCGGCCACCCCTACCCCCACGCCGGCCTCCAGTTGGGCAGTCGTGGAACGGGGTGCCCTGGGTGCCCTGGTGATTACCGCCAGCCACAACCCCCCGGAGTGGCTGGGGTTGAAGATCAAGGGCCCCTTCGGCGGATCGGTGGAGGGTGACTTCACCCAAAGGGTGGAGCGCCGCATGGCGGCCGGCGGGATCACGGTGCCGATCGCCGGGCCCACGAACCGCTTTGATGCCCTCGGGGCCTATGTGAAGGGCCTGCAGGCGAAGGTGGACACCGCCTCCCTGGCGGCGGGCCTGGAGCGGCTGGGTTTGCGGGTGATCGTGGATCCGATGCATGGCTCGGCGGCGGGAGTGCTGCCTGCTCTCCTGGGGGAAGGGGCCGTGGCCGGGGGGGTGATCCGGGAAATCCGTGCCCAGCGCGATCCCCTCTTCGGGGGGCATCCTCCGGAGCCCCTGGCCCCCTATCTGGAGGAGCTGATCAGCGCGGTGCGCCGCTCCACCGCGGAGGGCAAACCCGCCATGGGGATCGTCTTCGATGGGGATGGCGACCGGATTGCCGCGGTGGATGAAACCGGCCGCTTCTGCAGCACCCAGCTGCTCATGCCCCTCTTCATTGATCACCTGGCCCGGGCCCGGGCGCTGCCGGGCAGCGTGGTGAAAACCGTGAGCGGATCCGATCTCATGGCCTTGGTGGCCGAGGACCTGGGGCGCCCCGTGCTGGAGAAGCCCGTGGGCTTCAAATACATCGCGGCTGAGATGCTCGCTGGTGAAGTGTTGGTGGGGGGGGAGGAATCCGGTGGGGTGGGCTTCGGCATGCACCTGCCGGAGCGGGATGCCCCCTTTGCAGCCCTTTTGCTGATCGAGGCTTTGGTGGAAGGGGGCGTGCCCCTTGGCGCCCGGATCGATGCCCTGCAGGAGCGCTGCGGGGGGGCGGCGGCCTACGACCGGCTCGATCTGCGCCTGGCCGATATGGCGGCCCGGGCCCGGCTCGAGGCTCGGCTGGCGGAGGCCCCCCCCGCGGAGGTGGCCGGCCTCCCCGTGCTGGAGGTGATCCGCACCGATGGGGTGAAACTGAGGCTGGGGCCAAGCCACTGGCTGATGCTTCGGTTTTCCGGCACCGAGCCCCTGCTGCGCCTCTACTGCGAGGCCCCCACGGCGGAGCGCGTGGCGGCGGTGCTGGCCTGGGCCCGGGAGCTGGCGGAAGGGAGCTGATGGCGCCGTCTCCAACCACCCTTGTGATCGCCAGCGGCAATGCCGGCAAGGTGCGCGAGTTTGCTGCCCTGCTGGCGCAGCTTCCCCTGGGGATCCAGGCCCAGACTGAGGGGTTCGAGGTGGAGGAAACGGGGGCCACCTTCGCCGAGAACGCTCGCCTGAAAGCCGCCGCCGTGGCACTGGCCACGGGCTGCTGGGCCCTGGCCGATGATTCCGGCCTGGCGGTGGCGGCCCTCGGTGGAGCGCCGGGGGTGCACTCGGCCCGCTATGCCGCCACCGATCTGGAGCGCATCGACCGGCTCCTCCGCGAGCTGGGGGCGGCTACGCCGGCCGTGGACGGGCCTGGCGGGAGGGCGCCCAGCGCCGACCGCAGCGCCCGCTTCACCGCCGCCCTGGCGGTGGCCGATCCCAGCGGCGCGATCCGGCTGGAGGTGGAAGGTCACTGCTCTGGGGTGATCCTGGAGGCGCCGCGCGGTGCGGGCGGCTTCGGCTACGACCCGGTGTTCCTGGTGCCGGAACTGGGGCAGACCTTTGCGGAGATGGACAAGGCCACCAAGGGCCGCATCGGCCATCGGGGGCGGGCTTTCGCGCTGCTGGAGCCCGCCCTGAGGCAGTTGCTGGTCTGAAGCGGAAGGCTCGCAGGCCGAAAAGTGAACAGCGATAACACCCTTGGACAAAAGCGCGAAGCTGATTGCTGGAGGAACTAATTTTGGGTCCAAAAAGGAAATTGGCACACGGCCAGCTCGCCCACCACGGGAACCCACTGGTGCAGCTGCCAGCTCACCCCCCCGCTGCGCACCATCGGATCCTGTTCGATGAGGGCCAGGGCGCTGCCGAAGTCGTCTGCCTCCAGCAGGAGCAGGCCGCCCCCGCCCGGCTGCCCCTGACCATCCACCAGGTAGCCGCTGCTGATGCGATGGCCCTGCTGCTGCAGGGATCGCACCCACGGGCCATGTGCCTCGAGATGGGGCCTGAGCTGCTCCCGGGGCCAGAGAAAGGATTCGCGCTTGATGAACCAGGGCAAGGGCAGCCTCCCTAGTTGGACACCCAGCTGCCGTGCAAGCCGTAGGGCAGGGCCAGGGGGAGCTCGATGACAGCAGCCTCATCCATGGTGGCGGCATCCAGGATCACCAGATCACTGGCACAGCGCGCGCCATTCCACACCACGGTGAGCACCCAGCCGTCATCTTCCGCAGTGCCGCCGGGGCGGGGAACCATCACGGGCTCGCTCACGAAGCCCCGGGGGCCGGCGCTCCACACTTTCCGCTCGCCGCTGGTCAGATGAAGCTTCTTGATAGCCTGCAAGGGATCGTTGCCCACCTCGCGCTCGGCCACGGCCATCCAGGCCAGCTGGCTCTGGAGCCCCTCATGGCGTGGATTCACCATGGCGAATTCGCAGCAGCGCTCGCTCAGCCGCTCCGTGCGCAGGGTGTTGCTGGTCAGGTCGATGGTGCAGCGTTCGAGCAGTCCTTCGGGGATGAGATCAAAATCCACCGTGCGGAAGTCGGTGTCGGGGCCGATGGAGGGGAAATCGGCGTAGTAGATGCTCTCCACCACCACTGTTTCCCCCTCTTCCCAGGCGTTGAGGTGGTGGAACACAAAGCCCTCCGGAGCGGGCACGATCCTTGGGGCCTGCCTCGCATAGGCCCCTGAATCCCTGGGGATTAACCAGAACTGAGCCTGCCCACCGGGCTTGGAGGCGAGGCATTGAGCTGCGCCCTTGAGCCCCAGGGCAAAGGGCAGGGGGTTGAAGGCGACGGCGTTCTGGAGAAATACCGCCCAGTTGGGCGTGATGGCGAAATCGTGCAGGAAGGCGAAGCCGTTGAAGCTGTCGCTGCGTTCGCTCAGCAGGGTGCCTGGCGCTTCCCCAGCGGGGCCTTCCCCGCTGGCGAATTCCATCAGGCGGATCGTGCTGCGCGGGCCGGTCTTGAGGCCGAACGTCACCATGCGCTCGCTCCCGTGGTGGCCAGGATCAAAGCGAGGGTGGGCACTGAAGGCTTCGCCCGGCTTGAGCACCCCATCGAGCAGGGTGAGCCCGCGGGTGTGGAGGCTGTCGGGATCGAGGGCGTGGGGGCCGGCGGCCTCCCACAGAGCCAGCAGCTGGTCGCCGAGGCGCACCACATGGGTGTTGGCGATGTTCTTGAGGCGCAGATCGAAGGCGTTCGCCAATAGGCCGCCGGGCTTCTGGGTGCCGAAGACTCCTCGGTAGAGGGGCTGTCCGGCCTTCTCTTCTGCGAGCCAGCCTTCCGTGCGCACAAACCGATTGGTCAAGGTGGCGCCTTCCGGGCCAAAGCGCACAGCGGTCACCATGCCATCGCCATCGAAGGGATGGTGCACCCAATGGCCTCCGCGCTCGAGCCGGCCCGGCCCATTGCGATAGAGGGTGCCCTGGAGCTCAGCTGGGATGGCTCCTTTCGTGGCCTGGAGGGGCTCATCGGTGAGCTCCAGGGTCACATTCCGGAAGGCACTGGCCCAATCCGCGCGGTCGTAGGCCCTGGGCGCCGGCTCCACTGGGGCCGCTGGGGAGGGGGCGCGATCGGGGGCGAGCGTCATGGGCCGGAAAACGATGGAATCAGGAAGGTCCTCCCATCATCGCTTAACACTTTGTCAAATGTGTGGCGGGCCGCTCCGGTTCACCCTCCCGCCTGCTCCAGCACCCCCTTGCTGCTGGGCACGGCCCCAGCGCGCCGGGGGTCGATCTCCACCGCCTGCCGCAGGGCCCTGGCAAAAGCCTTGAAGCCGGCCTCCACGATGTGGTGGGAATTCACCCCCTCCAGCTGGCGGAGATGGAGGGTGAGACCGGCGTTGTTGGCCACAGCCACGAAAAACTCCTTCACCAGCTCCGTGTCGTAGGTGCCGATCTTCTGGGCGGGGATCTGGAGGCCGTAGCTGAGGTGGGGGCGTCCGGAGCAGTCGAGGGCCACCTGCACCAGAGCCTCATCCAGGGGAGCCAGGAAGTGGCCGAAGCGATGGATGCCTCGCCGTTCCCCCAGGGACTGGGAGAGGGCCTGGCCAAAGGCGATGCCCACGTCTTCGTTGGTGTGGTGATCATCGATGTGGGTGTCGCCTGTGGCGGCAATCTCCAGGTCGATCAGGCCGTGGCTGCTGATCTGGTGGAGCATGTGGTCGAGGAAGCCGATGCCCGTGCAGGCCTGGCATTGTCCGGTGCCATCCAGGTTGAGGCTCACACGCACGTCGGTTTCCCCGGTGACGCGGTGGATAGAGCCGATGCGGCCGGAACTTCCGATCGTCATGGATGGACCGCGCCTGGTTGGCGATTGCGCAACTGAATGGATCATGCCGCGGCGCCTGAACGGATGGGAAGGGCGCGTGGTTTTGTCAGGAGTCTGGGGGAGTGGATCAAGATTCCTTGTATTGTTAGGAGCTCAATTCACCTGGGCGATTGACAATCACGGTTCGAAGTGATGCGTTGACATCTCCCCTGCTCAGCACATTTGAGAATGTTTTAGCTCTGCCTCAAGTCCAGTTTTTTCAGGACGGCAGGCGGCCAGAGGGTCTGATTTGGGATCCTGTGCGAGAGGTTCTTCTGGATGAGGCCCTCCCAAACCTCCACACCCTTCCCCCGCGCCAGGCCCTGCAACTGGATGCGGAAGCCCTGATTCCTCTGGCGGCCCAGTCCTGGCAGGAGGCGGAAACTCTTGAGGAGCCGGCCATTTATGGCGGTTTTCTGATTCGTCATTTCGGCCATTTCATCCACGAAAGCCTCAGTCGCCTCTGGTGGTTGGCCCCTGGCGCGGGAATGGAAAGGCCTGCCCAGGAGGCCAGCCAACAACTTCAGCAATTAGACGCAGATGTGGTGTTCTTCATGCCCGAATGGCTGGATAACGGCAAGGATCTTCTCCCTTACATGGAGGAGATCCTGGGCCTGCTGGGTTTGCCAGCCAGGCGGATTCGCATCCTGCAGCGCCCGCTGCGATTCCGCCAGCTTTGGATCCCTGCCTGTGTCTGGGGATTCGCCACCCATCCCCAGACGCTGGATCAGCGGCTGGGCTGTGATACTCGGGCTCTGATGCGCCATCTCCTGGCTAGCGCCCAGGTGGATGCCCCGCCGTTGGACCCGCCTGGCAAGGTGTATGTCACCCGCAGCGGCCTGCCCCTCAGCCTGGGTCGCCTGATTGGGGATGTGGTTTTGGATCCCTTGCTGGCGGAGGCCGGTTACCAGGTGTTCCATCCCGAAAACGTCTCCCTTGCCGAGCAGATCCGCGTCTACTCACAGGCGAAGGATCTGATCTTCATGGACGGCAGTTCCCTGTATGTCCTCTGGTTGGCCAAGCTCCGCCCAGGCACGCGGGTGCGTGTGATTTTGCGTCGCCGCCAAGGACGCTGGATGTGTCAACAGCTGCTGGCGCTCTTGCCGGCTGCTGGGTCCATTCAATGGCAGGTGGTTGATGCCCTGCGGGCGGAGGCCCTCACATCTGGCCAGGATTGGGAATCCCACAATGTGGCTGATCTTGCCAGCCTTCTCCATCAACTTCTGGGCGATGTCCCTTCCGTGTTGCCTAAACCGACCCAGGAGGTATTGGCCTCCTACACGCACCAGCTGGTTCACGAAAGTAGCCCTGAGCAGCTGGCCCGTGTCATGGAAGCCCTGATGACGGCTCTGGCCACGGACTCGTCCAAACCCCTGTCTCGGCAGAGGCGGCTTTATCGGAAGCTTCGGCGATTTTTCAACCAACGCTGAGATGCTGATCTAGGCCAAGAGGGAAGGTGATCCATAACCTTTGTTTGTGCTGTTGGGTCCCCTTCTCGACGAATGGGAAAAGAGGAGGTAAGTTTTGCGCTTTCTGGCTAAAGGGTCGCTTTCAGGTCGATGCCCACTACGAATTCAGCCCCCCTCTACGACTTCTCGATTCAGCTCAGCCTCCTGAAATCCCCTGGTTTGGAGCCGGATTCCCAGGGGTTGGCCCGCGTGAAGCTGGCGGCAATTGCAAAAGGTCTTCCTCGAAAATCTGTTCGCAGAAAAAAACATCACCCGACATCCTTCCACGGGTAAAGCTATCTATCTATGCGTCAACAGATTACCAATTGAGTGGAGATGATCTTCTTATTGAACAGCGCCTCGTCACCCTTCCTGTTGGTTTGAATTCCTCCGAGGGAAAAATTGATTTCAAATTTGAATTTGATACCCTGAATGGAGCACTGGCCTCCGGTTCCTACTATCTGATTGCCAGCGTTGAGGGGCGCCAGGGGTGAAAGTAGGCTCCGATCTGGCGAACAATCAAAGCCGCCAGCGGGGCCTGGCCTATGGCGCCAGCATGGCGGATCAGCTCCTGGCCCTACGCGCCAATGATGGCTCGAAGAGCTCTGCTCCTTACATCCCCCAGTGGTGGCTTTCCGGGATACGTCTGGATCTCCCCTCACCGTGCGCGACCCCCAGTGGAGAACCCTGCTTGTCGTCCATCAATGGCATCGAATCGCCACCGTTTCCGGATTTTCTCTCCGGCCA
>JBBASA010000042.1:0-1095 GCA_040399515.1 Cyanobium sp. | reverse complement strand
TGTCGTCCATCAATGGCATCGAATCGCCACCGTTTCCGGATTTTCTCTCCGGCCACTCGGCGATGGGTGGCACCTTTGCCAGCGTGATGACCCACTTCTTCGGCGACAAGCTGACCTTTGCTGCCACCTCCGAAGAGCTGCCTGGCGTGACGCGTCAGTTCGCCGGGTTCAAGGATCAGGCGGGTGTGAAACGCATCAGCTTCTACCAGGCTGGCTTGGAGGATGCCCTCAGCCGCATCTATGGCGGCCGTGCACATCCGCGAGGCCTGTCTGGATTCCTTTGACGTGGGGTTCAACGTGGGCTCCGCTGTGGTGCAGAACCTCTGGGCCTGAGCCCTTACATCCCGGTGATGCAGTAGCCCCCGTCCACGTAGATCACCTGGCCGGTGATGCCGCTGGCCAGGGGGCTGGCCAGGAACGCGGCCGTGCTGCCCACCTCCTCCTGGGTGACGGTGCGGCGCAGGGGGGCCTTCTCCTCCACGTTGTGGATCATGTCGAGGATGCCGCCGATGGCAGAGCTGGCCAGGGTGCGAATCGGCCCGGCACTGATCGCGTTCACCCGCACCTGCTTCTCGGGACCCAGCTCGGCGGCGAGGTAGCGCACCGAAGCCTCCAGCGCCGCCTTGGCAACGCCCATAACGTTGTAGTTGGGTATGGCCCGCTCGGCTCCCAGATAGCTCAGGGTGATCACGCTGGCCCCTTCGTTGAACAGGGGTTTGGCGTAGCGGCAGAGGGGAGCCAGGGAGTAGGCACTCACCTCCAGGGCCCGGGCAAAGCCCTCGGGGCTGATGGCGCTGTAGTCGCCGATGAGCTCCTCCTTGCCGGCAAACGCCAGGCAGTGCACCAGCACATCCAGCGCCCCCCACTGCTGCGCCACCTTGGCAAACACCGCCTCGATCTGATAGGGCTCTTGCACGTTGAGGGGCTCAAAGAGGGTGGGCGCCAGGGGAGCGGTGAGATCCCGCACCTTGCCCTCGAAGCGGCCCTTCTCATCCGGCAGGTAGGTGACGCCCAGTTCGCAGCCGGCGGCATGCAGTTGTTGGGCGATGCCCCAGGCGATCGACTTGTTGTTGGCGATGCCGGTGACGAGGGCCT
>JBBASA010000041.1:8676-18590 GCA_040399515.1 Cyanobium sp. | reverse complement strand
ACAATGATGCAAATTGCCGAGCTGAAGCTCTTTGGCAGTCAATCCACCACGCCAGCTAGCACTTTTACAAGTACACAGAGTGCGACCGGAAATGTGGTGGGGGTGAGCCATGACACCCTCATTGCATTTGAGCAGGAAGGACGTGTAGCTGAACAGTCATCTGCTCTGCTTGCATTTACACCTCAGGCTGATGGAATCATTCAAGAAAAAGGCTTGCTGCCAAGGCGGAATTCAAGTTTGCCAACTCAACCCATCCATCCTCAAGACAGAAGTGCCTTCCCCATCAGTCTGTTGTCAACGCTTCACCACATACCTTTCGCCTTCATGGAAACAAGTTCCGAACAACATCGCTTGCAGCAAAATCCATTTTCCGAGTTGCTACTTCCGGGAAACCCTTTCCCATAGGGATTCGACTGCAGGGATATCTGATCTTCCTGCTGTCCCCTTGATAGGCTGTTAGGGCTCAACTCCAGCCGCTGAGCACAATCTTCCCAATACTATGTCCCCCTTGAAGGATGCTGTAGGCCTCGCTCAAGGTTGTGGCACAGATGGGCTGGAGAAAGGTGTGGGCTGTGCTCACCACTCTGCCGGCCTCTACAGCGCTGCCTAGGGCATCCAGGATTTTTCCCTGCTCCTCCAGATCCGGCGTTTGAAACTGGGAGCGGGTGAACATGTATTCCCAGCAGAAACGGACGCTTTTGCTCTTCAAGCGGTTGAGATCCAGGCCACCCTTGCTGCTAACCAGCGCCACGATTCTGCCCTGGGGACGGATGCGCTCTGCCATCAACTCCCAGTAGCGATCCGTGTCGTGAAAATTGGCGATCGCATCGACAGTCTCCAGTCCCAAGGCATCGAGCTGGGGGCCAATCGGCAGGCTGTGATCCACCACCCATTCGGCACCCAGTTGCTTCACCCAGGCCTGGCTTTCCGGCCTGGAGGCGCTGGCAATGACGCGCAGCTCGGCTCGCTGGGCCAGCTGGATCGCCAGGGAGCCTACGCCGCCTGCCGCCCCAAGGATGAGCAGCGTTTGGCCCCGATCGCCCCCTTCCGGATCTAACCCCAACCGCTCAAACAGGGACTCCCAGGCTGTCAGACCGGTCAGCGGGAGGGCAGCGGCTTCGGCAAAGGAGAGATTGGCCGGTTTGCGGCCCACCAGGCGAGCATCTACCAGCACACTCTCGGCTTGACATCCCGGCCTGTGGATGGCCCCGGCGAATAGCACCGCGTCGCCGAGTCGGAACCTCTGCACCGAGCCCCCGACAGCTTCCACGATGCCAGCCGCATCCCATCCCAGCACCTGGGGCGGGGCACCCGGGGCCAGGGTGCTGCGCACCTTGAGGTCCACGGGATTCACAGCCACAGCTTCTACCCGAACCCGCAGGTCGTGGGGGCCAGGAAGGGGCGGAAAGGAGATGGAGGTGTCCAGGAGGATTCCCTCCGGATGCTCAGGGCTGGGCCCCAGGGTGGTAACTGCCTTCATCAACCCCTGCTCATTAAGCGAGCTTGCCGGCTTGGGCAAGGTTCTGCAGGGCGCGGATGCGGGACTCGATGGGGGGATGACTAGCGAAAAGCCTCATGAATCCTGGCGGCTCATTGATTTTGATGGTGGCCAGGGTGGGCTCGTCACGAGGGTCCTGGAGATTTTCCATCTGTCCCAGCCGGGCGAGGGCACTGGCCATGGAATTGGGGCTGGTGAGGCGGGCAGATCCCGCATCGGCACGAAATTCTCTGTGCCTGGAAAACCAAGCTGTCACGAGGGAGCCCAACACCCCTAGGAGCACTTCCAATGGCCACACCAGAAGCATGGTGGGCGGCGGGCCGTAGCCCCGCTCTTCGCTATTGCGGCTCGGAAGGGTGAAGGCCACCGCCCGGGCGAGGAACATCACGAAGGCATTGATCACCCCTTGCAGCAGGGTCATGGTCACCATGTCGCCATTGCCCACATGGCTCATCTCATGGCCGAGCACGGCCTCGAGTTCATCCTCTGGCATTCCCTCGAGGATGCCCGTGGAGACGGCCACCAGTGCCCTTTGGGGCGAGGGACCAGTGGCAAAGGCATTCCATTCCGGGGAGCCGTACACCCCCACCTCGGGCATGGGCAACCCCGCCTTCTCGGCCAGCCGAGCCACGGTGCTGTGGAGCCAGCGTTCGGTAGGGCCGCCGTTGCCACTAACCAGCTGGATCCCCATCATGCGCTTGGCCGATTCGGCTGAGAACTGAAGGGAGATCCAGGCGCCCACCACACCCCAAACGAAGCAACTCACCAGCAGGGGGAGCAGGGGTAGGTCGGGTGGCAGCAACCCAAAGGCAGTGAGCAGGCTCAGGATCAGGGAGATCGTGAGCACCACCGCCAGGTTGGTGATCAGAAAGAGAAGGGTGCGCAGAGCCATCAGAGGAACGAAACGGCGAACGACTGAGCTGATGGAAAGCTAGCCATGGCCCCCGGATCTGGCCTCAATCTTTGACGACTGTGGTGGGCGGTCTGGATCCACGTAGCCTCATCCCGCCATGTTTCTGCCCCATGCCCGTCCAAAACCGCTGGTCGGAGGCCGCTGCCCAAGAGGCAATCGCGCATTACGGCAGCCAGGGCATCGCAGAACCCCTGGCGCTCCGCACCTACAGCGCCAGGCTGCTGGGGGCCGACCCCGATCTGGTGCTCCATGGGGGCGGGAACACTTCGGTGAAAACCACGGTCACCGGTCTCCTTGGAGAGGCCATCCCTGTGCTCTGCGTGAAAGGAAGCGGCTGGGACCTGGCCACCATTGAACCGCCGGGCCATCCCGCTGTGCGTCTGCAACCGCTTCAGGCTTTACGTGCTCTTGAGGCCCTGAGCGATGAAGCCATGGTGGCGGCCCAACGGCAGAACCTGATCGATCCCTCTTCGCCGAATCCCTCAGTGGAGGCCCTGCTCCATGCCTTTCTGCCCCACACCTTTGTGGATCACACCCACTCCACGGCTCTGCTGGCCCTTGCGGATCAGTCCGATGCCGCGGCGGTGTGCCGGGAGGTCTATGGCGACCGGGTGCTCCTGGTGCCCTATGTGATGCCCGGCTTTGCCCTCGCCAAGGCCTGCGCGGCCGCCTGGGACGAAGCCACCGCCCACCAGAACCCCGATCGGATTGAGGGAATGGTGCTGCTCCAGCATGGGTTGTTTTCCTTTGGAGATACGGCGGAGCAGAGCTATGGCCGAATGATCGAGCTGGTGCAGTTGGCGGAGGAACGCCTCAATCGGGGAGAGCGATCCGTTCACCCCGTGGCCTTGCCGGAGCGGCCTGCGGCGGCCGCATCCCTGCTGCCGGTGGTGCGGGGTGCCCTGGCCCGGGCGGCCCATGGAGCTGGCTTTGCCAAGCGCTGGGGGCTTCACCTGCGGGCCACCCCCCTGGCTCGGGCCGTCACGGATGATGCCCGCCTCCCCGATTGGGCCAGCCGCGGTGTGGCCACGCCGGATCATGTGATCCGCACCAAGGCCCAGCCGCTGGTGTTGCCTGCTCCTCCGGCTGCCGCCGCACCGGACGGCGCACCCGCACCCGCCGACCTTCACGCCTGGCGCATCCAGGTGGAGGCAGCTCTAGGGGCCTTTATCCGGGAGTATCAGGCCTACGTGAACCGCCAGAACGCCAGGGTTGGGGGCAGCAAAACCCCGCTCGATCCTCTGCCCCGGGTTCTGGCCCTTCCTGGGGTTGGCCTGATTGGGGTGGGGAAGGGCGCGGCCGATGCGGCCGTCACAGCCGACATCGCTGAGGCCTGGGCCCAGACCCTGCTGGCCGCTGAAGGAATCGGGCGATTTCAGCCCGTTGGCGAGGCGGACACCTTTGATATGGAGTATTGGAGCCTGGAGCAGGCCAAGCTGGGCAAGGCGGCGGAGAAGCCCTTGGCCCGCCAGGTGGTGGTGGTCACGGGCGGGGCGGGGGGTATCGGCTGCGCAACAGCCCTTGCGTTTGCGGCCCAGGGGGCCGATGTGGCCGTGCTCGATCGGGATCGGGAGGGGGCCCAGGCGGTGGCCAGCCGCTGCGGCAAGCGTGCCCTGGCCCTGGACTGCGATGTGACCGACGCGGAGTCGGTTCGGGCTGCCTTGGCCCAGGTGTGTGCCCATTTCGGGGGGCTTGATGGGGTGGTGAGCAATGCCGGTGCCGCCTGGACCGGTGCCATGGCCACCTTGAGCGATTCCGATCTGCGGGCCAGTTTCGAGCTCAATTTCTTTGCTCACCAGGCCGTGGCTCAAGCCGCCGTGGCCATCTTTCGCAGCCAGGATGGGCTCAATGCGGAGAACTCCGGAGATGGCGCTGCCGGTCGGCTAGGGGGGCAGTTGCTCTTCAACGTGAGCAAACAGGCCCTCAATCCGGGGCCCAATTTCGGCGCTTATGGCATCAGCAAGGCGGCCTTGCTGGCCCTCGTCCGCCAATACGCCCTTGAGGAGGGTGGAGCAGGGATTCGGGTGAATGCGGTGAATGCCGACCGCATTCGATCCGGCCTGCTGGATGACGCCATGATCCGGGAGCGGGCTGCCGCCCGGGGGGTCTCCGAGGAGGTGTACATGGCCGGCAACTTGCTGGGTGAAGAAGTGCTGGCCAGCGACGTGGCGGACGCCTTTGTGGCCCTGGCCCGCATGGAGCGCACCACAGGGGCGGTGCTCACGGTGGATGGGGGGAATGTGGCGGCCATGGTGCGCTGACTCCCGAGCGGCCACGCCCCAGCACCACCGCCAGCCCCACGAAGAGGAGCACAAGCGCCAGGCAGAGCCCCGTCCAGGCGGGCAGGCCCCAGCGGCTCACCGCCAGGGGGGCCACTACCGTGACCACCCCTCCGGCCACGAAGGGTTGCAGGAGAAGCTGTTTGATCGAAAATGGGGTGAGGACATCACCCTGGTCGTTCGGGTCCGCCATGTTCAGCAGCAACAGCCCGCTGGCCGCCACCCCGGTGGCCTGCCCGAAGTCGATCAGTCCCCGTTGAAACCAGGGGGCGGGGAGCATCCACCGGCCCGGGCCCAGCACCACCAACAGATTCCAGAGGAGCCCTGCCACCCCAAGCACCAGCAGGGGTTTCCAGAGTTGGCTCAGGGAGGTGAGATCCAGGCAGGCCGTGGCGGCAGTGATTAAAAGATCGGCGGCCAGGGTGCCGATCCGATTCTGGATGGGAGCAGAGGCCAGCCTGGCTGTTCCCGTGCGCTCCAGCAGCCCTCTCATCAGCACCGAACCCACCAGCGCGAGGGGAAATACGGGGAAGGCAGCGATCACCGTGGCCACGCCGGAACCCAGATGGGGGGCCAGAGCCCGGAGCCCTTGCAGCAGGATCCAGCCCAGGGCCACCGCCAACCCTGCCAGGGCGAAGTTCACGGCCCAGGCGCTGGCCTGCGCCAGCCGCTGTTCCAGATCGGGAGGGGGAGAGGCCGTCGGATCAGCAGGGGTCTCGCCCATGCCCCCGGGCACGGTCACCGGCTCTTTCACCCAGCCCCGCCTGCGGCCCAACACCACCAGGAGCCCTCCCACCAGGGTGGAGGTGAGAAGTCCTACGGTGGCCAGGGCCAGGCCCAGGGCCTCCGCCCCTTTCACCCCTAGCTGCTCATAGGTGGGAGCCATGGCCGCTGCGGACCCATGGCCCCCCTCGTAGGCCACCTCGATCAGGCAGGCCATCACGGGGCTGACCCCCAGCCAGGGCTGGAGCACCAGCAGCACCATCACCCCGCCGATCAGATACTGGCCAAAGGCCAGAGTGAGAGACAGCAGCACCTGGGCCCGCAGGGGATGCCAGAGGCCTCCAGGCTTCGGGAGGGGTTTCCCCACCAGCAGGCTCCCGAACACGAGGGTGAGCAGGATCAGGGGCAGGCCATCCCAGAGCGCAATCACCCCTTTCGGCAGCAGGGGGAAGGGCCCCTGGGGACTGATCAGCAGCCCCACCAAGCCCGCCAGCAAGGCCTCCGGGATGCCCCACTGATGCACCCCAAGCCCGCGGCCCAGAGCGGTGCCCACCAGCAGGAGCATGGGCAGACCCGCCACCGCCAGGGCCCAGACCATGGCGGGTTGGCCGGCCAGGAGTGCACCCTCGCTCATCGGGGAAGCCCCAGATGGCGTCGGAAAAAGGCCTCTGTGGCTTCCAGTACCTGGGCTTGCACTGCTCCCGAGCGGAAGCCGTGCCCCTCTCCAGGGAAGAGAAAGATCTCCACCGGCACCCCCTGCTTGCTCAGGGCCAGGGCCAGCCTTTCACTCTGGACCGGGGGCACCACGGTGTCGTCCAGGCCGTGAAACAGGATCACCGGTTGGTGAATCCGCGCCACCTGCTGCAGGGGAGAGCGGGCTTGATACACCGCCCGGGCTTCTGGAAGGGGACCCACCAACCCATCGAGGTAGTGGGCTTCGAAGCGATGGCCTTCCCGGGCCAATGCCTCCAGATCAGTCACCGGGTAGCGGCAGGCACCGACCTGCACCACCCCGTCTGCCGCAAGGGCGGCCAGCACGGTGAAGGCGGAGGCGCTGCTTCCTTCCATGGCCACCCGTTCAGCGGCCGCCCGGCCGCTCGCCACCACGGCCGCTGCCGCCGCCAGGCAGTCGCCTACGTCCAGCACGCCCCATTGACCCTGCAGCCGTTCCCGGTAGGCCCGGCCAAAGCCGCTGGAGCCCCCATAGTTCACATCCACCACTCCCCAGCCCCGGCTCGTCCAGAACTGCACCACCAGGTTGAGGCCCGTGCGAGCCATGCCCGTGGGGCCGCTGTGGGCGCGGATCAGCAGGGGGCTGTCGGCTCCGCCGCCGCCGCTCGGGGGGTAGAACCAGGCGTGGGTTGGTTCGCCGCTGGCCCCCGTCAACCAGAGGGCTTCAGGAAGGCTGACCTCCTCAGGCGTCAGGGGGCTGGGAGCCGTGGGGGTGTGCGTCCAGGTGTTGTTGACGAGATCGATCTCCAGGAGCCCGGCCATCGCCTGGGGGGCACTGGCCATGGCCACCAGCCGTCCCTTCTCGGCGCAGAGATCGGCCAGGTCCGTGAAGGGCACCGCCAGGGGCTGCCACTGCCAGGGCTTGGCCTCGGGGGAGCCCCTGTCCAGCCGGCCCAGCTCCCAGGTGCCCTGCCGGCAGGCGGCCGCTACCAGCTGTTCCCCATCCCAGGCGGTGGTGCGCAACCCTGCCACCCACTGCGGCACGCCAAACTCCGCCTCCATTTCCAGCAGGGGTTCCCCCACAAGGGCTCCACTTCCCCCGTCCTGTTCTGCGTTGGCGAAGCGCATCAGATTCCACCAGCCGTTGCCATCGCCGGTGATCACCAGATCCGGCCCCGCCCAGAGGGGTTGAAACACCGATTCCTCTTTGGATGAGCTGCCATCGGAGCCAGCCAGGCAGCGCACCGCGGTGAGGCCGCCAGCGCCATCGAAACGGCCGATCCAGAGCTGGCTCCGCTCCCAGGGCATGAAGGGCTGCTGCCACTCCAGCCAGGCCAGATGGCTCCCGGAGGGGGAAAGGGCGGGCGAGCTGCAGAAATCCCTCGCCTGGTGGAGGGTTTGAAGGGAGCCCCCTGCCAGGCTCACGGCCACCAGCTGGTCGCGGCCGCCGGCTTCCATCACGCCGATCCAGCGGTCCCGGGGGCCATCGACGAGCCCATCTCCAAAGGCCCGTTGGTCCTGGCCCCCCGCGCCTTCGGCGGGATCAGGGGGAGCTGTGAGCCGCTGGGGGGCGGGCAGGGAAGCCTGGGGATCGGCGGCCAGATCTAAACGCCAGAGCTGACGATCGCCGTCGTGCACGAACACCACGGTGGTTCCATCGCTGGTAAACGCTCCACCGCCATAGCCGTGAAGCCGGCTGCGCAGGTTCCACGGGGGGGGCGTGAGCTCCCTGGGGAGGGCGTGCCTCTCGCCAGCGGGCCGCATCAGCAGGGTGGTGCGGCCCTGCTCCTGCGGACGCCCCTCCAGCCAGAACAGGTGGCCCCTCACCAGGCGGGGTTCCCGCCAGGTGGGTACCGCACCCACGGCTGCAGGAGCTGGGAGGGGTCTGGGGGTTGCTCCTGGCCTCACCTCCCGCCTCCCGATAGCTCTTAAGATGAAACTCTGTTTTAGGTGATCACTTGGCGCGCAGCTTCGCGGCGATGGCCCGCAAGGCAGAGGAAACAAGCCGCACCGTGCTTGTGCCCAAGCAACCAGACCCCCATCCCCCTCTGCCGATTCACCAGCTCGGCGCCACGGAACTGCGTTCTTCGGCCCGTCGGATCAGCAAGGTGGATGAGAGCGTGAGGGATCTGGCCCGCGACATGCTGCGCAGCATGTACAGCGCAAAAGGTATTGGCCTGGCGGCTCCCCAGGTGGGTGTCCCCAAGCAGCTGCTGGTGATCGATCTCGATCTGGAGGAGGCCAGCACTCCCCCCTTGGTGTTGATCAACCCGGAAATCACGGCCGCTGGAGCCTCCTGCAACACTTACGAGGAGGGATGCCTCAGCATTCCTGGCGTGTATCTGCAGGTGGTGCGCCCCTCAGTGGTGGAGGTGGGCTTCCGCGATGAATTCGGCCGCCCCCGTCGCCTCAAGGCGGATGGTTTGCTGGCCCGCTGCATTCAGCATGAGATGGATCATCTGAAGGGGGTTCTTTTTGTCGACCGCGTCACCGATGAGCTGGCCCTGAATGATGAGCTCAGGCAGCACGGTTTCAGACGCGAGCACGTTCAATCGATCCGCTGAGCCCTCCTCCCCATGCCCATGAAACCTCTGGCGGGGCTGTACCTCGCTCTGGCCTGCATCCTGGGGATCGCGGCCACCGGCTCCGTGTTTGAGCTGGCCTATGGCGACCCCGACCTCGGGGTGCAGACCACCCGACTGATCCTGGCGGCGAGTCTGCCGGGCACCTTGGTGGCGCTCCTGCTGGCGATCCGCATCAACCGACCCGCCTGAGATCGTCCTGGGTCGGGCCAGCCATCCAGCCGCCTTCCCTGCCTCTGGTTTCCCATGGAAGTGGTGCATACCATGGCTCGGTTGCTTCAGTGTTCGACGTGCGGAATCCTTCCCACCCACAGCTCGGTCGTTGCGCCGGAGCCCTCCTCCTGGGAGCGGTCTTGGCGCTTCCGGTGGGGGGCGAATCGGCCCGGGCCCAGGCCCTGTTTGGGGCCGGCGAGGTGGACCCCACCCGATTCCTGTTGGTGGCCGCCCCGATCGGCACCTCCGGAGACCGGTACCAGCTCAATATTTATGAGCAACTCAAGCCCACCCGTCCCTGTTTTGCCGTCGGCGAGGGAAAGCCTGCCGCCGTCAATCCCCTGCTGAGCACCTTTGATTTCACCGGGATCTGCGGCCGGTTCATCGACGCCAACGGCTATTCCCTGCGCGTTGGTGGCAGCGATCTGGCCACGTCCTACCGCCTCAGTGTGGTGAAGGGCGGAGGGGACGTCCTTCTGGTGGCCCGTCCCACCAAATCCGCTGCCCAGGGTGAACTGGTGGTGGCCCGGGCCGGAGGTGTGGGCACCGGGTTCCTGAAACTTGAGCTGGAGCCTGGTTGGCGCCTGAAGCGGCGCCAGTTCGGCGGCCGTTCCCTGGGCCATGTTTACGTCTACAACGAGTCCTGGCCTGGCTCCAGCCAGACCGGAGCTCCCCCGCCTCAGGCCGGGGGTTAGGGAATCAGGGCCTTTGCTAGGTTGATCGACTGTTTGTCGTCCTGCCCTCCTTTTATGACCCAGGTCACCGTCGGCGAAAACGAAGGGATTGAATCCGCCCTGCGCCGGTTCAAACGACAGGTCTCGAAGGCCGGGATTTTTGCGGACCTCAAGCGCCTGCGCCACCACGAAACCCCAACGGAGAAATACAAGCGCAAGGCCCAGCAGCGCCGCCGCCGCCGCTGAACCTCACGCTGATCCAGCCTTTTGGATCCGTCAGGTCGATCCGCTGGGTTGGGTGGCGAGCAAGATCCGAGTAAATCCCATTGGCTTGGGGTGCACCACGCCTTCGGCGACCCC
>JBBASA010000041.1:0-8576 GCA_040399515.1 Cyanobium sp. | reverse complement strand
ATGTCCAGCCCTTCCATGGCACACCGGCGTCTTTGGGGCTAGAGCTTTTCCCCGACGAATGGGGGCTAGACCAAGCGTCAGGCCAACTGGTCAAAAGTCCGATAGCTGAAGGCTTCCGCGATCGCTGACGTTCCCACCTCCCGTTGGCCTGCCAGATCGGCGATGGTCCGCGCCACCCGCAACACTTTCAGCCCGCCCCGCAGGGTCAGCTGACGGCGTTCCAGGGTGCTTTCCCAGAGTCTCCTGGCGCCCTCCTCCAGCTGCAGGATGGGCTTCAGGGCTTCTGAGGGGAGGCGTCCGTTGCTGCAGCCCTGGGGATTGCGCTGGCGCATCCGCCCCCGTGCCCGCCGCACCCGGCCTGCCACCACCTGGCTGCATTCCGGCTCCTCCCCTCCCCTTACCAGATCGGCGCCGGCGCCGTAGGCGCTCGCCAGATCCAGGGCCTCGGGGTGGCGCATCACCACCTGGAGGTCCATGCGGTCGAGCAGGGGGCCCGAGAGCCGACTCCAGTAGCGACGCCGTTCTGATTCCGAGCAGCGACATTCCCGGCCTGGCTCCCCAAACCAGCCACAGGGGCAGGGATTGGTGGCGGCCACCAAAATGATTTGGCAGGGGAAGCGGGCCCGCTGGCGGCTGCGGGTCACCCACAGTTCCCCATCCTCCAGAGGTTGGCGCAACTGGTCGAGCACGGAGCGGCGGAATTCCCCCAGCTCATCAAGAAACAGCACGCCCAGATGGGCCAGACTCAGTTCACCCGGCCGTGGTAAGGCCCCTCCTCCCACCAGGGCCGCCCCTGAACAACTGTGGTGGGGGCTGCGGAAGGGGCGCTGCCTCACCAGCCCTCCCCCCTCTGGGATCAGGCCGGCCACGGACTGCAGACGGGTCAGTTCCAGGCCCTCCTGGTCGCTCAGGGGGGGAAGGAGCCCCGCCAGTCGGCGGGCCAGCATCGTCTTGCCGCTGCCGGGAGGTCCCACCAGGAGCAGGTGATGCCCCCCTGCGGCCGCGATCTCCAGAGCCCGGCGCCCGTGGCTAGCCCCATGGAGATCTGCCAGGTCTGCGGCCGGGCCAGGGGGGGGAGAATTGGGGCGCGCCCGCGGACGCCGGGCGGAAGTGGGATTCTTCAGAAGCCCCAGGGCTTCCACCAGGTTGTTGGCCCCGAGCACAGGCAACCCCTCAACCAGGGCCGCTTCCGCTGCGTTTCCCCAGGGCAGGAGCAAGGCCTTGGCCCCGGCTTCCCGGGCTGCCATGGCCAGAGCCAAGGCGCCGCGAATGCTGCGCAAGGCTCCGTCGAGGCCCAGTTCTGCCGCGCTCCAGATGCCCTCGAGGTGCTCGGGGGGTAGTTGCCCGCTGGCAATCAGCAGTCCCAGGGCGATCGGCAGATCGAAGGCGGGTCCCTCCTTGCGAATGTCCGCCGGGGCCAGACTCACCACCACCCGGGTCAGGGGCACCCGCAGGCCACTGTTGCGGAGGGCGGCCCGGACCCGTTCCCGGGATTCCTGAACGGCGGCATCGGCCAGGCCCACCATTTGCAACCCGGGCAGGCCCGGAGAGATGTCCACCTCGATGCGGACGGGTTGGGCGTCGAGGCCCCGCAGGGCCGCGCTTGAACATCGTGCCAACATCTCTGATGCCCTGATTCACGTTTCCAGTGAATGAGGTGCCACCCACCGTCCCATTTGCCCATCGACCGGCCCATGAGCGACACCATCTTTGGTCGCATCCTCAAGGGTGAAATTCCCTGCCAGGAGGTGTATAGCGATGAGCTGTGCCTGGCTTTTCGGGATGTGAATCCCCAGGCACCCATCCACGTGCTCGTGATTCCACGCAAGCCCCTGCCTTCCCTGGCGGAGGCGGGGCCTGAGGACCAGGGATTGCTGGGCCATCTGCTGCTGGTGGCGGCCCAGGTGGCCCAGGAGGAGGGGCTGGCGGGTTGGCGCACCGTGATCAACAGCGGAGCGGAGGCCGGCCAGACCGTGTTCCATCTCCACGTGCACGTGATCGGGGGACGTCCCTTGGCCTGGCCTCCGGGCTGACGGGCTCCCGCAAATTTTTCTCAGAGGAATCCCACGGGCGGTCACAATGCCTGGATCTTGTCGCTGCCCGCACCCCCTTTCATGAATCCCCTGAAGGCCCTCCGAGAGCAGCTGGGCCAGCTGCAGCGTCTGGCCCAGCCCTATTTCCTTCCGCTGGAGGCCACCAACGGGTCGGGGTGGTGGTTTGTGATGCTTCTCATCGCCCTGTTGGCGGTGGTCGTCGGTCTGACCCTGTTGCTTCTTACCGGAGCCATCGCCCTCACCGGCGCGGCTGTTCCTGAACTGCAGAGTCGGTTTCTGCCCGGTGTCCCCCAGCAGGTTCAGGCGATCTGGGCGAGTCCGGTTGGGGCTGTGATCATGGCCTTCTTTGCGGCCGGCCTGCTGGCGTTCTGGTCGTTCCGGGCCAAGCTGCGCCAGGGGCGCTGGGTGCCCTGGCTGCTGCTGGGGGCCATCATTCTGTTGATCTTGGTGATCAACGGCATCAACGTTGGCATCAGCTTTATTGCCAGGAATATTGATAATGCTTTGGTGGCTTATAAGGCGGACGAGTTCTGGAAAATCATTGCGATCTATGCATTCTGTCTGATATTGGCCCTGCTAATACGCTCGATTCAAAGCTACCTCGTACCAAAGTTGGGTCTGCTTTGGCGGCAATGGCTGACGGGTAAGCTAATCCGTAATTATCTTTCCGACCGCGCCTATTATGTGCTTAATCCCAATGATGAAACCCTTGAGGAAATAGATAACCCTGACCAGCGAATTTCACAAGATACGGACAGTTTCACCGCCCAGAGTCTTGGGTTCACTGTTGGTGTCTTTGAGGCGCTTCTTACCTTTTTCAGTTTTATCATCGTTCTTTGGACTATAAGCGGCAGGCTGGCTCTGGTTCTTCTTGCTTATTCGCTGATTGGCACGGCTTTGATTTTAATCGCTGGGCGCAAGCTCGTCTATTTGCGCAATCAGCAGCTCAAGCTTGAAGCCAACTTCCGCTATGGATTGGTTCATATTCGTGACAACGCGGAAGCGATCGCGTTTTATAAGGGCGAGCAGGTGGAATTGGATGAGGCGGAGCGAAGGCTGGGTGGGGCCATCCGCAACTTCGATCGTCTGATCATCTGGGAGGCAATGATCAGTGTGATCCAACGCTCGTACGACTATTTCTCACGCTTTCTTCCCTGGCTGGTGATTGCCCCCCTCTACTTTTCCAAGACAGTCGACTTCGGCGTCTTTAGTCAGGCGGGGATTGCCTTTTCCCAGGTGTTCTTCTCGGTCAGTTTTATTGTCAACAATATTGAGCAGCTGGCCCAGTTTTCGGCCTCCATCAGCCGTCTGGAGGCCTTTCAAAGCAAGGTCAATACCATCAGTTCTGAAGGGGTTCAAGAGGCGGACGCTGCTCCGGTCGCCCTGGCTTCAGCTCCAGCCTTGGATGCGATTGTGGTGAAGGATGTGGATCTGGTCCCGCCCCGCAGCCAGCGCACCCTCATCCGCGATCTGAACCTGACGGTGGACAGCCAGCAGCGGTTGCTGGTTGTGGGCCCATCCGGGTGCGGAAAAACATCATTTCTCCGTCTTCTCAGTGGCCTTTGGCCTGCCGCCGAGGGCAGCGTGCAACGCCCCCCCACGTCGGAGCTCATGTTCATTCCACAGAAGCCCTACATGCTGCTTGGCAGCCTGCGGGAACAGCTCTGCTATCCCCAGCCCCCCGAGCGCTTCACTGACTCCCAGTTGCGCCATGCCCTCGATGAGGTGCGTCTGCCGGAGCTGGTGAGCCGCTATCCCGATCTGGGGGTCAAGGAGGATTGGCCCAGGCTCCTCTCCCTGGGGGAGCAGCAGCGTCTGGCCTTTGCCCGACTGCTGCTCAATGCCCCTCGGTTCGTGGTGCTGGATGAGGCCACTAGTGCCCTGGATGTGGCCACGGAGAAGCGGCTCTATGAGTTGCTTGTGGCCAGGGATCTAGCCTTTGTGAGTGTGGGCCATCGTCCCACTCTTACGGCTTATCACAACACCGTTCTGGAACTGGACGGGACTGGCGCCTGGCGGCTGCTTCCCGCGGAGGGCTATAGCTTTTCCGTTGGCTCTTGAACCTGCTTTCCACCGCCTTGTCCTCCCCCCAGTCCCCTAAATCTCCAGCGGTGCCCTCCGGGGCCCAGCCCCCCTCCCAGCCTCCGCTCACCAGTGCCACCACCGGCGACCCACCGGCCTTTGGCTGGAGCGCCTACGCGGAGCGGGTGAATGGTCGCTTCGCGATGGTGGGCTTTGCCGCTGTGGTGCTCATCGAGCTCCTCAGCCACGACACCTTTCTGCATTGGGCGGGCCTGGTGCCTTGAGCAGAAGATGGGCTTCAGGGCACCTGGATGAGGTCGACCTGCACCCGCCCATCGCGGCTGACCTCCACGGCCATCTCCCGTCCATCGGCCCGAAGGGCGGCCCGCCTGGGGACCCCTGCGGGAGCCATGGGGATGATCTCCGTGCTCAGTAGCCCCCGGCGATAGAGCACCAATTCCGTTCGACCGGCCACCTGTCGCACCACCGCCAGCCGCTCCCCGGCCCCATCAACCCCCACACTCAGGGGCAAGGCATCCGGCCGGTTGAGGCCGGGAAGGGGGACAGGTCGCTGGCGCTCCACATCCACCAGCTCCACCTGGTCCCGTCCGTTTCTGTTGGCAATCAGGGCCAGCCATCGCCCCGAGAGGCTGGGCTCCCGGTGGCTTCCCTGCTGAACCAACTGGCCGTTCAGGGCGCCCATCGGCAGGGGCATGGGCCCCATGCATCCGAACAGCAAGAGTGCTAATCCTGCCCCTATCCCCATGCCAAGGCCCATGGCCCGATGATCTGCCCTTTTCATCGGCTCTCCATCGGGGTAGTTGGGCCCTGGAGGGCCTGGGCTGGCGGGAGATCCGGTTCCAGGGCACCGGACAGGTCAAAGAGCTGCACCTGGGGACGGCCCTGGATCACGGTGGAGACGGCCAGCCGGCGCCCATCCGGGGCCAAGCTCAGGCGTTCAGGCTCCAACCCGACAGGCAGTTGGAGCCGGTGAAGCCGGCCGCTGGCCCGATCCTCTACCACGACCTGCCGCCTTGGCCCCTGCTGCACCACCAGGGCAACATAACGACCGTTCCAACTCAGGGAAGGGGACCGGTGGGGCGTCAGACCACGCAGTTTGGGCAGGGGCACCCTGCGGCCGGAGGGTTGCTCCTGGAGCAGCAGGGTGGGGCTTCCGTCCCGGAGCAGGAGGGTGGCCAGCCATTGCCCATCGCCGCTGAGGGCCGGTTCCTGCCGATCCGTGTCCTGGCCGAACACGCCTGTGGGCCCAGTGGAGCGACGGGCCTGCCAGGGAACGGTCGAGCAGGCCTGAGTAGCCCAACACAGGACGACCAGAACGGGAAGGAGCCTCAGACGTCTGGCTGAAGCCTGGGGATTGGATCGATGGGGCGGGTGGTCAGTCGTCGAAGCGGGACGAATTGTCACGGGGGGAGGGGGATCCCTCAGCGGGTCGGTTGCTCGCCATCCCCGGTCCATTGGCAGGGCCACTGGCCGGGGGGCGGGTGGAGGGGTTGATCGGGCTGAATTCCGCATCACTCAGCCCATCCGCTGCGGCACGATCGCCCCTTGCGCTCCGGCCCATGGGGCTTCCCTGGGGCATCCCCGAAGGACCGAGGCCGCCGCCGGTGGGCCGCTGGTCCATCTCGGCGGAAGAACTGGGGCGTCTGCTGCCCGGCATGGGCCGACTGCCCCGGCGGCTGGTTCCCATGTCCTCCTTGTCCTTCCGCCTGGCGCCAAAGTCGGTCGCGGCTGAGCGGACACTGCTGGCGCGATAGGCACTGGGGCTGGGCTGGGAGCGATCCTGCGGGCCGGAATCTTCCGGTTCCCAATCTTCGCGGTAGCCCATGCGGCTGGCTGCCCGCTCGGGAATGGCCGCCCGGCTGGCGCGTCGGGGGCGGTAGAAGTCGTCCTCCTCTTCTTCCCTGGATCGGATTCGTCTGCGCAGGGGTTCAGGTTCGCTGAGGCGGTCCGGGCCGTCCCATGCCCCTGGACCCATGCCCCCTCGGGGCCGGAAGGGAGCCGGTTCCTCATCCTCGAAAAAGGTGGAGCGTCGGGCTTGCTCGGTGGTGATCCCACGGAGCCGCACGCTTTCGTAGGCGAAGAAAACCGTGGTTCCGGCCAACAGAAATTGGCCGAACTGGAGAATCGGATCGAGCCGCCAACCCTGGAAAAACAGGATGCCTCCGCACAACAGGCCGATGGCGGCAAAAAAAACGTCGTAATCACGGGCCAGCGCTGGCTTGAAGCTCCTCATGAAATAGAGGAAGGCACCGCCCACGGCCAGGACGATGCCAACGATGCTGGCCCAGTTCAGGCTGGCATTAACCAAGGGGGACTCTCTTGCTGATCACCCCACTCTAAGGAATCTCACAACAGTGGCTGGTTGATCGGCAGCAGCCTTAGCGAGGAGTGGGACTCAGAGGCGACGGTCGACCCGGTCGTTCTGGCTGATGAAGACCAGAGCCAGGGCAATCGGGACGACCACGATCACCGCACCCCAGAACAGGCTGCTCAGGAAATTGGCCAGGGAGGGGGTCATGGGCGAAGGTATTTGCTGGGATGGATCTTAGGCAGGAGGCTGGAGTCTCTAGGCTTTTTCCGATGTGGTTTGAGCTTTTGTGATGGCGTCTCCAGGCCTGCTTTCAGGGGCCCATCTGGCCCTGGCCCTTGGGTTGGCGGCCTGGACCCTGCTCTTCCTTGCCCGCCTGGTGCTCACCTGGTACCCCCAGCTTGATCCCAACCAGGGCAAGCTTCGCTGGTTGGGGGCGCTCACTGAGCCCTTGTTGGCCCCAACCCGTGCCTTGATCCAGCCCATCGGCGGAGTAGATGTGAGCCCCGTGATCTGGGTGGGCCTGGTGAGCCTGGCCCGGGAACTGCTGGTGGGCCAGCAGGGCCTCCTGACCCAGGTGCTTCGTCAGGCCCAGCTGGCCGCCCTCAGCTGAGGGGCAGCATTTTTTCTTCCACAAATTTGGTGTACACCTGGCCGTTCAGGAATTCTGGCTGCTCCAGCAAGGCCAGATGGAATTCGATGGTGGTGGGAATGCCTGTCACGGCCCATTCAGACAGGGCGCGACGCAGTCGTCGCAAGGCCAGCTCCCGGGTGGGGGCCCAGACGATCAACTTGCCGATGAGGGAGTCGTAAAAGGGCGGAATGTCGTATCCGGTGTACACGTGACTGTCCACCCGCACGCCCGGGCCTCCGGGCGGCAGCCAGCCCGTGATCTTCCCTGGGGATGGCCGGAAATTCTGGCGTGGATCCTCGGCGTTGATCCGGCACTCAATGGCATGGCCCTGCAGGCGAACCTCCTCCTGGGCCACACTGATGGGCTCTCCGCCGGCGATCCGCAGCTGTTCCGCGATCAGGTCGAGTCCCGTGACCATCTCCGTGACCGGATGCTCCACTTGGATGCGGGTGTTCATCTCCATGAAATAGAAGCCGCCCGAACGATCGAGCAGGAATTCCACCGTGCCTGCACCCTCGTAGCCGATGGTGCGTGCCGCCGCCGTCGCCGCATCCCCCATGCGCTCCCGCACCAGAGGGTCTAGACCCGGACTGGGGGCCTCCTCCAGGAGTTTTTGATGCCGCCGCTGGATGGAGCAGTCCCGCTCCCCAAGGTGCACCACGTTGCCGAAGCGATCGGCGAGCACCTGCACCTCCACATGGCGGGGGCGGTCGATGAATTTCTCCATGTAGAGCCCAGGGTTGCCAAAGGCCGCTTCTGCCTCACCCTGGGCTGCCTTGAAGAGCCGCTCCAACTGGTCGGCTGACGGCACCAGACGCATGCCCCGGCCCCCCCCACCTGCTGTGGCCTTGATCATCACCGGGAACCCCATGCGCTGGGCCTGGTCCATGGCGTCCTCCACCGACTCCAGCAACCCTTCACTGCCGGGGATGGTGGGCACACCCACCTGTTGCATCGTGCGTTTGGCCGTGGCCTTATCCCCCATGGCCAGGATTGCCTCCGGGGAAGGACCCACAAAGGTCAAGCCGTGGTCGCGGCAGATCTCCGCAAAGGCGGCACTCTCCGCCAGAAACCCATAGCCCGGATGGATGGCATCCGCCCCTCTGGAGGTAGCGGCCGCAAGGATGTTGGGAATGTTCAGATAGCTGCGGCTGCTGGGCGCATCGCCGACACAGACCGCCTCATCCGCCAGCTGCACATGCAGCGCATTGCGATCAACCGTGCTGTGGACGGCCACGGTGGCAATCCCGAGCTCCCTGCAGGTGCGCAGGATGCGCAGGGCGATTTCCCCTCGGTTGGCGATCAGCAGCTTGCCGATGGGCATCCGCGCCTGGGCAATGGGATCGAAGATATGGACTGTATCAGCGCACACTGGGCCCCCCAGGCGCATCCCAGCGCCGAGCTATGGGTATATTGCTGAGGTGCTTCCAGCTCTTGCTGGAAGTCCCACCGGACGTGCAGGATTCCTGCCGGCCATCTTCTGCGGATGTGGTGGAATTGGTAGACACGCACGTTTGAGGGGCGTGTGGCTTCGGCC
>JBBASA010000040.1:0-18943 GCA_040399515.1 Cyanobium sp. | reverse complement strand
ACCGTGCTGGCCTGGGCATGGAAGTGATGCACGAGCGCAATGCTCACAACTTCCCCCTGGATCTGGCCTCTGCAGAAGCCACCCCTGTGGCTCTGGTGGCTCCTTCCATCGGCTGAAGTTAGCTCTCCAGCTTCTGTTGGATCAACGAACCCCCTCCATTGGAGGGGGTTTTTTGTTGGGTCAATGGGTGCAACGCGGCGCTGCTGGCACCCGCCCAGGGCTTTCGATGAAGGCCACAGCGGTACGGCCCGCCGGGTGCGTTGGGAAACGCTCCCCACAGCACCCACGACTGGACCGTGCTGCGGATACCGTTCCGCCGGCGGTCACGGTGCGGGATGGCACTCCAGCTCCGGCTCCTTCGGCTCTTCGCCCTATCCCTTGATCGAGGCAGAAGGTCCGCGATTCAGCCGAGTTGGGCACCCTCCATCAGGGCACCATCCAGCTGGGTGTCCCGCAGGTCGCATCCCAGGAGGTTGGACTGGCGCAGGTCGCACCTCCGTAGGTTGGCGCCATAGAGACAACTCCCCTGGAGAGTTGCTCCATTGAGATTCGCCCCTTCCAGTTGGGCAAAACTCAAATCGGCCCCTGTGAAATCGGCATCGCCCAGATCGGTGAGTTGGTCGAGCCCGGAACGGAAATCGGCCTCCACCATCCGGGCCTCCCGCCAACGGCTGCTGGCGGCCAACACCCCGCGCAGGCAGCAGCGATGCATCAGGGCATGGTCGAAGACCGCCCCCTGCAGGCGTGAGCCTGAGAGGTCGGCATCGTGCCAGAAGGATCCCTGGGCCTGCAGACCGGAGAGATCGGCGCCCCAGAGGAGAGCCTGCTGAAAGCGGCACTCCTGTACCTGCGCCTGGCGCAGGCTGGCCCGACCGAAGCGAGCTTCCTTAAAGCAGCTGCCCTGCAGCTGGCAGTGGGCGAGATGGAGATCCTGGGCATCGATTCCGCCCAGCTGCAGGCCTGGCAGATCGCGAACCCCCGCCGCCAGGGCAACCCGCAACTCCTCCAGGGTGGTGTGCCCCGCTCCCATCAGAGAATGGCAGCGAGGGCGTCCAGCTTCTGGCGACGGGATGCCGTCAGAAGCTTGTCGGCTTGGGACATGAGCTTGAACACGCCCTTATCCACCACCTCGTAATACACCAGGGATCCCTCCGGCCGGCGCTGCACCACCCCCGCGATCGTGAGAAGCTTGAGGTGTTTCGACACCAGGGCCTGACTGAGACCAGTGCTGTCGACCACTGCGGTGACATTGAGGGGGCCTGCCTGGAGGGCCGTGAGCACGGTGAGCCGATTGGGTTCGGAAAAGACCTTGAAGTAATCCGCCAAGTGCTCCATGGCGCGGTTGATCAAGAGCATGCAATAGAACCAGTTTACAGCATAACAATGGGATGTCGCTTACACGAAACAACGATGATGTTATACGCTGTGCGACGTACAGTCTGTCTTGCCCGCCATGGCCCATGCTGCTCCTGCGCCTCACCTGCGCGAAAACCTGCTTACGCCGCGGTTCTACACCACCGACTTTGCCAGGGCGGCCCGCACGAACATGGAGAGACAGCAGCCCTGTTTCCAGGCCGTGCTGGCCGAGATGGAAGCCGATTACAGCAGGGAGCACTTTGATCGCCAGGCTCTGCTCCATCGCCAACAGCGCCTTGGCCCCGCCGAGAAGATGGCCTATGAGAGCTACCTTGTGCGCTCCTGTGTGTCGGAATTCTCAGGCTTTCTTCTGTTCAAGGAGCTCGCACGTCAGCTGCAGAAAGCCCACCGCCCCGAGTTGAGCCGACTGTTCCATTTGATGGCCCGAGATGAAGCCCGCCACGCCGGTTTCCTCAACCGTGCCCTCGTTGCCGAGGGGATCCAGATCGATCTCCCCTCCCTCAGCGGCAAAAGACCCCTGATCTGGTTTCCCCTCGACTGGGTGCTGTATTCCGTGTATCTCTCTGAAAAGATCGGGTACTGGCGCTATATCCTGATCGATCGCCATCTTAAAGCTCACCCTGAGAATGCCTTCGCACCACTGTTCCATTTCTTTGAACCCTGGTGTCAGGATGAAAACCGCCATGGAGATATCTTTAATCTCTTGATCCGCTGCTGGCCAGGTTTGAATACGGGTCTACGAGGGCGATTGCTCAGTCGGTTTTTCCTTTGGAGCGTTTTTCTCACCCATAGCCTCACGGTGGGTGAGAGGGCTGATTTTTATCGTCTTCTGGGTTTGGATCCCCAACGATTTGATGCGGACGTGATCAGCCAGACCAATCGCACGGCAAGGCGAGCCTTTCCTGTGGTCTTTTCGCTTGATGCTGGTTTTTTCCAGCTCCGGGATCAAGCGGTGGATCGCTTTCGCCAGATCGCTGACAGCAAGAGACAACCCTTGCGCCAGATCATTCCCAGACTTCACTTCGCTTGGCTCGTGCTCAGGCAATTTCTGCAACCCATGGAACCCTCCGGACGGTTGGATTAATTGACGGACTGCCTGTTTCATTTCTTTTTTTCCTATGGATTCGATCAGAGTATTCATCGGTTACGACCCACGCGAGAACGTTGCCATCAACGTGCTTGCCAATTCCATTCAGGCCCGATCCACCAGGCCCGTGAGCATCAGCCAGATCCGCCTGTCCCAGCTTGGCTCGGTTTATCAGAGGCAGCGGAGCCTTCTCCAGAGCACGGATTTTTCCTTCAGCCGCTTTCTTGTGCCCTGGCTCTGCAACTACCAAGGCTGGGCAGTCTTTTTTGATGCGGACATGCTTTGTCTGAGCGACATCAGTGAGCTCTGGGATCTGCGCGATGATCGCTATGCCGTGCAACTGGTGAAGCACCATCACCAGTGCAGTCCCGGCTTGAAGTTTCAAGGGGAGAGGCAAACCCCCTATGCCAGGAAGAACTGGTCTTCCGTGATGCTCTTCAACTGCAGCCGCTGCCGATCCATCACGCCGGAGCTGATCAATGTCGCCCCCGGGTTGTTTCTTCATCAATTTGCCTGGTTGGATGACGGGGACATTGGCTCCTTGCCACCCGAATGGAACGTGCTCGTGGGCGTGCAGTCCGTTCCCGATGGGGCTCGCTTGCTTCACTACACCCTGGGGGGGCCTTGGTTTGATGACTGCATCGATATGGATTTCTCCGATCTCTGGCTGGAGGAACACGAGGCGCTCAACCATCCCCTACCCGCTGCCTTAGCGGCTTGCGAGAGAAATGACAACATGCATGCATAACAATGGAAGTGTTGTAGCGTTGAACCCGTCAAAGTCCGCTGCCCGTCATGCCAGCTAGTCCCTCTCCTGTTTCCGCACCCATCTCCAGTCACGCCGATCAGGCTGACGCCCTCCTCCGCAGAGGATTTGGCCCCCGGGTGCGCCGCCTCCATTCCCGGATCGGCAAAGCCCACCACCAAGCGGAGGGCATGACCTTCTCCCGGGCCCTGTTGGAGCACCGTGCCCAACCTGGGCAGATCGCAGCCCTGTTGTGCGCCCTGCAACCCGTCTACGCCTTGTTGGAGCGGGAAGGCCCAGCCCTTGCCTCTGTCCTTGGGGCAACCGCTATCCCCTGGCATGCCCTGGCCCGCTCCACGGCCCTGAGCCACGATCTGGCCACCCTGTCCGTCCTCTCCCCCCTCCCCCCTTCAGTGGTGGCGGAACGCTGGCTCGAGCGGATCCAATGGGTAGCGGCTCAGGAGCCCCATCGTCTGATGGCCCATATCTATCTCCGTTACGGGGGCGATCTCTCGGGTGGCCAGCGTCTGGGACAGGCCGCCAATGCCATTCTTCACCGAAACGGGATGCCGGCGCTCACATTCTGGATCTTTGATCAGGATCCCAACTCCCTGAAACAGGCCTTGCATCAGGGCATTGAACAGTTGGTGCTCGCGGGTCAACAGGAAGAGGAGCTCCTGGAGGAGGCGGACCTTGCCTTTGACACCACCCAGCAGCTCCTGGGCGAGCTGGACCACCTCGAGGGCCTGGCTTGGCGCTGACCCCGGGTGCCAGTAGAGGCCTCCGCCACACCCTTTGCACCTCCTTCGCTCCCCTGCCTCCGCCCTCCCATGCCTGCCCTTGCCCATGGCCAACGCCTGAGCCAGCTCCTCCGCAAATACGACAGACCCGTGCCCCGCTACACCAGCTATCCCACGGCGGCGGCCTTTGATGAGAGCGTGGGGCCCACCCACTTGCGCCAGCAACTGGCCCAACCTGCCAGCGCTCCGCTCTCGCTCTATGTGCACGTCCCCTTCTGTCGGCATGCCTGTTGGTATTGCGGCTGCCATCGGGTCACGACCCACCTCGGCTCCCAGGTGGTCGAGCCCTACCTGGTTTGGTTGGGACGGGAGCTGGAGTTGATCGGGGAAGCCATGGCCCAGCGCCGGACCCTGGCCCAATTGCACTGGGGCGGTGGCACGCCCAACTATCTCAACCACAGGGAGCTCGCCCAGCTTTGGGGCTTGCTGGAACAGCATTTTTTCATGGCTTCCGATCTGGAAGCCTCCATCGAAGTGAATCCGGAACATCTGGGGCGAGAGACGGTGTTGCATCTACGCGCGTTGGGATTCCAGCGCATCAGCTTCGGCATTCAGGATGCCGATCCCGCGGTGCAGGCGGCGGTGAATCGGGTGGTGCCCGTGGATCAATTGCGCCGGGTGATGCACTGGTTGCGGGAAGCCGGCTTCCAGAGTGTGAATGTCGACCTGATCTGCGGTTTACCGCTCCAGACCCCCGAACGTTTTCGCCATACCCTGTCTCTGGTGCAGGAGTTGCGTCCGGATCGGGTTTCCCTGTTCTCCTTTGCCTACCTGCCCAACCAATTTCCCCTGCAGCGCCAGATTGCGGCTGGGGATCTCCCCAGCCAACGCGAATGTCTGGAGATGCTGGAAGACTCCCAGCAGATGTTCTGCAGCAGTGGCTATGAGGCCATCGGGATGGACCATTACGCCTTGGCCGATGACAGTCTGGCGCAAGCCGCCCGCTCCGGTCTGCTGCATCGCAATTTTCAGGGTTACACCACCAGCGGCGACCTGGAGCTCCTCGGCATCGGTCCGTCAGCCATCAGTCAGTTTCGTCATCTCTACCTCCAGAACGAACGCCATCTCAAGGGCTATGCCGCCGCCTTGGAGCAGGGACGGTTGCCTGTGGAGCGGGGGCTGGTGGTGCAGGATCCCGAGGTGCTGGAGCGGCGTGAGCTGATCCGTGGAGTGATGTGTGCATTTTCGGCAACCCTCGACCTGACCCGTTTCCGCAAGGAGTGGAAATTGCTCCAGGGACTGGCAGATGATGGGCTGGTGGAGCTGGAGCAGCGAAACGGAATCGGCCTGCTGCGCGTCACCCCATCGGGCCGGTGGTTGATTCGCTCCATCGCCGCCGTGTTCGACCCCCAGCAGCGTGAGCAGAGCAGTGGCTCTCGACTTCTCTAGGGCCAGGCTCCCAGCCCTCACCGTGCGGGTTGGCACTCCAGCTCTTGCGGCTCCGGCCTGCTGATGCATGGCGTATCGGAAGGAATGGCTTCCGTGATCACCTGGAAGGCACTGAGTTGGTGGGCCCCGAAGGAGCGCAGGAAGGGAACATCGGCCGCATCCCGCCCCCGGCCAATCAGCACACGGCCGCAGCGAGGGATGTTGTGGCGGGCGTCAAACACATACCAGCGATCCTCAAGGAACACCTCAAACCAGGCGGAAAAATCCACGGGAGCCTCGCCCATCGGAATCCCGGTGTAGCCCAGATAGCCGGTGCAGTAGCGGGTGGGAAGGTTCAGGCAGCGGCAGAGGGTGATCGCCAGATGGGCGTAGTCGCGGCAGACACCCGCACCGGAGGCAACCGATCCGCTGGCGGTCTGATGGGGGCATGACGCCCCGTAGTCGAAGCGGATCTTTTCATGAACCCAGTCGCAGATGGCCTGCACCTGGGGCCATCCAGGAGAAATTCCTGCGAAGGTGGTCCAGGCCAGGTCCATCAGGGCCGGCGTGTCGCAGTAGGTGCTGGCGTTCAGGAAGCGGTAGGTCTCGATCGGCAGGGCTTCGATCGGGCACTGGCGCACATGGGGCAACACCGGATCGGTGTGGTCTGGCACTTTGATATGGGTGGCGTACCCCAGGGCGGTATGACCGGGCCGAGCCAGCAGACGGCACCAGCGGTTCCCCGTCTGGTCGGTCAGCACCTCGTAGGGGCGCTCAGGCCACACCCGGAGATCTTCCGGCTCGGCCAAATCCGGCACGAGGCTGGTGTGGACATGCACCAGGGCCAGCAGGGGTGTGGCTCGCTCGCAATCCAGCTCCAACTGACAGCCGATGCTCAGGTGCACGGGGGGCAGACCACAACGTCATTCTTCATCGTGTTGCGCTGGGGGGCAGTTGGCGGCCAGGAGGACAACAAAACAGGAAGTGCTGATATCAATGGAGGAGTTGTTCTCCAGCCATGCACCGTCGTGACCTCCTGAAGAGATCCGCCCTGGGCATGGCCTCCGTTGTCCTGCCCCTGGGGCGAGTCCAGAGCGTGGCGGCAGATATCGGGATGGATCCGCAACTGCTGAAACGCCTGGGTGCCTGCACACCCACGGATGTGCTGACACGCCTCATGGACGGAAATGCCCGCTTTGCAGAAGCCTGGGCCGATAGCCGTGCACAAACCTCGCCGCAATCGCGCATGCAGACGCTCAATCGGATCTGGGACAACGAATGTCAGATCGATCCGGTGGCTCTGACCCAGGGGCAGAAGCCCTTTGCGGCCACCCTGTCCTGCGCCGATTCCCGGGTGGATCCGAGTTGGCTGTTCGCCTGTGGTTCCGGAGAGCTGTTTGAAGTGCGCTGCGCAGGCAACACCGCCTTTGATGACGCCATCGCCTCGCTGGAATATGCCGTTTCCGTTCTCGACACCCCCCTCATCCTGGTGATGGGTCACAGCGGCTGCGGTGCGGTGAAGGCTGCCATGGCGGCTGCGCCGCTCACGCCCCTGCTGGAGCAACTGGTGACCCCCATTCGCGCCAGCCTTAAGCGCGGGGACACCCTCACCCAAGCGGTGCAGGGGAACGCCAGGGCTGCGGCCGGTCAACTCACTCTCCGCAGCAAGGTGCTGCAAGAGGCCTCCGCCCAGGGGAAGCTGACCATCCGCAGCGCTTTCTGCGACATCGGCACCGGCGTGGTGAGCATGTTGTGAAGCTGCACGTATCTGCGGCAGACCTGAAGCAGCTATGCGCACAGGAACAAAATGTCCACAGATCGGGCACAGGGATGCGGCAGATCTGTGCCATCAGAAGGGAATCGCTAGTCTTCTGGACTCTTACAATTAGAGGGTAGAAATAATCAGCTGAGTTGCTGGAGTCTGTCGTGCCACTTGGCTGACAAGTGCCTTGCTTCTGTTGTTAGTTCTATATGTCTATGTTCACGATGAGAAGCTGTGGAAATGACAATTCAGGACAAAAGCAAGCTACCTGGTTTTGATGCGCTGCGACTCCTTGGATCTCTTTCAGTTCTCTTTTCGCACTCTTACCTCATCGCATTGGATAGTGAGGCCTCGGAGCCCTTCCAGATGTTATTCAAGGGCGATAAAAATATCATCGGTCTTTATGGACTTTTCATGTCTGTCATTATCAGTGGTTTTCTTCTCTCACGCGCATTGCATCGGAATTCAGATTTTTCTCGGTTTGTTATTAATAGGGCAATGCGGCTCCTGCCTGGGTTCATCTGCTGCATCCTGTTCACTGCATTGATCATTGCTCCTCTCTGCAGTGCCGGTGGGCCCGCAGCCTATTTCGCCAGCGGACACTGGTTGGTGTATATCAAGCAGTCTTTGACAACGCTGAACGATGCACACCTGCCAAACATCTTCAACTACACCAGTTCGACCTCACAGGTGGTGAATGGCTCGCTCTGGTCGTTGAGCATTGTGGTTTTCTACTCCGGCCTCCTTCTAGGCCTCTGGATGCTTTTCCCTTTTCCGGGTCTGGTGGTGTTGGTGCTGGGTGTGCTGGGTGCGTCTGTTCTGATCAATCCGGCGATCTTCCAATGGCTACCCGTGAGCACCTATCTGCTTCCTTATTTCTCCGCAGGAATCGTCGTCTGGTGGCTCACCCAGCATCTCGGGATGAGTCGAGCCATTGCCCATCTCTGCTGCTCCGGAATTGTGGCCGGGTTTCTTCTCGGCTTCCCCCATCAGGCGTTTCTCTTTTTCGGTGCCTACCTGGTGATCTTTCTCGGCTCCAGGCCCTTTCTTTTTGACCTCAGGATCGCACGCATTGGTCATCTCAGCTACGGGATCTTTCTGCTCGGCTGGCCGATCCAGCAAGCGCTCCGCCATTGGCTGGATTTGCGGCAACCTCTGCTGATGTTCGCAATCAGTGCCATCGTGACAGGGGTGATGGCCTGGGCAATGTATCGCTGGGTTGAACGGCCGGCGCTGGCTCTGCGCAAACCGCTTCTTCAATGGCTGTCAGGTGCAAGCATGTGACATCATCTGGCGAAGGCGTCAATTGCTGGCTTTCAGTACGGCGACGCTGCAAGTGAGGCATGGGTTTTACGACGCGCCCGTTTTCGAGCTCCAGTCCCAGACCCCTGGCTCTGCTGATGGCCGGCGTGCTCGCCCTGTTTTATTTGGGTGGGTTTGTATGGGGAGCGCAAGTTCTGCTGTTGCTGGCCTTCACCCTCCTGGGGCTGACGGCGCTGGTGGGTTTTTTGCACCATGGCGACCACGGGCCTGCTGGTGCTCCCCACCCCAGGCCCGTGGCCCTGGCGACCCTGGGTGCGCTGGGGGTGGTGCTGCTGAGCCGGAATGGGCAGTCTGGCGGAGCGGCTCGGCGGCGCCAAGCCCCCCTGGCACGAGCTGGCCGCCCCCCTCTACTGCGGGGCCTTTGCCGGGATGACCTCTGAACTGGTGTTTCCCCATCCAGGCTGGGTGCTGCTCGCTGGAGCATTGGCCGGACTGCTGCTGGGCCTGCTGGGTAACAGCTGGCTCGGCATCGGGGGCAAGTTGGGCACCACAGCGTTTCTCGCGGTGGTGGGCGTTTGGCCCCTGGCGGCTGCCTTCGGGGCGCTGGGCCCCGGCGCCCACTTGCCTGTTTTCTCCAGCTTCGAGCGTGCCCTGGTGCTGGGCTTTGCCCTTGCTTCGCCGCTGCTGACCCATCTCCTGAGCTACCGCCTGGGCTTCGGTGTGGTGCTCGGTTCCGCCCTGCCCTCGCTCGCGGCGGGCCTCGTGGCGCCCCTGCCTCTTGCCACCGTGTGGCTTGGAGCCAGCTTTGTGGGCATGACCACTCCCGAACGGCTTGCCCCCCATCCGCGGCGTCTACTGCTGTTGATGGGCCTGCTGTTTGCTCTCTTCAGCCTCGGATTTCAGCCCCACCTGGCCGGCCTCGGCGGCGACCTGGGGGCCACGGCTGCGGTGTCGGTGTTTGCCGTGCTAGGCGCAGGGGTATTGCTTTCCGCTTGGCGCACAAGGCCGTAACCATCCGCCATTGACAGTCCTTCGCGCCATACAGTGGCCTCTTCCTGGCCGGCCCACACCGCTGATGGCGACCTCCAAGATCCGTTTGGAACGATCCCTTCCCGTGCTTCTTTTGCTTGGGGGTTTGGTGAGTGCGGTTGTGCCGGGGCCCCTCATGGCGGGGCCTGTGGCCCGCCGCGCCCAGGAACGGAAAGCCTGCCAGCAGTTCGCCACCAAGCTGCAGGAGGCCGGTGGCAACACCCCCGCAGCTCAGCAGGTGTATCAGCAGGGTGTGTTGCAGCTGGTGGCCCGCTTCGGGGAAAACCCCTGCACCGACATTCCTGCTCCTACGGCTACCGTCCCAGCGGCCCAACCAGCCACGCCTTCGCCAACCGCCGGCAGCGCCCCCGTAACCCCCGCCAATCCTGCGGCCAACCCCCAGCAGCAACAGGCCTGCCAACAATTCGCCGGCAAAGTTCAGTCGGCATCAGCCAGTGGCGGAAAGGCGGCCGCACAGCAGACCTACACCATGGGCCTGCAGAAGCTGACCGGCATGTTTGGCAGCAACCCTTGCCCCAGTGTGAAACCGCCCCAGTGAGCAGCTGCTCTGTCGCTTCAGGGTCATGACACCTGTCCTGCTTCGGTTCACAGCGCCGGCAGACCTGACGCTTGTCGACTGGCTGCAGCTCCTGCATCCGGTGGTGATGATCCTGTTCGTCTATCCGGTGGTGGGAGCCACGATCCGGCTGGGCATCCTGGTGCGGGAACGGCGGCTCGAGATCAACCCCATCGCGGCCACGGTGCCTGTGGAGCATGTGGATCACGGCCGCTGGGTCACCACTGGCACCGTGGTGGCCGTGCTTCTGGCCCTGGCCGCGAATCTGGCCCGCAATGGCGTCGCCACTGGCGGGATCCCACTGCTGCTGCCGGCCACCGTGGCGTTGGTTGGCTGCCTGACCCTCTGGCGGACCAGGCGCCCAGCGGCCCGAGCCACGGGCGCCCTGCTCAGCTGGGGAGCCCTCATCCTGCTGGTGGCCCAGCCCCCCCTGTGGTTCCAGGGCACCCGCCCGTGGGAGCGGGTCTGGGGAAACCATGCCATCAGTGGCGTGCTGCTCGCCGGCCTGCTGCTCTTTGCCATGGCCGCCGCGCCGGAAATACGCAGCCGTCCGGCCTGGAGGCGCCTGCACACCGGCGCCGCCTTCCTCACCGCCCTGCTGCTGGCTGTGCAAGCGATCAGTGGGGGCCGCGATCTGCTCACCCTCCGCTGAGGTGCCTCCTCCCTGAGGCACGGCAGCAGAAGAGCCGCAGCACTGCAGACCATTGACCTCTCTTACGGTCAATCGAGATTCAGCTGCTCATGCTCAGGCAACACAGGCCCTGATGGGGCAGAGGATGGCCTTGCATGTTCTGCTGATCTATCCCCAGTTCCCTAAGACCTACTGGAGTTTCAACCACGCCCTCCACCTTCTCGGGCGCAAGGTGCTTCTGCCCCCGTTGGGTCTGATCACCGTCGCTGGATTGCTGCCTGACGACTGGCAGCTGAAGCTGGTGGACTGCAACATCCGGCCGGTGAAGCCCGAGGAATGGGCCTGGGCCGATGTGGTGATCGCTTCCGCGATGTTGGTGCAGAAAAGGGATCTGCAGCAGCAGATCGCTGCGGCCAAAGCCCATGGCTTGCCGGTGGCCGTTGGGGGGCCGTTTCCAACCTCCACACCCGATGCCCCGGAGCTGGCGCAGGCGGATTTTCTTGTGCTGGATGAGGGGGAGATCACGATCCCTCTCTTTCTGGACGCCCTGAAAAGGGGAGAGCCAAAAGGACGGTTCAGCGCTAATGGCGAGCGGCCTGACGTGACCCATTCACCCATTCCTCGTTTTGATCTCCTGGATCGCCAGGCCTACAGCATGATGGCGATTCAGTTTTCCCGTGGCTGCCCGTTCCAGTGTGAATTTTGCGACATTATTGTTCTCTATGGTCGCAAGCCACGCACCAAGCGGCCGGAACAGATCATTGCGGAGCTGGAGGCCCTGCTGGCGCTGGGCTGGCGGAATGAAATCTTCCTGGTGGATGACAACTTCATCGGCAACAAGCGAAACGTGAAGCTGCTGCTGCCAGCTCTTCAGCATTGGCAGGAACAGCACGGCCATCCCTTTCTCTTCACCACTGAAGCCTCCGTTGATCTGGCTGACGATGACGACCTGATGGAGGCCATGGCCGCCTGCGGATTCAGGCGTGTGTTCCTGGGAATTGAAACGCCCGATCAGGAGAGCCTGCGGGTGACGAACAAACGGCAAAACACCCGCTCCCCACTTGCCGATGCAGTGGACCGGATCACGAGCCATGGCCTCGAGGTGATGGCGGGGTTCATCCTTGGATTTGATGGAGAAAAACCCGGCGCTGGAGAGCGCATCACCGCCTTTGTGAACCAGACCGGGATTCCCCTGGCCATGGTGGGTCTGTTGCAGGCCTTGCCGAATACGGCCCTCTGGCATCGGCTGGCGGCCGAGCATCGCCTTGTGCAGCATGCGGAGGGGTTCGATGAAGGGGTCCAAACCCACCTGTTGAATTTCACCCCCTCTAGGCCGATTCATGAGCTGGCGGCGGAATTCCTGCAGGCCTTCGCCGACCTCTACGACCCGATCCCCTACCTGGAAAGGGTCTACGCCTACAGCTGCAAACTGGCCCGTGGGCGGGATCCCCAGCTGCGCGGAGGGAACCAGAGTCCTGGTTTGATGCGTGGGGTGTTGATCATCTGTTGGCGGCAGGGCGTGGTGCGCGAAACCCGCTGGGTGTTCTGGCGCCGTCTGGTGCAGATCTGCCTGAATCACCCCCAGGTGCTGGATGAATACCTCTGGCTACTAATGCTCAATGAGCATTTCAGCGATTATCAGGCCGTGGTGAGGAAGCAGGTGGAGCAACAATTGGCCTATCACGACGCTGCCCTCACTTGCTGAGGAATAGGGCCCCCATCCTTTGCGCTTTTGATTGATATCTGCATTGTCAATTCCAAGCACTCATCATCATTCGACTCTTATGCTGAGCGTTAAAGGGGGCGTCCTCTTTCAGGACATTCGTGCATGTTATCGAGAAGCACAGTATTCATTTAGGTAATTTCGGCATGGAAATTTATGCTCCCGTCCTCAATCCCCGCCAGCACCGCCTCCTTCTATGGCTGATCATGTTCTGGGTGCTGGGCACCCTGGCCTTCTGGCATTGGGCTTTCCAGCCCTCTGTGTGGGTGAGTCTCCCGGGCACCCTGTTCAATCTCGTGTTGCTCTCCTATGCCACAGGGCTCCCTGTCTGGCCCTTTTATCTCTTTCTACGGATGCGTCAGGTACGCCCTGACCTCCTGGTTCCAGCAGAATGTCGTGTGGCGATGGTGGTGACAAAAGCTCCTTCTGAGCCCTGGGGACTGGTGAAGGAAACCCTCGTGGCCATGCTTGCCCAGGAACCGCAACATGACACATGGTTGGCCGATGAACAGCCCTCTGAGGAGGTCTGTTGCTGGTGTGAAGCAAACGGGGTGGAAGTATCGAGTCGTGCCGGGGTGGCTGACTATCACAGACCGACATGGCCAAGACGCACTCGCTGCAAAGAGGGAAACCTGGCTTACTTCTATGATCACTTTGGTTATGAGAATTATGACCTTGTTGTGCAGCTTGATGCCGACCATATTCCTCAGCCAGGCTATCTCTTAGCCATGTTGCAGCCCTTCCATGATCTTGAGGTTGGCTATGTGGCCGCGCCATCCATCTGCAGTACTAATGCCTCCAGTAGCTGGGTGGCTCGTGGTCGTCTGTTTGCTGAAGCGGTCCTACACGGGCCGATGCAACTTGGATTCAATGGATCCTGGGCGCCACTCTGTATTGGCAGTCATTACGCCGTGCGAACCACAGCCTTGCGGGAGTCTGGAGGACTCGGACCTGAACTGGCTGAAGATCACTCCACGACATTGCTGCTCAATGCGCACGGATGGCGTGGGGCCTTTGCCCATCGGGCGATTTGTTTAGGGCTGGGCCCGGAGACATTTGAGGACGCCATGGTGCAGGAGTTCCAGTGGTCTTGCAGCCTGACCAATATTCTTCTGCATCACCTCCAGCCACTTTTTTTCAGGTTGCCCCCACCGATTCGCCTGCAATTTCTCTATGCCCAGATCTTTTATCCTATTCGTGGCAGCTTGAGCCTTATGGCACTCGCATTGCCCGTGTTGGCGATCTCTTTTGATCAACCGTGGATGCGCATCCATTATCCAACATTTCTCGCCTTCAGCGGCCTTCAGATGGTCCTCACGGTCCTGCCGGTTGTCTACATCCGTCGCTGCGGGCTTCTCCGACCTGCCAATGCCCCTTTGCTCTCCTGGGAGCAGACCCTTTTTGAACTCAGCAGAGGGCCCTGGATTTGCCATGGAGTTGTGCAAGCTGTGCGGGAGCGCATCTGGCCCAGACCGGTGGATTTCAAAGTGACCAAGAAACAAACCACCGTGGCCATGCTGCCTCTGAGGTTTCTTGTTCCCTACCTACTCTTCGTGATGATCGGCCTGGCAGCTATTTCGCGATTTGCCGATACCTCCAGGCTGGCAAAAGGATACATCTTTCTCACGTTAATTAGCGTAGGTATGTTTGCCGCAACGGCAACATCGATTCTTCTTCTGAGTCATCGCCAGAGTAGGCATTCCCTGATTAAGTATCTTCCTCATTACGGAATCGTGGGTGGAGCAATGCTGCTCACCCTTGGCTGCTGTTGGTGGCGCTTCAACGATCTGGTCATTCCATTTCAACTCAGTTCATATGGTCTATCTTCTTCCCTCTGATGGTATGCGTACCTCTGTCTCTATTGTTATGTTGGCTGCTTCGGCAGCCAGCGCATCCCTTCTTGTGATGATGAGTCGCGGGCCGTTGAGCATCTCCAGTTCTCCACTGGTTGGTTTGTATGAATTTAAAGCCACTAAAGCCCAACAGGCAGGATTTTCCTTGGATGCGATGTTTCTCGACTGGAACGATCCAGATGCTGTTCCAAAGTTGCAATCATTTCTTTCATCCGCCACTTCTCACCAACGCCTGCCATTGATCACGCTTGAACCGTTCCCGGACCGTGCAGCTGGTCGCACCAATGTGGATCTGTTGCCTGATGTGCTTAGCGGCCGTCATGATCAGCGGCTCGTTGTCATCGCCAAAGTGATGGCGGACAATCCCGGAGCCGTGTTGTTACGCTTTGCCCATGAGATGGACAAGGCCGGCCAATATCCATGGGCGTTTACCGACCCTAGTCATTATTTGCGTCTCTACCACTATGTGCACAACAAAGTCTCCACTCTGAAGCCCAAGAACATCCGCTGGGTCTGGTCGCCGATCGGATCATCTTCAGCCGATCGCTTTTGGCCAGGCGATCACTATGCGGATCTGATTGGTATTTCGATCTACACAAGTCGCGCCTGGAGTGGTGATGGCGCACTGCAGAGTTTTTCGAACAGACTGCAACGGAAGCGCTGGCTGCATGAACGCTACGGTCTGCCCCTACTGATTGCTGAAACCGGCGTTAGCGGATCTTCCATAGATCAACAACCATGGCTCGCTGAGGCTCTCCAATCGCTCCGTCGCTTTCCAGAAGTGTGTGGCTTGGTGTATTTCCATGCGCCCCAACCCGAGTGGATGCCACTCCCGACTGGACATGAGGATTGGCAACTCAACCCTGAAGTCCTGCACTGGTTTCAGCAACAACTCCCGTTGCCCTCTCGTCCGGGTCTGTCCTGCGTGGAGACGTGACCCATGCAGTCGCCATATCGACACTTCCCTTCTTTGGCCATGGCGATTGTTCTTGCTTGGCTTGCGCCTGTTTGGCCCCCAGCCCCGGTTGCGGCTCAGACGACCCAATCTCCTGAACAGCCAGCTGAGCAGGCTCCCCTGCCCTACAAGCCGCCCAACCTTAATCCCACGGGGATCCCCTCGGCCTTCATCGCTGAATGGGGCAACTACTACGTTGCAACTTCAATGTATGGATACGACAACGGCGAGACCGGCACGTCGATTGATGGCTGGCTGGGTGCCGGGGTAGGTCTCGGCAATGCACGTCGATTTGTCGCCATGGAAATCGACTTCAATCTTGAAAGCCTTTCTGATACGGAAAATGGTGGTTCGTTGGATGTGCGTTGCGCTCGCCAATTACTCAGCACAAACTCCTTTGCCCTGCAGATTGGAGCTGGGTGGCTTGGAATCGCCTCCTACGGCGACTGGCCCAAACCCGGCGGCTCGGTCTACGGCGTGCTCACCGCTGCCATGCCACTGCGACCGAATGATCCAACGTTTCGTCAGACCCTCCAGGTCAATGTCGGCGGCGGTGATGGCCGATTTGAGCGGGTTGATGCGGTGGAGCTGCTCAGCAGTGGCGTGTTCGCCTCCGTCGGTGTTGAGCTGATACCCAATCTCGGGCTGAGTGTTGGCTGGGCAGGCAAAGGTCTCAACTCCAGCCTCTCCTATGTCCCCTTGAGAGGGTTGCCTCTGTATCTGGGGCTGTCAGGCTCCAACCTCACCAATATTGATCAGACCGGTCGGGCCGTGGCCTTCACGCTCAGCTGGGGTGGAAGCTTCCGCACGGCCACCTTCCCTTGATGTTGTGACGCTGGCCCACCAGCTCGCGGCCGCGACATGGCCTTGAGCACCACCTGGGCTTTGGTGCCGACCCATTGCCCAGCCCTGGGCCGATCAGAAGGTGGTGCCTTCGGCCGAGCAGGTGGAGCGTTTCGGGTGGAGGTTTGCGCCGGGCGACATGGTCGGAGTGGTTGGCGGGTGCGGAGTCATCCACTGCTGGCACCTGCCCGGTGTGAACTGCGTAAGGAGGTGGCGTGGCACTGGCGGGCCAGCTGGCGCTCGGGCGAGGCGGCCTGCTCCAGATCGATCAGGTGTTGAAACATGGCGCAGCGGCAAATTCATGCCATGCAGGAGTTCCCGCGGATTCCAGGCGTCGCTGATGCCGACGTGGCCGGCTTCGCAAGCATCGTCATGTCGGACGCCTGAACTCGGCCACGTCGTTGCAGGCATCGATGGCTCTGGCCTGGGTCTCAACAACGAATTGGCCTCCTATCGGCCTTGTCGTCAGGCGGTTCGGGCCAGGGAGGATCTGCGCCTCCGTCCCAGCGGTTCGATCCACTCGTTCAGCACCTGGCGGTGCCGATGCAGGTGCGGTGCGACCCGGCAGCCCAGCTGAATCTGCCCCTGGTCGAGCAGGCGGCCCAGCCGCTGCATCGCCGCCTGCTCAGCCCTGGTGAGGCGATCTTGCTGGCTCAGCAGCCAGTCAATTTCAGCCTGGGTGATCACCCCTGAACTCAGGCTCTCAAGGAACAGCTCGCCAGCAGTCATCGCCTTGTAACGGAGTTGTTACATCCTGGCGGTTGGGCGGGGCTTCCGCGAGGCCAAGACTCCGAGCCGCCCCCCGGAAGCCCCGCCATGACAGGCCTGGGATGGAGGTCCGTGGCGCTTCATGTTTCTTAATGAAGCTTGCCATGATTTTCGAAAACCCCCTGTCCCATGACGACATCCACCCTGTTCGAGGTGTTCGGCGGCTTCATGGCAGCCTGCTTCGCCCTCTGGTTCGTCGGCCACGCGGTGCCGGCTGTGATCCGACATCCTTATCTTCATTCCAGCTGCCTTTGGTGTCCCTCGATCCCGCCACCCTTCGGCCCCTGCCGAGCACGCCAGCGCTGAGCGGAGTGCTCGAGACCCTTGCCTTTTTTCGCGATCCTGATTTCGCCCGCTCCCGCTTCGATCGCTACGGCGATGTGTACGAAACCAGCCTGCTGGGGCAACGGACCGTGTTCATTCGCGGCGGCCAGGCGATCGGCGACCTGTTCGCCCAGGGTGATGCGGTTCAGGGCTGGTGGCCCGACAGTGTGCGAGAGCTGCTGGGGCCCCTGTCGTTGGCGAACCGCAACGGCGCCGACCACAAGGCCCGCCGTCGGGTGGTGGGCCAGCTGTTCGCCTCTGCTGCCCTCAAGCGCTACAGCCCGTCGATCGTGGCGCTGGTCAACGAGCTCAGCCAGGAGCTGATCGCCTCAGATGCGCCGGTGGCCCTGGTGCCAAAACTGCGGCGTTTTGCCTTCAGCGTGATTGCGAGCACGGTGCTGGGGCTTGACCCCGTGGATCGCGATGCCCTGTTCGTGGATTTCGAAACCTGGTGCCAGGGTCTCTTCTCCCTGCCATTCGCCTTGCCCGGCAGCCCCTACGCCCGTGCCCGCCAGGCACGCCAACGTCTGCTCAGGCGCCTGGGCGCTGTGCTCAAGAAGGCGCAGGCCGCCATGGCTTCCGGAGCGCCCCTCGCCGCCGGCGGCCTTGATCTGCTGGCCGGTGGCCTGGATGAAGCCGGTCTTCCCCTGGGCGACGACGACGTGGCGGAGCAGCTTCTGCTGCTGCTGTTTGCCGGCTACGAAACCACCGCATCATCCCTGAGCTGCCTGCTGCTGACCCTGCTGCAACACCCAGCCGAGCTGGCCTGGCTCATGGAGGAACTCGACGTCTTGCCTTGGCCGCCTGAGGAGGGGGAGGCTGGGGCCGCCACCGACGCCCTTCGGGCCCCGCGGCTCGATGCGGTCGTGAAGGAGGTGATGCGGCTGACCCCGCCGGTGGGTGGTTTCTTCCGCCGCACTCGGGAGCCCATAGCTTTGGCGGGTGTGCTGGTGCCAGCCGATCGGGTGGTGCAGGTGAGCATCGCTGCCAGCCAGCGCCATGGGGCCGATCCGGAGGATCTGGCGATCTTCCGGCCGCAGCGACATTTGAACGGTGACTGCGCCGGCACCTTGCTGCCGTATGGGGGCGGTGAGCGGGTGTGCCTGGGCAAGGCGCTGGCGGAGCTGGAGATCCGGCTGCTGGCGGTGGGGCTGCTCAAACAGCTGACCTTGGAGCTGGAGGCGGATCAGGACCTGACGCTCAAGATCATTCCCAGCCCCTCGCCGGCGGATGGCCTGCAGGTGCGCGCCCATTCCAGAGCCAGCTAAGCCCCTGAACTCACCAGCACGGGAGATGGTCAGCATGGAGCAGAGGAACCGTGGCCAGCGGTTAACAATTTGTTGCACTAGGGTGATGGAAAGAGCTTTCCACCCTTGAACGACCTTCTGGCTGCTGTCTACTTGATCTTCTTTGCGCTCATCGCCGGTGGAGCTTTTGCCTTAATGAGTCAGAACCTGCGCGGCTCCGCTTCGCTGGCTTCCCAAAGAAGTGGCCCTAAGCCAAGGCGCCATCCCGAAGCTCCCGAGCCCGGTGACGAAGTTCTCTACGTCGACCTCAGCCGGGAGCGGCTGGAGGAGCTCTATCAACAGGCGTCGTAAGTCTTCCAGAGAGCTTGCTGCCGGAACCGTTGCCGATGTTCACCGGCAGGGGGCCCGACTGACGTACGGGTGAGAACCATGCCATGACCACCGTGTCAGCGATGAGGTGGGGCAGTCCCACGAGCCGGTGCAGATCACCGGCAAGCGGAGCAACGCCGTGTTGCTGTCCCAGGACGACTGGCGCTCCATCCAGGAGACCCTGCATCTGGTCTCGATCCCCGGCATGCGTGAGTCGATCCT
>JBBASA010000039.1:0-19351 GCA_040399515.1 Cyanobium sp. | reverse complement strand
GTGAACAGCAGATCGGCATAGGTGTCGCCCTGGGGGGCATGGAGCACGTAGTGCACCCCCTCCATAGAGGTAGCGATGCGCATGGCACCCACGTGGGGGGGGCCTTCATAGGTCCAGAGAGTGAGTTCCATGGGATCAGACGAAAGTGAGAGCGCCGCGGCGGCGTAGGGGGCGGGCGAAGAGTTCGGCCAGTTCACCGGCCTGGTCGCAGCCGTGAATGGGGCTGAACACCAGCTCGATCGACCATTTGGTGGCAAGGCCCTCCGCCTCCAAGGGGTTGGCCAGGCCCAGGCCACAGACCACCAGGTCGGGCCGCTCAGCGCGCACCCGCTCCAGCTGAAGCTCCACATCCTGGCCTTCGCTGAGCCGGGTGCCGGCCGGAAGCAGGGCCTGCTCGGCGGCCATCAGCTGGCGATCCAGATAGGGCACCCCCACCTCCACCAGCTCCATGCCGCATTCGCGGGCTAGAAACCGGGCCAGGGGGATCTCCATCTGGGAATCGGGCATCAGGAAGAGCCGCTTGCCCTCCAGCACACGCCGATGGGGCTCGATGGCCCGCCTGCCCCGTTCCACCAGGGGATCGAGCACCGGGGCCACCACCGCCGCATCGATTCCGAAGGCGGCAGCGGCCGCTTCCATCCAGAGGCGGCTTCCCTCCACGCCAAAGGGATAGGGGCTCTCGATCAGCTGGCCGCCCCGGTGGGCCAGGGCGCGGGCGGTGGCACTGAGGAAGGGCTGGGCGAGCAGCAGGCGGGTGCCCTTGCCGATGGGGGGCAGGTCGGTGGAGCGGCGGGGCGGCAGGCTGCGCACCTTGGGGATGCCCATCCGCTCGAAGAGGGTGGTGAAGCGGTCTTCCACCGCATCGGCCAAGGTGCCCACGATCAGAAGTTGCTCCTCATCGCTCTGGGGAAGCAGGGGCAACATGGACATCAGGGCCTGGTCTTCCCCCTGGGTGAATGTGGTTTCGATGCCGCTGCCGGAGTAGTTGAGCACCCGCACACGGCCGGCCATCTGCTGGGTGAGGCGCTCGGCGGCACGGGCAAGATCCAGCTTGATCACCTCACTGGGGCAGGAGCCCACCAGAAAGAGGGTGCGGATCTCGGGACGCCGCTCCAGCAGGTCACCCACAAGGCGGTCGAGTTCGTCGTTGGCATCAGCCAGGCCCGCTAGATCCCGCTCCCCCAGGATCGCCGTGCCGAAACGGGGCTCGGCGAAAATCATCACCCCGGCGGCGCTCTGGATCAGGTGGGCGCAGGTGCGGGAGCCCACCACCAGGAAAAAGGCGTCGGGCATGCGGCGGTGGAGCCACACGATCGAGGTGAGGCCGCAGAACACCTCCCGCTGGCCACTCTCTTTGAGCACCTCGGGGAAGGGGCCAGTGGCGGTGGGGCTCCCGGTGGGAGTGACGACCATGGAAGGGGGTGGCTCGATCCCTCAGAGTTAGCCAGATCCGAAGGCTGCTGGGGGCTCTCGTCACATCTTTTGGGATGCAATGGAATGGGATGTTGGGATGATGGACCCATGAGCCAAGCCATCCTCCCCCCTCCCCCGGCACCATCAGCGGAGCTCCTGCAACGGGCTGCCGCGGTGAGGCGCGGGGCCATGGCCCTCGCCCAGCAAAGCGATGGAGAACGGCAGGCAGCGGTTCAAGCCATGGCAGATGCCCTGGAACGGAACCGGGACGCCATTCTCCTGGCCAACCAGGACGATCTGGCAACCGCCGCCAGGGAGGGGTTGGCCCCCGCCCTGGTGGCTCGTCTGAAGCTGGATGCCCCCAAGCTGGAGGCGGCCATCGCCGGCGTGCGGGACGTGGCGGCACTCCCCGATCCCCTCGGCCGACGCCAACTTCACACGGAATTGGATGAGGGGCTGGTGCTGGAGCGACTCACCGTGCCACTGGGGGTGGTGGGTGTGATTTTTGAAGCCCGGCCTGACGCCGTGACTCAGATCGCTTCCCTGGCCATCCGCTCCGGCAATGGGGCCCTCCTCAAGGGCGGGAAGGAGGCGGCCCGAAGTTGTGCAGCGATTCTGGGGGCTCTGCAGGAGGGCCTGAAGAGCACCGCCGTGGATCCAGGCTGCCTGGAACTGCTCACCACCCGGGAAGAGAGCCTGGCCCTGCTGCGTCTGGAGGGCCTGGTGGATCTGATCATCCCGCGGGGATCCAATGCCCTGGTGCGCTACATCAAGGACCACACCCGCATTCCCGTGCTGGGCCATGCCGATGGCCTCTGCCACCTCTACATCGATGCCGCTGCCGATCTGACTCAGGCGCTCCAGCTCACCCTCGACAGCAAAACCCAGTACCCAGCTGCCTGTAACGCGATCGAGACCCTGCTGGTGCATCAGACCATTGCGGCCCCCTTCCTGGAGCAGGCCATCCCTGCTCTTCAAGGGGCTGGGGTGGACCTCCGGGGGGACCCCCAGGCCTGCGCTCTCGGGATCCCCACCCCCGCCACGGAGGCGGACTGGGATACGGAGTACTCCGATCTGATCCTGAGCGTAAAGGTAGTGGCCAGCCTGGAGGAGGCGATGGAGCATATCGCTCGCCACGGCTCTCGCCACACCGAAGCGATCTGCACCCGCAACGAGGCCGCCGCGGAGCGGTTTCTCGCCAGTGTGGACAGCGCAGGGGTGTATTGGAATTGCTCCACCCGCTTCGCCGATGGGCAGCGTTATGGGTTTGGAGCGGAGGTAGGCATCAGCACCCAGACCCTGCCACCCCGAGGGCCGGTGGGGCTGGAGGGTCTGGTGACCTACCGCTACCTTCTTCGGGGCCAGGGCCACATCGCCGCCGACTATGCCAGCGGTGAGCGCAGCTTCAGCCACCGACCCCTGAGCCCATGAGCCAGGTCAATCCGAATCCGCCAACAGAGGCACCAACCCCAGCGCCCCCCCTGGTGCTCGTACACGGCCTGTGGGATACACCGGCTCTGTTCAACAGCCTGCGACGGGCCATTGGCGAACGGCGGGAGGTGTTCATCCCCCACCTCCCCCACGGCCTGGGGGTCGTGCCCCTGGAGTCTCTCGCGGCTGAGCTGGGGAAAAAAATCGAGGAGCGCTACGGCCATGACCGACCCCTGGATGTGATGGGCTTCTCGATGGGCGGCGTGATCAGCCGCTCCTGGATCCAGCTGCTGGGGGGCAACCAGCGGGTGCGCCGTTTCACCAGTGTAGCCAGTCCCCAACAGGGCACCTGGGCCGCCCAGCCCTGGCCAGGCAGGGTGCTGGCCAGCGTGGGCGACATGAAAGTGGGCAGCGGCCTGCTCACCCGACTGAACGCAGAACCTGAGGCCCTCGACGGAATTGAGTGCTGCTCCCTCTACTGCCTGGCGGATGTGATGGTGGTGCCGGGATGGAAGGGGGTTCTGCCGGTGGGTCGGCGGGAGGTCTTGCGCCCGCTGAACCTCCAGCACCATGAACTGATGGCCCATCCAGCCTCCGTGGCCCAGGTGGCCCAGGAACTCCTGCGGCCCTGACGTTGGGGCCGGTAGGGTGCGGCGATCTGAAGGGGTGAGGGTGGCCGGGGACGCTGAGGGACGTTGGAGCGAACTGACCGCGATCAATTGGGCCAAGGCCCTCACCGTGGTGTTGCTGATTCTGATGGCGATCCGTTTCGGCCTGGCCGGCCCCCGGCAGGTGCTGTACCTGAGCCTGCACATCAGCTATTGCCTCTGGTGGCTGCTCGAGCAATGGTTGTTTCCCGTCAGAGTCCAACAGCTCTTCACCGATCGAGTGGGGCCAGGGCGCTTTGCGATTGCCTTGCTCTTCATCGGGGTGCTCTACAGCCTGCCGGGACTGCTGGCCTTCCTCAATCCCACCCCCATCTCCAACGGGGCGATGGCCCTGGGGGTTGGGCTTTTCAGCTTTGGCAGCCTGATCAATGCCACGGCGGATGTGCAAAAGATGACGGCCAAGGCCATGGGCGCTGGGCTGGTTGCCGATGGCATTTGGCGCCGGGTCAGGCATGTGAACTATCTGGGGGATCTCCTGCGCTACCTGAGCTTTGCCGTGGTGGCAGGCATGGGATGGGGATACCTGGTGCCAGCTCTGGTGTTGCTGATCTACCTGCAGCGCATCCAGCAAAAAGAACAGCAGATGGCCTCCAAATATCCGGAGTTCGTCGCCTACCAAGGCAGGAGCACCCGTCTGTTGCCATGGCTCTGGTAACCCCCCCGCGGCTGGCCTGGGCCTGGGGGAATGGATGGCGCCTCCTCTGGGTCGTCGCCCTCTCTTCGATGAGCCAGTGGGGGCCGCCCAGCGCGGTTGCCCAACCGGCCCCTCCACCCCCACCTCCGCTGTCCCATGAACAGCCCCTGGCCCCCCCGGCCCTGCCTGCCGTACCAGGGGGGCCAACCCAGACCAAAGGGCCAGCCAAACCGCTGCGGGGAGTGTGGCTCACCCTCAATGACATGGGCACCCTGCGGGACCAAACGAAGCTGGAGGCAGCCGTTGGGGAGCTGGGGCGCCTGGGGTTCACCACCATTTATCCGGTGGTGTGGAACGGGGGCTATGCCTACTACGCCAGCACGGTGACTCAGCAGCGAAAGATTCAGGACTTCACCGTGCGCGGCCTGCAGGGCCAGGATCCCCTGGCTGAATTGATCGGTTTAGCCCGGGCCCGGGGGATGCAGGTGGTGCCATGGTTTGAATTCGGCTTCATGGCGCCCCCCAGCTCGGAACTGGCTCTGCGACACCCCCAGTGGCTCACCCAGAAACGGGATGGGGGCACTACCTCCATGAGCGCGGCGGGAGAAGTGGTGTGGCTCAATCCCTTCCGGCCCGAGGTGCAGCAGTTACTGACGGATCTGGTGTTGGAAGTGGTCACGCTCTACGACGTGGACGGGGTGCAGTTCGATGACCACTTCAGCCTCCCCCATGCCTTCGGCTACGACGCCTATACCCGGGCTCTCTACCTCCGGGAGACCGGCCGGAATGTTCCCGCCAATCCGGAGGATCCAGGCTGGGTGCGGTGGCGCGCCGAAAAACTGACCGGCTTTCTCCGTCGACTCCGGACGGCCCTGAAGGCACGTAGGCCAACCCTCTTTCTCTCCCTCTCCCCCAACTACGCCGACTTCGCCTACAAGCTGCAGTTGCAGGACTGGCGCACCTGGGTAAAGGCAGGCCTGGTGGATGAGGTCGTCGTGCAGCTCTACCGGCCGGATCTGGCGAGCTTCACCGCCGAGCTGGGCCGGCCGGAATTTCAAGAGAACAAGGTGCCGATGTCGGTGGCTGTGATGGCGGGCCAGAGAATGCAGCCGACGCCCATCCCCCTGCTTCGCGGGAAAACGGAAGCTGTTCGGCAGAGAGGACTTGGGGTCGCCTTTTTCCACTACGGCCCCCTGTGGGAGGCGACGCCTGATCCGGCGGGGCGGCTGCAGGAGCTTGGGGCGATGCTGGGGGCCACGGATCGGCAGAACTACTCGGCTCCGTAACAAGGGCCAGGCCACTCACCCGTCGTCCTCCCCCACCAGCTCCCAGCGCAAGGTCATCACCAGGGAGGGCTTCAGCACTCTCCAGCTGTGGGAGATCCCGGCCCCCCAAACGGCAAAATCCCCAGGTGATTCCAGCAACAGGGTCAGCCGCTCCTCCCCACGGCAAAACGTCAGTTCAAAGGCGCCGATCCCTGCAAGCAGCGAGAAAGTGCGGCCGCAACTGATGGGTTTGACCGCGCCCCAAGTTTGGGGGTCCTCCGGGTTGTGGGCGAACCACTTGACGGCCAGCTTTTCAACCTGCTCTCCATCCTCCAAGGGTCCTCCATGACGCACAAACCGCAGGGAATCGGCGGGGATGGCCGGATGATCCCCCACAATCCAGTTGGTGTGTGGAGTTTCGGGGGAATGAAGGGCCCAGGCATTCCCCCACTCGACCCCCTCCAACTTCACTCCCCCCCACTGCACAGGCCTAGTCCGCCAGGCCCGTGTGCCGAATTAGAGCCTCGGCCGTGGGGCCACGCCCGCGAAACGCCTCGAACACCTCCGCCGGATGGCGGCTCCCCCCCAGACTGAGCACGGTGTCGCGGAAGCGGCGCCCTGTGGCGCGGATCAGCTCCTCATTCTCGAGCCCCACCTCCTCGAAGGCGCTGAAGGCATCGGCACTCAACACCTCGGCCCACTTGTAGGAGTAATAGCCGGCGGAATACCCGCCCGCGAAAATGTGGCCGAAGCTGCAGAGGAAGGCGTCCTCCTCGATGGGGGGAAGCACCGTGGTGGTGCGGGCCACCTCTCGCCGCAACTGATCGGGGGTTTGGCCGCACTCCGGATGCCACTGGCTGTGCAGGCGCAGGTCGGTGAGGGCGAAATGCACCTGGCGCAACGTGGCCGCTCCACCCATGAAGGTGCGGGCCGCCTGTAGTTTTGCGAACTCCTCCTCGGGCAAGGGTTCGCCGGTTTGCCAGTGGCGCGCCATGCCGAGCAAGGTGGACCGGTCGTAGCACCAGTTCTCCATGAACTGGCTGGGGAGCTCCACCGCATCCCACTCCACGTTGTTGATACCAGCCGCCTGGGGACGCTCCACGGTGGTGAGCATGTGGTGCAGGCCGTGGCCGAATTCGTGGAAGAGGGTTTCCACCTCCTGGAAGGTCATCAGGCTGGGGGTGTCACCCACCGGGGGGCTCTGGTTGCACACCAGATAGGCCACGGGCAGCACGGGAGTGCCATCGGCCTTGACCTGGCGCACGAGGCATTCATCCATCCAGGCACCACCGCGCTTGCTACCGGGACGGCTGTAGGGATCCAGGTAGAACGCCGCAATGGGCAGGCCGGTGTCGCGGTCGTTGACCCGGAAGAAGCGCACATCGGAATGCCAAACGGGGGCCTGACCGTCGGCCGCCTCAATGTGGATGGCGAAGAGCCGATCACAGAGACCGAACAGCCCCTCGAGCACCTGGGGGAGGGGGAACCAGGGACGCAGGGCTTCGCTGTCGAGAGCGAAGAGCTCCTTGCGCCGCACCTCGGCCCAGAAGCTCACGTCCCAGGGCTGGAAGTCGGCCGCCTCTGATGCCCCAGCCCGCTCGGCACAGGCCCGGAGCGACTCCAGCTCCCGCTCAGCCGCCGGGTAGGAGGCGATCCGAAGATCATCCAGCAACTGCTCCACCTCAGCCTCCGAGCCGGCCATCTTCGATGCCAGGCTCACCTCGGCCCAGTTGGCGTAGCCAAGGCGGTGGGCCTGCTGGCGGCGCAACTCCAAAATTCGGCTGATCAGGGGCCAGTTGCTGCCTTTTTCGCCGGAGGCCCGGCTCACGTGGGCCCGATAGAGTTGTTCCCGCAGGTCTCGGCGGCGGCTGTACTGCAGAAAGGGCGCATAGCGGGGCATGTCCAGCCCCATCAGCCAGGGGCCTACCTGGGCGCTGGCCTCACGGCCATCGCTGGCCCGCAGATCAGCCTGGCGGGCCGCCTGGGCCAGTTGCTCCAGCAGGCTCGGTGGCAAGCCCTCCACCTCCTCCAGGGAGGTGAACGTGAGTGACCAGGCGCTGGTGGCATCGAGCAACTGGTTGCCAAAGCGGGTGGCCAATTCGGCCAGCTCCTGACTGGCGGCGTTGAATGCCCTCTGGGCCTCTCCTTCCAATCCCACCCCGCGCAGCTGCATGTCGCGCAGCTCCGCATCCAGGATCCGTTGCTGGGTGCCATCCCACCCCCCCTGAGCCTGGAGCGCCCGGAGCACCCGATAGATCACCTGGCTCTGCCCGCAACGCTGGCCAAAGGCCACCACGGCCGCCTGTTGGCTGGCGTGGGCTTCCCGCAGCTCAGGACTGTTACAGACGCCATTGAGATGGCCCACCACCCCCCAGCTCCAGCGCAGGCGCTCGGTGAGCCGGTGCAGGGGATCCATCACCTCGTGCCAGCCAAGGGGCTGGCCTTGCTCCAGCGCTGCGGCAAACCGGGCTTCCAGGGTGCTGAGTTCGCCCTCCAGCTGGGAGAGGAGCTCGGGAATGTGCTGCTGGATCTGATCGGGTGTGATGGCCTGAAACTGGGGCAGGCCATCCCCAGCCAGAAGGGCTGGCGGCTCAAGGGTGACGCTCATGGGGAACGGAACTCTGCTTCAGATGCACTGGAGTCATTCCAACCCACAGCGGCCGCTTGTGGGGCTATCCCAGGGGAGGGAAGCCACCCACAAGGGCCACGGTCTGGCTGGCGAGCCGGCCCGATAGGGCATTGGTGCTGGCTTCATAGAAATCAATGGCCACCCTGGGCCAGAAACCAATCACCAGGGTGGGGACCAGCAGGCACATTCCAATAACCAATTCCCTGGGATTCATGTCGCCCACCATGGCCAGGGCCGGGATCCGGGGGCCGAAAAACACCCGGCGGCAGAGGGACAACAGGTAGATCGGCGTGAGCACGAGGCCAATGGCCGCCAGCACAATCGTGATGATCCGGAATCCTGTGGTGAAATCACTGTTGGAGGTGATGCCCAGAAAAACCGTGATTTCACTGACAAAACCACTCATCCCCGGCAGGGCGAGGGAGGCTAGGGAGCTGGCCAGAAAGAAGGCAAAGGTGATGGGCAGCACCTTTGCCAGACCACCCATGTTGGGGATCGAGAGGGTCTTGGTGCGCTCGTAGAACACACCGGTCACGAAGAACATGGCTGCCGCAATCAGACCATGGCTGATCATCTGCAGCATGGCCCCACTCAGGCCCAGGGCATCCACGGCACCAATGCCCAGAAGCACAAAACCCATGTGGCTCACGGAGCTGCAGGCAATGCGCCGCTTCACGTTGTCTTGGGCGAAGGCATTGAGAGCCCCCCAGATGATGTTCACAATCCCCAGCACCATCAGGGCCGGCGCCAGCCGCAAATGCTCCTCAGGAAGCATCTGCACATTGAAACGGAGCAGGGCATACCCACCCATCTTCAACAACACACCGGCCAGAAGCATGGACACCGGGGCATTGGCTTCCCCATGGGCATCCGGGAGCCAGGTGTGCAATGGGAAAATGGGGAGCTTCACCCCAAATCCGATGAGGAAACCCAGGTAGCAGAGGAGGCCAAAGGTCCCCCCAGGGGAGCGGCTGGCCAGCTCGCTGAGATTGAGGGTGAAGGAGTCCCCAGAGAGGGCAAGAGCCAGTCCGCTAACCAGAATCAACAGGGAGGCGGTGGCTGTGTAAAGGATGAATTTCGTGGCGGCGTATTGCCTCTGGGTGCCGCCCCAGATGGCGATCAGCAGATAGACCGGCACCAGCTCCAGCTCCCAGGCGAGGAAGAAAAGCAGGAAATCCTGGGAGAGGAACACCAAGGCCTGGGCAGACGCTTGAACAAGCAAGAGGGCGAAATAGAGCCGGGGTTTGCGGGTCACAGTCCAGCTGGCGGCCACCGCTAGAAGGGTTACCAGGCCGCTGAGAACCACCAAGGGAGCGGAGAGGCCGTCGGCAGCCAACGACCACTCGAGGTGGATCGCGGGAACCCAACTCACCCGTTCCACCAGCTGAAGCGTGCTCAGAGATCCATCGAAATGCTGACTGAACGTCCAGAGAATGAGGAGCATGTCGGCCGCAAGCACCCCAAGCGCGACCAGCCTTGGGGGCCGTGGATCAGACGGATCCCCGGGAAGGAGGGGCATCGCCAGGGCCGCAGCTGCTGGCAGCAGCACGATCAGGGTGAGCCAGGGAAAAGTGCCGTCCATCACAACGCGGGGGGAAGGGAAGTTAGGGAAATCCCCGGCCTGGCCGCGGGGAAGGAAATTCAGTCGTTTCCGGAACGCTGGTGAGCATATCTACTCAGCCTATGAAGTGGGTCAGGTTTCAGCCCTGGCGGCCTCGGCTTCGCCCCCGGCTCCCCCCAGCGGCCGCAGCACCCACCTGGCGCTTGGCGGGAGGAACAGGCTGATCGCCCCCGGCCGACAGGGGACTCCAGGCGCTGCCGCTCTGCTGCAAGCCCAGAACCGCATGGCGACTGGTGACCCCACAGGCCTGCCAGGCCAGCTCCATCGCTTCACCCACCGCATGAGCCCGCTCTTCCGAGGAAAGGGCTAGAAGGGTCGGTCCGGCCCCACTGATCACGCAGCCCCAGGCGCCAGCGTCGAGAGCGGCCTGACGCACGTCCCGTCCGCCCTGGATGAGGCCCCAGCGGTAGGGCTCGTGGATGCGGTCGTGCATCCCGGCCGCAATCAGCTCCCCATCCCCGGTGCGCAACCCTCGCAACAGCAGCGTCAAACTGCCGAGGTTGGTGACCGCATCGGGAATCGGGATACTGCGGGGCATCGCCCGGCGAGCCTCGGAGGTGCTCAGGCGAATGCCTGGAATCGCCACGACCGCCTGGACGGAGGGATGCCATTCACTGCGCATCACCCGCCAGTTGGGAACAGCCGTTTTGGCGGTGAGGCACAAACCACCCAGGAGGGAGGGCACCACATTGTCCGGGTGGCCCTCGATCACAATGGCGAGCTCCAGGAGCTTTTCCCGGCTCAGGACCTCGCCGATCAGGGCATTGGCCCCGATCAGGCCGGCCACAATCGCCGCGGCGCTGCTGCCCAGGCCCCGGGCCGGGGGAACAGCCAGGCGTACGCGGGCTTCCAGGCCCACAGGCTCCACCCCCGCTTCCCGCCAAACCCTCTGGGCGGAGCGATAAATGAGATTGTCGGGTCCCCCGCGCAGATGGGAACCCTCCGGCCCTTCGATGAGGAGATCGAATCGGTCGACCCCCCCCTCAACCACCCGCAGCTCAAAGCGATTATTGAGATCCAGGGCCGCACCGAGGCAATCAAATCCCGGACCAATATTGGCTGTGGTGGCTGGGACATCCACCACGACCCCCTCGCCGATCAGGGGTTGTGCCATAGGCCTCGCTCCTCTCCTCTCAGTGTCCCATCCCCCCGCCGGCGAGCATCCTGGCCCGGCACGCCGCGCTGAACACCCCCACCGCTGGATCGGTGATGGCCTGGATGGGGATCGGTTCGAGCACCGGACGCAGTCGCCCCTTCTCCAAGAAGGCATCCAGGAATTCCGGGGAGCGGAGACCCTCCAGCTGCTTGCCCGCCGTGCCACCCGCCAGCCAGATGCCACCCTGGCTCAGGGTGGTGAGGGCCAGATCTCCCGTCACGGCGCCGTAGGCCCCGAGCCAGAGCTGGCGAGCCTCCCGGGCGAGGCTGTCCCCCTGTTGGGCGGCCTCGGCCACGGCGCTCGGCCAATCTCCCCCTTGGGCCAGCAGGGCCCACAGGGGGTGGTCGCGAGCGGGAAAGCGCTCCGCCAGGAGCCAGCGCGCCACGGAACCCAAGCCCGTCCCGCTCACCACCCGCTCGATGGAGAGGCGCTCCAGGCCCAGATCGGCCAGAAGCCATTGGGCGAGTTGCCATTCCTGATGCGTGCGTGGCGCAAAGGTGCCATGGCCACCTTCCGTGGGCAGGGCCCTCAGACCGGAGGGAGTGGGCACGCCGATGGCCACGCCCAGGCCCGTTCCAGCACCGAGCACCAGCACCGGGGCTCCTTCTCGGGCCTGCCCAGGCCGGACCTGGGCCAGCTGGTGGGACTGGAGGTGGGGCAGCCCGTACACCAGCACCGCAAAGTCGTTGACGAGTTCCAGCCTGGTCAGACCACATTGCGCGGCCAGATCCCCCGCATCGAGGTGCCAGTTGAGGTTGGTGAGCTGGGCCTGCCCCCCCCCTACGGGACCCGCCACAGCAAAACAGGTCGCCGCTGGGCGGGGAAGTCCCAGCGTTTCAGCCCCTTCGAGAAAATCCCTCACCATGAACCCCAGATGGCTCCACTCGGAGGAGGGGTAGCGGGTTTCCTTCAGGCACTCCAAACCCGCCGCCGAGGCTCGGTAGAAGCTCAGAAGGGTCTTGGTGCCCCCGATGTCACCAGCAAGAAGAAGGGTCAACCGGGCGGCCTCAGCTCAGGGTGAGGGAGCCAGCCCTGGCCCCATTGGCCTGGGTGGCGCCGCTGATCAGCTGCTCCAGGCTCACCACACCAAGATCGCCCTCCCGCCGGGTGCGCAGGCTCACGGCCCCGGTTTCGGCTTCCTTGGCTCCGATCACTCCAAGCACGGGGATCTTCATCTGCTCTCCGTTGCGAATCAGCTTGCCCAGTCGGTCTCCACTGAGGTCAAGGGTGGCGCGCACCCCAGCGCACTTGAGCTGCTCCAGCACGGTCTGGGCCCAGGGCAACACCCCATCGCTGACCGGGAGCAAGCGCACCTGCTCGGGAGCCAGCCAGAAGGGGAAATCCCCGGCGTAGTTCTCGATCATGATCCCGAAAAAGCGCTCCAGGGAGCCAAAGATGGCCCGGTGGATCATGATCGGACGCTGGCGGCTCCCATCGGCAGCCACATAGTGAAGATCAAAGCGTTCCGGCAGGTTGAAATCCAGCTGAATCGTTGAGCACTGCCAGAGGCGACCGATGGCATCCTCGATCTTCAGATCGATCTTGGGGCCATAGAAGGCTCCGCCCCCCTCATCCACCTTGTAGGTCCACCCTTTTTGGCGCAGGGCCTCCACCAACCCCTGGGTGGCCAGCTCCCACACAGCGTCCTCCCCAATAGATTTGTCTGGCCGAGTGGAGAGGTGGATCTCGTAGCGGCGAAAGTCGAAGGTGGAAAGGATGCGCTCCGTGAGATGGAGCACTCGGAGAATCTCCGCGCCGATCTGATCTGGCAGACAGAACACGTGGGCATCATCCTGGGTGAACCCCCGCACCCGCATCAGGCCATGCATCACCCCAGGTCGCTCATAGCGATAGACCGTTCCCAATTCCGCCCAGCGGATCGGCAATTCCCGATAGCTCCGCAATCGGCTGGCGTAGGTGAGCACATGGAAGGGGCAATTCATGGGCTTGATCTGGTAGTCGCGCTCATCCACCGCCATAGGACCAAACATCGACTCGGCATAGAAATCCAGATGGCCTGAGGTTTTCCAGAGGCTGCGATCGGCCACATGGGGGGTGTAAAGCAGCTCATAGCCATCTTCAAAATGGGCCTGGCGCCAGAAATCCTCAATGAGCAGGCGCATGCGGGCTCCCCTTGGGTGCCAGAACACCAGCCCCGCCCCGGCCTCATCCTCGATGGAGAAGAGATCGAGATCCTTTCCGAGCCTGCGGTGATCCCGACGGAGGGCCTCAGCCTTTCGCCGCCGGTCTTCCTCTAACTGCTCAGGGGTTTCCCATGCGGTGCCGTAGATGCGCTGCAGCTGGGGGTTGGCCTCATCCCCTCGCCAGTAGGCCCCGGCCACGCTCTCCAGCTCGAAGGCACGGGGATGGAGCTCCGAGGTGTTGGCCACGTGGGGGCCGGCGCAGAGATCCCACCAGCCCTCCCCCAGGGTGTAGAGGGTGATGGGCTCATGGAGGCCCGCCAGAATCTCCAGCTTGTAGGGCTCGTTCTGGGCCTCGATGCGTTGCTGGGCCTCATCCCTACTCACCTCCACCCTTTCCAGGGGAAGCTTCTGGCCAATGATGCGAACCATTTCCTTCTTGATGGCCTTGAGGTCGGCCTCGGTGAAGGGCTCCGGATGGTCGAAGTCGTAATAGAAACCATTTTCGGTCCAGGGACCAATAGTGACCTTGGCTTTGGGAAACAGCTTCTGCACGGCCATGGCCATCACATGGCTCATGGAATGGCGAATCCGCAGCAGGGTGGGACTCTCGCTGGTTTTCGGCAGGTGCATCTGTGCTCCCGGAGCCTCTGCCGGATGGGGCGACGGGACCGCAGGGGCCGCAGGAGAACTGCTCACAGAACCAACCACCAATGATTGCCACGAGCTGGAATCCTAGGGAGCGCCGGCAAGGGGGGCCCAGGCGCGGCAATCCGTCTCTGTTCCCGGACCAGGGCAGGACTGAAAATTCAACTATTCCTCGCTGCATCGGCCCACCGTGAGCCGCTCCCGCCCGCCTGACACCCCTGGAACCCGCTTAGCTGGTTTCGGGGAGGAACCCCGGAACCTGGCCCTCAGCTACGGGCTTTGGTGCCTCTCGCTGGTGGGGTTCTGCGGCATTCATCGGATTTACAACCGCAAACCCCTCACCGGTTTCCTCTGGCTCTTCACTCTCGGATTGTGCGGCATCGGGCAATTCATTGATCTGCTCCTGATCCCCGGGATGGTGGAGGGGGTCAACCGTCAACTGGGCATCCCCGGGGGGTCAGGGGAGACCCTCCCATCGGTGGATCGGCAGCTGCTGAAACTTGCCCGCCACTGTGGCGAAACGGGGTTCACTCTCAATGACGCCCTGATCGACCTGGACCTCCCCAACGAGTTCAACAGCGTGGACCTGCAGAAGGAGATCGACAAACTTCTGCAGGTGCATCTTCTGGATGTCGGGAACGATGAGCGGGGGCGGGTGGTTTACAGGGAGCCTTAGGCCTGCTGGAGCCGCTCCAGCTCATCGGCATAGAACCTCCTGAGGTCAGCGGCAGTTTTGACGGGCTGGCCGTAGTAACTCCCGCCGTGGTGGGCCGGCAGCGATGCCCACTCGGGTGCAAGGCGAGCCAGCACCTCAAGGGTCAATCCCTGGGTATCAAAGGAGGCCAGGGCCCCCCGCTTCTCCATGAGATAGAGGGCGGCCTGATCCTGGCTCTTGGGGCCGAAATCGGAGAGGCCGAGCCGACGTGACGCCTCTCGCCAGGTGGCTGGAAGGAATTGATAGGCGCCTGCGGCAGCGCTGACATAGGTGCGTCGCACGGTGATCTCCGGATGGCGGTCAAGGCGATCCACTCGGCCACCGCCGTAGATCACCCGATAGCCCTCGTCGCTGCCACCCACCCAGGTGCCTTCGGCATAGCGGATGGTGTTCAGCAGTGCCCGCCGTTCCGGGGTGATGGCATAGGCCTGGTCGTCGGCTGATTCCAGATTCCGTGCCCTGGGGATGGGTCTCCGCTCAGGTGGTGCCACAACGGTTCGCACCTGGGGAGCCGGGATGTCGGCGGACGCCAGGCGGGTCGCAGGGGCCATGGGCAGGGCGCTGAGGAGAACCACAGTGCCCATTAGGGCGGCGCGGCCACCGGAACGGTCGTAGCAGGAACGGAACAGCAAGCAGTCTGGAGCTATCGCTCGGGAGACCCTCGTCGGTGCAGTACAGGGATGGCCACCCCCCCATCAGGTGGGGTGGACAAGGAGAAGAAACTATGTACTCACGGGCCGAAGGACCCGAAGGAACGTTGGTGGAACCCAGGCCAGGCAGGGGATCTGGACGACCACTAGGAGGCGTATCACTTGGATTGGCGTGGGACTCCCCATGGAGGTCAGTCCATCAGTGGCGGTGATGGGACCTTTCGAGATTGTTAAGTTGTGCTTAGCCCCCTTGCCGAGGGGAAGGAAGGAAGCCCATGGCCTCCCGGACACGCTCCAACGTGCCTCGGGCAACAGCGCCAGCCCGATCGGCCCCAGCGTCCAGGACGCTGATGAGCTGACCTGAATCCTCACGCAGGGCTTCGTACCGCTCCTGGATCGGCCTGAGGGCCTCCACGACGGCTTCCGTGAGCAAGGGCTTGAAGCTGCCCCAACCCATCTCCGCGCATTCTTCGGCCGCAGCGTCGCGGCTGCGGCCACTAGTCAGCGCATAGAGGCCGAGGAGATTATCGGCCTCGGGACGGTCGGCATTGCCGAATTCCAGGCCCATCACCGGGTCGGTCTTGGCTCTCTTGATCTTCTTCGCAATGCTTTCAGGGGAATCCAACAGGGTGATCCGGGACCCCTCGTTGGGATCGCTCTTGCTCATCTTGTTGCGACCATCGGTGAGGCTCATCACCCGGGCTCCATCCCTGAGGATGAGGGGCTCCGGCACTTTCAGGACCGGGATCGGCTCTCCCTCCCTGTCCCTAGGAGCAAAGCGGGCATTGATGCGTTGCTGGGCGATGTCTCGCGCCAATTCCAGATGCTGTTTCTGATCTTCTCCTACGGGCACCCGATCAGCGTCATATAGAAGGATGTCTGCCGCCATCAGCACTGGATAGTCCAGCAAACCTGCCGAGACATTGTCTCCTTGCTTGAGAGCCTTTTCCCGGAACTGGATCATGCGCTCCAGCCAGTTCAGGGGGGTCACGCAATTCAGCAACCAGCAGAGTTCGCTGTGGGCACTGACATGGCTCTGCACAAAGACCGTGGAGAGGGAAGGATCGATCCCGCAAGCCAGATAAAGCGCTGCCGTAGTCAGAGTCTGTTCGGCAAGGAGGGCTGGATCATGGGGCACCGTGATGGCATGCAGATCGACCACACAAAAAAAGGTGTCGTGGTCGTTCTGAAGATCCACCCAATTCCGGATCGCTCCCAACCAGTTACCTAGATGGAGAGCGCCGGTGGGTTGAACGCCTGACAGCACCCTGGGCCTTGCGGAAGGGGACAGGGCCACTGGGCTCATTCCTCAGGAGTCTGGGTAGCCTCTTCGCTAATCGCGGTGGCTGGTTGGGGATCGGAAGATTCCGATGCAGTGGGCAAAACGGCCGCCGGTTCGGGGGAAGCGGGAGATTCGGTGGGGAGCACCTCCACGGGTTCGGAGGAGAGCGACTCAAGCAGGGGCTCTTCGACGGGCTCTTGGGCCGCCGCAGGGCGAGAAGGGCGGGCGAAGGGATCCACTTTGGCTCCCCTGCCCCCTGGTCCCCGGCCCTCCTGCCAACGTCCGCCGGCGCCACGCCCCCCCTCGGGGCGCTCCCGACGCCCTTCCGGCCGACCTGACCCTGCCCCGCCCCCTGGACGGGACCCCATCTGGGCCCGTTGTTGGGCCGCCAATTCATCGAGCTTTCCTTCCTCCAGCTGCTGGCCAAGGGTGCGCAGGGCAAATCCGAGCACGGCCACAGTGGAGCGAAGACCAAAGGCCTCCTGCAGGGCTCGGGCAGAACGCATTTCGTTGTCGCTCAGGCGGATACGGAATCCACCCTCCCGGGGGCCTGCGGAACGCTCTCCACGGGATCCTTCATCCCCGCGGAAACGATCGGTTTGGCGTTCGGAGGGGATCGGTGAGGAAGTGCCTTCGGCCATGAAGCCATGGGGAATCAGGCGCAAGTGTGACGCATCGGCGGTTCGCCCAAGGCAAGACCCGGACGCAGCCAGAACAGCCCATCCACTTCCACCGTTGGAGGACAGAACGAGCGGCCAGAGGGGCGTGCCAGCACGAGCAGGGGGAGGGAGCGCGGCCGCTCGGTCGCAAACCGCTCGCGATAGTCCGTCAGGACATGCAGATAGCGCTCCAGGGTCCAGACATGGGCCCCACGCTCCTGGACCTTCCAGAAGCGTTGGAGGGCGAGGTGAAAAGCCTCAGGACCAAACTCCAACCAGCACTGCTGCTGGGCCTGATGGGCTGGGCATCCCGCTTCGATCAATTCTCCGTAGCGCACCAGCTCAGGGGCCGCTCGGCTGAGATCGGGGGGAAGCTCAAAAGCCAGCCGTTCCACGGGGATGATCGTGAGACGCAACCAACAACGGTTGAGCAGCAGCACGGGAAGATCTGCTGACCAGCCTTCTGACCGCTGCAACTGGGTGAGACAGTTTTCCGCTCGGCGTTTCTGAGGTTCCGTCAGCGTAGGGAGCCGAGCTTGTCCCTTCCCGGCATCCATCCATTTTCCGACGCCCCTCATTGCGCTGGACATCAGAGCGCTGGAATGACAGCTGTCAAAGTCACTTTACCCCGTGCAAGGGGAAGGGGTGTGCGCCACACTGCAGAGATGGCAACAGCTTTCTTTCCACGCCCGTGTCGTCTGGCCTAAACCCACCTCCTGCCACCATCCCTGCCGTCCCCCCTTGGATCCGACAGGCCCTCCTCCTTTCTGCAGGAGGTGTAGTTGTGGATGTTGCTGTCCACGGGCTCCATGGCGGCGGATCCTGGCTGGGCCTTGGGGCCCTTGCCGGGGGATGGATTTGGCTGGCCAGGGGACAGATGGGGCGTTCCCTGCCGCTGCGCCCCAAAACGGTCGAGAGCTGGAGCGAGCGATGCCAAAGTCTTCTGGCTGAATTTGTCCAGCTGGATTCAAATCTGGAGTCTCAGGAGAGTCGCAGCACCGCCCTTGAAGAGCTGCTCTCAGCCCAGGGAAGGACAGGCCTCCGGCTGGCCCTGGTGGGTTCGGGAAGGCTCCCTAACGATCACCTTTGCGGCCTTCAGGCCGCCTTGAGGGGACCCTTGCCCCTGCAACTTGTGGTGAGTGATCCGCTGCCGACCAATAGCTCCCGATGGCAGTGGAGCGGTGCATTCGCATCCAGCGACGCACTGGTCTTCCACCTCCAACCACCGCTCATGGCCGCCGACCTCCGCTGGTTGGAGGCTCTCCCTGGTGACCTACCCCTATGGGTGCTGTTGGAAGCAAAGGGCCAAGGCTCCCCGGACGCTTGGCTGACAGATCTGTGTAGCCAATGGCCCGGGGCCAGACCCGAGCGAATCCTCCGCTGGAATGGTGAATCGGAAGCGCTGGCGGGCAGTGTGGCTCCGCTGGTCCAATGGCTGGCAAAGGAAGGCAAACAACTCCCCCAGTCCACCCTCTGCCGGTGCTTGGAGCACCTGCATGGGCAGTGGCAGGCAGACCTCGAACGCCTGCGACGGGTTAAGTGGCGGGAACTGCAACACCGCACCCAATGGCTGGTGGCGGCCGGAGTGTTGGTCACCCCTTCGCTGAGCCTTGACCTGCTCGTGCTGAGTGCCGCCAACGGACTCATGCTGCGGGAGATGGCCCGCCTCTGGAATTGCCCCTGGACCCTGGAGCAACTGAAGACGGCCGCCGTGCATCTGGGCAAGGCGGCCCTGGCGATGGGAGTGGTTGAGTGGAGCAGCCAGGCAGTGGCCGGTGCTTTCAAGCTGCATGGGGGCACATGGCTCGTGGGGGGAACCCTCCAGGCCCTCAGCTCGGCCTATCTCACCCGGGTGGTCGGCCATGCCATGGCTGATCTCATGGCCCGCAGCGTCGGCGTGAGTGAGCCGGATCTGGAGGCCATCAAAGCCGAGGCCCCCCTCCTGGTGGCCAAGGCTGCCGAGGCAGAGAGGCTCGACTGGTCAGCCTTTGTTCAAGAGGCCCGCGGCTGGCTGATGCAACAGGTTCAGTCCCAACCACTGCTGAACGAAGGGGCCTGAGTGCCTCTTGTCGATGAACTTTTCCAAAGGCTTTCAACGTTTAATTGCCAAGGTAATAGCCAAGGCTTGCGTCAGACAGGTCCCTTCCTAGGTTGATTGTCACCCATGTCTTCTTTCGACTGGGTATTCCTAAAGAACCTCACTTTTGATGGGGTTCAATTCAACCGAACTGATTTCACCCGTACCTGATTCCATGAGCACTGCCGCTCGCAGCAGAAGCCAGGCTGGAAGTTGGGAAAACTTCTGCCAATGGGTCACCTCCACTAACAACCGCATTTATGTGGGCTGGTTTGGTGTGCTGATGATCCCCTGCCTTCTGGCTGCCACCATCTGCTTCATCGTTGCCTTCATCGCTGCTCCCCCCGTGGACATCGATGGCA
>JBBASA010000038.1:9841-19527 GCA_040399515.1 Cyanobium sp. | reverse complement strand
ACATGGTGGAGGTGGTGCGCAGCTGCCCGGAGCTGTGCCGCTTCTGCCTGGCCAGCTATCTCACCCTGCCCTTTCGCACCCCCTCCCTGGAGGATGGCCTGATCCCGGCGGTGGAAACCGGCCTGGCGGTGACCCGACGGCTGGGGCTGCTGGGGGCGTCCGTCACCCAACATCCCCAGTTCGGCGAGCTGCTCACCTGGCTGGATCAGGAGCGTTTTGCCGATGTGCGCGTGAGTGTGAGTTCGGTGCGGGCCGCCACGGTGACGTCCCAGCTGGGCCGCATCCTGGCCAGCCGGGGCAGCCGCTCCCTCACGATCGCCATCGAGAGCGGTAGCGATCGCCTGCGCACCGTGGTGAACAAAAAGCTGGAGCGGGAGGAGATCTTCACGGCCGCCCGCCTTGCCAAGGAAGGGGGCCTGAGCAGCTTGAAGCTCTACGGCATGGTGGGCCTGCCCACGGAGGAGGAGGCCGATGTGGAGGCCACGGCCGAGCTGCTGCTGGCCCTGAAGAAGGCCACACCGGGCCTGCGGCTCACCCTGGGAGTGAGCACCTTCGTGCCCAAGGCCCACACCCCTTTCCAATGGCAGGGCCTGCGGCCTGCAGCCGAGAAGCGCCTGCAGGTGCTGGCCCGGCGCCTCAAGCCCAAGGGCATCGAGCTGCGGCCCGAGAGCTATGGCTGGAGCGTGATTCAAACCCTGCTCTCCCGGGGCGATCGGCGCCTGGCCCCCGTGCTGATGGCCGTGCGGGGCGACCAGGGGAGCCTGGGGGGGTGGAAGCGGGCCTACCGGGCCGTGCGGGCCGGGGAGGTGGAGGCCGGGCCGGTGCGCCTGCCGCCGCCGCCCCCCTGGCAGGAGCTGGTGGAGGGGTGCTGGAGCGCAGCGCAGGTGCTGCCCTGGGAGCACCTAGCGAGCGGCCTGCCGAAGGCCACCCTCTGGCGCCACCACCAGGAAGCCCTAGGGCCGAAGGAAGCTGCGCAGGCCGGCCAGCAACACCCAGCCGGCCACATTGATGCGGCTGTCATACATGGGGATGTCGGTGGCGTGGAGGGCCACGAGCACGAGGGCGGAGGCCCACCAGGCCCGATCGAAGAGGCTTCCAGCCACCATGCCCCGCTGGGCCGTGCGTAGGAGGAGGGCCAGCACCAGGCCCACCACCAGCAGGGCGGCGGGCACCCCGTGGCTGACGGCCAGATCAATCGGGATGTTGTGGGGATGGCCGTGCCAGTGGCCCGTGCGCTGGGGGTAGATCAGGCTGAAGGCGGCCGCCCCCCAGCCCAGCCATGGCCGCTCCGCAATCAGGCCCAGGGCCGTTTGCCATTGGGCCAGGCGGGTGATCGCCAAGGGCCGCTGGCCGCTGTACTGCAGATCGCTCAGCCGGCTCCAGATTCCCTCGGGCACCAGCTGGCGGGCGGGATCCTGCAGCACCTCGGGCACCCCGGGCAGGGTGGCTGCGGCGATGATCGCCAGGGCCAACAGCAGCAGGGGCAGCAACCAGGCCCAGGTGGCGGCGCCCAGCACCAGGGGAAGCGCCACCACCAGCGCCCCCCAGGCATTGCGGGAATCGGTGAGCAGGAGGGCCGCCACCAGGGCCGCGGCGATGGCCAGGGTGGTGGCGCGGGCGGCCCGGCTGAGGCCGGGTTGCAGCAGGGCGGCCAGGGTGAAGGGCCAGGCCAGGGCCAGCCAGCTGCCGGCGATGTTGGCGTAGTCGAAGAGGCCGGCGAGGCGGCCCGGGGGATTGCCGCCGGCCTCCAGGTGCCAGATGATCGCCCCCCCCAAGGCCTGGAAGGGGCCGCTCCAGCCCCACCAGAGCTGGCCCAGGCCCGTGAGCACCACCGGCACCGTGCCCGCCACGAGCATCAGGGCCACCCGGCGCCGGGCGGCCGCGGTGGCGAGGTAGGGCTGGTAGCCCCAGAAGGCCCAGAAGAAAGGCAGCCAATTGCCCAGACCCACCCAGGCCAGCCAGCCACTGGTGGCGGCCGCGGCGCCGATCAGCATCAGCAGGGCTGCCACCAGAAGCACCCCATTGGCGGGATCCGCCAGGGGCCGCTCCCGACCCCGGCTGCCCAGGATCAGGGCGATAAAGAGAAACACCCCCCCGAGCAGGGCGCTGCTGGCTAGCAGAAACAGGCCGATCTGGAAGCAGACCCAGCCCACGGGGGTGGCGGTGGGGGGCTGGGCCTCCGCCAACCTGTCCCGAAATGCCGGAGGAAGCAAACGCAGCAGCATCCCTGCCCTCTGATCCCCTCAATCAAACACAGCCGTGCGACGTCCATAAACCATCACCTGCCGCCGCAGCACCAGGCGCAGGGCCCGGGCCAGGGCGAGCCGCTCCGCGTCGCGCCCGATCCGCACCAGATCTTCCACCTCGTCGCGATGGCTGACGGGCATGGTGATCTGCTGAATGATCGGCCCCCCATCCAGCTCCTCGGTGACGTAGTGGGCCGTGGCGCCGATGAGCTTCACCCCCCGCTCCCAGGCCCGGTGATAGGGCTGGGCGCCCTGGAAGGCGGGAAGAAACGAGTGGTGGATATTGATCACGGCGTTGAACCGCTGCAGGAAATCGGCGCTGAGCACCTGCATGTATTTCGCCAGCACCACGAGGGCGATGCGGTGCTCCTCCAGCAGGGCCAACTGGGCCTGCTCCGCCTCCGCCCGGTTGGCCTGGGACACGGGCAGATGGACGAAATGGGCGCCAAAGTCGGCCGCAATCGACCCCAGGTCGGGATGGTTGCTGATCACCAGGGGCACCACCATGGGCAGCTCGCCGGAACGGGTGCGCCAGAGCAGATCCAGCAGGGCGTGGTCCTGCCGGCTCACGAAGATCGCCACCCGGGGGGTTTCATCGGAGAAGTGGAGCTGGCCCTCCCCCCCGAGGCGGCGGGCGAGGGCTTCAAAGGCGGGGGCGATCGCCGCCCGGGGCAGGCCGAACCCGTCGAGGCCCCACTCAATGCGGCTCAGAAAGAGGCCGGCGCTGGCATCGGTGTGGTGATCGGCGTGGTGGATGTTGCCCCCGTTCATGGCCACCCAGCCGGAGAGCTCGCTCACCAGGCCGGGGCGGTCTGGGCAGATCACCTGGAGGATGGCGGTGGGCGATCGCATGGACGCCAGGCAGGCAAGCCTCTTGAAGCTATTCAGGCCCAGAGGTGGCGTCTGCAGGTTCAGCGCAGATGCATCTGAAGGGTGTCGGCGGTGGCGCGGCGCACCCGGGCCTGAATCGTGGGGAGGCCCAGGCGCTCATGGGCCGCCACCCGGTGGCAGCCATTGAACCCCCAGAGCTGGCCTTCGAACTCGAGCACGTCGATGGGCTCCTTCTGGCCTTCCTGGGCGATCGACTCCATCAGCCAGGCCACCTTGGCTTCATCGAGGGTGCGCTGGAGGGGGCGGCGGATGGAGGCGAGGGGGAGGGTGGCGAGACGCATGACAACCTCTCTAATGCGGAATGACTCCGTTTTAGCGCGGACAGCGCAAGGGGTGGGGTTCCGCTGCTGTGGCAAGCCGTTACAGCCTGGCCCTGCCGCCGCCACCGGCGCTGGCAGCGTCGGTACAGTCGCCACTGCCAGAATCGAAGCTGATCCATGGCCGTCGCCAGCCTCCCCCCGCTCCCCTCGGCGCCCCTCGACACCCTCAAGCGCGTCCTGCGGAGTCTGATGGCCCTTGCTGTGGCGGTGCTGCTCAGCATCTCCCTCGCCGCCTGCGATGGCAGCAAGGGCAAGGTGGCCGTGCTGAGCCCGGACGACATCGCCGCCATCACCCGCCAGGCGGAGGGCTTCCTGGACGCCCGCGACCGGCTGCCCGAGCTGGCCGAGCTGGTGAACAAGCGCAATTGGGTGTTCACCCGCAACCTGATCCACGGACCGATGCAGGAGGTGGGCCGCCAGATGCTCTACATCAACAGGCGTCTGCTCCCCGCCGAGCAGCCAGAGGCCAACAAGCTCGCCAAAAACCTCAAGGACGCCCTGGCCGATCTCGATGAGGCGGCCCGTCTGCAGGATGGCGACGCCCTCCGCAAGGGCTACATCAAGGTGGCCAGCGGCTTTGGGCTTTACGCCCAGATCCTGCCCGAGCAAGTGCAGGAAGCCCTCAAGCAGGTGTGAACCCGGGCCAGCGTCCGCCCGCCCGCACGGTGATCGTGGTGGGGGCGGGCCTGGTGGGCCTGAGCTGTGCCTGGTTGCTGCAGCGGCGAGGCCATCGGGTGTTGCTTGTGGAATCAGCCCAGGGCGAGGGCGGCAGCGCCGCCGCCCTGGGCGTGCTCATGGCCCAGGTGTTTCACCGCAGCAGCGGCCGGGCCTGGCGGCTGCGGCAGCAAAGCCTGGCCCTCTGGCAGACCTGGCGCCAGGAGCTGGCGGATCGGGGGCGGCCCATCGCCTGGCGAGAGGGATTGCTGTTGCTGGCAGCGGACGATGAGGAGGCGGAACGGCTCCAGGGGCTCCAGCGGGAGCGGGCACGGCAGGGCCTCCCCCTGGAGTGGTGGAGCCCCGAACGGCTCCACCTGCTGACCCCATCCCCCCCTGGGCCCGCCCTCGGGGCACTCCACTCCCCCCAGGATGGCCAGCTGGATCCCACCCAGGCCATGGAGGCCTTCCACAGCGATGCCACGGCCTCGGGCCTCACCAGCCGCACCGACACCGTGACCGCCGTAGAGCGAACCCGGGGAGCGGGGGGCTGGCAGGCGGTGCTGGCCTCCGGGCTGCGGCTGGAGGCCGAGTGGCTCGTGCTCTGCGCCGGGACCGCCAGCGCCGGCCTGCTGGAGCCCCTGCGGAAGCCAGCGGCGGATATAGGCGAGCAGCCACACCTGCTGGAGCCCGTGCTGGGCCAGGCCCTGGAGCTGGAGCTGCCCACGGCCGTGGCGGCGGGCGGCTGGAGCTGGCCCGGGGCCCTGGTGTGGCAGGGCGTGAATCTGGTGCCCCGGCCCGACCTGCCCGGCGGCCGGCGCTTCTGGCTCGGCGCCACCCTGGAGCCGGGCCGCCAGGGCGACCCCCGGGCGCTGGAGGAGCTGCGCACCCTCGGGGGGCAGGCACCGGCCTGGCTGCTGGAGGCCAAAGAGCGACGGCGCTGGGAGGGCCTGCGGGCCCGGCCGGTGGGCCGGCCCGCCCCCTGGCTGGAGCAGGTGGCGCCGGGGCTGCTGGTGGCCACAGGCCACTACCGCAATGGCGTGCTGCTGGCGCCGGCCACGGCCCAGTGGGTGGCGGAGCAGATCGAGAGGGAACCGCCAGAAGGCGCCGTCCCCTGAGGAAGCCAGGGGCTCGGATCGCAACCACGGCACAGTGCAAACAAAAAGCCCCCCTATCCAAGGGACAGGGGGGAAAGTGGAATCAAGGGGCCAGGCGACCGGCCCCCCGACCTCACTTGCTCTCGGTGAATTCGGCGTCGATCACGTCGTCGGCGGAGGTGCCACTGCTGGCGCCATTGCCGTTGGATCCATTGCCACCCGGGGCACCGGCTTCAGCACCGGCGTTCTGGTAGACGGCGGCACCGGCGGAATAGAGGGCCTGCTGGAGCTGCTCGAGCACGCTCTTCATGGTGGCGGTGTCGTCGTTGGCGACGGCCTCCTTGAGCTGGCTGCTGAACTGCTCCACCTTGGCCTTGTCCTCCGCACCCACCTTGTCGCCCAGTTCGGAGAGCTGCTTCTCGGACTGATAGATCAGGGTTTCCGCCTGGTTCTTCAGGTCGATCTTCTCGCGCTTCTCCTTATCGGCGGCGGAATTGCTCTCCGCATCCTTCACCATGCGCTCCACCTCGTTATCGGAGAGGGTGGAGGCCCCGGTGATGGAGATGCTCTGCTCCTTGCCGCTGCCCTTGTCCTTGGCGGTCACGCTGAGGATGCCGTTGGCGTCGATGTCGAAGGTGACTTCGATCTGGGGCACGCCGCGGGGCGAAGGGGGAATGCCATCGAGGCGGAAGGTGCCCAGCGACTTGTTGTCGCCCGCCATCTCGCGCTCACCCTGCAGCACGTGGATCTCCACGTTGGTCTGGCCATCCACCGCGGTGGAGTAGGTCTCCGACTTCTTGGTGGGGATGGTGGTGTTGCGGGTGATCATCTTGGTCATCACGCCGCCCAGGGTCTCCACGCCGAGGGAGAGGGGGGTCACGTCCAGCAGCAGGATGTCCTTCACCTCACCGGCGAGCACACCGCCCTGGATGGCCGCACCCACGGCCACCACCTCATCGGGGTTCACGGTCTGGTTGGGATCCTTGCCGGTGATGCGCTTCACCAGCTCGAGCACCGCCGGGATGCGGGTGGAACCGCCCACCATCACGATCTCGTCGAGCTCGGCGGAGGAGAGCTTGGCGTCCTTGAGCGCCTGCTCCACCGGCACGCGGCAGCGGTCGATCAGCTTGGAGGCCAGCTCCTCGAATTTCGCCCGGGTGAGGGTGAGGTCGAGGTGCTTGGGACCCTCAGGAGTGGCCGTGATGAACGGCAGGTTGATCTCACTCTGGGTAGCGCTGGAGAGCTCGATCTTGGCCTTCTCAGCCGCCTCGGTGAGGCGCTGCAGGGCCTGCTTGTCGGAGCGCAGATCGATGCCCTCGTTGGCCTTAAAGCTGTCGGCCAGGTGATCCACGATCACCTTGTCGAAGTCGTCACCGCCCAGGTGGGTATCGCCACTGGTGGAGAGCACCTCGAACACCCCATCGCCCACCTCCAGCACCGACACGTCGAAGGTGCCGCCGCCGAGGTCGAACACGAGGATGCGCTCGTTGCTCTTCTTGTCGAGGCCGTAGGCCAGGGCCGCAGCCGTGGGCTCGTTGATGATCCGCAGCACCTCGAGGCCGGCGATCTTGCCGGCGTCCTTGGTGGCCTGGCGCTGGGAATCGTTGAAGTAGGCGGGCACGGTGATGACTGCCTGGGTCACGGTTTCGCCCAAGTATTTGCCTGCGTCTTCCGCGAGTTTGCGCAGCACTTCCGCGGAGATCTCCTCGGGAGCGAACTGCTTGTTGAGCACGGGGGCCTTGATCTTCACGTTGGAGCCGGCCTTCTCCACCGTGTAGCTCACTTCCTTGGATTCCTCGTTCACCTCATCCACGCGGCGGCCGATGAAGCGCTTCACGGAATAGAAGGTGTTCTCGGGGTTCATCACCGCCTGGCGCTTGGCGATCTGACCCACCAACTTGTCCTGGTTCTTGGTGTAAGCCACAACCGAAGGGGTTGTACGGAACCCTTCCGCGTTGGCGATCACCGTGGGCTTGCCGCCCTCCATGACGGCGACGCAGCTGTTTGTGGTGCCGAGATCAATGCCAACGACTTTTCCCATGGGTTCCCACCTCCTGGAGTGGATGAAATGCGGACTGCAGTCATCTTCATCAGCCCCCCCCTGGCCAGACCAGGCGAGGTTCCCGAACCCGCGCCGTACCTGTCCTGTCAAGAGCCCTTGGAATTCAAGTGGGGATCTAGGGTCGGGCCGTTGATTCGAGACCACCATGGACATCGGCGGGGCCACGGCCCTGGTGGGCGTTCTGGGGGATCCGGTGCGCCATTCCCTCTCGCCGGCCATGCACAACGCCGCCCTGGGGGAGCTGGGGCTCAACTGGGTGTATCTGGCCCTGCCCACCCCCGCCGCCCAGCTGGCCGCGGTGCTGGAGGGCCTGAGGGCGGTGGAGTGCCGGGGCTTGAACGTGACCCTGCCCCACAAGCAGGCCGTGGCCCGGCTGTGCCAAGGCCTGAGCCCCCTGGCGGAGCGGGTGGGGGCGGTGAACACCCTGATCTCCCTGGCGGAGGGGGGCTGGGAAGGCACCAACACGGATGTGGAGGGCTTTCTGGCGCCCCTGCGGGGGCAAACCTGGGCAGGGCGTGAAGCCCTGGTGCTGGGCTGCGGCGGCAGTGCCCGGGCGGTGGTGGCGGCGCTGGTGGAGCTGGGGCTGGCCCGGATCTGGGTGGCGGCCCGGCGGCGCGAGCCCCTGGAGCGGTTCGTGGCCGACTGCCGGGCCTGGGCGCCCCAGCTGGAGCCCCTGGAGTGGGCGGGCCTGGAGGCCCCGCTGCAAACGGCCGCCCTGGTGGTGAACACCACGCCGGTGGGGATGGCCTCAGCCAGCGACCCCACCAGTGCAGGCCAATGCCCCCTAAGCCCCGCCGAGCTGGAGGCCCTGGCTCCCGGCTGCAGCGTCTACGACCTGATCTACACGCCCCGTCCGACCCGGCTGCTGGAGGCGGCTGCGGCCCGGGGGTGCCCCACGGTCGACGGGCTGGAGATGCTCGTGCAGCAGGGGGCCGCGGCCCTGCGGCTGTGGAGTGGGATCGCCGAGGTGCCCGTGGCCACCATGCGGGCGGCGGCCCTGGGGCAGCTGGAAACCAAGAGCTAGCCAGCAGCCCTACCCTGGATCTGCAACGCGGCATCCTTGGGTGATGGACGGTCCTCCGATCTGGCAGCGGCTTCTGGCTGGCCTGGCCTACGCGCTGCCCTGGAGCGATGCCCTGGGATTCGGCAAACCCCTGATGAGTCAGTTCCCCTGGATGGGAGTGCTGGCCCTGCCCGCCCTGCCCATGCTCACGTTCGAACAGTTGTTTTCCGTGGGCGGTTTCGGGCTCGGGGGCCTGCTGCTGTTTCTGGTGCTCTTCGGCGCCGTGGTGCGCAATCCTCGGGTGCCCTACACGGTGCGCTTCAACGTGTTGCTGGCTCTGATGATCGACATCCTGCTGATCGTGTTGCAGCTGGCGATGCAGATCCTGTTCCGCAACACCTTCGGCAACAACCTGCTGCTGCGCACCCTCGACAACACGATCTTCCTGGGCACGGTGCTGCTGCTCAGCTTTGCCCTGGTGGAATGCCTGCGGGGCAAGGAACCCGATGTGCCCACCCTCTCGGAAGCGGTGCGGATGCAGCTCTACTGAGCCTCAGCCCAGGCGTTCATCCAGTTGAAAGGGCTCCTGATGAACCAACGCCACCTGGGCCATGGCTGGATGGAGGGGGTTGAGCAGCAGGTTGCGGGCCTGGGGCACCACCACCGAGGGCAACACCAGGCCTAGGTGGTCACCAGCCCGCAGCCATTTCCCCCCAAACACCGCGCTGGCCTGGCCGTGGGGCACGGCGTTCCAGCCTTCCGGTAGGGCGGTGTCATCCGGCTCCAGGATCAACCCTGGCCCATCGGGCACGTCGTAGGCACAGAGAACCAGCGGAGCGTTGAGCACACCATTGAGATGCACCAACACTTCCAACACGGTGATTTCCGGTGTGAGCCCCAGATAGACCGCTCGCTGGCCGGGTGGATTCCAGCGCTGGCCCTCGCGGGCCGCTCCCTGGCCCGTGAGGTCTGCGGCGTAACGGGCCTTGCTGAGCCGCCAGGCCCGAATCACACCGGAGCGCCCTGCTCCAGGGCCTGCAGCAGGCGCCTCACCTGGCCCGCTCCAATCGCCGTACGGCAATGCAGCAACGGGGTTGCCCGGTGCAGCAAGGGATGCGGAGCCTTGAGCCAGGCTTCGGTGCTGGACGGATTTTCAAACACTCCGTAGGCCAGGCTGATCACCTCCAACAGCCGATCCAATCGCTCAGAGGACACCCAGTCCAGGGCCGCCTGGTCGCGGGTGCGTCGCGCCATCGTGGCCTCCGAGAGTGCCAGCATCGGCTCCAGCTCGGCTGGTTTCAGATGCAGATGCTGGCGCAGGGCCACCAGCCAGCCACTGCTCAAGCCCTGGTCGATCGCCGCTAGGCGTTGCTGCTCATCACGAGCGCTGAGCTCAGAAACCCGCTGCCAGAA
>JBBASA010000038.1:0-9741 GCA_040399515.1 Cyanobium sp. | reverse complement strand
CCGCTAGGCGTTGCTGCTCATCACGAGCGCTGAGCTCAGAAACCCGCTGCCAGAACGACTCGACCAGGTCGGCCTGCTCTGCCAACGCATCGCGAGGAGCCACCCTCTGCGAAGGAAGAGGCTGCGTAGAAACAGGTTGCGAGGGAGCGGGAGCAGCAGAAGCCATGGGCCCAACCCTGCGGAATCATTTGAAGGCATTTTAGCTGCATTTGACAGGCCTGCTGCCCCCCGGCCCTCCAATCAGGCAGCCTCCACCCGGCGGGCGAACTCGCCGAGCACCACCAGGTTCCAGGCCCGGGTCCAGCGCAGCTGGTCGGCTTCGAAGGCCTGCCACTGGCGGCGAACCCAGAGGGGATCGAGCCAGCCGCTGGCCTGCAGCCGCTCGATGCGGTTCTCGCAGAGCTCCCGCAGGGGGCCCAGCATCCAGGGGCGCATGGGCAGGGTGAAGCCCTGTTTGGGCCGGTTGAGGGTGTTGGGGGGGAAGAGATCGAGGCAGGCCTCCCGCAGCAGGCCCTTGGCGGGCCCGTGAAAGCGCTGGGGCAGGCGCAGGGCCAGCTCCACCAGGCGGTGATCGAGGAAGGGAACGCGCAGCTCCAGGCTGGAGGCCATGCTGAACACATCGCTGTCGCGCAGCAGCATGGGCTCGCAGTAGCCGAAGAGTTCTGCCCAGCCGATCTGGCCGTGGCCCTGCAGGGGGGGCACGGGGGGAGGCTCGGGCCACTCCAGGGGCGTGGCACCGGCCGCGGCCAGATCTGCGGCGCCGAAGTAGCGGCGCTGGGCCACCCCCACGGTCCACCGGTCCCAGGCCGGCAGGCCCTGGAGCTTGGGCTGGAGCCGGGAGCCTGAGCGCTGCAGGAGCTGGCGGCGGAGGGGGCCGGGCAGCCAGCGCAGTTGGCGCAGCTTGGGGGCGGCACGGAAGGAGGGGTAGCCGCCGAAGGTTTCATCGGCCCCCAGGCCGCTGAGGGCCACCTTGATGCCCTGCTCGGCCACGGCACGGCTCACCAGATAGGTGTTGATGCCATCGGCGGTGGGGCCATCCATGGCGGATAGGCCGTCAGCGATCCAGGCCAGGGCCTGGTCGTCGCTGAGGCGCAGTTCATGGTGGTCGCTGCCGCAGTGGCGGGCCATCTCGGCGGCCAGGGTGCTTTCGTCCTCCGGGGCGCCGTCGAAGGCCACGGTGAAGCTGGCGATGCGACCCGGCTGGAAGCGACAGGCCAGGGCCGTGAGGATGCCGGAATCGAGGCCGGAGGAGAGGAAGCAGGCCACGGGCACATCCGCCAGCAGGTGCTCCTGCACCACCTGCTCCAGCAGGGTGCGCACCTGGGCGCGAGCCTCCGCAGCCGACGCGATCGGCAGGGGGCTCCAGTGGGCAGGGGCCTGGGAGGGCCAGTAGCGGCGGGGTTCGGGGGGGCGATCGGGCTGGAGGCGAAGCACCAGGCCGGGCGGCAGGCTCTCAAGGCCCGTGCTCGGCAGCCCCGTGTTCGGCAGCGCGAACCCCATGGGGGTGCTGAGGTGCCCCCAGGCCAACACCTGGCTCACCTCCTGGGCCGTGAGCGGGGAGGGATCCAGGGCCCGGCGCTCGGAAGCAAAGCGCAGGCCCCCTTCCACCGCCTGGAGATAGAGGGGCTTGATGCCCAGCCGGTCGCGGGCCAGCAGCAGCTCCTGCCGTTCGTGGTGGTAGGCCGCGAAGGCAAACATGCCGCAGAGCCCCTCCAGGAAGGCCGCCCCGTGCTGGGCCAGGCCCTCCACGAGGGTTTCGCTATCGCTGTGGCCGCGCCAAGCCTGGAACGCCAGCCCCGGGCGGGCCTCCAGGTGGTTGTAGATCTCCCCGTTGAACACCAGGGTGAGGCGGCCGCAGTGGCTGGTGATCGGCTGGGCGCCGGCCTCCGTGAGATCCAGGATGGCCAGGCGGGTGTGGCCCAGCCAGCAGTGGCCATCCGAGCTGTGCCAGGTGCCTTCCGCATCCGGACCCCGGTGGCGCAGAGCCTCCAGGGGTTGGGGCCAGGCCGGCTGGTGCCAGCGCACCTCCCCGATCAGACCGCACATGGGCCTGGTCCATGGAGCCGTTGGTGCCAGGCCCAGGCGTGGGCAAGGATCACCTCGAGTTCGGGGTAGCGGGGCTGCCAGCCCAGCTCCTGCTGGGCTTTTTCAGCGGCGGCGAGCAGCACGGGCGGATCCCCGGGGCGGCGGGGGGCCATCTTGGTGGGCACGGGGCGGCCCGTCACCGCCTCGGCGGCCTGGATCACCTCCCGCACGGAGTAGCCCCTGCCGTTGCCCAGGTTGTACACGGCCGGGGCGGTGGTGGCGTCGGGCCCGGCCTCCTGCAGGCGCCGGGCTTCCCGGCTCACCCATTGGAGGCCGAGGAGGTGGGCATCGGCCAGATCGCCCACGTGGATGTAATCGCGGATGCAGGTGCCATCGGGGGTGGGGTAGTCGTCCCCGAAGATCTGCAGGCAGGGGATGCGGCCCGTGATGGCATCGAGGGCCAGGGGGATGAGGTGGGTTTCGGGGTTGTGGTTTTCGCCGAGGTCGCCGTCGGGATCGGCGCCGGCCGCATTGAAGTAGCGGAAGATCACGCTCGGCAGCCCATAGGCGGCGGCGAAATCGTGGAGCAGCTGCTCCACCATGCGCTTGGTGTGGCCGTAGGGGTTGATGGGGTGCTGGGGGGTGGTTTCCAGGATGGGCACCTGCTCGGGCACGCCATAGGTGGCGCAGGTGCTGGAAAACACGATCGGCACGGCCGTTCCCCGGCGGCGCCCCTCCGCCACGAGGGCCTCCAGGAGGGTGAGGGTGTCGCCCAGGTTGTTGCGGTAATACTTGGCCGGATCCACCACGCTCTCGCCCACATAGGCGTAGGCGGCGAAGTGGAGCACGGCCTGAATGGGCTCGCCCGTGGCACAGGCGGGATGGGTGCCCTGCAGCAGGCGATCAAGAAGGTCGCGGTCGCCCACCTGGCCCACCACAAGGGGCACCTGGAGGGCGTCTTCCGCGATGGCGCGATGGCCGTAAACGAGGTTGTCGAGCACCACCACGGCCATGCCGGCCCGCTGGAGGGCGCGCACCGCATGGCTGCCGATGTAGCCGGCGCCCCCGGTCACCAGGATTGTCATCTCTCAACCCAACCCACACGTACAAAGCGAAGCATGGGCAACGAACCCCAGTGGGGCCGACTGTGGCGCAAAACGGGGTGGGAAGGGAGCGCGGGGCCGGGTTGCCTCTCGGCGCGCCCTCAGACCCCGTAGAACTCCCGATACCAGGCCACGAAGCGGGCCACCCCCTCGCGCACGGGGGTGTTGGGGCGGAAGCCGGTCCAAGCTTCGAGGGCGGTGGTGTCGGCGGCGGTGGCGGGCACATCGCCGGGCTGCATGGGCAGGAAGCGCTTCTGGGCCGTGGTGCCGAGGGCGGCCTCGATGGCTTCGATGTAGGCCATCAGGGGGGTGGGGTTGGAGTTGCCGATGTTGAACACCCGGTGGGGCGCCCAGCTGGTGGCGGGATCGGGATCGGCCGTGTTGAAGGAGGGATCGGGGGTGGCGGGTTTGTCGAGCACCCGCACCAGGCTTTCAATGATGTCGTCGATGTAGGTGAAGTCGCGCACCATGCGCCCTTCGTTGAACACATCGATGGGTTCTCCGGCGAGCATGGCCCGGGTGAAGAGGAAGAGGGCCATGTCGGGCCGGCCCCAGGGGCCGTAAACGGTGAAGAAGCGCAGACCGGTGGCGGGCAGGGCGAAGAGATGGCTGTAGGTGTGAGCCATGAGCTCGTTGGCCTTCTTGCTGGCGGCGTAGAGGCTCACGGGGTGGTCAACGCTCTGGTGCTCGCTGAAGGGCAAGGCGGTGTTGCCCCCATAGACGGAGCTGCTGCTGGCATACACCAGGTGGGCCACCCGGTGGTGGCGACAGCCCTCGAGGATGTGGCCGAAGCCCACCAGGTTGGCCTGGATGTAGGCGGCGGGGTTTTGCAGGGAGTAGCGCACGCCGGCCTGGGCGGCGAGGTTCACCACCCGCTCCGGCGGGCCGGGGGCCAGGGATTCACGGCCTGGGCCCTGCCCCCGGAAGGCGGCCTCCACCGCGGAGGGATCCTCCAGGTCGCCCTCGATCAGGGCGAAGGGCACGGCCAGGGCGCTGGCGAGCTCCTGGAGCTTGGCCAGTCGGGCCCGTTTAAGGGCGGGATCGTAGTAGGGGTTGAGGTTGTCGAGGCCGATCACCGGGGTGCCGCGCTCCAGGAGTCGCTTGCTGAGGTGGAAGCCGATGAAACCGGCGGCCCCGGTGACAAGAACGGACATGGCGGTGGAAGGGGAGGACACCAGCGCAAGAGCGACGATCGCACAGCCACGGAGGGGGATCGGGGGTACGCTGTAACAACTATGTCAAATCCTCAAGAATCTCGTACGTCAGAAAGGTCAAACACCAACACGAAAGATTTGCCAAGCGCCTCAGAACGTCGTAAAGTCAATAAAGCCGAAAAGCTAGAACTCTAAAAAAGATGACAGCTTCTCCAGGGGATCTCGCACGTTTTTCAGGCGACAATGCAAATGAAAACGGAGTTAAAGTTCCGTTAAACCGCAAGCGCCATGGGAGGGTGAAGGCCCGGCAACTCTTTTGTCCTGCCCACCCGGAGCAACGGATCAGCGGCAACGGACGTAAATACTTTTTGCATCTGCTGCGGCCCGAGGAGCTCCGCATCCGGGGCATGAGCGACAAGAAGGCGAAGCTGGTGATTCAGGCCCATCCGGTGCTGGTGTTGAGCAACGAATGGCTGGAGGAGCTGTTCTGCCCCCAGTGCGGCACCACCCACTGGTGCCACGTGGTGCGCCACGACCGGGTGGAGCACAGCGTGCGCTGGGCGCCGCGGGAGCTGTGGCAGCAGGTGGCCCACGTGGATCCCCTGGTGCCCAATCCGAGCGTGAGCCAGTTCACCCGCCGAGCCGCGCGCCGTGCCGATGGGCGCCGCAGCGACGGCAAGCGCTTCTACGAGCCTTGAAACGCAGCGCTGATGATGACGTCGATCCGTGCAGCAGCATGGCGCTTAGCCTCTTCAGGAGGTTCGCCAAAGCCCTGATAGGCCTGGATGAGGTGGTCTGAAATCAGCACCAGATCGTTCATGGCCTCCGCAGCGAAGACCACCGACCAAGGCGCCTCTCCCCCCACCGTCATCGAAGTTGCGCAGCCAAAGCACTCCGTAGATCATCCGCAGAGAGGAAAGACCCATTCGCCCTGCGCTGAAGCAACGCTTGCAGAGCGGCCCGATCGGCCTGGGCATCGGCATCCTGTTGCTTCAGCAGGTCGAGGCCCTGCTGCACCACGGCACTCACCGAAGGGAAGCGACCGCTATCCACCAACGCTTTGGCAAAAGCGTGTTGGTCGGCACGAAGAGAAACAGAGCTCTTGATCACCATCGGATCGCTCCCACAACATCACCCCTGAAGTGTGACCGAGTAGCACCCACGGGGTCAACAGGCAAAAGGACAAGGCACACCCTTTTATGCGCATAAGCACATACATCGGGCCAAAAAAAGGGCTCGACGCTGTCCGATGCAGCGTCAATAGGCCTTACTTGAGCGCAGGAGCAGCACGGTGCGCAGCAGGATGCGCAGGTCCATGCCCAGCGACCATTCCCGTTGATAGCGGAGATCGGCCTCCACCCGACGGGCCATGGCCGACAGGTCGGGGGTTTCGCCCCGCCAGCCCTCCACCTGGGCCAGGCCTGTCATGCCCGGCTTGAAGGAATGGCGCTGCATGTAGCCGGGGATGAGCTGGCGGTAGTGCTCGTTGTGGTCTACCGCGTGGGGGCGGGGCCCCACCAGGCTCATGGAGCCGCCGAGCACATTGATCAGCTGAGGGAGCTCATCGAGCGACCAGCGGCGCAGGATGCGGCCCACGGGGGTGACGCGGGGATCATCGCGGCGGGCCTGCTGCAACCCGGGGGTGGCGCCGTCCTCGGTGACGGTCATGGTGCGGAACTTGAGCATGCGAAAGGAGCGGCCATCGAGCCCGTAGCGGGTTTGCGCAAAGAACACCGGTCCGGAGCTGGTGGTGGCCACCAGCAGGGCAATCCCAAGCAGGAGGGGGGCCAGCAGCACCAGGGCCAGAGCCGCTCCTACCAGATCCACCAGGCGCTTGATGCGGTGGTCGATGAACGAGCCCTCCTGCCCCCAGAGGTTGATGGTGAAGGAATCGCCGAGCTGATCCACCTCAAACTGCATGGAGGAGTTGGCCCAGCTGGGGAGGTAGTAGACAGGCTTGCAGGTGTCGCCAAAAAAGCGGAGCACTTCTTCGAGGGGAAGATCGGCGGAGGAGAGATAGCTGAAATAGATTTGATCCACGTCGTGGCTATTGAGCCACTGGCGCATCTCCCGCAGGCCCCCGGAGCAGGGGAGCATGGAGGTGGGGAGGGGAATCGGCTCGCCGTGGGGAGCTTCAAACCAGGCCACCAGGCGCAGGCCGATCCAGGGGAGCTGTTGGAGCTTGCGGTGGAACTCGATGGCCTGGGAGGGGGTGCCCCAGAAGGCGATGGTGCGGGTGTTGCCGCCTCGGAGGCGATGCCAGCGCAAGAGCTTGCGGCTGCCCACATGGAGCAGCAGCAGCAGGCCCCAGCCCCCGAGGGCCCAGAGGGTCATCTCCAGGCGGGAGTAGGCGGCCGACACCTTGAGCAGGAAGCCCAGCAGAAGCAGGGCGGTGAGCACCAGGGCCCAGCTGATGCTGACCCGGCGCACCAGGATCCAGAGGGAGGTTTGACGGTAGCTGCGATAGAGCTTGCCAGCAGGAAGGATCAGGGCCGTGAGGAGAAACACCGCCAGCGCCGAGGTGGGCATGGGGATTGCTGAACCGGCCTTAACCACCAGGAAAAGGGCCGTGATCAAGGTGGGATCCAAAACCCGCAGCAGGCGGTTGAGATCCTTGCCGTAGACACGAAGAAGGCCCCCCGGAAAACGCCCACGGGTAGGGTCTTGGCCGGGGTGAGCGGCAAGGAGTGGACTGGGGATGCGCATTCTTCTCTACGGGATCAATTTCGCCCCTGAGCCGGTGGGCATCGGGAAATACAGCGGGGAGCTGGCCACCTGGCTGGGGGAGCAGGGCCACCTGGTGAGCGTCATAACAGCTCAGCCCTACTTTCCAAGCTGGGATCTAGGAAATGGGGACAAGACCGTGCGCAATCGCTATAGCATCACCAAGCTCTCCGGGGTGAAGGTGCGGCGGTGTCCGCTCTGGGTGCCGCGCCGGCCGAGTGGGCTGACCCGGCTGGTGCACCTGGCCAGCTTTGCCCTCACGAGCCTGCCGGTGCTGCTGGCCCAGCGGCGCTGGCGGCCAGATGTGGTGATCACGGTGGCGCCGGCCTTTTTCTGCGCCCCGGGGGCCCTGCTGCTGCAGCGCCTTTGTGGGAGGGGCTGCCGGAGCTGGTTGCACATTCAGGATTTCGAATTGGATGCGGCCTTTGAGCTGGGGATGCTGAAGGGGAAATGGCTGCGGGGGCTCGCGGAGGGCTGGGAGCGCCGCACCCTGCGGGGGTTTGATCGGGTGAGCACGATCAGCGCGGCGATGGTGCAGCGAGCCCGGCAGAAGGGGGTGGAGGCCAGGCGGACGGTGTTGCTGCCCAACTGGGTGGATCTGGAGGCGATCCAACCCCAGGGCCTCGAGGGCTCCGGGGCGGCGGCGGCGAATCCCTACCGGCGGGAGCTGGCGGTGCCCGAGGGAGCGGTGGTGCTGCAGTATTCGGGCTCCATGAACAAAAAGCAGGGCCTGGAGCTGCTGGTGGCGGTGATGCACGAGCTGGAGGATGTGCCCAACCTGGTGTGGCTACTGGCAGGGGAGGGCCCCACCAAGTTGGCGCTGGCTGAGGCCACGGCGGGGATGGCCCAGGTGCGCCTGCTGCCCCTGCAGCCGGTGGAGCGGCTGAACGATTGGCTCAACCTGGCGGATGTGCACCTGCTGCCCCAGAAAGCCGGGGCGGCGGATGTGGTGCTCCCCTCAAAGCTACTGGGAATCCTGGCAAGCGGCCGGCCCGTGGTGGCCAGCTCCCCTGCGGGCAGCGAGCTGGGCGACCTGGCGGAGCAGGCGGGCCTGCGGGTGGATCCGGAAGACCCGAGCGCCTTTGCGGCGGCGCTGCGGCGCCTGGTGAACGATGGGCCCCTCAGGCAACGGCTGGGCGCGCGGGCACGGCAGCTGGCGGAGCAGCGCTTCGGGCAGAACGCCGTGTTGCGCACGCTGGAGCAGGAGCTGGAGGCCCTGGTGGCCAGCCGGGGCAATCTGCTCAAAACAAGCAGGAACGTCGGATGAAATCCGATGATGGCCTCAAGAACCAATAGCCTGGATCATCCGCTGCACCAGTTCGCAGCTGGTGCCTTTGTCGCGGAAGACCCTGGATGAGGTGCTGGCGGGCTACCACCGGCCCAACGACAAGGTGAGCGAATGGATGCGGACCGGGGCCCTGGAGCCACTGCGTCGGGGCCTCTATCTCATCGGAGAGCCCTGGCGCCAGGCATCGGCGCGTCTGGCCGGATGGAAGCCCAACTCAGGGGCACCGGCGGGGGGAAAGGGTGTTTTTTGGTGCGCTTATGAACCAAAGGGGTTTTGCACACTAGATGTGGTGCGCTAGATCTAGCGTCTCTGCAGCAAACGGTTCAAAGGGGAACCATCCGTTCTGGGGAGAGCCCTGAACGCCGGCGCGAGCGAGACATGGCCCAGCGGGCCCGGAACCGATGAGGGCGCCTTCGGAAACGAGCCAGTGGAAGCCCCGGGGATGATCTGCTGCTGCCCTGGCAGGATCACATCGCCCGGGTGGGCCGAGGTTGGGCGCGCGGCCTTCCCACCAAGCCGCTCAAAGCCGCCCCTGAAGGCGATACAGAAGGGTGGCGGCGGTTTCGCGGAGGGCCAGCCGGTTGCGTTCGGCGGGCTCCAGGGCGGGGTCAGCGGCGAGGGAGGTCACCTCGAGATCCTGGCGGCGAAAGGCAGCGGTGGCGCGAGGGAGTTGCCAGGGATCGGTGATCAGGAGCACGGGGGCGCCGGGGTGGTGCTGACGCAGCCAGGCGGCGGTGAGGGTGGCGTTTTCCCAGGTGGTTCGGGCGCAGGAGTCGCCGGCTACGAGGGCGGGTTGGACCCCAAGGGCGAGCAGCCGCTCGGCCGTTGCCCGTTCATCGCCGGACACATAGGCAGCGGCGACCTGGCCCTGGAGCAGGCGGGCAGCGGCCAGCTCCGTGGTGGCGGCGGCGATGGCGGGGCCGCGTCCCACGAGCACGGCGACGGGCCGGGCAGGCCGGGCATCCGCAGCCCGTGCGGAAGGGGGCAGCTGGGCCGTCAACCAGCCGCTGAGCAGAGCTGTGGCCAGGGGGGTGTAGAGGGCACTGAGGGCAAGGGGTGCAAGCAGGGCCACGGCCGGAAGAGCCAAGCGGGGGAGTTGCCACCACCAGGCCAGGAGCAGGGCGAGAGCGCCGGTCAAAGGCAGGAGCAGGGCGGGGGTGAGCAACAGGGTGAGCCCCACCTCCCGCAGCTCAAACCAGGCCAGCGGTGAGGGCGGACAGACATGCCATTGCATCAAGGATCAGACCTGAAAACGGTTGGTTCGCATGGCGGGGCAGCTGCCCTCGGTGGCACAACTGATCAACAGCGTCGTGAGCTTGATCGAGCGGGCTGAACCGATTGGAAGTTTGACGCAGATTCAGGAAAAGGCTCCATCCGCACCGGCGGGGGGGGAAGGGTGTTTTTTGGTGCGCTTATGAGCCAAATGGATTTGGACACCAGATGTGGT
>JBBASA010000037.1:0-23722 GCA_040399515.1 Cyanobium sp. | reverse complement strand
CGGCGGCACCCATGTGGCCAACACCGCCGAGATCGGCCTGTTCAAGATCGTGGCGGAGGGGGGTGTGGCGGCGGGCATCCGGCGCATCGAGGCCGTGGCCGGCCCGGCGGTGCTGGCCTACCTGAAGGAGCGGGATGGGGTGGTGCGGGCCCTGTCCGATCGCTTCAAGGCCCAGCCCGCCGAGATTCTCGAGCGGGTGGGGGCCCTCCAGGAGGAGCTCAAGGCCAGCCAGAAGGCGTTGGCGGCTGCCCGGCAGGAGCTGGCTCTAGCCAAGGCGGCGGCCCTGGCGGCTCAGGCGGAAGAGGTGCAGCCGGCTGCCCCTGGCACCGGGCCCTATCGCCTGTTGGTGGCCCGTCTGGACGGGGTGGAGGGAGCGGGCCTGCAAAGCGCGGCCCAGGGCCTGGCGGATCAGCTGGGTGAGGGGGCGGCCGTGGTGCTGGGGGGCCTGCCCGATCCTGCGGATCGGGGCAAGGTGATCCTGGTGGCCGCCTTCGGTGAGGGGGTGATTGCCGCCGGACCCAAGGCCGGAGCCTTCATCGGTGGGGTGGCGAAGGCCTGCGGGGGCGGCGGCGGCGGCCGCCCCAACCTTGCCCAGGCGGGCGGGCGCGACGGGGCGGCCCTGGATGGGGCCCTGGAGCAGGCCCGGGATCAGCTGCGCGCCGAGCTGGGCCAGGGGGAGCGGCCCCGATAGTGTGGGGCTCGTGACTGTGGATGCTCCTATTGCGAAAGATCAAGAAACACAGCTAAATTCGTACCCCCCCCCACGGACATTTATACTATTTTATCACTGAAAATAGTCGGTTTCATGTATAAATCAGGCACCAGGCCAGGCTTCTGATGACTGCTTTTTCTGGAGATTTGCCGCTGGGTCGTGCTGCCGCGATGGAGAAGCACCCTCTCAAGAAGCGACCCGCCAAGAAACTTCGTTCGGGACATGGATCGCGGAAGGTGTGGATCCTCGACGATGACGAGGCCATGTGTACCCTCCTGCTGGAGCAGTTTCAGATGATTGGCTGGTCTCTTCAAGCCTTTCATCGGCCCCTCCCCTTATTGGAGTCTCTCCAGGAGTTTCAGCCCGATCTGCTGATCCTCGACATGCTCCTGCCCGATACGCACGGCATCGATGTGCTGAGCCGGGTTCGGCACATTGGCCCGGGCTTCCCCATTCTGATTCTTTCGGCCCTGGCGGCACCCAGCGACCGGGTTGTGGGGTTGGAGGCCGGGGCGGACGACTATCTGATCAAACCGTTTCACTTTCGCGAGTTGCATTTGCGCAGCGAGCGTTTGCTTCGCCGCCACCGATCCGTCACTGACGCTGGCTTGCCGGCTGCCCCGCCCCCCGAGTCGGCCCATCCGCTCCAGGGGGGCAACTATCAGCTGGGCCCCCTGCTTTTTGAGGTGGCTGACCAGCCCCAACTCCTCACTCCCGAGGGGGCATGCCATCGCATCGGTCGCGGGGATGGGGCCCTGCTCATAGCCTTTTGCCGCCACCCCCATCAGGTGCTCTCCCGCGCCCAGCTCCTTCAGGCCTCGGGCAGCCTGGTGTCCCACGGCCAGACCCGTACGATCGACGTGCGTCTCTCCCGTCTGCGCCGCTTGTTGCGAACCCTCACTGGAACCGATCTCATCCTTCCGGAACGGGGACAGGGTTACAAGTTGAATGTGGAAGTGAGGCCTCTTGGCGATGCTGCGCAGACGCTCCCAAGGTCTTGATCGGGCCGATTGGCTTGCCCTGATCCTCTGCCTCCTGGGTGGATGCGGCCTCTCCTATGCCCTTCTGGAGGGCGCCCTCCAATCGTTCCTGGAGCCCAAACTCATTGAGGAAACGGCCCTGCGCACCTCTCGCAGCGTGCGCCTTGTGGAGATCGCCCTTGAGAAGCACTCCATCAGCGAGCTTCCCCCAGGGGTGATCGTGCGGCCTTCCCTGCAGGGGCCGGAGGGGCCGATTCTGTCCACGAACAGCTTCGATCTTGAGGTCCACGAGCTGATGGCCAGCCGCTATGGCGTTCATCGGGCCCTGCAGCGCGACCGCGCCCCCTATGAGGACTCCTGGGGGGGCACCTGGATCCGGTTGCAGTCCAGCCGGCCTTCCCTCTGGCTCTACCAGCCCGATCGCCTCAGCACAAGCTGCGCCTGGTTTTTGCCCTTCCTGCACAAAGCATTCCTCCTGCTGGGTCTCCTCCTGGGCACCGTGTTCTTTCTGAAAACCCGGGTGGAGCGCCCCTTCCAGCAGGTGCTGCTCCACCTGCCCGATGGCTCGCCCACCCCCCTGCCCCTGCTGCCCCTCAAGGGCATTGCCCCCCTGCGCGAGTTGAGCCTGCGCATCAACCGCCTCCTGGCGCGCCTCAATGCGGCGGGAGAGGAGCGCAGGCAACTGCTCCGGGGCATCGTGCATGATCTGGCCGGTCCCCAGACCCGCATTTGTCTCCAGGTCGATCTCCTCCAGGGTGCCCTCAAACCGCAGCATCAGAAGGCTCTCCAGGCCATCCACAGCGACCTCTGCCAGCTGGCGGCCCTCAGTGAACATCTAGGGGTGCTGGCCCATGCCGATCAGCTCTCCGCTCCCGTGCAGCAACTGGCCCTGGACGACCTTTGCCAGCGGGTGGTTTCCAGTTATGTGCAGCACCCCATCCGCCTGCAGATCCCCCGGCTTCTGGTACGGCTCGATGGGGCCGGCCTGGAGAGGGCCCTGAGAAACCTCATCGACAACGCCCTCCACCATGGCCAGCCCCCGGTGACGATCCAGGCCTGGGCACGCCAGTCGACCCTGGTGCTGGAGGTGCAGGACCAGGGAGAAGGGCAGCCTGCCCCGAGCCACAGGGGCCTGGGGCTGGAGATCGTGGAGCGCTTCTGCCGGCAGCATCAGGGCCAGCTGCTCCTCATCCGCAGCAAGGAAGCGTTCGTTGCCCAGATGCATCTACTGGCCACCCCCGGCGGGCCGGTGATGGTCTGAGCCTCAGCCCTCCAGATAGGTGGTCTGGCCGAGGCTCGTTTCCAGATGCTGCATCAGCCTGCGCACATCCCCGATCGACAGCCGGCCATCGGCGATCGCCTCCTCGCTGGCCTGCCTCAGGTGTTCCTGGAGGATCTCGGGATCGTGCTCCATGGCCTGGAGCACCTCCGCATTGGTGTCGCCCCGCACCACATGCTCCACCCGGTAGCCACCTCCATCGGTGAGGCGAATGTGCACCGCGTTGGTGCGACCGAAGAGGTTGTGCAGGTTGCCCATCACCTCCTGGTAGGCCCCCCCCAGAAACAACCCCACCCAATAGGGCTCCCCTTCCTTCAGGCCATGGAGCTCGAGCAGGGGCTTCTCCGCCCCCGGCCCGATGAAGCGGGCCAGCTTCCCATCGGAATCACAGGTGAGGTCGGCAAAGCGCCCCAGCCGGTCTGGCCGCTCGGAGAGCCGGTGGATCGGCAGCACGGGGAAGAGCTGCTGGATGGCCCAGGTGTCGGGGGCGGAGCGAAAAACCGAAAGGTTGGCGTAATAGGTGCTCGCCAGGGCCGCCTGCAGGTTGCGCAGGTCGTCCGGGATCGGGGTGCCGCTGGGAATGGCCGCCAGGCGGCGGTCGATGGCTAGGCCGCAGGCCCAGTAGAGCGCTTCGGCCTGGCCCCGCTCCTTGAGCCCCAGGTAGCCCAGGCGAAAGGCCGACAGCGCATCCTCCTTGAACTTGATGGCATCGTTCCAGGCCTCCTGCAGGGGTTCGCAGCTCGCCGGATGGGTGGGATCCCATGCCTCGGCCCGGCCCACCATGGCCAGGGTGTCCCGCAGGTTGCGCACGATTAGCGGCTCGTCTCCCTCCGGCTCGCTGACGGCCGCAGGGGGCTGGCTGCAGCCCAGCACGTTGAACACCAGCACGCTGAAGTGGCTGGCGATGGCCCGCCCGCTCTCACTCACCAAGGTGGGCAGGGCGACGCCATGGGGCTCACAGCACTCCCGCACGGTGGCCACGACGTCGTTGGCGTAGTTCTGCAGGGAGTAGTTGGTGGAGGCGGTGGTGGCGGTGCGGCTGCCGTCGTAATCGATCCCCAGCCCCCCGCCCACATCCAGATACCCCATGGCCGCCCCGAGGCGGTGGAGTTCCACGTAAATCTGGCCGGCCTCCTGCAGCGCATCCTTCAACACGGCGATGTCGTTGATCTGGCTGCCGATGTGAAAATGGAGCAGGCGCAGATCCGCAAGCAGATCGGCCTCGCGCAGGGCCTCCACCGTGGCGAGCAGATCGGGGATGGAGAGGCCAAACTTGGCCCCCTCCCCCACGGAGCTGCCCCAGCGCCCCACGCTGCGGGCCGATAACTTCGCCCGCACCCCGATCAGGGGGGCGGCCCCAAGGGCCTGGCTGGCGGCGATGATCCGCTCCACCTCATCGGCCTGCTCGATCACCACCACGGGCTGGCGACCCAACCGGCGCGCCAGGATCGCGGTTTCGATGTAGCGGCGATCCTTGTAGCCGTTGCAGATCAGCAAGGCCTCCGGATCCTCCAGCAGGGCCAGGGCAATGAGCAGTTCCGCCTTGCTGCCCGCCTCCAGGCCGAAATGCCAGCGCCGGCCCGTTTCCATCAGCTGCTCCACCACGTGGCGCTGCTGGTTGCATTTCACCGGAAACACCCCCTGGTAGCGGCCGCTGTAGCCGTATTGGGCGATGGCTCGCCCGAAGGCCGCATGGAGCCGCTCCAGCCGGTCGTCCAGGATGTCGTCAAAGCGAATCAACAGGGGCAGCGCCAGGTCGCGCCCCTGGAGCCCCTTCACCAGCTCCACCAGGTCGAGGGATCCCCCGCGCTCCCCCTTGGGCTGCACCATCACGTGCCCCCGGGCATTCACGGAGAAATAGGGTTCTCCCCAGCGATCCAGGCCGTAAAGCGAGGCGCTGTTGGCGGCTGTCCAGGTGTCTGCGCCGCTTGGGCCCATGGGGTGTTGGGGAGCAGGCGCGAATCTAGTCGGCGCCCCGGGGCCACGTTGACGCCAGGGCCCTACATCCGGCTCAGGGTTGGGATCCCCAGTAGGCCCAGCCCCAGCTTGAGGGTGTCGGCGCAGAGGCGGCAGAGGGCCAGCCTCGATCCCCGCTCCCCTCCCTCGGCCTTGAGCACGGGCACCTGGTCGTAGAAGCGGTTGAAGCTCTGGCTGAGCTCGAAGAGGTAGCTGCAGAGCCGGTTGGGCAGCAGGTCCTCCTCCACCTCCAGGATCACCGCATCGAACCTGAGCAGCTCCCGCACCAGGGCCCACTCCAGCGGCTCGCTGAACACCAGGGGATCGGGCACCGCCTCGGCGGCTGCCGCCTCCCCGCCCCGGCGCACGATGCCCGCCAGGCGCACCACCGCATAGAGCAGGTAAGGGGCCGTGTTGCCCTGCAGGGCCAGCATGCGATCAAAGCTGAACTGGTAGTTGGTGATCCGGTTGGTGGCCAGATCGGCGTATTTCACCGCCCCCAGGCCTACGGCGGTGGCCACCTCCTGGAGGAACCCGTCCTCCTCCTGCCGTTCCTCTTCCGCCAGGCGGGCCCTCAGGTCGGCCTCCGCTCGCTGCACCGCCTCATCCAGCAGGTCCTTCAGCCGCACGGTGTCGCCGGAGCGGGTCTTCAGCTTCTTGCCGTCGTCGCCCTGCACCAGGCCGAAGGGCACATGCTCCAGCCGGCCCCCCTCCGGCACCCATCCCGCCCGCCGGGCCACCTCAAACACGGCGGCGAAATGGTTGGCCTGGCCCGCATCCGTCACGACGATCACCCTCCGGGCCCCATCGCCCTCGGGCGGAGGGGCAAAGCGGTAGCGGATGGCCGCCAGGTCGGTGGTGGCGTAGTTGAAGCCCCCATCGCTCTTCTGCACGATCACCGGCGGCTTGCCCTCCTCCAGAAACACGCATTCGGCTCCGGCGTCCTCCACCAGCAGGCCCGCCCCCCGCAGATCGGTCACCACCGCCGGCAGGAACGGGTTGTAGAAGGATTCACCCCGCTCCGTGAGCGCGATGCCCAGCCGGTCGTAGATCTGCTCAAACTCCCGCCGGGATTGCTCGCAGAGCAGGGTCCAGGCCTTCATGCTCACCGGATCTCCCCCCTGAAGCTTCACTACCTCCTCCCTTGAGGTGGCCTGGAAGGCTGGATCCTCATCGAAGCGAGCCTTGGCCTGGCGGTAGAAGCTCACCAGATCTCCCAGATTCACCGCATCGGCCTGCTCCAGGGCCTGGGGCGCCACCTCCTTGAGGTGGGTGATGAGCATGCCGAACTGGGTGCCCCAATCCCCCACGTGGTTGAGTCGCAGCACGGGATGGCCTCGAAACTCCAGCACCCGCGCCAGGGCATCGCCAATGATCGTGGAGCGCAGGTGCCCCACATGCATCTCCTTGGCGATGTTCGGGCTGGAGAAATCCACGATCACCGGGGCGAGGGGCCCTTCGGCGCTGGGCACCCCCAGGCGCGGATCCCCCACCCGCCTTCGCACTTCGGCGGCCAGCACCTCCGGCCGCAGGGTGAGGTTGATGAAGCCCGGCCCGGCAATCTGGGGGGGGAGGCAGAGGGCCGCGAAGGCCGGATCGGCCGCCAGTTGCTCCACCATGGCCGTCGCAATGGCGCGGGGGGCCTGGCCCAGGGGCTTGGCCAGGGGCAGGGCCCCATTGGCCTGAAAATCCCCGAATTCAGGCTTGCTGGCCGGCCCCAGCTGGGGATCGAAGGGGGTGCCCCCGGCCCGGGCCGCGGCGGCCGCCTCGGGAAAAGCCCGCTCCATGGCGCCCTGGAGCTGGTGGCGGAGCGTCTGGAGCACGCTGAGCATGGAGGGGCCAAGGGGGTGGAATCCCGATCATCTCTCCCGATTGGTTCCATCGACCCCCAGGGCCAGGGCCGACAGGATCAGGGCGGCCCCCGCCAGGGTGCGCGGGCCCACGGGTTCCCCCAGCAGCAGGTGGGCACTGAGGATCGCCACCACCACCACCGCATTGCCCCAGAGCGCCACATCCAGGGCGCGTAGCTGCCGGTAGCTCGTGAGCAGGCAGAGCTCGCTGCCCACCCGGATCACCCCCGCATACCCCAGCAGCACGCCCACCACCCACCACATGCGCGGGAAAAAAAAGTGATCCGGGCCGTATATCCGCAGGGCGATGAGGCCAAACACCGCTGCCGCCCCCAGGCTCGTCAGGCCCAGGGAGAGGCCGATCCCCCAGCCCCGGGTGGCGCTCAGGCGGTTGAGGATGCCGGCGCAGGCGAAGGCCACCACACTCACCAGGGCCCAGCCCACGCCAATAAGGATCCTGTCCCTGTCTGCTGGGGAGTTCATCGACCCGGCCATGGCGCTGCTCAGCCAGAGCCCGGCGGGCAGCAGCACCAGGGTGAGGCCGAAGCGCCGCGGCAGCGGTTCCCCCAGCAGGGAGCGGGCCAGCAGGGCCGTGACCGGAAGAATGAGGGTGAGGAGCAGGGTGAGGCTCACCACCGGCAGCTGCCGCAGAGCTAGGAAGTAGGCCAAGGGCCCGATGCAGAACCCCAGGGCCGCCCGGCTGGCCAGCAACCAGCGATCCCCCCCCGTGAGGGTGGGCAGTTGGCGCCGCACGCCGGGCAGATCCATCAGCAGCAACACCAGGCCGCTGGCCAGGCTCGCGAAAAAGAACACGTTGCAGAAGCTGATCGGGTCGACCGCCATCCCGAAGCGGACCATGGAGAGCTGCCCCCGCTCTTGCAGCCACTTGAGGAGGCTCGGGTCGCACCCCTTGATCAGCACATAGGCCGCCAGGGCCAGCCTTCCCCTCACGCCACGATCGCCTCAAAACGCATGGAGATGTCCAACCAGCTGCTGCGGGTGATCGGGGCACTTGTGGAGATCAGATCCACGCCGCTGGCCGCGTAGGCCCGCAGTGCCTCCGGCTTCACCCCCGAGGCCTCCAGCACCGCCCCCGGCGCCTGCTGCCGCAGCCCCGGCACCACCTGAGCCAGCTCCTCGGGCGAAAACCCATCCAGCAGCACCCCATCGGCTCCGGCCCGCAGGGCCTGCTGGGCCTCCTCCTCCGTTTCCGCTTCCACGATCAGCCGGGCCGGCCAGGGGGCCGAGGCCCGCACCGCCTTCACCGCCGGCCCGATGCCCCCCGCCCAGGCCAGGTGGTTTTCCTTGAGCATGGCCGCGTCATCCAGCCCGAAGCGGTGGTTGGTGCCGCCGCCACAGCGCACGGCGTATTTCTCCAGCACCCGCAGCCCCGGTGTGGTTTTGCGTGTGTCCACCAGCCGCACGCCCGTGCCCGCCAACTCGGCTACCAGGGCCGCGGTGGCCGTGGCCACCCCCGACAGCCGCATGGCCAGGTTGAGGGCTGTGCGTTCCCCCGCTACCAAGGCCGCCGCATTTCCCGCCAGGGTGAGCAGGCGCTGGCCGGCCCGCACTTCCGTTCCATCCGCCACCCGACCTTCCACCCGCGCCTGGGGATCCAGCAGGCGAAACAGCGGTTCCACCAGATCCCCCCCACAGAACACCCCCTCCTGCTGGCTGATCCAGTGGGCTCGGCCCTCCCGATGGATCAGGGCCGGGCTGGTGAGATCTCCCCGGCCCAGATCTTCAGCCAGCCAGGCTTCCAACTGGCGCAGCAGTTCGGGCTGCAAGGGGGGGCAGAGAAGGGGCATCGACACCTCAGGCCTCCCCATCCTCGGATGCCATGGCCCCTGGCCTTGACGTTTCAAGGCGGGGTGTTGGCGGATGCCACCTTCAGCGGCCACAGTGGATTGAATCCACGGTATCCAGCCGGCCCATGGCCCTTCCCGACCTGGCGGCACCCATGGCAACGATCGGTGTGCCAACCGAAATCAAGCGTGATGAGCAGCGGGTGGCCATCACCCCTGATGGGGTGAGGGAGCTCGTGGCGCAGGGAATGGAGGTGCGGGTGCAGGAGGGGGCCGGCTTGGGGGCGGGCATCAGCGATGACGCCTATCGGGTGGCCGGCGCCCGCCTGGTGGAACCGGAGGAGGCCTGGGCGGCCCACCTGGTGGTGAAAGTGAAGGAGCCCCAGCCGGAGGAATTCCGTTTCCTGCGGCGCGACCTGGTGCTGTTCACCTATCTCCACCTCGCCGCCTACACCGATGTGGGCCGGGCCCTGCTGGAGGCCGGCACCACGGGGGTGGCCTATGAAACCGTCCAACTGGAGGACGGCAGCCTGCCCCTGCTAGCCCCCATGAGCGAGGTGGCCGGACGGCTTGCGGCCCAGGTGGGGGCCCGGCTGCTGGAGAAGCCCCAGGGGGGCCGCGGCGTGCTCATCGGTGGCTGCACAGGGGTGCGCCCCGCCCGGGTCACCGTGCTCGGGGCGGGCACCGTGGGCTGGAATGCCGCCCGCCTGGCCGCCGCCATGGATGCGGAGGTGTTTCTGCTCGATCGCTCCCCCCAGCGCCTGCGCCACCTGGAGAGCGACCGCAAGGGCCGGCTCACCACCCTGGTGAGCAGTCGGGCCCTGATCGAGCGCCTGGTGCCCGGCACCGACCTGCTCATCGGTGCGGTGCTTCTCCCCGGCGGCCGGGCCCCCACCCTGGTGGAGGAGGAGTGGGTGCAGCGCATGCGCTCCGGTTCGGTGATCGTGGATGTGGCCATCGACCAGGGGGGCTGCATCGCCACGAGCCGGGAAACCACCCACACCGATCCCGTGGTCACCATCCACGGCGTGCAGCACTACGCGGTGGGCAACATGCCCGGAGCCGTGCCCTTCACCTCCACCGAAGCCCTGGTGAGCGTCACCCTGCCCTACATCCTGGTGATGGCTGGGCGGGGCCTCACCGAAGCGGTGACGGATCGCCCCGAGCTCCTCTCCGGCCTCAACACGGTGAATGGGGCCGTGTGCCACCCGGGGGTAGCCAAGGCCCTGGGGGTGGCCCCGCGCCATCCCATGGCCTGCCTGCGATGAACGCGAAGCCACCGTGCCCTGGTCGCTGGCTTGGATGCCTTTCCCCTCAGCGCAGGGCCCCCGTTTCCAGGGCCAATCCCTCCCGCAGGGCCAGCACCAGCCCCGCGGCCTCCGCATAGCTGCTGGCTTCCACCACCGGCAGCCCCAAGGCGGCCCCATCCACCTGCAGCACGCAGGGATTGCCTGTGACGGCGATCAGGGGCACTCCCCGTTCGGCGCAGGCCAGCACCGCCTCCCCCCCTAGGGCCCCGGCCGGAGCCACCACGGCCCCCAGCTGATCACGGTGAAGCAGGCCCGGGCTGCTGGCTCCGCCCCCGGAACCACTCGCCGCACCAGCCGCCACCAGATCCGGCGCCCGGCTGAGGCCCACCAGCACGCAGGGCAGGAAGGTGTGGCCCAGCTCTTCGGCAGCGGCCCGGGGATCGAGCAGGGGATCGGGGGCAAGGGGCGCCAGGGCGGGCGCATGGGCGCAGGGCACCCCCAGGTGGCGGCTCAGCAGGTGGGAAATCACGGCTTCCGCCCCCGCCAATCCATCCACCCCAGCCCCATGGCGATAGGCCTCCAGGGCTTCGCCGTCGGGGTCGTCCGGGAAGCGGGCCACCACCGCGATCGCCGTGCCGCCACCCTCCACCACCTTCTCCCCCGCCCGCAGCAGGGCTCCGGGGGCCTGGAGGCTGCCCCAGCTGGTGCCGCTGCCGCCCCACGCCAGGCCCACCCCCAGGGGATCGTCGGTGGTCACCACGGGCCCGATCGACAGGCCCAGGCTGGCGCCGCAGGCCTGGGCCACCTGCAGATGGCGCAGCCGCAGCGGCTCCTCGATGGCCCGATCCAGCACCAGTCCCACCCGTTGCTGCCGGGCGGGGGCCAGGGCCAGCTCCCCGCAGGCGAAGCGGTTGAGCGCCCAGCCCTCCACGTAGTGAATGCGGGGATCGCTCCAGTAGAGGGCCGCGGCGTTGAGCACATTGGGGTGGGTGATCAGGCAGCCGCTCGCCGCCGCCAGCAGCCGGGCCGCCGGCAGGGCATCGCCCGCATAGCCCCCCACCCGGCACCCCACCCCCGTGGGCACCACCATCAGGGTGGGCAGGGGCGCCGGGGCCCAGGCATCAGGGGCCCGAGCCCCGCTCAAAGCGGCTGGCGCCACACCACCGCCTCCAGGGTGAGGCGCCCCCGGGAGCCCGGGCTGGTGGGGGGCGCCACCCGGGTGATGGCCCAGCGCAGGGCTTCACCCCCTGGCCCCATCCGCTCGGCCAGGGCCTGCCGCACCTGGGGCAGCAGGGGGCCGCCGTCAGGCTGGAACTCCAGTTCCAGGGGCTCCAGCGGTGGCTTCATTTCTGATACTGGCCAAACTGGGCTTCATAAAGCGCGTCCTCCTGGCCGCCCAGCACCTCCACGTCGCTGCGGGGATAGGCCACGCAGAGCAGGGCATAACCCTCCTGCTGCAGCTCCGCTTTCACCCCCATCGCATCGGGTTGGTGCACCGTGCCGCTGCGCAGCCGGGCCGCGCAGGTGGTGCACACCCCGGAGCAGCAGGAGCTGGGCAGGGGAATGCCGGCGGCCTCGGCGGCGGTCAGCACGGTCTGATCGGAGCGGCAGCTGAAGGTGTGGCGGGTGCCCTCCAGCTCAACGTGGATCGTGTAAGTGGAGACGTCGCTGGGGAGCATCAGCGGGCACAGGGGTGATCAGGCCTCCATCCTCCCCTTTCAACGATCCGTTCAGGGGCTCTTTCAAGGCGTTGGGCGCAGCACCATCAGTCCCACCCCATCCTTCACCCCGGCCACGTAACGGGCCAGGTTCCGGCTTCGCATCACCCCCCGGCCCGGGGCGGCATGGAGAGCATGGCGACGCCCACCCTCCACCTCCACGAAGCCCACATGGGTCACATCCAGGCCCTTCACCCGGGTCACCAGGCCAAAGATGTCGCCGCTTTTCAGGCGGGGCAGCGCCTGCTCCAGGGCCTCGGTGGGCACATAGGCCTGGTCCACCGTCAGCCTGGTTTCAAGTTGGGTGATGCAGCGGCGATTGGCGGCCTGCCGCATGGGCCGGTAGGCCTCGGGATGGTCGCCCATGAAGCGCAGTGGGATGCGGCGGCGGCGGGCTCCCGGGAGCGTGGGGGTGATGTCCGTGACCACCCCCTGCCGCTGGGCGGCGGCGGCCCAGCGGCTGAAGTAGTGGTGGCGATCGCAGTAGGTTGGCCGGCCGCCGTCGTAGCGCAGCTGGCGCACGCCTTCGGCAAAGCCCTGGGGGGCGGCCGCCGGCCGCTTGGGATCCAGCTGCACCAGAGCCAGCAGCTGCTCCACGAACAGGAAGCAGTCGAAGCGCGCCAGATCCAGCCGCAGCCGCTCCGCTGGCCCCTGATCCAGGGAGAAGGCGCTGTAAGGCCGGCCGAGCGCCCGGCGGGCTAACACCACCAGCGCGTCGCCCTTTGCCAGGCCCTCTTGCAGCCGCAGCCCCTGTTGGAGCAGGGCGGGGGTGCCCTCGCTCCAAAGGGGTGGGGGCGGCGCCCCAAGGGCGGAGGGGAGGGTGGTGGCGGTGATCAGGAGCCAGGGGGCCAGCAGCCGCCAGGGGGTGCCCACCGCCGGTTCAGGCCGCCTGGGGCTGGGGGTGTTGGGCCAGCCATTGGCCCAGGGATTGCTGGGGATGGCCCGGCCGGGAGGTGATCTCGAGGATGCGTCCCTCCGCCGCGGGGGTCTCCAGCGCCTCCAGGCACACCCGGGCCACGAGCCTGCGGGGGATGCTCTGGCTGTCCTGCTCCTCCGGCCCGGTGTACACCACTCCTTCCTGCTCCAGGCCATCCTCCGTTTCCTTGAGCCCCCCCGGACGCACCACCGTCCAGCGGAGTCCGCTCTCCTGCAGCCACCGTTCCCCCACCCCTTTCCACACCAGGATCAGCCCGAAGAGGTTGAGGGGGTGGATCCAGCGCCCACTGCACAGGGCGCTCACCAGCAGCACCCGCTCCACTCCCACCTCCTTGCAGGCGGCAATCTGGGAGCGGATGGCGAGGGCATCCACCTTCATGGGGCCCAGCAGATCCACCGAGGGGCGCGCCCCGGTGGCAATCACCAGGGCGTCGCAGCCTTCCAGGGCCTGGTGAAGGGCGGCCTCGTCGCCCAGCTCCAGCCGCTGAATTTCGGCACCGGCGAGGCCATCGGGAACCGCCGAGTTGGGTCGCAGCAGGGCCCGCACCTCGTAGCCCCGGCCGAGAGCCTCCTGCACCACGCGCCAGCCCGTTTTCCCCGAAGCTCCCGTCACGGCCAATCGTGTCATCAACGGCATCCGCTGCGTTGCGGCCCAGCGTATGGAGCCCGGGCCCACTTTGGGTGACTAGGCTGTCCTCCATGGTGGAAATGATTCTCGAAGTCAGCCATCTCACGGTCTGCCGGCGCGGGGTGCCCGTGGTGGAAGACGTGAGTTTTGGGCTCGCTCCCGAATCCGATACGGCCCTAGTGGGACCCAATGGGGCTGGCAAGAGCACCCTGGTGCAGGCCGTGCTGGGGGTGTTGCCCCGCAGCGCCGGTGAGGTGAGGGTGCTGGGCCATCGCCTCGGTGCCCAGGGCCAACTCCCCGCGGCCATCCGCCAACAGATCGCCTACCTGCCCCAGAGCCTCCAGCTCAAGGACGCCATCCCCCTGAGTGTGGGGGAGTTTGTGTCCCTGGGCTGGGATCCCCCGGGCCCCCGTCTCCCCTGGTTTGGGGGCGATGCCCGCCGGACCGCTGCCGAGCGGGCCCTGGACAAAACCGGTGCTGCCGGGCTGGCCTCCCGCCTGCTCAGCGAGCTGTCCGGAGGCCAGCTCAAGCGGGTGCTGCTGGCCTTCTGCGTGGTGCGGCCCCGCCGGTTGCTGTTGCTCGATGAGGCCCAGACCGGCCTGGACGCCCAGGCCAGCGAGGCCTTCTATGGCCTGATCGACCAGCTGCGCCGCCAGGAGGGCTGGTCGATCCTGCAGGTGTCGCACGACCTGGAGATGGTGCGGCGCACCTGTGATCGGGTGTTGTGCCTCAACCGGCGCCTGCGCTGCAGCGGCACCCCCGATCACGCCCTCAGCCCCGACCAGCTCGCCCTGGTGTACGGACCGAGCTTCGTGCCCTATCACCACCATCACATCCACCAGAGCCAGCCCTCAGGGGTTTGAGCGCATCGGCGTGGGTTGCTGGTAGAGCCAGCGCAGCGTGGCCCGATCGCGCGGGCTCAGCTCCAGCACGGGCTGGGCGACCGGGGCCACCGCCATGGCGTCTCCAGGTTGGTCGCTGTGGCCCCAGAGCCCGAAGGCGTGGCCCAGTTCATGGAGGGCCGTGGCTTGTATCGCCTCCAGCCGCTGTCCGGGGCTGATCAGCACCTCCACCCGGGGCTCCACCCCTGCGTCAGGGTCTGCCTCCAGCCTGTGCAGGCTGAGGACGGCCCTCCCATGGCTGGCCCGTGGCCGACCTTCGGCCCCCACCCCCAGGGGCGGGCGGCGCCGCCAGATCCTGACCTGGGCCCGCTGGGGATCGTTGACGCGCACGATCGGCAGCTCCCGCTGCCAAGCCTCCAGAGCCCGTTCCACGGCCACCTGCCACCGTTGGGCCGGTCCCTGGGCAACAGGGGTGGTCTCGGCAGGTTCCACCCACACACACCAGATGGTCTGCAGGGGCCAGCCGTGGGGAGTGGTCTGCAGGCGATGGCGGTAGTCGAGTTCCGGTGGCTGAAGCGGCTCGGGGGGGGCATCGCCGATCGGGAGCAGCACGGAGGCAAGGCTCAGGGGTTCACCGGCGCGCGCCTGGTCACAGGTTGCGGTTGGCCGAGTGGGCGCTGCCGCAAGAACGGCCACGGAGCCAAGTCCCCACCCCCCCTGCAGGAGAAGGAGGGCCAGAGGGGCCCAACCGGCCACTGAAGAACCCAAGGGGATCAGTAGGTTCCCAGACCCACGCCCCTAGCCATCAGGGTGGCCAGGAAGGGGATCAGGGCAAAGCCGGCGATCTCCACGTTGAGGATCCACCGCAACCGCTGGGCCAGGGCCTCACTCACCTGGGGCAGTTCCCCCTTGCGCAGGGGTATGGCCCAGAGGATGTAGGTGATGGTGGGGTAGAGCGACAGTGCACCAACGCTGAGATAGAGCCCCACCTTCACCCAGAACAGGGGATTTTCGGTGTAGAAGCTGCTGCCCTGGCCGAAGTGCACCACCCGCAGGATGCCGCTCACCAGCAGGGCCAAGGCCGCGATGCCATACACCACATCGGTGATCACCATCAGCACGGCCTCAGAGCGCTCCGGATTCGGGCGGATCAGACGCCTCTCGAGCACCAGGGCGGCAAAGCACACCATGAAACTCAGATAGTGCGTGTAGGCCACCGCCGCGCTGGTGAACACCTGGGAGGAAACGGCAGGTAGGGCGAGCGACGCGGTCATGGAAAAGGGGCAGGCCGCTGGACCTTAGCGACTATGGAATTCAGTAGCCGGCGACTGTAGCGGCGAAGGATCGTGCTGGGTTTTTGGGGTGGTGTGGGGCTGGGAAGGAGAGAGTGACTTAAGGAAAACGAAAGAAATGCCCTAAGAAAACACACAAAACTCTGAAGCCTTTCTGTGACTTCCTCAGAACTTTGCAGAGGTCTCTAAGTTCATTGAAGTGCATTTTTTAAGCATGGCCAGTTCCCTGAGCGCTTTCCTCGGTGAGATTGGCCGACACCAACTTCTCACCCCTGAAGAGGAACTCACCCTGGGTCGCAAAGTGCAGGCCATGGTTGCACTTCAGGAGCGATGCAGCCTGGCTGGAGGCCAAGGTCCAGCCTGTGAATTTGATGAAAATGAGCGCCGGACCATGCGGATCGGCGAGCGGGCCAAGCAGCAGATGATTACGGCAAACTTACGGCTGGTTGTGAATCTCGCCAAGCGCTACCAGGGCAAGGGATTGGATCTGCTGGACCTGATTCAGGAAGGCACCATCGGACTCACCCGGGCGGTGGAAAAATTTGATCCCACCCGCGGCCACCGCTTCAGCACCTACGCCTACTGGTGGATTCGCCAGGGATTGAACCGGGCCCTCTCCACCCAGAGCCGCACGATCCGCATCCCGGTGAATGTGAATGAGAAGCTCACCCGCCTTCGGGCCGCCAAAGCACGCCATCTGCAGGCCAATGGCCACCTGCCCACCACCGCCGACCTGGCCCGGTCGATGGAGTTGTCCAAGGGGGAGGTGGAGGAGCTCCTGGCCTGTGAGCTCCGAAGTGTCACCGTGAGCCTGCAGGGGGCCGTGCGGTCGAAGGCCGATCCCTCCGAACTGGTGGATGTGCTGCCCAGCCCTGAACCGGCCCCCATGGAGCGGGCTGAGCAGGCGGAACGCACGGCTTCGGTGTGGACGCTGCTGGAGAAAGCCAATCTCACCCCGAAGGAAAAGTCGGTGGTGATGCTGCGCTTCGGTCTGGATGGCTCTCACGAGTGGCGCACCCTGGCGGAAGTGGCCCGTCAGTTGCAGTGCAGCCGGGAATACTGCCGGCAGGTGGTGCAGCGCGCTCTGCGCAAACTGCGCCGGGCGGGCATCGAGAGCGGCATGGTGCAGGATTGAGGCCAGGGGGGAACGACCCCCCATCCCAGTGGGGCATTCCACCCTTGGCCCCAGGGGGAAAGCTTTCAAAATGGTTGCATTGACGCCCCAGTGGCGCACCATCAACGAGGAAACACCCATGTCCGCCGCCTCTTCAGCCGCGGGCCCCCAAGCCAGCCAGACCGTTCTCGAAGCCGAAGTCGTCATGGATTCGGTTGTCGATCAGAACCTCCTCTCCCGTCTCCTGAGGCGCGCGGGGCGCACGGTGGCCAGGCCAGCCCTGGAGTGCTTTGAGATGTTGCTCGATGGGGCCACACCCCACCAGGCCCGCCTCACCGTTCTCGCGGCCCTCACCTACCTGGTGCTCCCCATCGATCTGATCCCGGATTTCATCCCCGCGGTGGGATTTGGGGACGACATGGTGGCGATCACAGCCCTTCTTGGGTTGTGTTCCCGGCACATCACCCCCCAGATCAGGGCCCGGGCCCAGCGCAGACTGGATGACTGGTTTCCCCATTCCTGATGCGCGCGAAGGAGCCCTCTCCCACGCTCAGTTCGGAAGAGCTGGATGATCTCCAGCTCTTCCTGAAGGATTGGTTGCGCCATGCCGGGCGCACCCAGGCCGACCTCAGGCGTGCCCTGCGGGCCACCTCGATCCGCATGCCCGTGCTGGTGTCGGAACTCCAACGCATCCATTCCCAGCAGGGGCTGCGGGGCCTGGCGGAGCAGTTATGCCAGATCGAAACCCTCTGGTATGGGGAGACCATCGATGACCCCTCCAGCCCTGCCTCTCCGGGTTTGCGAGGTTCCGATCCCATGGATCAGCTCGATCTACTCCTCGATGAGATCCGCACTGCTTCCGAAGATTCATCTGCAGCGTTTTTCCCCAGGCAGGACGAGCCGGCTTGAGGCAGCATGGAAGAGTTGAATCCAGGTTTTGCATGCGCCCCCACTCCCTGATCCCCGTTCTGGGGATTGTGTCGTTGGCCCCCTTGCTCTGGCTGACGACCCCAGCCCTGGCTCAGGTGGAACAGTTCATGCTCAAATCCGGAAGTCAGGTGGGCCCGGCCACGGAGGTGAAGCCCAAGAACTGCAAAACCGCCAAGGATGGCAGCGTGACCTGCGACACCGAGCTGGTGAATCCCCCGGGTAACACCCCCGCTAAGCCCCAGTACAACCCCTTCAGCAACTAAGAATGGCCCCCCCACCCTCGCCATGGTGGTCGGACAAGGGCTTTCTGAGGGGTGTGGATCGATTTGAGCAGGTCATCGCAAAGTTTTTGGGTGTCCTTCTCCTTCTGTTGATCGTTCTCTCAAGCTTTGAGCTTCTCCGCCAGCTCGCCATGGCCCTTTTCCAGCGGCAAACGGTCTGGCAGGGCGATGCGCTGATCATGTATTTCGGCGAGCTGCTCAATATCCTGATCGCCCTGGAGCTGCTGCAGAACATCACCGCCTATTTGAAGCGCCATGCGGTGCAGATTCAGCTGGTGCTTCTCACCGCCATCACGGCGGTGGCCAGGAAACTCATCGTGTTGCCCGGCACCGCCGACTCCAAGCCACTGATGGTGGTGGCCCTCGGCTTCACGGTGTTGGCCCTGGCGGGGGCCTATTGGTTGATGCGCCATGTCAACCAGCAGGAGACAATGGCCAGAACAACGCCAACCAGATCGTTCCAGGATCAGGATCCGTGGCCACAACCCGATGACGTCGACCGGCCCTGATCAGCAGGCTGTCTCCCCTTTTCAGCAGACGGGGGCTCTCCTCATCAGCAAATTGAAGGCTGGCGCGGCCCTGCAGCAGGCAGACCCACTCCTCCTCCTGTTGCACATACCAGAAGCCCGGAGCGCTGCTGGCCCCACAGGAATGAATGCGCTCCAGCCGCATCGTTTCCGTGGCGACGAGCACGTGCGTGCGCTCCTCCCCCTCGGGTGGGGGCTCACCCCCCATGAGGGAAGACCCCCCGGTGATTGCGGCTGACGTCCCCTCGGACAGGGGCGTTTCAAGGGGTGGGTTCTCTCCCCAGCGCCGGCCGATCTCAAACCCATGGCTCCTGGCCAGGTCCACCACCTCGTCGTGATGGGAGCAGTGGCGGAGGGCGTCCCGCAGCGCCGGGTTGCGTTCGCTCAGGGCGACGAAGGCATTGAGCTGGCGGATTTTCTCGAGAAACCTCTCCAGATCGGCATCGGCCACGGCAGTCAGGTCAAGGTGGTGCGCATGCGCCAGCGCAGGAAGGGCTGCCCGGCAAAGAGGATCGTCTCCTCTTCCTCCACGCGCCAACCGAGGCGCTCCAATAGGGGCCGGGAGAGTTGGCTGGCCTCGGTGCGGAGGTGGCTTTGCCCTGCCCTGCGGGCATGGGCCTCCAGGCTTTGCACAAGGCGCGTGGCCAGCCCCTTTCGGCTGGATCGGCCGCGGCAGTAGAGCAAGGCCAGGCGATCCAGGGGATCCAGCAGGGCGAACGCCTCCACGGCGCTGGGGCGGTCCGCGGTGGTTCCCACCAGGCCATAGCCGCGCCCGAGAGCTTCGTGAACGGCCGCGTGGGTGGTGGGATAGGCGGCCCAGGCCTGAATCTGCTCAGGCCGATACAGGGGGGGGGCGATAGTTTGCACCGCATCGGCGTAGGTCTCCATCACTTGATCCCAGTCGTCCTGTTGCAGCGTGCGCACGAGGAGGGAAGAAGGCACGGGTGTCGAGGTCCTAGGCTCCCACAAGGATGATCCCTTGGTGGGTTGATGGTTCCACGGCTGCGCTCCTGGGTCGTCATGCTCCTGGCCCTGGCCTTGGGTTGGTGGATTCTTTCGCCCCGGCCGGCCCTGGGGGCGGATCTCACCCCCGCCCCCCTCGCGACACCCCAACCATCCGGGGCCGTGCTCTTCAGCCAGCACTGCGCCGGCTGCCACGTGAATGGGGGCAATGTGATTCGCCGAGGGAAGACCCTGCGGTTGGCAGCCCTGCGCAGAGCTGGCCTCGAAAGTGCGGAGGATGTGGCCCGGGTGGCCTCCGTTGGCCAGGGGCAGATGGGAGGTTACGGAGAGGTTCTGGGCCCTGGTGGGCCCGAGGCTGTGGGGGGTTGGGTGTGGCGACAAGCGTTAGCTGATTGGCCGAAATCTGAGCCGAACGGATGAAGGTTTCGGCAAGATCTGCGATATTTCACGAAAGATTCCCATCCTTTTTTGTTTTGGCTGTGCCAGCAAAGTTGCTGTCTATGGACATGTTTCTAATGGCAGGTAACTCATTAAAAAGATGTCGGTGTGAGAACCATCTTTTCCAATGACCAGCATTCGCAACACAATTTTTCGCGGTTTTGGTGCGGCCCTCGCCGGTAGCGCCCTCCTTGCCTCTCCTTCCTTCGCCGGCACAGAGCCTGGCGCCGAGCAACTCCAAACCGGTACCCAAGCTCCCCTCCAAATCAGCCAGGGTGATAAAGAGGCCCAGATCGCCCAGACCTACATCCCCTTGGTGGGTGAAGTGGGCACGGCATCCGTTCAGGGCACTGGCTTCTACCTCACCGTGGGTGCCGGCGCGGCCTGGCCATCCGACATGGATGTGCGCACCCGCAACTTTGATCCCAACTTCAACGGCGACCTCAACTTTGGTGGTGGCTTCTCCGTCGATGGTGGTGTGGGTTACGACTTCGGTGCCATCCGTACGGAACTCACCTACGGCTACACCCGTTCCAGCCTGAACGACGTTGAGTTCAACAACGTCGAATTCGACTCCTCTGGCATCCTTAATAAGAACGATGTGATGGCCAGCGTTTATCTGGACATCCCCTTCGGCGCTTGGGTTCCCTACCTGGGTGGCGGTATTGGCTACACCAACATCAGCACCCCCAGCCTCACCCTCGACGGTGAGCGTTCTGGTAGCACCAACCAAGGCCTCTTTGGTTGGCAGGCCAAGGTGGGTGTGGCTTATGCCATCAACTGGAACACCGACATCTATGTGGAAGGCACCTACTCCGGTGCTGAAGGATTCTCCGGCGACAACGTCCGCTACGACTCCTACAACGATTTCGGTGCCAAGCTCGGCTTCCGCTACCGCTTCGGCTCCCCTGCCGTGGTGGTGGTTGAGCAGCCCGCTCCCGCTCCTGCCCCCGAGCCCGCTCCCATGCCCATGCCTGAGCCCGCTCCTGCTCCCATGCCCGAGCCCGCTCCGATCCGCGGCCTCTGGTGATCAGGCTTCGGCCGTCCTGTTCTGTGGTTCAAGGAGCGGTTCGCCGCTCCTTTTTTTTTGCCTTCGGAGGGCTGTTGGTCTTTCAGAAGGCCTGGATCCAGGGATACACCTGTAGGTCGGTCCAGATTCCTTCGCGCCAATAGATGTTGCTCTTCAAGGGGCCTTCCACCGCCTCAAGGCTCTCCGCTTCAAAGAGGCCAAACACATGGGTGCTCCCCTCTGTGGGGCCGAGGGTGAGCAGCACTCCCTGGTCTTTCAAGTGCTGCAGCTCGGCCAGGTGTTCCTCCCGAAAGGGGGTGCGCTTTTCAAGGGCGTTCTCGCAGTAGGTGCCCCAGAGAACGAATTTCATCGCGGAAATGGCTGTCAACCGTCAAGGTAGGGCCTGTTGTTCGCGCCCCCATGGCAGGGCCCTCCCTCCCCTCCCCCGCGGATCGCCTGAATGCGGTGCTGGAGCCGGTGATTCCCCGTTTGGGAGCCCTGATGCGCCGCCGGCCCGATGCCCTCTCCTTGGCCCAGGGCATGGTGGGCTGGGCGCCACCGCCGGGGGTGCTGGATGCCGTTCGCCAGGCCCTGGAGCTGCCGGGGTTTTCCCTCCATCGCTATGGCTCCACCTGGGGAGAGCCGGCCCTGTTGGAGCAGGTGGCCCACAAGCTGTCGAGCGACAACGGCCTGGATCTGGAGGGAGCGGCCCTGGTCGTGACCAGCGGCAGCAACCTGGCCTTTGCCGCCCTCGCCCAGGTGATCTGCGACCCAGGCAGCGAGGTGATCCTGCCCCTGCCCTATTACTTCAACCACGCCATGGCGGTGCAGTTGGCGGGGGGCGTGGTGGTGGCCGTGGATGGGGGCCCCATTCCCGATCCTGCCCTGTTGGCGGCGGCCATCACCCCCCGCACCCGGGCGATCGTCACCATCTCCCCTTCCAATCCCAGCGGCGTTGTGCTGCCCCGGGCCGTGCTCACCGCCATCAACCAGCTCTGTGCCAGCCACGGCTTGCTCCACATCAGCGATGAGGCCTACGAGCTGTTCGTGCACGGCTCCGAGCCCCACTTCAGCCCCGGCAGCCTGCCGGGCGCCGCCGCCCACACGGTGTCGCTCTATTCCCTTTCAAAGGCCTATGGCCTGGCGGGCTGGCGCATGGGCTACGCCGCCTTCCCCCAAGCCCTCCAACCCGCGCTGGCCAAGGTGATCGACACCTTTGAGATCTGCCCCACCCTGCTCAGCCAGTGGGCGGCTGCGGCGGCCCTGGCCACTGATCCCTCCTGGGCCATGGGGCGGATGGCTGGATTGCGGCCCCGCCGCACCCAGCTTCTGGAGGCGGTGCGGCAGTGGCAGGCCAGGGGCTGGCCCGTACGCCTCTGGGCCGAGCCGGATGGGGCCTTCTACGGGCTGCTGGTGGTGGAGGGGGTGCGGGATGGAGGGGGCCAGCTCCTCAACAGTGATGGGCTGATGGAGCGGCTGCTGCTGGAGCACGGCGTGGCCACCGTGAGCGGCAGCGCCTTCGGGCTGGAGCTCCCGCGGGCCGCTGTGCTGCGTCTGAGCTACGGCATGCTCGGGGACGACGATCTGGCGGAGGCTCTGCAGCGCCTCGGTCAGGGTCTGGAGCGTTTTGGCCTCGCTGACCCGATGGGCTGAACAGGCGGAATCGGGGTCAGGGTTGGTCGAGGCCCTGGCGCAGCTCGGCGCAGACCCGACCTGCCGCCGTTGCCACGTCCTCCCCAGAGGCATGGGCGGAGGCCATCACCTTCACCAGGGCACTGCCCACGATGGCTCCATCGGCCCCCCACTGGCGCACCTGGCGGGCTTGCTCAGGGCCGGAAATGCCAAATCCCACAGCTACCGGGCAGCCTCCCTGCTGCTGGAGGGCCTGCACCAGGGGTTCCACCCGGCTTTCCAGGGCGGCGCGCACTCCGGTGACGCCGGTGACGCTCACCAGATAGGTGAACCCCCGGCTGCTGGCATGAATCCGGGCCATGCGCTCGGCAGGGGTGGTGGGGGCCACCAGGAGCACCAGATCCAGGCCGTGGCTGGCGGCGATGGGGGAGAGCTTTTCCGCTTCCTCCAGGGGCAGATCGGGCACCACCAGCCCGGCGGCGCCCGCTTCAGCAGCCTGGCGGCAGAAGGCCTCCATGCCCCGGTTGAGCAAGGGATTGCTGTAGGTGAAGAGGATCACCGGAACCGTGAGCTGCCCTTTGAGGGAGCGGAGCAGGTCGAGGACGGCCGGTGGGGTGGTGAGGGCCGCCAGGGCCCGGGCGGCGGCGGCCTGAATCACGGGGCCATCGGCCAGGGGATCGCTGTAGGGGATGCCCAGCTCGATCAGATCGGCCCCGTTGGCCTGCAGGGCCAGCAGGGTGGCGGCGGTGGTGGCCAGATCGGGATCGCCCGCCATCACAAAGGGCATTAGGGCGCAGCGGTTCTGGGCCTGCAGAGAGGCAAAACGCTCGCGGATGGGGCTGCTGGGGGCAAGGCTCATGGGGAGCAAGCCTATTCGTCAGACGGCGCCGGCTCCGCGGGCAGCTGGCCCACCTCCTTGAGCAGCCGGGCCTGCTCCTCAGGGTTCAGGGCATCGAAGCGAGCCAGCAATTCCGCATCGGTCTGGGCGTCATAGGTGGCCCTGTAGCGGCGGCGCTGCTCCATGTAGGTCATCTTCCCGGTCACCACCCGGAAGAGATAGGAGCTGGTCCAGCCCACCACCACCACCATCAGCAGGGCAGAGGCCGCAATGCCCGGGGTGAAGCCATCCATCCCCGTGGCCTGGAAGATCCCGTATCCCACCCCGCCGAGGACGAGCACGCCCAGTCCGAGCAGCAAGGCTTGGCCCCGGGTCAACCGCCGACCTCGCCCTGGCCGGCCATGCGGAAGTTGAGGAAGGGGGCGAAGAGGATCAGGCCGGGGAAGAAGAGAAACACCAGGCCATAGATGGCTGTGCGCTCGATCTTGCCCATCACGGTCCAGCGGGTTTTCAGCCACCAGATCAGGGCCAGGGGGATCACCACCAGATAGAGCCCTCCCAGGACCCCATAGGCCCCCAGCACCAGGAGCGTTTCAGTGGTGATCTGGCTCAAAAACCCCGGCAGGGCCACGGCAGGGATGCAACGTGGGCGAAATCTAAGATGGATCCGCGGGGGCATGGCGGAATCGGTAGACGCAGCGGACTTAAAATCCGCAGGTCGCAAGACTGTGGGGGTTCAAGT
>JBBASA010000036.1:16285-24346 GCA_040399515.1 Cyanobium sp. | reverse complement strand
CCATGCGTATAAGGCTGTTTGCATCTTTCCAACGCTGCCCCTGAGTGGCAGGCAAGGTCTTGATAACACAAATAAGGATTAGGTGGTGGCCTGACCACTCAAGGGGCTTGTTGGCCGGCATTTCCGATTAAGGAAGCAACTCTTCAAGTTCATTCCTCTTGATATCAACATCTCGCAGTACCTTGGCAAGCAACCCAGGACCAATTGATTCACCGGAATGGGCTGGAACTACTGTTGTACGTCCATCTGGATGACGTAGAAAATGATGGCTGCCTTTTACCCTCTGCACAAGAAATCCAGCCTTCTTGAGTGCCGCGATCAAGGCGTTACCTGTAAGAGCTGAGTATTTAGGCACTTCTATACCGTAATCCTTTGAACGCCCACAAAATCAAGTTGCTCAACATCATCCTCCTGAGCTTCGAGGCACAGCTCAATAGCTTCCTTGATTCGCTCCATTAGCTGATCTAATGAGCGTGCCTGTGTGTGACACCCGGCAAGAGCCGGCACACTGGCGACGAAAAAGCCATCTGAGTCTTTTTCTACAATGACGTCAAACTGCCTAGACATGGTCATCCCCTGCATACCAACAGACTAGCTCCAATCAGCTTTTCCGAACCCCCACACTGGGACCGGCCAACTCTTTATTGGGAGGTTCCGAGAACCAGGTCTACTGCCCCAGCTCCTTCCGCAAACCACGGCAGCAACTCTTAAAAGATCCTCCAAATCGCTTTCAAGCATAGGTTTCATAGCGGGAAGCACCAGTGTGGAGTCCTGGTTTGCGGGTCCGATAACCACTGTTCGTGGGGCTACACAAGATCGGCTGGGCTGCGGACACCGAAAGGCCCGCGATTGAGCACGTGGGTATAGATCATGGTGGTGCTCACGTCCTTGTGGCCCAGCAGTTCCTGGATGGTGCGGATGTCCTGGCCCCGTTCCAACAGGTGCGTGGCAAAAGAATGGCGGAAGGTGTGGCAGCTGGCCTGTTTGGTCACTCCGGCGTCGGCGACGGCACGCTTGACGGCTTTCTGCACCACGCTTGGATCGAGATGGTGGCGGCCCTGAGTACCGGAGGCTCTGTCGCGCCAACGGTTCTGCTGTGGAAACACCCACTGCCAGCCCCACTCGCGATTGGCATTCGGATACTTCCGTGCCAGGGCATAGGGCATCAACACCCGCCCCCAGCCAGCAACCAGGTCGCTCTGATGCAGGCTACGCACCCATAAAAGATGCTCCTGCAACGCCGGCACCAGGCTCTCCGGCAGCAGGGTGAGCCGGTCTTTGCCCCCCTTCCCGTCACGCACGGTGAGTTCCCGGCGCTGAACATCCAGATCCTTCACACGTAGCCGGAGGGCCTCCATCAGCCGCAGACCGCTGCCATAAAGCAGCCCCACCACCAGGGCCGCTTCACCCTCCAGCCGCTCCCGCACCGCCCGCACCTCGGCTTCACTGAGCACCACCGGCACCCGCTGACGTGTTCGCGCACGAACCACGCCTTCCAGCTCCAGGTCCTGTTCCAGCAGATCCCTATAGAGAAACAACAGTGCTGCCAGGGCCTGGTTCTGGGTGGACGCGCTCACTTGTTCCTCAACAGCCAGATGGGTGAGGAAGGCATTCACCTCTGCGCTGCCCATCTCCCGTGGATGGCGCAGACCGTGAAAGCGCAGAAACCGCCGCAGCCACTGCTCATAGGCCTTCACCGTGCGGCGGGCGTAATGGCGTGTCTGCAGCAGCTCGCGATAGCGCTGGATCAGGCCAGGGGGTTTGGCGGCTGACGACACAGCTGAACTCTGGGTACTCCTCTAAGCGTTCCCAGCCTCAGCCTTCGCAACGGCCTTGCGGCCTGCCCCTCAAGACGAACAGCTGTAGTGCGACACCCCCCCGGCGTTGAAGAATTCCCTGGGTTTCAGGCGATCGAACTTGGCCGCCAGCTCCGGAGAGGGTTCGTCGTAGGGATGGCGGAACACCTCCTGAAGCTCCTGGATCAGGCGGGTGTCTCCCTGTGCGGCCTGGTCGTAGGCCGGGGCGATCAGCCATTCGCGCCAGGTGATGGCGGGATTGGCCCGCTTCATTGCTGCCGCGATGGCCCCCGGATCGCCGCTCTCCGTGAGGCGTTGGCGCCAGCGCTGCATCCATTGGGTCCATGGCGCTTCCAACGCTTCGGGCACAGGCTCGTAGAAGCTCTCCTGCAGCGCTGTGAAGTCTTCGGGGAGAGTCGAGAGCCGGCGGAAGAAGATCGTGTAATCCACTCTGGATGTGGCCATCAGCTGCAGCAGCTCGTTCACCAAGTCAGCGTCGAAGGCATGAAGGCCGAGCTTGCGGGCCCACATCGCCTCGAGCTCCTGCTGCATCGCCTCAGCGAAGCCCTCGCGGATCTGATCCAGCCGCGCCAGATGGTCCGGGCTGCCCTCCAGCAGCGGCCGCAGGGCGGTCCAAAACATGTGGAAATTGGCTTCCGCTGCCTGGGGTTGGTTGAAGAAGGAGAAATGCTCCCCGCCGCCGGTCCAGGGTTGAAACCGGGGATCGAACAGTTCGCAGAAGCCGAAGGGCCCGTAGTCGAGGGTGATGCCGCCGGCGGCGCAGTTGTCGCTGTTGAAATTGCCCTGGCAGTAGCCCACCCGGATCCAGTTCGCCACAAGGGCGGTGAGCCGGGTGCGAAACAACCCGGCCAGCTCCACCACCTGGTCGTGGAACGGCAGGCTCGGATCGATCTCCGGCCGGTAGTTGCGTTGAATCAGGTGCGCCACGATCATCTGCAGCTCCTTGAGCGCCTCCGGATGGGCCTGGCGGCGAACGCGGCGGGCGAAGAGCTCCAGCTGGCCCACCCGCAGAAACGAGGGCGCCACCCGGGTGGTGATCGCCACCGGGTTGTGCACCAGGATGTCGGGCTCGAACGCGTTGGAATTCGGGGTGTACCAGGGCCTGCGGACCGTTTCCTCGCGCGACATGGTGAGTGTCAGCGAGCGGGAGGTGGGAACCCCCAGGGCGTGCATGAACTCCTGCGCCAGAAACTCCCGCACGCTGGAGCGCAGCACGGCCCGGCCATCGGCGCCGCGGCAGTAGGGCGTCGGTCCACCACCCTTTAGTTGCATCTCCCAGCGCTTGCCCTGAAACACGCCTTCAAGCACGGAGAGGGCCCGGCCATCGCCATAGCCGTTGCCAGTGCCGAACGGGCACTGCTGGATGTATTCGCTGCCGTAAATCGAGAGGGCATAGCCGGTGGCCCATCCGTAGGGCCGCATGGGCTCCCGCGCCACCGAGATATCGCCGGAAAACAGCCGGAGAAAATCCCCATCGTGGGCCAACTCTTCGCTCAGCCCCAGCTCCTGGAAGAGGGTTGCGCTGTGGGCGACATACTCCGGCGCTGGCAGCGGCGTGGGCGTCACCGGCACGTAATGCCCGGAAAACACCTGGCGGGGCCGGTGATCCTGGCCGTCGGCGGTGGCCTGGGGATCGGGCTGCAGGGAGTCCATCAAGGAGTAGTCGGCCCGTTGGGCAAACTCCGCAAACGTGGTGATGGGCACGGGTCTTCTGGGGTGTGAGCGGCCTGGTCAGGGCCCAGAGGCTGAAGACACCATCCTGGCGCGCCTGGCCCGCTCCAGGCTGATTAAGGTGAGGGCCCTTGCCAGAGAGGCCGGATGGGCACCCTTCTCGTCACCGGCGCCAACCGGGGCATGGGCCTGGAGTTCTGCCGCCAGCTGCAGGAGCGGGGGGATCGGGTGATCGGCGTCTGCCGCACGGCCTCCCCCGAGCTCGAAGCCCTCGGCGTGCGGATCGAGCCGGGGATCGACCTCACCAGTGAGGCCGCCATCAGCGAGCTGGTGGAGCGGCTGGACGGCCTGCCCCTCGATGGGCTGATCCTTAATGCGGGCCTCCTGGAAAGCATGGGCCTCGACACCCTCGATCCCCAGAGCATCAGGCGCCAGTTCGAGGTGAATGCCCTGGCCCCCCTCCTCCTGGCCCGGGCCCTGCTGCCCCAGCTGAAGTCCGGCGCCAAGCTGGCCCTGATCACCAGCCGCATGGGCTCCATCGACGACAACAGCTCCGGCGGCTCCTACGGCTACCGGATGTCGAAGGTGGCCCTCAACATGGCGGGCCGCTCGCTGGCCGTAGATCTGCGGCCCCGGGGCATCGCCGTGGCCATCCTCCACCCGGGCCTGGTGCGCACCCGCATGGTGGCCTTCAATCCCCAGGGCATCGATCCCGCCATTGCGGTGCAGGGCCTGCTGGCCCGTTTCGATGCCCTCACGCTGAACACCTCCGGCACCTTCTGGCATGCCAATGGAGAGGTGCTGCCATGGTGAAGATCCAGCGCATCAGCCTGCGGCTCCTCGCCAGGGCGCTGCTCGTGGGAGCTTTGCTGGGAACCAGCGCGCCAGCCAACAGCCAGCAGCAGCCCACCGTGGTGCCGGCCCACGAACACCTGCCCTCGGACCAGGGCCCCAAGGCAACCCAGGGGGTGATGGCGATGAAGCGGCTCGGCGGCCAGCCCCTCGGAGCCGACTTCCCCTCCCTGCAGGGGCGGGAGCTGCGGGTGCGGGAACTCACCATCGCGCCGGGCGGCGCCATCATGATCCACCGGCACGAGCAGCGCCCCGGTGCGGCCTACATCCTCGAAGGCCAGATGACCGAACGGCGCGGTCCCGACTTCACCCCCCGCGTCATCGGCCCCGGAGAGGCCGTCTTCGAAGGCAGCGGCATCATCCACTGGTGGCGGAACGAAGGCACCACCCCGGCTCGTGCCCTGGTGGTGGACATCGTGCCCGAGGGAATGTGAGGAAGGGTTGCGTCCGCGGCCAAGGCCGGCCGGGAAGGTCAGGGTGGGCAGGCCTCTGACGAGCCCGGCCCATGGCCACCCCCCCCTCCCCCACGGCAACCGCCGAGGCTTGGTTGGCCTCCTTCGCCGGGGCCCTGGCCTCCGGGGATCCCCAGGCTGCGGTGGCCCTGTTTGGCCCGGAGTGCTTCTGGCGCGATCTGGTGGCCTTCACCTGGAACCTGCGCACCGAGGAAGGACCGGACGCCATCGCCGCCATGCTGGCGGCCCGTCTCGCCGATGTGGCGCCCCAGGGGTTCCGGTTGCGAGGGGAGGCCACGGAGAGCCATGGGCGGGTGGAGGCCTGGTTCGGCTTTGAAACCCGGGTGGGGCGCTGCACGGGCCAGGTGCGCCTGAAGGAGGGCCGTGCCTGGACCCTGTTCACCGCCCTCGATGAGCTCAAGGGCCACGAGGAACGGGTGCGGCAGCGGCGGCCCGCAGGAGCGGAACATGGCGTTCATCCGGGGCGGCACTCCTGGGGGGAACGTCGCGAGGCCGAGCGGCAGGCCCTGGGCTTCAGCGAGCAACCGGAGGTGCTGATCATGGGCGGAGGGCAGGCGGGGCTGACCCTCGCCGCCCGGCTCAAGCACCTGGAGGTGCCCACCCTGATCGTGGAGAAACTCCCCCGCCCCGGCGACCACTGGCGCCGCCGCTACAAGAGCCTCTGCCTCCACGATCCCGTTCACTACTGCCATTTCCCCTATCTCCCCTTCCCCGAAGGCTGGCCCCTCTACACCCCCAAAGATCAACTGGCCGACTGGATGGAGGCCTATGTGAGCGTGATGGACCTGGCCTTCTGGGGCTCCTCTCCGGTGCGCGGGGCCACCTTCGATGCCGGGGCAGGCTGCTGGGAGGTGACGGTGGAGCGGGAGGGCCAGAACCATCTGCTGCGCCCCCGCCATCTGGTGTTGGCCATGGGAGTGTCGGGCTATCCCGTGATGCCCACCCCGGCGGGAGCGGAGACATTTGCCGGGGATCAGCACCACTCCAGCGCCCATCCCGGCCCCGATGCCTACCGGGGCAAGCGCTGCGTGGTAGTGGGCTCCAACAACTCGGCCCACGACATCGCCGCCGGGCTGTGGGAGGCGGGTGCCGCCGAGGTGACCCTGCTCCAGCGCAGCTCCACCCTGATCGCGCCGGTGCCCGCCCTGGAGAAGCTGGCCTTCGCCGGCTCCTATTCCGAACAGGCGCTGGCGCGGGGCATCACCCCCGACCAGTCGGATCTAACGATGGCCTCCATCCCCTACAAGCTGCTGCCCCAGTGGCAGAAGCCGGTGTACGACGCCATGCGGGTGGAGTATGCCGATCTCTATGCCCGCCTGGAGAAGGCCGGCTTCCTTCTGGATTTCGGCGCCGACGACTCCGGGGTGTTCATGAAGTTTCTGCGGCGCGGCTCGGGCTACTACCTCGACGTGGGCGCTTCCGAGCTGGTGGCCGATGGCCGGATCAAGCTGCGCAGCGGCCTCACCATCGACCGGCTCACGCCCCGCACGGTGGTGCTCAGCGATGGCAGCGAGCTGGAGGCCGATCTGGTGGTGTATGCCACCGGCTATGGCTCCATGAACCGCTACCTGGCGGAGCTGATCTCCCCGGAGGTGGCCAACAAGGTGGGCAAGGTGTGGGGGCTGGGCTCCGACACCCCCAAGGATCCAGGCCCCTGGGAGGGGGAGCTGCGCAACATGTGGAAGCCCACCCAGGTGGAGAACCTCTGGATCCATGGCGGCAACCTGCACCAGTGCCGCCACTATTCCCATTTCCTCGCCCTCCAGCTCAAGGCGCGGCAGGTGGGCCTGGCCACCCCGGTGTATGGGCTGGCACCCAGCTTCCACGAGGCCTGAACCCATGCGCATCGGTTTGGCCGGCGTGGGACGTTTCGGGCAACTGCATGCCGCCGTGCTGGCCCAGCTGCCGGGGGTGCATCTAGCGGCGATCGCCGATGTCAGCGCCGAGCGGCGAAACCAGGTGGCCGATCGCCACGGGGTGCCCAAACGCTATGCAACAGCGGAGGAGCTGTTCTCCGACGCCGAACTGGATGCCTTCGTGGTCGTCACCCCCGACGAGCAGCACGGCAGCCAGGGGTTGCGCGCGGTGGCCACCGGCAAACCGGTGTTCATCGAGAAACCCTTGGCGGCCTCTTCCGAGGAAGCCCGGCAGCTCCAACAGGCCGCCGCGGTCTCCGGCAGCCTGCTGCAGACCGGCCTGATCCTGCGCTACGAGCTGCAGCATGGGCTGCTGCACGAGGAAATGGCAGCAGGCAGCTTTGGGGAGCTGGTGTCCATGCGGGTGAAACGCAACTGCAGCGCCGCCTGGTTCACCACCGTGGCCGATCGGGCCCACACCGTGTTCGAGACCCTGATCCACGACATCGATCTGTTGCTGTGGTTCAGCGGCAGTCACGCCACCCGGGTGATGGCCATGGAGCGACGGTTCGGCAAGCACCTGTCACCGGAGGGCTGCTTCGCCCTGATCCAGTTCGCCAGCGGCTGCGTGGGGATCGCCGAAACCAGCTGGTTTGTGCCCGCCCAGGCGCCGGCGAACGTGTTCACCAACAGCTGGCAGGGCACGATCGATGCGGAGCTGGCCGTGGTGGGCACCCTTCAGAGCGCCCAGCTGCGGCTGCTGGACGGCCCCCTCCAGATCTGGGGCGATGGGCGGCAGCGCTGCCCCGATGTGCTGCTCTGGCCCGAGCGGCAGGGCCGGGTGTTGGGCGCCCTGCAGGCGGAATTGGCCGATTTCGTGGCCACCGCCCGCTCCGGCAGCCCTTCGGCCACCGCTTCCCTCGGGCAGGCGATCGAAGGGCTGCGCATCGCCGAGGCGATCGTGGAGTCGTCCCGCACCGGCCAGGCCGTCACGCTGGAGCCCTGCTGACGGGCCGCAGGAGGTGCTGGCCACGTTCAGCGCCCAATCATCCGACTGATTGACGAGCAGAATGGAAAGGATGTCGCTCATCACCGAGCGGGCTCGCTCCACCAGCGCCAGGCCGGATCCCTGATCAAGCTGCGGGGTGAGGATCAAGACACCGGGTTGGGCGGCCACCAGACCCTCCAGCGCTTCCTGCTCGGTGGTCACCATGAAGGCCAGCCGCTGTTTGCTCAGCGACATGGCGTAATTGCCCATGAGCATCAGCCGGTTGGCCGAGGCAAAACCCGCCCGCAGTCGGATATCACTGCTGAGCACCCAGCTCAACGCCGTGCGGTGGCCCCTGGGTGCGCCCCGAAAGCTCGGCAGGAGATCCATATTTTCATCAACAC
>JBBASA010000036.1:0-16185 GCA_040399515.1 Cyanobium sp. | reverse complement strand
TGGCCCCTGGGTGCGCCCCGAAAGCTCGGCAGGAGATCCATATTTTCATCAACACCGGCCGTCAAGGTACTTCTTTTCGCGGCGCTGCCCGATCCCTCGGGTTTTTCTCTCAGCCGCTGATGCCCTGGTGTTCGGCAAAGGGAGATCGCTCCACCAACACCGCAATCCCCAGCTGCTCCCGCCACTCCGCCAGGGGACGCCCCCAGCCCTCCTCCCAACGCTGGGCCAGCAGGGGAGCACAGAGGCGGCCCAGCTCCAGCCCATAGGCCACCGCCTCGCCCACATCCGGCCCCTCCGGCGTGGGGCCCTGCAGGCAACGGTGCAGGAGATCGGCGCCCAGCAGCATGGCGCTTCCGGGCCAGCGCAGCTGCATCACATTGATGGCGCTCAGGGCCGCCTCGCCGGCATCCGTGGGCGGGCAGCCGCTCACCACATGCCAGAGGTCGTGGGTGTGCCGCACCCGTTGGTGCAGCCAGGTGTCATCCCCGCCGGTGCCGGCTTCCAGCACGGGACTGGGCAGGGGCTGGCCGCCCGCCTCAGCGAACCAGGTGGCGTAGCGGTACCCCAGGCTCTCCGGCGGCAATGCCAGCAGCTCCTGGGAGCTGGGCCACACCCCCCAGTAGCGCGCCTTCATCAGGGGGGCGATGGACGGATCGTTGCGCAGGGCCGCGCGGGCCTCATCGGCCGCCGGGGTGGCGTAGCTGCGGGTGAGGAGATCGAAGCCGTGATCCAGATCGGAGGGGTTCTGCACCAGGGCAGCCAGATCGGCGGCGAAATGGAGCAGCTGGCGGCGGGAGGAGGGGCGCATTGCGATGGGGATGAGTTTCTCGTTGAGGGAGAGTGGGGCTATGCATGATGAGGCTCGACCGATCCCGTCCACCTTCCGCCAGAGACCGTGAACCCCGTTTTCGCCGCGATGGAGGCCGGATCGATTGATTCCGTCGCTCCCTTGATTCAAGCCGCGGATCAATGGAGTGAGGTGCTGTTTCTGCTGCCCCTGCTGGTGGCCCTGGAGGCCGTGCTCTCGGCCGACAACGCCATCGCCCTGGCCGCCATCTCCCGCCGCCTGCAGGATCCGGCCCTCCAACGCCGGGCCCTCAACTTGGGGCTCGCTCTGGCCCTGGTGTTCCGCCTGCTGCTGGTGCTGGCGGCCCGTTGGGTGCTCCATTTCCCCCCCCTGCAGCTGCTGGCCTCCGCCTACCTCCTCTGGCTCTGTGGCAGCCATTTTTTCCATTTCGGCGCCTCGGCGGATGGAGAGGAGGAGAAGGGGGCAGACGCCGGAGAGGGCACTTCGGAGGAGGAGACAGCCACCCGTTCCCTGCTGCCGGTGGTGGCCACCTTGGCCTTCACCGATCTGGCCTTCTCCCTCGACAGCGTGGCGGCTGCCGTGGCGGTGAGCGATCGCCTCGCTCTGGTGATGGCCGGCGGTGTGATCGGGGTGATCGCCCTGCGCCTCACCGCCGAACTCTTCATCCGCTGGCTGGGGATCTACCGCCATCTGGAAAGCGCCGGCTATCTGGCGGTGGGATTGGTGGGGGTGCGCCTGCTGGTTCGGGTGATCTTTCCCCAGATCGATCCACCGGAGTGGTCACTGCTGGCCGTGGTGGCCGCCCTTTTCATCTGGGGGTTCTCCCAGAAGGTTCCAGAAGAGGAGACGCCGCCACCGCCAACAGCTGGATAGGGCGAGCATGCAGCTGTGACTAAGATTTGGCTGCAACTTTAAGGGCTGAGATGGCATTCCACTCGAATGATTAAGGAGATTTTGGCGCTTTGACCGCGATGAGAAAACCGCTCAGCGAGAGAAGCAACACGCAAACACAGAAATAGATTAAGGTATTCACATCTTTCACCGGAATGGATATCATCGACTTGAAAGCAGAAACAATCAAAGCGACAACCAGAACCTTGACCAACTTTTCCTTGAGTTGATCGAGATTGCGAATATCGAGTAGACCGCCACTGTCATCGGTATCAGATTGGGAGCGATAAACATCAATCTCTGAGATCAATAATTCATAAAGACCGTAGCCAAAGATCAGAAGCGCAACGCCGATGAGGTAGAAGTCGATCCCGGAAACCACACTCGCCAATGCCGTGTTAGCAGCCTTCTCCGTTTCCGGGGCAAAGAAGAAAAACTTGATCGATTTGATGATGTCGCGCGTGCCAAGGGCAAAGGTGAGCAGGGTGCTGGCCAAGCTCATCACAACAGGCACGATGGCAATCAGGCGAAAACGCCAGAGAAGCAATTCCCAGAGCAGCTCAACCCTTTTGATCAATCTAATGCGCTTTGATGTGGGCACAGCGGGTTGCATAGGAACAGAACTCTGTTGAGAATCTTTGATGATCAAAACACATTCGACACTGGTTGGGCGGTGTCGGAGCTCTGTCGTTCCTTCACTTGACTGATAACTAGGCGACTTCTTGCAAGTTTCACGGCAAGCTCTGGGATTTGACCCAAATGGGTCAAAACTCACCCGAACCGTAGCGATGACCACCAAGCATCGCCGAGTCTTCGCGGGGGTCGCTGGGCTCAGGGTGTCGCCTGCTGAACAGCGGATGTGCGCTCCCCTGAAAAGCGGTAGCGCACCCCCAGGCGAAAGCCCCAGTTGTTGAGCGCGCTGCGGTCCAGTGAATCCTGGCTGCGAGCGGGAGCCCCCTGGTACACCACCTCGCTGAACAGATCAGTGCGCGGGGAGCTCCGGTAGGCCAGGCCCGCCTTGGCCTGGTAGCCCAGCAGACCACTCGTGCCGCCACCAAAGGTGGCCGTGTTCCCCCCCAACTGAATCGTGGTCTGGCTGGTGTGCAGGGCGGTGTAGCCGAGCCCGCCGCCCACATAGGGCACCAGGCGGGAATCCTGCTGGGCGAAATCCAGATAGAGGCTGGCAAAGGCGCTGTTGCTGCTTACGTGCCCACCACCGGTGCTCACGGCGGCAGGGAAGGGGCCCACAGACCAATCGGAAGAGCCGATGACAGCCTCGCGATGCACCCAGCTGAGCTCGCCGCGCAGCCAACCGAAGTCGTAACCCAAGCCAAGCTCGGTGGTCACACCAGGATCAACCTGCACCGTGCCTCGAATTGGCAGAACGGGGCCGAGACGGCCATCGGCGTAGTGAACGGGCTGAGGCCAGCCAACGCCGACGCCGAAGCTGGCATAGACGCCCCGGGGATCCATCGCCGAGATCCTGTCGCCTGAGAGAGACACAGCCGATGAGGGCGACTCAGGGCCAGCCTCTGCGTTGACAGGCTCAACACAGAGGCTGGCCCCAAGCAAGGGCACCATGCCCAATCCAATCCATCCTTGTCTGGGGAAAGGAAAGGGCAAATACAGCATGGGCTGGAGGACGAAAGGATTCAGAAGCTAATGGCCTTTTCTGAACGCGTTCGTGAGAATCGAACCTTTTTGCCAGCTCCACCAAACAAGGCAGGATTCTTTCGCCAACCACGGTGGGGGCTAGGGGATCAGCACCGGAGAGCCTGGGGCCAGGGGCTTATCCGCCGTGAGGGAGGCCTTGCCAGGAACCGGACGGCCGCGGCCATTGCTGCTTTGGGTGCTCAGGTCGGTGCTCTGAGAAGCCTGAGGGATCGGGCCGGGGCGCCTGGGCCCGGAGGTTCCGTTGGGTGTTGTATCGGCACCAAACTGTGCTCACCAATACGGTTTAACAAAGCTGATCGAGACCAAGTTGCCCCAAATGGGGCAATTCCCACCGATTAACTTCATCATGGACATCGATCAGCCCGCCCCGAGCCGGGCCAACCCCAGCTGAACAGCCTTGGCCACCACCTGGGCCCGGTTGTTGGCGCCAAGCTTGCGCCGCAAAACCTTGCTCCGGCTGCGGGCCGTTTCATAGCTGACAACCAACTGCTCGGCGATCTCCCGGTCGCTCAAACCCTGCACCAGCATGTCCACGATTTCCAGTTCACGGGAATTGAGATCCGGGGGTTGATCCCGCCAGGGATCCCGTTGCACCGAATCCGCTTCCATCGCGGCAACCACGGAAGCCGAGCGGTAACGCTGACCGATGGAAAGGGCTCGAGTCAAGGACACAATGGGTTGTTGGTGCCCGAAGCAATCGGCCTCCAGCAGCACCGCATCGGCGCTGGAGCGACCCGCGGCCACCAGATCATCGTTCGGCCCATCCATGATGGGGATGGTGCGCACGTCGCTCACCAGGGAGCGTGCCTGCTCCACCACAGACTGGCCCGATCCCTGCTCCAGCTGCTGGGTGATGATCAACAGGCCAGGCCGGCGAATGGCCAGCCCCTCCAGCGCCTCCTGCTCGGTGGTGACCATGAAGGCCAGCCGCGACTTGCTGATGGCAATGTTGTACATCCCCATCAGCATCAATCGATGAGCCGAGGCACAGCCCGTTTCCAGGCGGATGTCGCTGCTCAACACCCAACTTGCCGCGGAGGAATACCTCCTGGTGGCGCCGCGGAAGGTGGGCAGCAAATCCATCCCCTGTTGTGCGCTCCAGTAGATGCTCAAAGCTAATGCAACTCCCTGGCATCGCTTGGGCCTGACCAGAGATTTGACCTATGGTCCAACCCACGTGCTCCTTCACCTTGGGCCGCACCCCCAGCCAACCTCCCTCGGAGTCGAGTCGCCCTCCTTCTTCTGCGGTGCCCCGGGCGCTCCAGTGGCTCCCGCTGGTTGTTCCCCTGGCTCTGGTGGGCTGCAGCACCCCCAAACCGGTTGCGGCACCCCCCGCCCCCGTGAGGTTGGTGCCCGCCCAGCAGCTCCCCTTTCTCGATGCCATGGATGTGCAGAGCACCCTGGAGGCCATTCGGGAGGTGAAGCTGGCCCCCGAGATCGCCGGCCGGATTGTGGCCATGCCCATGGCCGAAGGCCAGATCGTGCAGCCCGGCCAACCTCTCTTTGCCCTCGACCAGATCCAGCTGCGCTCTGAGGTGAATGCGGATGCGGCCGAGGCCCGCAAGGACCAGGTGAACGCGGAGCGCTACATCTTCCTCAACCAACAGGGGGCCGTTTCAACAAAAGACAGGGATTACTACGTCACCCAAGCAATCCAGAGCCGGGACATGTTGCGGGCCAACATCGCCAATCTTGGCTACAAAAATGTGGTGTCGCCCATCGCCGGCAAGGTGGGCAACATCAATTACAAACTCGGCGATGTGGTGCAGGCAGGCGCCACGATCACCAGCATCGTCGACAACTCCCTGCTCTGGGTGCGCCTCGACATCCCCAGCGAGCAAGCCTATCGAGTGCAGATGGGCATGCCCGTAGTGCTGAAGGCTCCTGATGACCCCCGCCGGCTCCTGGCCCGGGGTGCCGTTTCCTTCCTGGCCCCCTCCATCGATAAAGACAAGCAAACCCTCCTTGTGAAGGCCACCTTCCCAAACCCCGACGGCGCCCTGCGCAATGGGCAGCGGGTGAACGCCACCCTGGTGTTCAACCAGGCCCCCTCCCTGGCCGTGCCCCAGCAGGCCGTACTGCTCCAGGCCGGCCAGCCGTTCGTGTTCGTGGCCGTGAGCCCGGAGGTGGCCAGCCAGCAGCTCGGCCGCAAGTTGGATCCCCCCCCGCCCCCGGGTCTGCCCGTGGCCCTCCAGGTGCCCGTGAGCCTGGGCACCCTCCAGCGGGGGGCCTATGCGGTGCGCAGCGGCCTGAATCCGGGGGATCAGGTGATCCTCGGCAACCTCTTCCAGCTCCGCAGCGGCATGGCCGTGAAACCCACTGCCGGGCCACCAAAGCGCCCATGAGCCTATCGGACACCTTCATCAAGCGGCCCGTGCTGAGCACGGTGTGCAGCATCCTGATTCTTTTGGCCGGGGTGATCAGCCTGCCCCTGCTGCCGATTGAAAACCTGCCCAACATCGCCCCGCCCACCATCCAGGTGTCCACCAACCTGCCGGGAGCGGATGCGCTCACCGTGGAGAGCGCGGTGACGGGCCCCCTCGAGGAAAACATCAACGGCGCGCCGGGGATGGATTACATCACCTCCTTCAGCACCAGCGAGGGCAGCAGCCAGCTGAACGTGTTCTTCAAGGCCGGCACCAACGCCGACATCGACCAGGTGAACGTGCTCAACCGGGTCCAGACCGCCACCCCCCAGCTGCCGCCCCAGGTGACAGCCCAGGGGGTGACCGTGCAGCAGACCGCCACCAGCTACCTGCTCGTCTACAACCTCACCTCCACCGAGGGGCAGTTCAGCCGCAACTACCTCAACGGCCTGATCCAGCTCAACCTGCTCTATCCCCTCTCCCGCTCCCAGGGGGTGGGGCAGGTGAACATCTTCGGCGCCAGCGATCCGGCCTTCCGCCTCTGGGTGAGCCCCCAGAAGCTGGCCCGTTTCAACCTGAGCGCCACCGATGTGGTGAACGCCCTCCAATCCCAGAACCAGGTGGTGATCGCGGGCAGCATCGGCGGTCCCCCCTCCGTGCCCGACAACGCCACCACCCTGCCCCTGCTGGTAAACGGCAACCTCAAGACCGTGCAGGAGTTTGAAAACCTGATCCTCGCCAAGGGGCCCGATGGCGGCCTGATCCGCCTCAAGGATGTGGGCCGGGCGGAATATGCCTTTCAAAGCTTCAACTCCTCCGCCATCAACGCCCTCAGCGGCCATCCCTGCGTGGGCTTCGGCGTGATCCAGCTGCCGGGCACCAACGCCATCGACACCGCCAAGGGAGTGGATCAGGTGCTGCAGGCCTTCGAGCGCACCCTGCCCCCGGGGGTGAAGCTGGAGAAGGTGTTCGACCAGCGGGATTTCATCAACGCCTCCATCGAGGGAGCTCTCGATGCCCTGCGGGATGCGGTGGTGCTAGTGCTGCTGATCATCTTCCTGTTTCTGCAGGACTGGAAAGCCACGGCCGTGCCCGCCCTGGCCCTGCCGATCGCCCTGCTGGGGGCCATGATCTTCGTGAAGGCCTTCGGCTTCTCCATCAACGAGCTCACCCTGCTGGGGGTGATCCTGGCCACGGGCCTGGTGGTGGACGACGCGATCGTGGTGGTGGAGGCCGTTTCCGCCCGCATCGAAGCGGGCGATCCCCCCTTCGTGGCCGCCTCCAATGCCATGAAGGAGCTCACCGGAGCGATCCTGGCCACGGCCCTGGTGCTCCTGGCGGTGTTTGTGCCCGTGGCGTTTTTCCCCGGCGCCACCGGCGTGATCTACCGGCAGTTCGCCCTCACGATCGTGTTCTCGATCCTGGTGTCCACCTTCAACGCGATCACCGGCAAGCCCCTGCAGTCGGCCCTGCTGCTGGGGGGCGGGAAGACCGATCCCCGGGGCCGAATCTGGACGGTGATCGGCGGCGTGTTCGGCGCCGGCTACGGCGCCCTGGCCGGCGGCTGGGTTCTCTCCCTGGCCCTGGGGGTGGTGGGTGCGGTGGTGGGCACCTTCCTCATGCCCATCTTCACCGCCTTCAACGCCGGCTTCGAGCGGCTCTCGGCGGGCTACCAGCGGCTGCTGGGCCAGGTGATCCGCTGGCGTCGCATCGTGGCGGCTCTGCTGCTCGGCGGCATCGTGCTCACCGGCATCACCTTCACCGCCGTGCCCACCGGCTTCGTGCCCACCGAAGACCAGGGCTATGGCCTGGGCATCATCCAGCTCCTGCCCCAGGCCTCCCTGGAAGCCACCATGAAGGTGGCGGCTGAAGCCCAGGCGATCATCGCCAAGGAGCCCGACATCATCTCCGGTGAGCTGGTGGGGGGGGCCGGCTTCAACGGCAGCTCGGTGAACCAGGGCCTCTTCTTCTTCGGCTTCCGCCCGATCGATGAACGCCAGGGCAAGGAGCACAGCGCGGGGGCGATCATCGCTCGTCTCAACAAGCAATTCAGCCAGATCCCCGGAGCCCTGGTGTTTGCCTCCCCGCCGCCGGCGGTGCCGGGCTTCAGCGCCCAGGGAGGCCTCAGTTTCCAGTTCAACGACCTCAGCAATGGCGGCTATTCCCCCACCGAGCTCTCCCAGCTGGCCGACACCCTGATGGCCAAGGCCAGGGAAACCGGCAACTTCGAGAAGATCTACAGCCAGTTCATCTCCGATGCACCGGTGTGGCGCCTGGATGTGGACCGGGACAGGCTCGCCTCCCTCAACATCGACTACGGCGAGGCCATGGCCACCCTCGGCACCCTGATGGGGGGCCGCTTCGTGAACCAGACCTACGAGGAGGGCCAGTACCGCCAGGTGTATGTGCAAGCCGACGCCAGCAACCGATCGGTGGTGGACGACCTGCGCAACCTCTACGTGGCCGACCGCAGCGGCAAGCTCATCCCCATGGCCAACGTGGTGAATGCACGGCTGGACAGCGCCCCGCCGATCATCAGCCATTTCAACCTCTACCGCACGGTGCTGATCCAGGGGCTGGAGGCCGCCGGCCGCAGCACAGGCCAAGCGATCGATGGCCTAATGGCCAGCTACCGCAGCCTCAACTTCACCAACATCGGCCAGGCCTGGTCGGGCCTCACTCGCTCGGAGGTGCAGGCGGGCTCCCTCGCCGTGCTGGTGTTCGCCCTGGGGATCGTGGTGGTGTACCTGGTGCTCTCCGCCCAGTACGGCAGCTACATCGATCCTCTGATCATCCTGATGACAGTGCCCCTGGCCATGCTTGGCGCCCTGGTGTTCCTGGTGCTGCTGGGCCAGGTGAACAACGTGTATGCCCAGGTGGGCCTGGTGACCCTGATCGGCCTGGCCGCCAAGAACGGGATCCTGATCGTGGATCTGGCCAACCAACGGATGGAAGCCGGCCTCTCGGCCATCGAGGCCGCCAAGGGCGCCGCCTCCTCCCGCCTGCGGCCCATCCTGATGACGGCCCTGGCGGCCCTGGCGGGCTTCTTCCCCCTGGTAATCGCCACGGGGGCCGGGGCCCTGTCGCAGCGCTCGCTGGGGGCGGTGATCTTCGGCGGGCTGCTGGTGGCCACCGGGCTGAGCCTTTTCGTGGTGCCGGCGATGTATGTGGTGATGAAGAATCTCGAAGCGGCCTGGTTCCCCGACAGCCAGCAGAGCGAACCTTTGGGACCCGAAGCCGTTGCCAAAGGAGATGGCGCAGGATGAGGCACGAGAAAGCGGGGCCTTCAGACCTCTCTCCTCCCCTCATCGCGCACCGAAACAACAAACCGCCAGCCCAAGGCCCCAGCCATGCCCCTGCCCGTCCCCCCCAACTACACCCCGAAGCGCCAGGTGCGGGTCGACCGCCGGAGGATTGCCCTGGCCGGAGTGCTGTTCAGTGGGATGACCGCCCTGCTGCTGGGGCTGGCCCAGAGGGTGGCCCGCACCCCAGGGGAGCCCTTACCGGCCTGGCCCCTGCCTTACGTGCTGGCGGTGATCGGGGTGGCGGGTTTCTGCGGCGCCTGGAACGAAGCCATGGCCCAGATCGCCTTCACTCGCAGGGGCACCCCGGGAGCACCCCTCTGGCGCTTCCGCCGCTGAGGTCTGAGGCCTGCAGGCTGAGGTAAGCCCTCAGAGCCCAGCACGCTGCCGTCGGCGCAGCTTGCGCGCCCAGCCGAAGGCCATCACGGCACCCGCGACGGGAAGGGGGCCGGGAACGGGGTCGAGCCTGGGTTCCGCCTCAAATTTGCCAGCAAACTCCGAATCTCCCCCCAGGGTGTCCGGAGGAAGCAGATCAAAAGGCGCAACGGAATAGAACTCCAGATAGGTGGCGGGCTGGAGGAAACTGGCAAAGAAGTAATTGGCGTAGGTGCCATCGGCGAAGCTCACCCCAAATCCATGGGTAGTGAGCTGCCCGTCGTCGTCCTCAATCCGCAACAGGTTGTCGGAGGTGAAACAGGTGACGACGTCCAGACAGTTGCCAGGGACGGGAGAACCTGTGGGAATGAAGCCATCAATGGCCACCATGTTGCGTTCCCCCGTCACCCCGATGATGGTGTAGAAGCCCTGGCTATCTGGGACGTCGGTGGTCATCAACTCGCCAAAAGCTTCTATCTCGGGATCGTCATCTCTTTCAAAGCTCCAGTCCCAAACCAGGGCAGAAGCCGGCTGGGGAAAGGCCGCAAGAGCGGCAGCAAAGAGTGCGCCGCAAGACATGGTGGCCGCCTTGCGAGCGAACCTCCCGAGAGGGAACGAACGCATCAGGAAGTAAGGCTGTTTACAAGCCGGACGATATCGGTTGCGTCAAGGGATCACCGGACATTTTTTTGGAGCTCAGGTGATCACTGTCGGTTGGTCCATTCCCGTGCGCGGCTTGATTTCAGCCAGGGCATCGATGGCGCCAATCAGATCGGCCAGGGCCACCTGAGGATCTTGGGCCAGACCGCCGCTGGGGGGCACATAACTCTCGAGATAAACCCGCAGGGTGGCGCCCTGGGTGCCCGTGCCCGAAAGGCGCAACACCACTCGGCTCCCGTCGTCGAGCAGGAGCCGGAGTCCCTGGCCCTGGCTCACGGAGCCATCCACCGGGTCGGTATAGGCAAAATCATCGGCCACGGAAATGAGGCGCCCGGCAAAGCGCTCGCCTGGCAGGGCCGGCAGCATGTCCTTCACCCGCCCATACAGACCATGGGCCGCCTCGCTGTCGATGGCTTCGTAGTCGTGGCGGGAGTAGTAGTGGCGGCCATAGCGGCGCCAGTGGTCGGCCATCACCTCCGCCACGGAACAGCCGCGCACGGCCAGGATCTGCAGCCAGAACAGCACGGCCCAGAGCCCATCCTTCTCGCGAATGTGGTTGCTGCCGGTGCCGAAGCTCTCCTCCCCGCAGAGGGTGATCCGCCCCGCGTCCAGCAGGTTGCCAAAAAACTTCCAACCCGTGGGCGTCTCGAAGCAGGGCAGCCCCAGGGACTTGGCCACCACATCAGCGGCGGCACTGGTGGGCATGGAGCGGGCCACCCCCGCCAGACCCTGGGCATAGCCCGGGGCCAGGGTGGCGTTGGCGGTGAGCACGGCCAGGCTGTCACTGGGATTCACGAAGCAATGGCGGCCGAGGATCATGTTGCGATCCCCATCGCCATCACAGGCCGCCCCGAAGTCGTAGGCCTCCCCCTCCAACAGCAGGGCAGCCAGGTCGTGGGCATAGGTGAGGTTGGGGTCGGGATGGCCGCCGCCAAAATCTTCCAGGGGCACCCCGTTGCGCACGGTGCCGGCCGGAGCCCCCAGCTGCTGCTCGAAAATCCGGGCGGCATAGGGGCCCGTCACGGCATGCATGGCATCAAAGGCGAGGCGGAAGTTGCCCTTCAGCAGGGCGGCCAGCCGATCGAAATCAAACAGGGTCTGCATCAGCGCCCCGTAGTCGCTTACCCCATCGATCACTTCCACCACCATGGCGCCCAACTGGAGGCGGGCCGGCTGATCCAGGGGCAAGGGGTCGGCCTTGAGGGTGCGGTAGCTGTCCAGGCTCAAGGTGGCCTGATAGATGGCATCCGTGATGGATTCGGGCGCCGGGCCGCCATTGGCCCCGTTGATCTTTACGCCGAAATCTCCCTCCAGCCCGCCGGGGTTATGGCTGGCCGAAAGGATGACTCCCCCCACCGCCTGGTGGGTGCGGATGAGATGGGAAGCCGCCGGAGTGGAGAGAATGCCGCCCGTGGTGGTGATCAGACGGGCCACCCCATGGGCCGCCGCCATGCGGGCAATGGTCTGGATCGCGGCCAGGTTGCCGTAGCGGCCGTCGCCCCCCACCACCAGGGTGCCCCCCTCCACGCCGGGTACCACCCGCAGGGAGGCTTCCACGAAGCTTTCCAGATAGTGCGGGGTCTGAAACTTGCGACTGCTCTTGCGCAAACCCGAAGTGCCGGGCTTCTGGTCGGTGAAAGGCTGGGCCAGGGCCACGGTGATGACGGTGGCAGCGAGGCTGTCGCTGGAACTGGTGGTCATGGCGCGAGGGCCGGGGCGCAGCGGGCAGGAGCAAATTAGCCCTGGGCCTTCCTTGGCCAGGTATCACAGGGGACTTGGAGACCGGAGCTGGGCCTGGAACAGCAAACAGCCGGTAGAGGGAACCTTCGGTACCTTGATGGGGATGCTTACCGGTCGTCGCCTCCATGTTGGCCAGAATTTACGGGATTTCCGTTTTCGGCGCCCTGACCAGCGGGGTGGCGGCCCTGGCCTCCGTGGCTGCCGTTGCCTCCGTTGCTGCCGTGGGTGTGGCCCAGCCAGCTTGCGCCGCCGATCCCTATCCCGAAGCGGTGGCTTTCTCCCGCACGGCCGCCAAGGCGGTGCTCAACCAGGATGGGCGGGAAACCTGCCTGCGGGGCAAGCTCACCAAGGCCCTGCTCAAGCTTTCCGATAGCTGTGATGCCGCGGGCCAGAAGAATTCCCTCTGCACCCTGGCCGGGAAGGCGGCGGTGGTCACGCCGATGAGCCTCACCTTCATGGAAGACACCTCCCGTCAGCTACTGGAGCTCAGCGCTGGGGAAGCGGGGGGGCAAGTGCAGAGAGCCCAGTGAGAGACGGGGTCCCTTAAAACTTCAGCAGCCCGCCACCCCCCGTGCCTGGCTTGGGCTTGTCCTCCTGCTTGGCCTTCACCACCTGTCGGCAGGCGATGGTGAGTTCCCCGGCCGCCTGATCGATCGGATCTCTTCGAGCCAGGCTGTTGCTGGGGGCCTCCACCGCAAGGTTGCGGATGCTCCACAGCACATCCTTGCAACGGGCAGGCAGGCGCGGATGATCAAGGAGAGGATCGGCCTGGCGGCGGGCGTCTGCGCAGCGGTCGGCGGAATTCTCCCGGCCGCAGGCCAGGGTGGTCAGCTGGAGGCTGCGGAACACACTGGCCGGGGGAAATACGTCTGACGGGTAGCTGGGGGAAGCGGGGGTGCCGGCCTGAAGGGGCCCAGCTGCCAGGTGGGGCACCAGGGACACCGTGAGGGCCAGAGCCGCCCGGCCAAGGCGGCCAAGGGGCCCAGAAGGTGCCATCCGCGGGAGTGCCATCCGGCCAGGTGCCATGCAGAAGCTCACTCTGGGAGCACCAGCGCCCCAGCGGCCCCCTGCCGCAGACGGTGTTGCTGCTGGATCCACCGATGGCAGGCCAGCGGTCCACTCCATGGAGCCGTGGCGGCCAGCACCCTGCGCAGCCACCCCTGCTGACGGAGGCGGGCCCCAAGGGACGCCTCCCTGGCTTGGAGGCCCTGCATCCAACGGATTTCGGGCAGACGTTGTCCAACGATCAAAGAAAGCTGGGCATCGATGGCCCCCTGCACCGCTTCCCCCCCCGTTGACGTCTCCACGATGGGGGCCAGCAGCCGGGAGGCCACCAGGGCATCCCGCAGGGCCATGTTGATGCCCTGGGCCCGCACCGGACTCATGGGATGGGCCGCATCGCCAAGGAGCAACAGTCCAGGGACATGCCAGCGAGGCGCCCAACCCACCCGCACAGGAAACCGCTGGGGGCCATCGATGGCAGCATCGGGCAGCTGGGCCATCAGGGGGGCGGCGTCCCCGGGCAGGAGGGCACCCCAGAGCTCCCGCCATGCGGCGGTGTCGGCGTGCCGGGCCGGGCCTGCTTCCGCCACCCAGCCCAGCCGCAGCGCCTCGCCGGTCGCCTCCGCAAACAGGGCAAAACTCACGCCCTGGCCCACCACGGTGAGGAAGCGCCCCCCCAGCCACCGCGCCAACGGAGCCACCGGCTCGCCAGCCAGCCGAAACCACAGCACCTCCTCCCCCTGGGGCTCCTGCTGGAGAGGGAGGCCCGCCTGTTGGCGCACCAGGGAGTAGCGACCGTCGCAGCCCACCACCAGATCCGCCCGTAAGGGGGTGCCATCAGCCATCAGCACGCCCTCCACCCGACCCATGGACTCGGAGCGCAGCAGCCCCCTGACGGCACAATCCTCCAGGAGCCTGCTCCCCCGCTCCTGGAGAAATCGGCTGCGCAGGTGGTGCAGCAGCGACTCCTGATCCACCAGCCAGCAGCCCCGGTCCCCCCCCAAGGGTTCGGGGGCGAAAAAGAACGGCCGGCCTTCCAGCACCACGGCCCACCCCTGGAGGGGACGATGCACCACCCCCTCCGGCAGGGGCCACAACCCCAGGGCCGCCAGGGCCGCCAGACCACTGGGCATCAAGCCCTCCCCCCGGTAGGGCCTGGGGGTTCCGTGGCCCGTGGCCTCCACCAGGGTCACGGCCCAGCGGGCACGGGCCAAGGCAAGGGCGAGGAAGGCCCCCGTGGGGCCAGCTCCCACAACCACCACATGGGGGTGGGCAGGAGGGGCAAGGGATGGACTCAGGTCAACCTCCCTCAGCCACCCTTGCCCTCCACCGCATGGGAGGTGGTGGGGTGGTGACCCAGGAGCTCCTGTTTCTTGCTCAGCAGGTAGTCCACCAGCTCCTTTTGGAGCACGAGGAGCTCGCCCGTGCAGCCGCGAAAGGCGGCCCGGTGGCGGATCTCGTCGTGGCGCGTATTGAGGTCGCGCAACATCAGGTTGATGGCATCCAGCTCGGGGGACTGGCTTCGGGCGGAGGAAGCCGGATCCATCAGGGTGACGCGGCGGATTGATCCATGCTAATCGGGCCCGGGGGAGCAGGCTTCAGCCGGGGCTGATGGACCGCAGAAGCAGGCCGTTGCCGCCCGGAGCCGCAGCGCTGCCGACTCCGGGCCAGGCCTCTCTCCAGGCGTCCCGTCACCCCCAGCTCCGCACCCCGCCAGAGCCGATCCATCTCCCGGGTGAAGTGGGCCGCCAGCTGAGGGGAATGGATCAGGAGCAGGGTTTCATCGTTCTGATGGGCCGCCGAGGGACTCCAGTTGAAGGAGCCTGTGATCACGCTGCGGTTGTCGATCACAGCAAACTTGTGATGGAGCTTGTCGCCCCCCACCAGACGGGGCGTGCCCACCCCCTCCAGGGGCCGCGTCCACACCCGGTTGTCGGCCTCCAGCAGGCAGTCCCCATCAGCCCTGCTGACGCCAAGCACATCCAGCACCTCACTGAAGGGACGGCTGGCAAAGCCGGGATCAGCCAGCAGGCGCACGGCCACACCCCGTTGAGGCAGGGCAGCCAGGGCGTCGGCCAGGTTCTGGGCAGAGAAAACAAACAGGCTCAGATCCAGCGAGCGCTGCACGGTGGCCATCTGGGCGGCCAACCAATTCAGCCCCTGGTGGGGATCCTGGCGCGGGTGGGGAGCAAAGAGCACCTCCACCGTGGTGTCGCCCACCTGCACCCGTTGGGCCGGACCCGAACCCTTGCCCAGGCCAAAGCGGCTGTCGGGCGCCCCACCGGGGCCATCGCCCCAAAGCCGCCCGAACTCCTCGACAAACACCGCCGCCAGGGCTGAGTTATCGAAGCGCAACAGATGGTTCACATTGCCACGGGTGCGGGGATCCTCCGGATCCCCATGCACACAGGAGGGACTGAAATTCGTGGAGCCCGTCACCACCACTCGCCGATCGATCACCATGAATTTGTGGTGCATCAATCCACTGCCCGCGCTGCCATCGGCCCGGTCGTCGATCAGGGGCACCCCCGCCTGCAGCAAGAGCTCCACCGCATCTGCCTGGCCCAGTGCCATGAGCTGGGATTGGCGGTGGCGCTGGTGGGGGGTGAGGTCGGCCGGATGCTGGCGGCTCCAGGGGGTGCTGTAGTTGTTGTCCAGCACCACTTTCACGGGCAACCCCTGGCGATGGCGAGCCACCAGGGCCTGGGCAACGGTCGGCAGGGAAAGCTCCTGCACGGCCACCAGAATCTCCTGGCGCGCTTCGCTGATCGCTTCCAGCACCAGGGCTTCCAGGTTGTCGCCCGGCCGCCAGAGACCGCTCACCGGCGAGCGATAGCGCTCTGCCTCCCGGTGGTTGAACGCCACCCGGATGCCCTCCGGCAGGGGAAGGGCCTGCTGGACGGGCCGCTCCACTCCCGCCGGAGCCGGACCACAGCCGGGGACCAGGCTGAGGCCCAAGGGCACCAGCAGAGCCAGGGCACGCCGTCGCCAAAACACCATGACTGAAGGGGAGGCTGGTCAGAGCGTTCCCTTCAGCGGACAGACAGGGTCAGTGGTGCTCAGGCATTTCCGAGGTGCGCAGCATGGCCACAAACCAGAGGGACCCTGCCACCACCATGGCCAGCACACCCGCCGAAATACTCACGCGCACCATCAGGAGGGGCACCAACAGAGGCACCACGAGCGACCCCACCATGGGAGTGGCTGCCACCACTGTCTTCAGGAGAGAGGAGGGCGTCGCTGGGGCAGAGGCAGAGCTCATGGGATCAGAACCATTCAGAAACAGCTTGATGGGCCGGGTTGCTGTGGTCTTCCGGTGTGGAGCGGCGGAACTCCAGGGTGATGCTCCGCTTCTGCTCCCCATCCG
>JBBASA010000035.1:0-26071 GCA_040399515.1 Cyanobium sp. | reverse complement strand
TGGTGGACAGCCTGGCGGCCCTGGGAGAGGTGAGCGGCGACTTCGCCGCCACAGACCTGCCGGCGCTGCCCGCCTGAGCCAGGTCCTCCATAGAATCCCCCCAACTCGGTGCCGGCCCATCCCCCATGACCCAGCTGGAAACGCGCACAGAGCCGATGGTGGTCAACTTCGGCCCCCATCACCCCTCGATGCACGGGGTGCTGCGGCTGGTGGTCACCCTCGACGGGGAGGATGTGGTGGATTGCGAGCCCGTGATCGGCTATCTCCATCGCGGCATGGAGAAGATCGCCGAAAACCGGACCAGCATCATGTACGTGCCGTACGTGAGCCGCATGGACTATGCGGCAGGCATGTTTTACGAGGCCATCGTGGTGAACGCCCCCGAGCGGCTGGCCGATATCCCAGTGCCCAAGCGCGCCAGCTATATCCGGGTGTTGATGCTGGAGCTCAACCGCATCGCCAACCACCTGCTGTGGCTGGGTCCCTTCCTGGCGGATGTGGGCGCCCAAACGCCGTTCTTCTACATCTTCCGGGAGCGGGAGATGATCTACGACCTCTGGGAGGCCGCAACGGGTCAGCGGCTGATCAACAACAACTACTTCCGCATCGGTGGGGTGGCGGTGGATCTGCCCTATGGCTGGCTCGAAAAATGCCAGGACTTCTGCGATTGGTTTGGTCCCAAGATCGATGAATACGAAAAGCTGATCACCAACAACCCCATCTTCCGCCGCCGCATCGAGGGCCTGGGCACCATCACCCGGGAGCAGGCCATCAACTGGAGCCTGTCGGGCCCCATGCTCCGGGCCTCCGGCGTGCCATGGGATCTGCGCAAGGTGGATCACTACGAGTGCTACGACGATTTCGATTGGTCGATCGCCTGGGAAAAGGAAGGAGATTGCTATGCCCGCTACCGGGTGCGCCTGCAGGAAATGCGCCAATCCCTCAAGATCCTCCAGCAGGCGATTCAGATGATCCCTGGCGGCCCCACGGAAAACCTGGAGGCCAAGCGCATGGCGGAAGGCAAGCAGAGCGACGCCTACGGTTTCGATTATCAGTACATCGCCAAAAAGGTGGCCCCCACCTTCAAAATTCCCTCCGGTGAGCTCTACACCCGCCTCGAATCGGGCAAAGGGGAAATCGGCGTGTTCATCCAAGGGAACGATGACGTCACCCCCTGGCGCTTCAAGATCCGGGCGGCCGATCTCAACAACCTCCAGATCCTTCCCCACATCCTCAAGGGACACAAGGTGGCCGACATCATGGCCATCCTCGGTTCCATCGATGTGATCATGGGATCGGTGGATCGCTGATCAGGCCCCAGAGCTGAATCGCTTTCTACGCCGCATCCAGCAAACAGGTTTCCTGTTTCCCGCAGGCCTGACGGCCTATCTCTGGCTGAAGGGCCAGAATCCCTACCTGCCGGGGTGGAGCTGTCCGCTGAGGGCCCTCACCGGCATCCCCTGCCCCACCTGCTTTCTCACCCGCGCCACCAGCCTGGCCCTGCAGGGCGATCTGGTGGGCTCGGTGCAGGGCCACGCCTTCGGGCCCCTGGTGGCCTTTGGGCTGTTGAGCTGGTCGCTGCTGGCAATCCGGCAGCGGCACCTGCTGCCTCGCTGGCCCTGGGCCTGGCCATCGCCACGGCGCCATCCCGCTCTGGTGGCCGCCCTGGCGCTGGCACTCCTGGCTTACTGGGCCGGCCGCCTGGCCCTGCGGCTGATCTAGCGCAGCCTGTCAGCATCGGCCCCCAAGCCGCAACGAGCCCCTGCCCATGGATCCCTCCAGCTGGTTGCTCCTCTGCCGCACAGTGCGGTTTGGCGAAACCGATGCCGCAGGGGTGATGCACTTCCACCACCTGCTGCGCTGGTGCCACGAGGCTTATGAGGAGAGCCTCGAGCGTTTTGGTATCGCTCCAGCCCAGATTTTTCCTTCCCCCTCCCTGGAGATGGGGGCGCCGGCCCTGCCGATCGTGCACTGCAGTGCCGATTTCCTTCGCCACCTTTGCGTTGGCGATCCCCTGGCGATCGCCCTGCGCCCGGAGCTGGTGGATCCCGGCTGCTTCGACGTGCACTACACCTTCACCCGTTCGGGGGAAGCGGTGGCCCGCGGCCGCACCCGCCATCGGGCCATCAGCCCAGAGGACCGCAGGCGCTGCCCTCTCCCTGCCCCCATCACCCGCTGGCTGGAGGCCTCGGGCCTGGCGGAGGGCGTGCGGCCGCTCTGAAGTTGCGATGCCCTTGCTGGGGCTCAAACGGGCCGTAAACGGCCGCATCTATTCTCTTCCAGTCATCTTTGGCTGATCACCCTGGACCACGATCGGGCCGGGCTCCACTACTCCTTTGAGAACTGGGTACCCCGCCCATGCGGGTGAAGATCTGCGGGGTGCGCTGTTTCGCCGATCTGCAGCTGGTGCTCTCTGCCGGCGCCGATGGGGTGGGGTTCATCCTCGGCGCGCGCCATCGCACGGAGGATGAGGTTTCTCCGCAGTTGGCCACTGAACTTGTGGCGGCCCTGCCGCCCTTCGTGAGCAGCGTGATGGTGACCCATCTGCAGGAGGCAACCCCCATCGTTGCCATGGCCCTGCGGGTGAGGCCCACCACCCTCCAGCTGCACGACGCCATGCCCGCCGGCGAGATCCAACACCTCCGAACTGCCCTGCCCGGCACCAAGCTGATCCAGGCCATCCATGTGGTGAACGACACCGCGATCGCCGAGGCGGCGGCTCTGGAACCCCTTGTGGATGCCCTGCTCCTGGATTCCCGCACGGCGGATCGCATCGGTGGCACGGGCCAGACCCACGACTGGAGCATCAGCCGCCGCATCGTGGAGGCCTGCGGCAAGCCCGTGATCCTGGCCGGCGGACTGACACCGACCAACCTGGCCTCGGCCCTGGCGGCCGTTCGCCCTGCAGGCGTGGATGTGAACTCGGGCGTGGAGAACGCCGCGGGGGAGAAAGATCCCGACCGGGTGCGGTCCTTTGTGCGGCACTGCCGCGTCCACCAGCTCTCAGCCCTGGCCTGAGGGCTGGTCCTGGGCTGAGAGCCAGTCGTGCCAGCGTTGGCGCTCCCATTTGCCCATGGGGTTCAGCTCCAGCTCCGGGCAGAGCCGCCATGCCTTGGGGCGCTGGGCTGGCGGCAATTCCCCCGCCAGCCCCTGGAGGGCGGCGATCCATCCCTCCCCTGCGGTGCCCTCCCCCCGCACCAGGGCCACCAGCCGCTCCCCCCACTCCGGATCGGGCTGGGCCACCAGCAGCAGGGCTTCCAGGGGCAGGGCCTGCTGGCTCGCCAGGGTCTGCAGGGTCCGTTCCACCTGCTCGGGAAACACGGTTTCGCCGCCGCAGTGCACGGCCCCATCCAGCCGTCCCAGCAGGGTGAGCCCCCCCGGATCCAGCCATCCCCCATCTCCCGTGCGCCACCAGCCCCCGCCGTCTCGCTCCAGGGGCCTGAGCCTGCCGCCCTCCAGATAGCCCGGGCTGAGGCTCGGGGTCCGCACCTCCACGGCACCTGCGCCCGGGGCGATCCGCAGCTCTGCGTGGGGCAGGGGCAGGCCGCAGCCTCCCTGGCCCTCCAGAAAGGCCCCCGGAGCCAGGGCTGCCACCATAGAGCCCGTTTCCGTGCTGCCGTAGCAGGGGGCCAGCCGCAGCCCCAGCTCCCGGCTTCGCACCGCTTCCGCCTCGGCCAGGGGGGCCCCTCCCACCCAGATCACCGCAAACTCCCGTAGCCAGCGCACGCCAGCGGGCTGGGCCAGGAGCCGGTGTAGTTGGGTCGGCACCAGCGACAGCACAGCAGCCCCGCCGGAGGTGTGGGCAGGAAGGGGCAGCTCCTCCAGCTGGCGCAGTTGGCCGGGGGGAAGCCAGCGGTGCTCTGCCCCCCAGCACTGGGATCGCACCCAGGGCATCAGCCCGCTTACGTGATGCCAGGGCAGGGGATTCACCACCAGGGCCCGTTTGGGGTCGATCCCCAGCCCTCGCAACCAGGCAGCCGTGGCGATGGCGGAGGCCTCCAGGTGGCTCAGGGGCTGGAGACACCAGCGCCGACGTCCCATGCTCCCCCCGCTGCCCACCACCACCGCCGGGTCTAGGCCCAACCACTCCCGTTCCCCATGGCCCACGGCCTCCCGCAGGCCGGAAAGCTCCTGCGTTGGAGCCAGCCCCAGCACCCCACCCCGAGCACCCAGCCGCCGCAAGGCCTCCAGAGGGGGGGATGCGCCTGGAGCTGCAGCGAGTAGCTCCAGGGGGTTGGAAGGCTCAGTCATGGCCTCTGCCTGCATGGCCCATCCTGCAGGTCAGGACGAAGGCCGGTATGGCTATGCCTTGCAGCATCCGCATCAACCGCCCGCCAGACGGTTTCGGGGGCTTGGGCTCCCAGCTCGCCTGGTGCCTGCCAGCCGGGGGCCAGGCCCGGAGCCGTCGGGGTGGGGCCTTCCGCCTGCAGGGCCGCCAGGTGGGCCAGCCAGCGCTGACCAATACCGGTCTCAAAGCTCGTGCTCACCATCCACCGAGGACGGCCCCCCTGAAGCTCCCGCAGCAGGGGTCGGGGATCTCCTTCCTGGGAGGGCCGGCGCACCTGCCAGCCCTCCCAGTGAAGACGCAGCTCGGGATGGCGCAGGAGGGATTCATCCAGAGCCACCGGCACCAGGCGGGCCAAGGCCTCCAGGCCCTCCTGGTCGGCTGGATCGAGGGGCTGTTCCAGCCATTCCAGCCGCCGATCCCCCGCCAGGCGCTCCGCCCAGCTCCAGGCGGTGGGCCGATCCAAGCCCCCATTGGCATCCAGCCGGAGCCTGGCCCCCGCCGGCAGCAGGCCAGCCAACTCCTCATACCAGGCCTGTTCCAGATGGGCGGGATGCACCCCCACCTTCCACTTCAGGGTGGGTGGCGACGATTGGGGCACCGTGTGAGGGGCCAAGGGCTCCAGGGCGGCCCGGGCGGCAGGCAGGACCCCCTCGCCCGCGGGCAACAGCCAGGCCGAAGGGGGAGCTTGCCGCCAGCCTCCGGCAGTGGCGGATCCCGCCAAACCATCCGCCTCCGCCAGGGCCGCCCCCAGGGCGAAGGCCAAGGGGGCGGGAAGGGTGGGCAGCAGCCGCTCCAACTCGCCGCGCATCGGGCGAGGGCCCAGCTGCCCAAGGGCGAACGCACAATCCTGGCGGGCCGCCTCTGCAGCGGCGCCAAACGCCAGAGGGGCCGCTTCCCCCCAGCCGCAGGCTCCACTGGAGGTTTCGAGTCGCAGCAACCATCCCCGCCGCTGGCTCAGGGAGCCGGCGGCGGTGTGGAGAGCAGCGGGCAAGGAAAAGGAAAAGGGTCTCCAGCTCAGGCTGAGACGCTCCCCCCCACCATCGCCAAGCCCCTCCTGCTGGGCTGGGCAAGGGCCCCTCACCGCCCCACCAGCCCCTGCCACCAGGGGCCAAGGGCCAGGCCGGCGGCCAGCCCCAGGCCGCTGAGCGCCTGAAACCGGAGGGCTAGAAATTTGCTGCTCCCGATCCGCTCGGGCAGGTCGTGGTGGGCGGAGAGCAGCTGGATCAGGGCTCTGGCCGGGGGGATTCCCAGCCCCCCCAGGAGGGCCGTGAGGGGCCACCAACCCAGCAGCACCGGGGCCCATTGCAGGGCCAGGCTGGCCGCTACGAACCAGGGCACCAGGGCGGCGGCCCGCCGGGTGCCGAGCCGCACCACGGGGGATCGCTTGCCATGGGCCGCATCTTCCCCCACTTGATGGAAATGGGAACAGAACAGCACCAGGGTGGTGGCCAGGGCGGGGCCCGCCCCGAGCACCAGGGCCGTCCCCCAGGGGATGACAGCGGCTGATCCCGTGCTCGGGGCAAGGGCCAGCAGGGCTGCCGCCGTGGCCAAAGGACCAAAGGCCAGCCAGCAGAGGGGTTCACCCAGTCCCCGGTAGCCCAGGCGGAGTGGGGGGCCCTGGTAGGCATAGCCCACCCCGCAACAGGCCAGCACCAGGGCGAACACGGCGGCGGAGCTGCGCAGCGCCACCAGGGCCATCAGGGCCAGGCCCAACCCGAGGCAGCCATGGGCCAGGAGGGCAATGCGATCCCGGCGGCCGGTGAGGTTCACCAGGGAGTGGGGTTTGCCCTGGGCATCCACGCCGGTGTCGGCATCGAACACATCGTTGGCCAGATTTTCCCAGGCCAGCAGCAGGATGGCTGCCCCCAGAAAGAGGGCCAGCTGGTCTGCGCGCACCGGCAGCGCCTGGCCCAGGCGCCAGCCTGCCGCCAGCAGCACGGGCATGACGGCCACCGCATACATGGGCCACTTGATGGCCGCCCGCCAGAGCCGTCGCTGGTCGGGCGGCGCCGCTCCCGCCTCTGGAGGGGGAGGAGAGGCGGGCTTGGCGTAACGGCTTGCGACGACCTGGCGCTCCTGCGGGCCTGGCACAGGCGGGAGACGGGGAAACACCCATACATTTGAGCAGCCCATCGCCCAGACCCGAGGCTCCCCTGGTGCTGGCCCCCCCGACCTTTGCAGGGTTGCTCGACGAGGCAGCCGCCATCGCCCGCCGCGCGGAGCAGGCGGGAGGCTGGGCTGTGGACGAGGAGCCCGTTCTCAGCCTGGCGGTGCCCCTTCATCCCGGCCGGGCCCATTCGCTCGACCCCCTGGTCCTGCTCCCTGCCCTTGGAGCCACCGATCCCTTTCGCTTCCTCTGGGACGGCACTCCCGGGCTCTGCCTGGCCGCGAGCGGCCGCTGCAACAGCCTGCAGCTCAGTGGCCCCCGGCGCTTTGAGCTGGCCCAGAAATTTTGCAGCCTGAGCCTGCAGCGGTTGGCCACCTCCGCCGCACCCCTGCCCCCCCTGGCCCGGCCCCGGATCCTTCTGGCCTTCGCCTTTTTCGACACACCCCTGGAGCAGGGCAGCCATCCTCCAGGGGTGGAGGCCGTGTTGCCCCGCTGGCAGCTCAGTCGCCAGGGGCGCCACTGCTGGTTGCGGCTCCAGCGTTCCCTGGGGGGAGCGGTGACCCCCCGCAGTGTGGCGGAGGAGCTCTGGGAGATGGCCCACCACCTCGAGCACCTGGCGTCCCTGGAAGCCGACCTGAGCGGTCCCTTTGCGTCCCTGGGGGGTGGCCCCAACGCTGTTGTGGAGTGCTCTCCTTGGCAGGACAGCTATCGAGGGGCCCTCGAGCGGGGGCTGGCCCTGGTGGAGGGGGGAGAGTTGCGCAAACTGGTGCTTGCCACCCGGCAGCGGGTGGAGTTGGCCCAGCCCCTCGACGCCCGGATGTTGCTGGCCCACCTGCGCCGCAGCCAGCGGGGCAGCTGCCGCTTCCTCTGGCAACCCACGGCCGATGGGGCCCTGCTGGGCGCCTCTCCCGAACGGCTGCTCACTGTGAGGCAGGGGCTCCTGCGCAGCGATGCCCTGGCCGGCACCCGCCCCAGTGGCGCCGAGGCCGCCGACCTGCTCCGCTCCGAGAAAGATCGCCGTGAGCACGAGCTGGTGGTGGAAACCATCAGCCAGGGCCTGCGCCAGGTCGGGCTGGCCCCCCATCGCCCCCGCCACCCCCGCTTGGCCCGTCACGGGGGGCTGGTGCATCTGCACACCCCCATCACGGCCCTGCTGCGGCACCAGACCCCCCTGGCCCTGGCCGAGGCCCTGCACCCCACTCCAGCGGTGGCAGGCCTTCCCCGGCGGGAGGCCATGGCCTGGCTACGGAGCCTGGAACCCTTTGAGCGGGGCCACTACGCCGCCCCCATTGGCTGGATCGATAGCCAGGGCGACAGCGAATTGCGGGTGGCCATCCGCAGCGGCCAGCTGCGTGGCTCCAGCCTCGTCCTCACCGCTGGCGCCGGCCTGGTGCGGGGGTCGGTGCCGGAGCGGGAGGAGCAGGAAGTGGCCCTCAAACTCAAGGTGCTGCTTGATCAGCTGCTGCCCATCGGCCCTGCGGACAGCAGCCGGGCGATCGTCTGATCCGCCAGGGGGAGGCCCCCGAGCCGCTCCACCTCCCGCACGCCCGTGGGGCTGGTGACGTTGATCTCACTCAAGCGGCCATCGATCACGTCGATCCCGACAAAAAACAACCCCTCTGCCCGCAGCACCGGCGCCAGCTCGTGGCAGATCGCCCGTTCCGCAGCGGTGAGCTCCGCCGGCTCCGGTGCCCCCCCCACGGCCAGGTTGCTGCGAAATTCGCCCCCGGTGGGCACCCGGTTCACGGCTCCCAGGGGCTCCCCGTCCACCAGGAGGATGCGCTTGTCGCCCGCGCTTACGCCAGGCAGAAACGCTTGGGCCATCACAGGCAGGGTTTCCATCTGGGTCACCAGCTCCAGGAGTGCCCGCAGCCCCGGGGTTGCGGCGGAAGCGAACACCACCCCCTGTCCCGCCCGGCCGGCGAGGGGTTTGAGCACCACCTCACCCTGCTTGCGGGCGAAGTCGGCCAGGGTGTCCACCCGACTACTCACCACCGTGGGCGCCATCAGGTGGCCGAAACGGAGGGAGCTGAGCTTTTCATTCCAGGCCCTCAGCGACGCCGGGCGATTGATCACCTGCACGCCCCGCCGTTCCGCCAGCTCCAGCAGGTGGGTGGCGTATAGATAGGCCTCATCCACCGGTGGATCCTTCCGCATCCAAACCACGGGGAACCGATCCAGAGGCACCTTCTGGGGGTTGCCGGGGCGAACCCAGGGATCGGGCACCACCCAGCGTCCCGCCAAGACTTCCATGGGGGCCAATTCAAGGGGGCAGGCCCGCACCCAGGCTCCATAGCCGCCTTCCGGGTGAGGTTCGGCGGAGAGATCGCCCAATTCGCAGCACCAGGCCTGCCCCCCGGCACGCTGGAGGGCCTGCATCAGGGCCACGCTCGTGTCCTTGGCCGGATTGAGGCGGGCCAGCGGATCGATCACGAACAGCTGGCGGGTCGAAGCCAACGGGGGGCCGGCGTCCTGGCTCACCCCTGACGTCCCAGAAGGGCATCCAGCTGGCCGCGGCGCTCGAGGGCATGCAGGTCGTCGCAGCCGCCGATGCCTTGATCATCGATGAAGATCTGGGGCAGGCTGCTGCGGCCATCGGCCCGGAGGGTCATCGTCCGGCGGGCTTCGTCATCGCCATCGATGCCGTATTCGGCGTAGGCCACCCCCTTGCGATCGAGGAGGTTCTTGGCCCGGATGCAAAAGGGGCAGAACCGCCAGGTGTAGATCTCCACCTTGGCTGCGGGAAGAGCAGCCGCAGAGGCTTCCGGAGCCATGGAGCATCATTCAAGTCAAAACCAATCCTAGGCACTGTCCTGATACGGTCGGGGAATGGAACCTGGGCGCGCGATGCTCGATCTGACCGATTTCAAACGGGACCTCTCCGAACTCAGCGACCGCCTGGGCCAAGCCCAGGACTGTCTTTGACGTCCCTGCCCTGAAAGCACGGCAGCAGGATCTGGAACAGCTGGCGAGCCAGCCGGGCTTCTGGGACGACCAGGCCCAGGCCCAGCGACAGATGCGCCAACTGGATGAGGTGAAGGCCCAGCTCGAGCAGCTGGCCCGCTGGGCGGGCCTGGTGGACGATGCCAAAGCCACCTTGGAGCTCTATGAGCTGGAGCCGGATGAGGAGCTCCTGGGGGAGGGCCACCAGGGGCTGGAACGTCTGCGGGGCGACCTCGACCGCTGGGAATTGGAGCGCCTCCTGAGCGGCACCTACGACAAGGAGGGTGCGGTGTTGACCATCAGCGCTGGTGCCGGCGGCACCGATGCCCAGGATTGGGCCCTGATGCTCATGCGCATGTACACCCGCTGGGCGGAAGACCACGGCATGAAGGTGAGCGTGGATGAGATCAGCGAAGGGGAGGAAGCGGGCATCAAGAGCTGCACGATTGAGATCGATGGCCGCTATGCCTACGGCTACCTGCGCAATGAGAAGGGCACCCACCGCTTGGTGCGCATCTCCCCCTTCAATGCCAACGACAAGCGCCAGACGAGCTTCGCCGGTGTGGAGGTGATGCCCAAGTTGGAGGAGCAGCCCGATCTGGAGATTCCGGAGAAGGATCTGGAGATCACCACGTCCCGCTCGGGGGGCGCGGGTGGCCAGAACGTGAACAAGGTGGAAACGGCCGTGCGCATCCTGCATGTGCCTACGGGGCTGGCGGTGCGCTGCACCCAGGAGCGCTCCCAGCTGCAGAACAAGGAAAAGGCCATGGCCCTGCTGATGGCCAAGCTGATGGTGATCGCCCAGGAGCAGCGGGCAGCGGAGATTGCCGACATCCGCGGCGACATCGTGGAAGCGGCCTGGGGCAACCAGATCCGCAACTATGTGTTTCACCCCTACCAGATGGTGAAAGATCTCCGCACGGGCGAAGAAACCACCGACGTCCAAGGGGTGATGGACGGGGATCTGGATCCTTTCATCCAAAGCCTGCTGCGCCAGGGGGTGGAAGTGGGCGTAGCGCTCTAGCACCAGGTCACACTTGCCCCCTATCTCGGATCACCCCATGTCACCCGAACCCTCCCCGCAAACCACGGAACAACCAGAAGAATCCGCTGGCTTTGTCAAGTTGGCCATGCGCAACATGGTGCGCAAGGGACGCCAGAGCCTGCTCCACTTCGGCTTGACGGCGGTGGGTCTCAGCGCTTTTCTGCTCCTGATCGCCTGGCTTGGGCGGCCCCATACCCCCCTGTAATCCATGGCCGATCTGGAGATCGACCTTGCCTTCCAGGTGCACCCGGAGGTGGAACCGGGGGGGGATTGGGCCAGCGCTGACCGCCTGATCGCTGGGGAGGGGGCGGAGGCAACCTGGAGCGCTTGTGTCCGTGGCTGGCTGGAGGCCATGGCCGCCGAGCTTCCGGGCCCTCTTCAGGCCCCCACCTACTCCCTGGGCCTGAGCCTGGTGGACGATGCCTCCATTGCGGCCCTCAACACCACTTGGCGGCAGAAGGAGGGGCCGACCGACGTGTTGGCCTTCGCTGCCCAGGACGGCGCCCCACCACTCCCCCCAAGTCTGGGAGATCCCAGCTTCTCCGATCCCCTGGAGCTGGGCGACATTGTGATCTCCCTGGAAACGGCCGCGCGCCAGGCCCAGGAGGCCGGCCACGGACTGGATCAGGAACTCCTCTTTTTGGCCAGCCATGGCTTGCTTCACCTGCTGGGCTGGGACCATCCGGACGAGCCATCCCTGGAAGCCATGCTCAGCCGCCAGAGCGATTTGCTTTCCCACACCGCCCACCTGGTCCATGGGTCGGCTAAACATTGCGGTGGGGAATCTCCGAGGTAATGTGCCGCCACATCCATCCTCGGTGAGGAGTGGTTTTACCCGTTCCTGATCACCAGCCCACCCAACTTCGCGAAGTGGGTGTGGACCTCCACAAGCGAGGGCGCCGCCTGAGAGTTGGAGCCTGGAAAATCGCCGGAGATCTGCCCTCCAGCTTTCGCTATGCGGCCCAGGGTCTGGCTTACGGCTTTGCCAGCCAGCGCAATTTCCGCATTCATGTGGTCATGGGGCTGGTGGTGTTCTGCCTGGGCCTTTGGCTCCAGCTCAGCCTCGATCGGCTGGCTGTGCTGGTGCTCACCGTTGCCGCCGTGCTGGTGCTGGAACTTCTGAACACCGCCACGGAAGCGGTGGTCGACCTAGCCATCGGTCGTAAATTCCACCCCTTGGCACGCATTGCCAAGGACTGTGCAGCCGCTGCTGTGCTGGTGGCAGCGATCTCCTCCCTGCTGATTGCCCTGCTCCTGCTCGTTCCTCCCCTGCTCCAGCGTCTGGGCCTCCTGCCTGCTTGAGTGAGCACCATGCTTCTGGTGATCGACAACTACGACAGCTTCACCTTCAACCTGGTGCAATACCTGGGTGAGCTGGCCGATGCCCACCCCTTGGCGGCCGATGTGCGCGTGGAGCGCAACGATGCCCTCTCCCTGGCGGAGATCCGCCGGCTGGACCCTAAGGCCGTCCTGATTTCCCCGGGCCCGGGGGATCCGAATCAGGCTGGCGTGTGCCTGGAGGTGTTGCGGGAGTTGGGCCCTGAACTCCCGATCCTGGGCGTCTGCCTAGGCCATCAGTGCCTGGGGCATGTGTTCGGCGGCCAGGTGGTGCGGGCGAGGGAATTGATGCACGGCAAAACCTCCGCCGTGCACCACAGCGGGGTTGGGGTGTTTGAGGGCCTGCCGGAGCCCCTCACCGCCACCCGCTACCACAGCCTGATCGTCGATCGGCCCTCCCTTCCGGAGACCCTCGAGGTGACTGCCTGGCTGGAGGACGGCACCATCATGGGTCTCCGCCATCGTCAATGGCCCCATCTTCAGGGAGTTCAGTTTCACCCAGAAAGCGTGCTCACCGAGAGCGGCCATGCCCTGCTGGCCAATTTTCTGCGCCAAGCGGAGTGCTTCCCTGGCCACGAACACTGCTAGTTTCGCGCCCAGCCGTTCCTCGGCCCCTTTCCTGACGCCCTTTCCTCCCGTGCCTGTGCGCTCCAGCCTGGTCACCAGTCCTCTGATCGCCCTGGCCCTGCTGAGCCTGTCCTCTGCTCTTCCCACGGCCCACGCTTCCGGAGGAGGCGTGAAGATCACCAGCTATGGCCACAGCGCCCTGCTGATCGAGGGGGGTGGGGCCCGGGTGCTGCTCAACCCCTTTCGCGCCGTGGGCTGTGCCGCCGGATTGGCGGAGCCCCGGGTGAGTGCGGATGTGATCTTGGCCAGCAGTCGCCTGAAGGATGAGGGGGCCTCTGTGGCTAGTGGCCGGCTGCTCAGCGCACCCGGCTCTTACAAGGTGGCCGGCCTGCAGATCGAGGGTGTCGGGGTGCCCCACGACCGGGTAGAAGGAAGGCGTTTTGGCCAGTCGACCGTTTGGCGCTGGCGGCAGGGTGGGCTCGACTTTGCCCACCTCGGAGGCACGGCAGGGGCCATCGGCCCGTCCGACAGGGTGCTCCTCGGCCGGCCGGATGTGCTCGTGATCGGCGTCGGGGGCGGGGCCAAGGTGTACACCGGGGAGGAGGCCGCAGCGGTGGTGCGGGATCTGAACCCCCGTCGCGTGATCCCCGTGCAATACCTGCGAGGCGGAAGGGCCCCTGCGAACTGCGACCAGGGTGGAATGCAGCCTTTCCTCGAAGCTCTCGGCAGCCCCACCGTTCGCCAGGCCGGAACCAGCTTGAGCCTGACCCCACCCCTCGGGGAGGGCACGGTGGTGGAGGTGATGCGCTGACGGATCTCTCTTCCACCCCCGCCCGGGACCTCTCGGTTGCCGTTGTGGGGGCCGGGAGTGCGGGCCTGCTGCTGGCCGCCCTGCTGCACCGGCAGGGCCACCGAGTGAAGGTGTTTGAAAAGGCGGATGGGGTGCGCACCGACGGCTGCGGCATCCTGCTGGTGAAGAGCGGGGTGGAGGCCATCGCCGCTAGTGCCATCCCCGGTTTGTTGGATCGCCTCCTGGCCGAGGGGTTGCCCGTGAGCCGCTTTGTGGTGCGCAACCTGCGGGGAGATCTGATCGAAAGCGCCCCAGCGGAGCGGGAGGCCGGGGAACTCCCCTCCCTGCTCATCCACCGGCGGGCCATCTTGGAGGCTCTTGCCGACATCCTGCCCCCCGACGTGCTCCAGCCAGGCGCCGAACTCCTCAGCTGGAGGAGGCAGAACTTTGAGCCGGGATCTGCCGTGGAGGCGTCCTTTGCCGATGGGCGCCAGTGGACGGGAGATCTGCTCGTGGGGGCGGATGGGCTCTTTTCCAAAGTGGCGCCCCTGGTGGCCCCGGAGCGGCGCCTGAACTATCTGGGGGATCGGGTCTGGAGGGGGGTGGTGCCCGATGGAACCTTCTGCCGGGATGGGGAGTTTTTTGTCTATGCCAGGGGTCGGGGGGTGTATGCCAACGTCTTTGATCTCGGTATGGACAGCCTGGGCCAGCCCCTCACCCACTGGGGGTTTTTCCAGGAGGAGCCCTTGCCCGCCGAACGGGATGAACAGCGGCGGCTCCTGAGCGAACCTGTCCCCGAGGACGCCCTGGCCAAGGTGCCGGCGGATCTGGCCGGGCTGATTCGCTGCACGCCCTCGGAGGCCCTGGTGGCCAATTGGTCCTTCGACATCGATCCCCTCCCCCGTCTGCGGCAGGGCCGGGTGGTGTTGATCGGCGATGCGGCCCATGCCATGAGTTCCTCCCAGGCACGGGGGATGACCGCGGGGCTGGAAGATGCGGTGGAACTGGCCCAGACCCTGGACCCCCAGCGAACCGCGGAGAACGGCTGCCCACCGAGCCTGGAAGAGGCCCTCCAAATCTGGGAACGGAAGCGCCTGCCGGTGGTGCATGGCTACCAGGAGCGCAGCCGGGCGGTCAGCGCCCGCACCGGCCGCCGCCGCCGCCCCCAGGTGGCGGCCCCCTCCTGACGCACCAGCCTTGATCCACCCCTGAGTCAGCGGCGGGATTCCACCCTTTGATAGGCCTGCCAGAACTGTTCCATCTGGGCGCGAGTGCCGATGCTCACCCGCAGGGATCCATCGATCAGGGGCTTTCCTGCCATGGAGCGCACCAGAATCCCCGCATCCCGAAGGCCCTGTTCCACCTTCGCTACCGGCGACTCAGGCCAGATCAAAAGGTAGTTCCCCCCATCCACGTGGTGCCGCACCCCCGCTTGCGCCAGTTCACTGGCCAGCCAGTCCCGGGCTTCCAGCACCGCTTCCACATAGGTGTCCACATAGGCCTGATCCGCCAAAGCTGCGAAGGCGGCGGTCACGGCAAAACTGTTCACGTCATAGGGTCCGGTGACCCGGCTGATCCGATCCACCACCTCCGCGCAACCCAGGGCAAAGCCGATGCGCAGGCCCGCCAGCCCTGCTGTTTTCGAGAGGGACCTGAGCACCACCAGATTGGGTAGGGAGTGGAACGCATCCCCCGTTCCTGTCGCCTCTGCCCTTTCCGCCAGGAGGGGAAGCACGCTGTCGCCGCTGAAGGCCTCATAGAGCTCATCTACTACCACCAGGGTTCCGGGGGCCGCGGCGGCCAGCTCGAGAATCCGGGCGGGAGCTAGCCGGGTGCCGGTGGGGTTGTTGGGGTTGCAGATCAGCAACAGCCGTGGCGGCCCCGGCTGCCGACCTTCAGGGGCTCCCAGGGCGGCGCGGACCTCCTCCAGAGGGAAGGCAAAGCAAGGCTGGTGATACGGGATGGCCACGACCTCCATGCCTTGCATCCCGGCGCAGGGGGCGTAATAGCCAAAGGTGGGGGATGTGGTGAGCAGCCGTTCCCCCGCACTGCCATAGGCCTGAAACACGGCGTGGAGGGCCCCATCCACCCCGTTGAAGAGGCCCACCTGATCGGGGCTGAGGCGGCTTTGGGCACCTCCCAGGGCCGCCACCACGGCCTCCCGCAGGCCGTCGTACTCGGGGTAGACCGAGTATTGAGCCGGTGGGATGGCACGGATGGCCTCCAACACCCTGGGGCTCGGTCCCAGGGTGTTCTCGTTGAAATCCAGCCGCAGCAATCCCCTACGGCCCTCCAATGGGGCGCTGTAGGCCTGCAGTCGCTCCACATCGGGGCGAGCAGGGGGAAAGGGGGAACCCGTCAACGGGGCAACGGCCATGGGACTGGAGCCTGGCGTCTGCTTGCAGGGTAGGCCTGATGGGTCGCGCGTTGACCTGACCACGAACCCTTGCCAACAGGCCACCCGGAAACCGAGCATGGTTAAGGCTTTCTTTCTTTTCCTTCACACCATGCCAACCGAGCGCACCTTCCTTGCCATCAAGCCCGACGGTGTGCAGCGTGGTCTGGTGGGGGAAATCATCGGGCGCTTTGAGCGCAAGGGCTTCAAGCTGGTTGGTCTTAAGCAGCTCACCCCGAGCCGGGAGCTTGCTGAGAATCATTACGCCGTGCACCGCGAGCGTCCCTTTTTTGCAGGGCTTGTGAATTTCATCACCAGTGGCCCTGTGGTGGCCATGGTGTGGGAAGGAGACGGGGTCATTGCCGCAGCCCGGCTGATGATCGGGGCCACGAAACCCCTCGAGGCCTCCCCGGGCACCATCCGCGGTGATCTGGCTGTGAACATTGGCCGAAACGTGATCCATGGATCCGACGGGGCTGAAACGGCCTCCCAGGAAATCTCTCTGTGGTTTTCTCCAGGCGAGCTGAGTGAATGGGAGCCTGCCGACCAAGGCTGGCGGGTTGAGCAAAGCCGATGATCCTTGGAGTTTTGACGGTCATTCCTGGAGAGCTTGTCTCTTGAATCCTTTACTGTCCTTTCCTCGCAGGCTCCTTGTTCAGATCGTGAAACCGTTTCGCGATCAGAAGCCGGCAAGTGTTTTGGTGCGGCAGACGGCCAGAAAAGAGTGGAAACTCATTGTCCTTAACCTTTTTTGCGCCATCCTTCAGGCGGTGACCGAAGGATTGACCCTGGGGGTCATGTTTTTTGCTGTCGAAGTCCTATCGAAACCAGCGGGAAGTGTCTTTCGGATTAACAGTTACCCCGTCTTCAGTGCCTTTCCCCAGGTCGATCAATGGATCAGTCAGGTTTCAAGCCTGCAGGCCTTCTCCCTGCTCTTATGCCTAGCAGTGCTCTTGAAGCTGATTCAGGGTGGGGCCATGGCCCTGGCTGCAATTTCTATCGGCTATTTCAGCAATCGCGTTTCAAGTCAGCTCACCTACAGGCTCCATGCCCATATCTTAGATTATACTTATTCCTGTGCAAGCCGCTACCGAGTTGGTGATCTCCAGTACATCAATGGTGCTGGACCTCCAGCCATCATAAGTGAGATAAGAAGCTATAGCAATCTTGTCGCCAATGTCTTTCTTCTGCTGACCTACCTTGCAGTCCTGATCCGGCTATCTCCCTGGCTCCTGATCGCGGCGGTCATGATGGGAGCGGTGTCTCTTTTTGTGCAGCGGATTCTCCTGCCCATGATTGGAAAGCGGGCCAAAATTGCTGCTGATCTTGGTATTGAATTGGGCAGTCGCATGACGGAAAACATTCAAGGCCTAAGGCTTTTACACACAAGCGGCTTTTTGGATGAGGCTGCAGCTGAGGTGGAAAAGCAAGCCAAGAATTACGAACTCAACGCCAGGGGACAGGCCCGGTTGGGTTCCATTAACGGCCCTGTGACGTTGATTTTGCCGATCCTGATGATTGCAGGAATCGCCTGGCTTAGCATCTTATTCTTTGGGCAAAAAAGCTCGGGAATTCTTCCTAGTTTAGTTACATTTGTCATTGCCCTGCAGCGGCTCAATGGAAGCATTGGCGGGCTTTCTGATCTGATTATGGCTCGAAAGGCTAATTCAGCAAATCTAGACGTACTAAATAACTTTCTTTATCGGGGTGATAAGGATTTTCGGAGAAAGACGGGATTGCCTTATCGCGGAATCACAAAAGAAATCAAACTTGAGAACGTCGACCTCTCCTACTCGTCCTCAACCGGTCCTGCTCTTCAGTCGATCAACATCAAACTTCCCCGGGGTTACACGATTGCCTTGGTTGGCAGCAGTGGAGCTGGAAAAAGCTCCATTGCTGATCTCCTTGCTGGACTCTATGAGCCCAGCAAAGGGCGGATCTTGATCGACGACAACGATCTCCGTGATTTTGACCCGTCAACGTGGCAAAAAAGAATTGGTGTGGTCAGCCAAGATACGTTTCTGTTTAACACGTCCATTGCCAATAACATTCTGTTCGGAACTCCAGAAGCCTCCATGGCTGATGTCGAAGTGGCTGTCCAACAGGCCCAGGCGACAAAATTCATTGCCGATCTGCCCGATGGCTTTAACACCATCGTGGGCGAGCGCGGCTACCGTTTAAGTGGGGGACAACGACAGAGACTTTCGCTTGCGCGAGCCATCCTGCGCAATCCTGATTTGCTGATTCTCGATGAAGCAACCAGTGCCCTGGATACTGAAAGTGAACGGCTCGTTCAGCAGGCCATTGATCAATTTGATCGTAAATACACGATTCTTGTGATCGCCCACCGGTTGAGCACCATCGTGAATGCAGACATGATTTATGTGCTCGACCATGGCAGGGTGATTGAGGAGGGCAACCATCATGACCTTCTCGACCAGAATGGACGCTATGCGCGCCTCTGGCAGCAGCAGAGCAAGGTGACGAAGACAAGCACAGTTCACACCTAAGGGCGGACTCCTGGATCCGGCAGAAAACGATCCGGAGAAAAGGCCTCCAGCCAGCCTGCTGAAACGGCATCCAGGGGCCGGTGGCCCACCGCTGCGGCGATCAAACTGGCGCTGATGGCCGCCAGGAGCACCCCATTGCGGTGATGGCCCACAGCCATCCAGAGCCCCGCCATGGGTCCTGCTCCAAGCAGCGGTGCCTCATCGGGGGTGCAGGGACGGAAGCCCCACCACCGCTCCATCGGTGGCCAGAACCTGGCTTCCGGAAGCAAGGCGGCCACACCCTCTTCCAGCTGACGTTGCCCCACCGGCGTGAGCCCGGGTTGGAAGCCTGCTTCCGGTTCCGTGGTGGCTCCTACCACCACCAGCCCATCCCCCCTCGGCACCAGATAGGTGCCCGGGCCAAACAACACCCGGGGTAGGGCTTGCCTTGGCCCCTGAAGGGAGAGCATCTGGCCTTTGACAGGAAAAACAGGCACCTGGGGGAGCAGCTGGGCGGCCCAGGCCCCACAGGTGAGCACGGCCCTTTGGCAGGGCACCGTGTGCAGCTCCCCATCCGCGCGCCGCACCCGCACCCCGGCCAAGCCGGCGCCGGCAGAGGAGGTGGACAGCAGGCCCTGCACCTCACTCCCCTCTTCAAAGGCCACACCCCTTTCCACACAGGCTGCCTCCAGCGCCCGCATCAGGCAGCGGCGGTTGTCCATCTGGCCGTCCTGGTGGAAGAGCAGGCCAACGGGCCAACGGGGGTCCATCCCCGGCACCTCCCGCTCCAGGGCGGCCCGCTCCAGGGGCTCCCCGAAGGACGCCGTGGGATAGGCCTCCCGTTCGGCGGCGCTGCGAAACGGCACCACGATCCCTGTGGACTGGAGGCCGCAGGAGAGGCCACTATCGGCTTCGATGCTCGCCACCCAGCGGGGGATGAAGGCCAGGCTGGCCTGACCCAGGGCCAACAGGGGGCCCGATAATCCCTCGGCGTGCGGAGCCAGCATCCCGGCCGCTACAAAACCTGCCGCCTCGGTCCGACGCCGACTCAGCACCAGCACCGCCTCCCCTGCGCGGGCGAGGGCATGGGCGATGGACAAGCCCATCAGCCCCCCGCCAAGAATCACCACCGGGTCGGACAGCACGCGGGCCCCCAATGTCGCCATGGGAAAGCTAGAGGCTTGTCCAGCCCTGCCTATGATCGGCTGCTCCGCCCCTGGCGGCCCGCCCGCCCTGATCGCGCCCCATGGCCAGCGCCGCCACCTCCGCCGTACCGTCCCCTGCCACCGCCACGGCGAACCCTCCGGCCTGGGAGGCTGTGATCGGCCTAGAAATCCACGTGCAGCTCTGCACGGCTAGCAAGATCTTCAGCCCCGCTTCCACCAACTTCGGGGATGCTCCCAACACCCACATCGATCCACTGGTGTGTGGCCTGCCCGGCACCTTGCCCGTGCTCAATGAAAAGGTTTTGGAATATGCCGTGAAGGCCTCTTTGGCTCTGAATATGCGGATTGCCAAGCACAGCAAATTCGACCGAAAACAATATTTCTACCCCGACCTTCCCAAAAATTATCAGATCTCCCAGTATGACGAGCCCATCGGTGCCGAGGGGGCCATCGAGGTGGAAGTTGCCGAGAAGGGCAAGGACACCTACCTCAAGACCATTGGCATTGAGCGCCTGCATATGGAAGAGGATGCGGGCAAGCTGGTTCACGCTGGCAGCGACAGGCTTTCAGGGAGCAGCCACTCCCTGGTGGATTACAACCGGGCTGGCGTAGCCCTTGCTGAAATCGTGAGCAAGCCCGATCTCCGCACTGGGCGGGAAGCGGCGGAGTATGCGGCAGAGGTGCGACGCATCATGCGCTACCTCGGCGTCAGTGATGGCAACATGCAGGAAGGATCCCTGCGTTGCGACGTCAACATTTCGGTGCGCCAAGGGCCTGATGCCCCCTTCGGCGTGAAGGTGGAGATCAAGAACATGAACTCCTTCTCCGCCATCCAGAAGGCCTGCGACTATGAGATCCAACGCCAGATCCAGGCGATCGAATCCGGTGAGCCGATCCGCCAGGAAACACGCCTGTGGGATGAGGGCAAACAACTCACCAAGGCCATGCGCAGCAAGGAGGGGAGCAGCGATTACCGCTACTTCCCCGAACCCGACCTGGGGCCGATCGAGGTGAGCGAGCAACAGCGGGAGGCCTGGCGGGCGGAACTTCCTGAACTGCCCGCCACCAAACGCCATCGCTACGCGGACAGCCTGGGCCTGTCGATCTATGACGCGAGGGTGCTTACGGACGAGCGGCCTATGGCGGAGTATTTCGAAGCCACCGTGGCCGCAGGGGCCGATCCCAAGTTGGCCGCCAACTGGATCACCGGCGACATCGCCGCCCATGTGAACGGCCAGCGCTTGTCTTACGACAGCCTTCCCCTGCGCCCCGCTCAGTTGTCTGAATTGGTGGGCCTGATCAGCAAGGGCACCATCAGCGGCAAGATCGCCAAAGAGCTGCTGCCCGACCTCCTGCAGAACGGGGGGTCGGCCCAAGCCCTGGTGGAGGCCAAGGGGCTGGGGATGATCAGCGATCCTGCCGAGATCACCGCCATCGTGGACGATCTCCTGGCCGCCCATCCTGCGGAGGTGGAGGCCTTCCGTGGGGGCAAAAACAAGCTGCAGGGCTTTTTCGTGGGGCAGCTGATGAAACGCACCGGGGGCCGGGCCGATCCCCAACTGGCCAACCGTTTGCTGTTGGAGAGGCTCAACGGATGAACACCCCTCCCACCAAACACCAGATCCTGGAGGCCCTGGAAGGGGAGTTGCGGCGGGGAAGCCTCAGTCAGGAGTCCCTGCGCTCCTATCTGGACCGGGACCTGCCGGTTCAGGTGCGCATTGAGCTGGAGTGGATGCTTTATGCCATCCGGCAGTTGGATGAGCATCGCGAGCGGCTGGTGCAGCGCCTGGGCGAATTCACCCGCTGATTCCGGGCGGGCCGCCAGGCCCAAAGGGAGCCGGTGCCAGGGCGGCCTCAACCCGGGATGCCAGTTCTGTGGGGGATCCGACGGTGGACAGGACCAGGTCCGCCCGGGCGAGCTTCTCCTCCATCGGCCAATGGGCGCGAATGCGCGCCATGGCCTCCTCTCGGGTCAGCCCATCCCGGGCCTGCAGCCGCTGGAGCTGTTCCTCCTCGCTGCCACACTCCACCACCCAGATCTCCGTGCAGAGCGACTCCAGCCCCGCTTCAAAGAGCAAAGGGATCATCAGAACCACCACAGGCTCAGCCTTCAAGTGCTCCAGTGCGGCCTGGAAAGCAGCGCGCACCAGGGGATGAACCAGCTGCTCCAACCATTGGCGTTCCGCCGGATCGGCAAACACAACGCGGGCTAAGGCCGGGCGATTCAAGGATGGGGGACCATCGCCAGCTTGCACCGACCTTCCGTAACGCCGGAGCACCGCCAGGGTGGCCGCCGTTCCTGGACCCAGCACATCGCGGGCCATTTGATCGGCGTCCAACACGGGGATCCCGTGCCGTTCTGCCAGCACACGGCCGACGGTGCTTTTCCCCGTAGCGATCCCCCCTGTGAGCCCAATGCGACGTGCCTGGCCCATCCAGCAGTTCAGCCAACTGCGATGCGGTAAATGTAGGGCTTCTTGTCAGTTATAAGTTGGGAGTTTGAATCCTTGTATGGACGCTGCCCCACTGCTGGAAGCATTGCACTGGCGCTATGCGGTGAAGCTGTTTGATGGGGAGCGAACCATCCCTGCTGCCACCTGGGCCGCACTGGAAGAAGCCCTGGTGCTCTCCCCCTCCTCCTACGGGCTCCAGCCCTGGAAGTTTCTGGTGATCACCGATCCGGCCCTCCGGGCCGAGCTCAGGCCCTACTCCTGGAACCAGTCGCAGATCACCGATTGCTCCCACCTGGTGGTGTTTCTGAAACAGCGGACGGTGAAGGAGCAAGATCTGCAGCGCCTGCTCGATCGCACGGCCGCGGAGCGGGGAGTGCCTGGGGAAAGCCTTGCTGGCTATGGGGATCTGATGCGCAAGGACCTGGTCGATGGACCCCGGAGCCAAAGCATCGTCACCTGGGCGTCCAATCAGGTGTACATCGCCCTGGGGAACCTGCTCACCAGCGCGGCGCTGCTTGGCATTGACACCTGCCCCATCGAGGGCTTCAGCCCTCCTGATTACGACCGGATCCTTGGCCTGGAGCCGACCCCCTACCAAGCCTGCGTGGTTTGCGCCTGCGGCTATCGCCACGGAGAGGATCGTTACGCCACCTTGAAGAAGGTGCGTTACCCCGCCGCCGAGATGATCGAAAGCCGCTAAACCTGGGATTCACCCTTGCGGTGGCGACCCCAGGCCAATGGACAAAGACGAGATCATCCAGCGGGCCAGAGGATTCTGTGCCCCCTTTCGCATCAGCGATGGCCAGGGCTTCCAGCTCAAGACGGTGAACCCCGCCAACACGCTCCAGCTGGATCCCACCAACAAACAGGTTGCTGAGGCGGTTCTCAAGGAGGGGGTGGAGATTCTTTCCGAGCTCCAGGACAAGCTCTATGCCCAGGACCGATGGGCCGTGCTGCTGATCTTCCAGGCCATGGATGCCGCCGGGAAGGACAGCACCATCAAGCATGTGATGAGCGGAGTGAACCCCCAGGGCTGCCAGGTGACCTCCTTCAAAGCCCCCAGCGCTGAGGAGCTGGATCACGACTACCTGTGGCGTTGCCAGCGACACCTGCCTGAGCGGGGCCGGATCGGTATTTTTAATCGCAGCTACTACGAGGAAACCCTCGTGGTGAGGGTGCATCCTGAGCTCCTCGCTCGCCAGAGCTTGCCCCCCCAGCGGCTAGGCCCCCAGATCTGGCAGGAACGGTTCGGTGACATCCGTCACTTCGAGGGGTACCTGGGCCGCAATGGCGTGGTGGTTCGCAAGTTTTTCCTGCATGTTTCCAAGCAAGAACAGAAGAGACGCTTTCTCAAGCGGCTGGATGAGCCGGAAAAGCATTGGAAATTCGCTGCCGCGGATGTGCGCGAACGGGGCCATTGGCAGGCCTACATGCAGGCCTATGAAGAAATGATTCGGCACACTGCAAGTGACGAAGCTCCCTGGTATGTGGTGCCTGCGGATCACAAATGGTTTACCCGCCTGGTGGTGGCTGCCGCCGTGATTGACACCCTTCTTTCTCTTGATCTCCATTACCCCACGCTGAGCCCGGAAGCGCGGAAGGAGCTCGAAACCGCAAGGCAAGACCTGGAAAGCGAAGAGTGAATCCCGAACAGATGCCCTCCAACGGCAAGTGCAGGAAAGAGGAGTATGCTTTTGCTATGGATCACCAAGTCGCTCTCCCTAGAGAGTGATGGCAAAACCATAATTTCCGTCCAAGCAAACCATGACACGACGTGCTTCCCAGCAGCGGCTTCTGAGCCGCCTCAATACCTCTGGTGTGGTCGCCCCCCAGGCCCGCCCCATTGAACCCCCCACCAGCTTGCAGTGCACCCACCAGGAACCCACCTGGGAGGAACTCTTGGGTCGGCGTTGAAGCCCCCTCCTGAACCATGGGTCTGGGGCGCCTAGCTTGTTTTGATGAGCGAAAGCGGCTGGTCCGTGCCTTGGTCATCGGATCAGGGCTCACGCCTCTGCTGATCCTGGCCCTCCATCCCCAGGAAGCTTTCCTCCTGGCTTTCCTCGTGGCCATCGGCCAGGACCAGATCCTTTTCTTTCGTGAGGCTCTGCGTCTGGATGCGCGCCAGACGCGAGACGTTTTTGGCCATGGGCTCTCCAGACGGGCCTTGCTGGTGAAGGCCACTGTGGTGTTCACCTTCCTCAGCATTGGGGTGCTTACCCTCTTCATCAACGAGCTCAAAAGCCAGCAAACCCTGGTTCCTTTTGCGATCCGCACCTCGGTGTATTTCGCTTGCTTATTGGGTATCTGGTTGCAGATGCACAACAGCTTTGCCCTGCTGTACGCCAAGCTTTATTTCAGTTTGAATCCCATTCCTGCAGCTGACGGACCCAATCCCCAGGGATTTATTTTTGCGGGTCCAGATGAGCCTGTCTTCAGCGATTTCCTTTATGTGTCCTATGCCGTGGGGCTGACCTACGCCATGAGTGATACCAATCTTGAGGACAGTAAGGTCAGGAGGATTGTGTTAATCCACGCCCTATTCAGCTTTCTTTTTCTCTCCATTGTGATCTCCGAGGTGATTCATTTGCTGGGCTCTCTCTGAAGAGGAGATCTTGAGAAAGAGGGCACAGTCGGCAGCGATCGGCCCCCCAAGGCCATCCGCGATCCGCCAAGCTGGTGCATCTGTTTTGCTCCACCGTGCAACGCCGGGCTCTGCTGCGTCTGCTTCCAGCTGTCCTCACAGCTGGCGGCCTCCTGCTGCCGCTGAAACCCGGTTCCTCCAAGGCCAGCTCCTCTGGCCCCGCAGGCGACGCCAAGACCACCCTGCGATTTCTCGCCGTGGCCGACACGGGCAGCGCCGACGGGAACCAACGGGCCGTGGGCCAGCAGATGGCTGCCGTACACCGACGCAAGCGGGTGGATCTGGTGATCCTGGGGGGCGACAACATCTATCCCTCTGGGGATATCGCCCTGGTGGAGAGCACCTTCCGCCGGCCTTATGGGGAGTTGTTGCGGGCGGGAGTGCCTTTTCATGCTGTGTTGGGCAACCACGACATTCGCACCGACAACGGCAGGCCCCAGGTGGCCTACAAGCCCTTTGGCATGAAAGGGCGTTTTTATACGGTGCGGAGGGGCCCTGTGGACTTTTTCATGCTCGACACGAATGGCAATGCCGACTGGCAACGGCAGATCAGCTGGCTGCGCACGGTGTTGGCCAGCAGCCGGGCCCCCTGGAAGGTGGTGGTGGGTCACCACCCCATCTACTCATCCGGGTTCTACGGCAATGACCCCCACCTGGCTGCCAAGCTCAGCACGCTGATGCGGCGCCATGGGGTGCAGCTCTACATCAATGGACACGACCACAACTACGAGCGCAGCAAACCCATCGATGGCATTACCTACCTGGTGGTAGGCGGGGGAGGGGCCAGCTTGCGTCCCGTGATCAGCACCGCCCAGACGGCCAAAGCCGCCAGTGTCTTCAGTTTTGCCGAGATCGAGGCGAGCCCTCAAGAGCTGAAGCTCTGGGCCTGGGATAAAAGCGGACGCCAAATTGACCAGGCGGTGATCGTTCAACAGCCCCCAAACCCCTGATCCTTGCGGCGGGGCATCCAACTGTGTGTTTTGTAGCAACAGCAGCAACAGAAACCACCATCGGCTCTCTTGGCTAGGGGCAGCAAATTTCCCCCGTGTCCATGCCATCTCCAGCACGTCTCCAGGCCATGCAGACCATCGTGCTGCGGCCCCCTGTGGCTGTGGAGCCAGCCGAGCCCCTGGAGAAGATCTGGGCCAGCGATGTGTTCGGGCTCGAAACGATGAAGTCGGCCCTGCCCAAGGATGTGTTCAAGTCGATCCAGCGCTCGATGCGCCAGGGCAGCAAGCTGGATCTGGGAGTGGCCGATACGGTGGCCCAGGCCATGAAGGAGTGGGCCATCGCCCGGGGGGCGCTTTACTACGCCCACGTCTTCTACCCCCTCACAAACCTCACGGCGGAGAAGCACGACGGCTTCATTTCCACCCAGCCTGACGGCACCGCCATCACGGAATTCTCCGGCAAGTTGCTGGTGCAGGGCGAACCGGATGGATCGTCCTTCCCGAATGGCGGCCTGCGGACCACCTTCGAAGCACGGGGGTACACGGCCTGGGATGTCACCAGTCCCGCCTGGTTGATGCGCACGCCCAATGGGGTGACGCTCTGCATCCCCACGGTGTTTGTGAGCTGGACCGGTGAGGCCCTCGACAAGAAGACCCCCCTGCTCCGCTCGAACGCCGCCATGAATGCCCAGGCTCAGCGCCTGCTGCGCCTGCTGGGGGCCACGGAGATCGCGCGGGTGAATTCCAGCTGCGGGGCCGAGCAGGAGTATTTCCTTGTGGATGCGGGGCTTACCGCCCTCCGTCCCGATCTTCAGCTGGCCGGTCGCACCCTTTTCGGTGCACCGCCGGCCAAGGGCCAGCAGTTCGACGACCACTACTTCGGCGCCATCCCCGAGCGG
>JBBASA010000034.1:0-26088 GCA_040399515.1 Cyanobium sp. | reverse complement strand
GCGTCACGGTGGCCATGGATCAAGTGTAAGACGATTCGCCTTACAGAGCAGGGCGCAGCCACCGGCGATAACGGCTCCGCTGCCGCCGCGCCCTGGCCTTGGCACGGGCACTCCCAAACTGGGGGCTGGAACCATCGCGCCGCCGCCGCACCCAGACACCCCGGCGAATCAGCCGCGCGTCCTCTGGGTTGGCACGGCGTGCAGCCACGATCGCCCCGTAACCCTTCTTGTGTCGGCGCTGGGCACGGGAGCGGGCCTGGCTGGCGCTGGCGGCCGGCACCACCGTGGCGGTGGATCGGTTGCGCCAGAACACCAGATACCAGGCCATCTCGTTCTCCCGTCAGGATGATCAGCGCCGGGGAGCAGCCGCCCGGGGCGTGGTCCCCTTGACGGCCTCCAGATAGAGCTCGGCGGTGCTCAGGGTCTGCAGGTTCACCGCTCCCCCGTGCTCATGACCCGTTTCAGGCACTGCAGCCGAATAGAGGCCGCTGCGTTGCTGGAACAGGAAGCTGTACACCGGGTGGCGGCGCAGCTCCTCCATGTAGTCCCCATCGCTCAGGGCCACGCCATCGGCAGTCAGGGGCTGGCCCTTGCCGTCCACCGGCAGCAGCCGCTCGCGGCCCTCCACCTCGCCGAGTTGGAAGTGGCCGCCGCACAGGGTCACGAAGGTGTCAAAAAACGTTCCCCGTTCATCACCGCCCACGCGGCCCTCGGCCTCGGAGAACAGGCGCTCCATCAAGCGCTCCTTGCGCAGGTTCTGCACCTGACAGCGGGCCTCATCCCGTTCCTTTTCCACGCTGCGCACCCGGCGCAGGTTGGCCTCATTGAGCTGGCGTTCGCGCTCGCCCACCTGCCGTTCGAACTCCTCGCGCTTGCGCTCGGCATCCTGCAGGCGGGCGTACTCGTCCGGGTTGATCTCCGAAAACCGCGACAGCTGGGCGCGGGCCTTGCGCAGTTCTTTCTCGAGCTGGTTGCTGCGGCGCCGCTCGGCCCGCAAGGGATCAGCATTGCTGGGAGCAGCGGCAGGGGGTTCGTCGTTGTCGCCGCTGCCGGAACTGGAGTCCTGAGGCAGCGCAGCCTCAAAGCTGTCGTCACCGGAGCCGCCGACGAGGCTGCTGGCCTCCTCGTCGGCGTCCTCGTCGAGGGGGTCGAGATCAGCGGCTGGTGGAGCGGTGGTGCCAGCAGGCCCCTGGTTGGGCTGGTGCTGGTGCTGGCGGTAGACCTGCCAGGGAGCGGCAGGGGCCAGGCGGGCTGGAGCAGCGCCGCTGCTGGTGCGGCTGGAATCAGAGGAGAAGAAGGAAGGGGGCATCACCCATCACGGCTGTGGTGCTGCGGGCGCCCCGTCCGGGCTGCGCTCGCTCTCCCTCTTGCCAGCTGCTCAATAGCCCTGCTCAGGCAGCTCCTCCAGCACGGGAGCAGTGCGCCGGGCCGGCAGGTAGATCCACTCCCCCGCCGGAAGCGGCGTAGAAGGCATGAACCCTGGCACCAGCAACTGCATCCCGGCCGGGATCGGCGTAGTCGAGCGGTAGACCGGCAACAGCAGGGTGGTGCCTGAGGGCAGCGGTTCCTCGCTGGGCCAGCTGCCCAGCTCCGGATTGAACTGGCGCAGCAGGGAGAGGCTGAGGTTCTGCGCGACCGCCACGCTGCTCATTGTCTCTCCCTCACTGGTGAGGTAGGTCTCGCTCTGCTGCAGCACCGGGTTCAGGCTGCGCAGCTTGGTCTCGGTGGTGCCATGCCTGCCGGCCAGCACCGCCAGGGAATCCCCCTCCACGGCAGTGATCGTCTGGGTGCTCTCCAGCTGGGGGTTGATCCGCCGCAAGGTGGCCACGGTGGTGCCGTAGCGCTCGGCGATCAGGTTCAAGGTGTCGCCATCCCGCAGCACCAGCACGCTGTGGGGACTGAGCACCAGCTGGATCGCTTCCCCCAATAGCGGCTGCACCAACAGGCCGATCCCACCGGGGCCGTAGTTCGCCCCGAAGTGCTGCACCAGGCAACCCGCGAATTGGGCCCGTCCGCCACTGGGCAGACCGCCCTCGGGCTTGAGCAGCGCCAGGTCCCCAAGCCACATCACCCCCTGGCAGGGGGCCTGCACCGTGCCAAGCAACGTTGGATCCCAAGGCAGCGGCGCCTCTTCGCGGAAGCCAGGGGTGGCCCAGTCCAGCTCGGCCGCCAGCCAATCGAAGGTGTTGCTGGTGCTCACCGGCAGGATCGCCGCCCGGCAGAGATAGCCGCGCAGCAGCACATCCCCGGGATCGGTAAGGGCGGTATCGTTGTAGCCGCCCACGATGCCGCCCTGCTCGAGAAAGCAGTCGATCACATGCCGGCGGATCGGAACCGGATTGCGGCTCTCGGGCCGGTCCACCTCAAACAGGCAGAGGCGGGCGTTGGCGTAGGGCTGCAAGGCCAGCCATAAGGGCGCAGGAGTGGTCTGACCCACCCGGCTATCGATCGCCGGGGTGGCACCAGGCAGCGAGACCAGCTGGCCCCACAGCGGAGCATCCCGGAGGGGGTTGAGGCCCTGGTTCAGCGGCGACAGGGGTTGCTCCATCGATCACCCCCGCACCAGTGATCCCCGGAAGGGATCGGGGTTGCACTGGCGCCAGTTCTGCAGCCGCGGCAGCAGCAGCGCCAGCTGGCCGATGTGCTGACTGCGCTGGCGGTTCAGCACCACCGCCGGTGATGGACCTGCGGGATCCCACTCGCTCTCGGTTTCCTCCAGCAGCAGCTCGGTGGCGTACTCCACCACCGCCAGCTTGCTCAGCAACGCTGCCAAGGCATCAGCGGTAACGGGGATCGAAAGGGCCATGCGTCATTGCGCTGATTCATCCCTGGCATCTATCCCTTAGATTCATCCCATTCAGTCATCCCAGGAGGGATGGGCCATGCATGCGGTGAGCGTGAGCGGGCTCAAGCACAACCCCGCAGAAGCACTACGTCAAGCAAAGAGCAGCCCGGTGGTGGTGCTCAACCGCGATCATCCCGATGCGGTGCTGATCGGTCTGGAGCAGGGGGGAGTGCTGCAGGCCCCCGGGGTGCGGGCGGCGCTGGCGACGGCCCTGTTCCGCGATGGTGAGCTGTCGCTGGCGCGGGCCGCCCGCGTGGCCGAGCTGGATGTGGCCAGCTTCATCTCCCACCTCGGCCGCCTTGGCATCCCAGCGATCCGCCTGTCGGCCGCAGAAACCAACGCCGATCTCGACACCCTGGAGCAGTGGCTGCAATCGTCATCACCGATGCCAGTCCGCTGATCGCGCTGGCCCGGGTGAACGGGCTGGACTGGCTCCAGCAGCTGTTCAGTGAGGTTGTGGTCACCGACGTGGTGCTCTCTGAGGTGCTCACGGGCCGCTACCCGGACATGGAGGCCCCGATTGAGCAGGCCCTGGCGGCTGGCTGGTTGCAGAGCGCTGCCATTGGAACCAGCGAACCGGCGCTGCCCGATCTCGATGAGGGAGAAGCCGCCAGCATCCGCCTGGCCCTGAGCAGCAGCGAGCCGGTGCTACCGCTGATGGATGAACGCGCCGGGCGGGCGGTGGCCCAAGAGCTCGGCCTTCGCGTGGCCGGCACCGCCGCCGTGATCGGCCTGGCCCGCCAACGGGGCTTGATCGCTTCTGCCCGAGACGTGTTCGCCGCCCTGCATGCCAGCGATTTCCGCATCGCTCCGGCGGTCATCCAGGCCGTACTGGATCGCTGTGGCGACTGAGCTGTAGCAGGGCCCCCTGCTTCCTGCTTGCGACCCAGCAGCGGCAGATTCATGCCCCAGTTGCCGGTAATTGGAGCACTGGCGCTGCCGACGACGGCGAGGAGTTGTTCTGATGCCGCTCGTGGGCATCACCGTGCCGGCAGGAATACAGCACCAACTTTTCTCCCTGAGTTTCGTACTGCTGGCGCAGGTGTTGCCAGTGACCGCTGGCATGTGAGAAAGCTGGCACGGGCGAGCAGGATCCGGCAGAGCCTGTCAGCCCGAAAGCCTGTTGCAGCAAGGCTTCTTGGCTGAAAAAACAGGCCCTGACTGAAACGCCCCCTGATGGATTCGAACCATCGACCGGCTGCTTAGAAGGCAGCTGCTCTATCCAGCTGAGCTAAGGGAGCCCGGTCCCATCCTGCCAGCTCCCTCTCCTATGCGATATGCCATAAACGGCCTACACTGGAAAACCGTGCTCGAAAAGCCCGATGGCCACTGCTCGGCTCACTGACAGCCAGAAACAGGAGCTAGTGCAGCGGTTTCGCGAGGGCGAGGCCACCCAGGCCCTGGCGGATCATTTCGGCTGCAGCTCCACCACGGTCACCCGGATGGTGCGGGCGGAGTTGGGCGATGAGGCCTATGGGGCCCTGCGGGACGAACGGCAGAAAAAGGGAACCCGCGACAGGCAGATCCCCCTGGCCATCGGAACACCCGCGGAGGATTCTTCCGAGCCCCCTGAGGACAGCGGGCAGCCCCAGGCGGCTCTCACCGGCGAACCCAAAACTCCCGAGCCCGTGCTGGAGCTGACGGCCACCGCCGACGAAGACGTTGTAGAGACGGAGCCTGCAGACGGCAGCAGCACGGTGCTGGCGATCGACGATGCGGACGACTTCGGCGATGACGACGAGGAGGACGATCTGCTCAGCGCCGAGGACGACGAGGAGGACAGTTTCCAGGATTCAGGCGAGTTCCACACCGTGGCTGTGCTGCCCATCGCGGTGGATGACCAGCGGGAAATTCAGGCGGCCCCCTGGAGCCCGGCCGTGCTGCCCTCCTGCGCCTATCTCCTGGTGGACAAGACCGTGGAACTACAGGCCCGGCCCCTGGCTGAGATTCCCGAGCTGGGGATGCTGCCCACGGATGAGCAGGGCCGGCAGGCCCTGGTGCTGTTCACCAATCCCCGCCAGGCCAAGCGCCACTGCGGCCGCACCCAGCGGGTGATCAAGCTGCCCGATCCAGCCCTGCTGGGCCGCACCGCCCCCTACCTGCAAGCCCAGGGGATCAGCCGGGTGGTGATCGAAGGCGCCCTCTACGCCCTCCCAGAGGTCTAGGCCCGCCCATTCCCAAATCCGGCGCGCTCTATTCCTCCCAGCGATCCTCCTGCGATCGGCCGAAGGCCACCGCCGCCGCACTTCCCCCACTGAGCAGGCCTGCCGCCAGGGCCACCCCCAGTAGAAAACCGCTGGGCAGGGGGGCGGTGCGGCCAAAGCCCAGCTGAAGGGTGGGGCGATCGCTGAGGTTTTGGGCCCCCATGCAGACGGCCAGCAGCACCACCAGCGCCCCCACCAGGCTGGATAGCACCAGGCGCAGACGGAGCAACATGGACGCTCTTAAGACATGCTCTCCCCATCTTCCCCCGGGACGGGGCGATGCAACAGGGCGTAGAGATCCCGGCGGCGATGGCCCGTGCGCTCCGCCAGCAGGCGGCTGGCTTCCCGGGCGCTTTGGCCTTCAGCCATCAGATCCTCCAGGGCCGCTTGCAACGCCTCCTCCTCCCACACAGGTGCCGCCTCCGGCGCCCCACCCACCACCAGGGTGCATTCCCCCAGGGGCGGAGTGGCCTGGAAGTGGGCCAGGGCGGCGCTCACCGTGGGGCCCACCTGCTCCTCATGGCATTTGGTGAGTTCTCGGGCCACCTGCAGGGGCCGATCGCCCCACACGGCTAACAGATCCTCCAGCAGGGCCACGAGCCGGTGGGGGGCCTCAAAGAGCACCAGGGTGCGGGGATCGGCCGCCAGCTCCTGCAGTCGCTGGCGGCGCTGGTGGGATTTGGGCGGCAGGAACCCCTCAAAACAGAAGCGCCCGCAGGGCAGCCCGCTGCCCACCAGGGCCGTGGTGATGGCGCTGGGGCCTGGGATGCACACCACCCGCCGCCCCGCTTGCCGGGCCGCAGCGGCCAACTCCTCCCCCGGATCGGAGAGGGCCGGCAGGCCCGCATCGCTGATCACGGCCACCGACGCGCCGGCCTCCAGATGGGCCAGCAGCTGGGGGATGCGGCTGGCCTGGTTGTGCTGGTGGAAACTGATCAGGGGCCGCTTGCACTGCAGGGCCTGCAGGAGCAGGCCGCTGCGGCGGGTGTCTTCACAGGCGAGGTGATCCACCGCCGCCAGCACCCGCCGGGCCCGGGGGGAGAGATCCTCCAGGTTGCCGATCGGGGTGCCCACCAGGTAGAGCACGCCGGGGGCGGGTTCGGCCGACTCCAACACTGCGGCTCCTGAGCGTAGGCACAATGGCCGTTTCCCCTCCATGATGGCCGTTCCCCCCACCTGGCCCCCCCATGTGCCCCTGCCGGAGGGGGTGCGGGGCGAGGTGCTGCTCAATCAGCTGCGCCGGCTGGCCTGGGGTGCCTCGGGGATCCTGCGGGCCTATGCCCGGGGCGAGGAGCCACCCTATGGATTTCCCCGGGCGCTCACGGTGGAGGAGGGGGGCGAGGGGCCGGTGTCGGCGGCGGATCTGGCGGTGAACCACTGGCTGCTGGAGGGGCTGGCGGAGGCCTTTCCCGCAGCACCGTGGACGCTGCTCAGCGAGGAGACGGCGAAGGAGCAGCTGGCCAGCGGTGAACCCCTGGCAGGCGAATGGCTGTGGATCCTCGATCCCCTCGATGGCACCCGCGATTTTCTGGAGGGCAGCGGGGAATACGCCGTGCATCTGGCGCTGGTGCACGAGGGGAGACCGGTGCTGGGGCTGATCGTGTTGCCCGAGCTGCAGGAGCTCTGGTTTGGGGTGCTGCACCCCTCCACCACCGGGGGAGCCTCAGGGGTGGCCTGGTGCGAAGGCCCCGATGGGTATAGCCAGCCGCCCCGGCTCAGCAGCCGGGAGCAGGCCGGTGAGCTGGTGCTGGTGGCGAGCCGCAGCCATCGCGACAATCGGCTGGAGCAGCTGCTGGAGGCCCTGCCGATCGGCCCCAGCCGGGCCATGGGCAGTGTGGGCGGGAAGGTGGCCACCATCTTGCGGGGGGAGACGGATGTGTACATCTCCTTGTCGGGCAAGAGCGCCCCGAAGGACTGGGACATGGCGGCGCCGGAGGCGGTGCTGCGAGCCGCCGGCGGTGCCTTCAGCCATGCCGATGGCCAGCCCCTCGCCTACAACAGGGGCGATGGGCTTCAGGCGGGTTGCCTGATCGCCAGCCACGGCCTGGCCCACCCGCTGCTGTGCGAGCGGGCCACCGCAGCGATGGCCACCATCGATCCGGGCTTTGCGGTCTGAGCCGCAGCTCAGACGGGCACGGGCGTTTCGGCCTGGGGCACACCCCGCAGGGTGAGGTTGATGCGGCCCCGGTTGTCGATTTCCCGCACGCGCACGGTCACCTGGTCGCCCACGTTCACCACGTCTTCCACCTTCTCCACCCGGGCTTCTGAGAGCTGGGAGATGTGGATCATCCCCTCCTTGCCGGGGAGGATCTCCACGAAGGCGCCGATGGGAATCACGCGGGTGACCGTACCGGAGAACACCTCCCCTTCGCTGACCCGACGGGTGAGGCCCTCGATCATGCGCTGGGCTTCCTCGGCGGCCTGGCCGTCGTGGCTGGCGATGGTCACCACGCCGCCATCTTCGATGTCGATCTTGGTGTTGGTGCGCTCGGTGATGCCCTTGATCGTGCGACCTCCAGGACCGATCACGGTGCCGATCAGCTCCGGGTCAATGCGGAAGCTGAGCAGCCTCGGCGCATGGGGGGAGAGGGTGTCGCGGGGTTTGTCGATGGCTTCCAGCATCTTTTCCAGGATGTGGAGCCGGGCAGGACGGGCCTGCTTGATGGCATCAGAAATGGTGGGCATGGCCAGGCCCGTGATCTTCATGTCCATTTGCAGGGCGGTGATGCCCTTTTCGGTGCCGGCCACCTTGAAGTCCATGTCGCCGAGGAAATCCTCAATGCCCTGGATGTCGGTGAGGATGCGCACCTCCTCGCCTTCCTTGATCAGGCCCATGGCCGCCCCGCTCACGGGGGCCTTCAGGGGCACGCCTGCATCCATCAGGGCCAGGGTGCTGCCGCACACCGATCCCATGGAGGTGGAGCCGTTGGAGCTGAGCACCTCGCTCACCACCCGCAGCACATAGGGGAAGTTTTCCTTCGGGGGTAGCACGGGCAGGATCGCCCGCTCCGCCAGGGCCCCATGGCCGATCTCCCGACGGCCGGGGGAGCGCATGGGCCGGGTTTCGGCCACGGAATAGGGAGGGAAGTTGTAGTGGTGCAGGTAGAGCTTTTCCTTGGAGGGATTCAGGTCGTCCATCTCCTGGGCGTCGCTGGGGGTGCCGAGGGTGGCGCAGGAGAGCACCTGGGTGAGCCCCCGCTGGAAGAGGGCCGATCCATGCACCCGCTTGGGCAGCACACCGGCGGCGGCGGAGATGGCGCGCACCTCATCGAGCTGGCGACCATCCACCCGGCGACCGTCCTTGAGGATCTGCTGCCGCATGAGCTTTTTGGTGAGGCTCTTGTAGCTATTGGCCAGGGCCTTGCTGTGGCTGCCCACGGCCGCCTTCACGGGGTCGGTATCCGGCAGGGCGGAGATCTTCTTGGTGACATCGGCCTGGATGGCATCGAGCTTTTCATCCCGCTGGGGCTTGCTGAGCTCGAACTGCTGCAGGATCTCGCCGATGCCCGTGGCGCACTCGCTCTCGAGGAAGGCCGGCAGGGTGCCATCCGTTTCCTTGGCCGCCGGGATCGCCACTGGCTCCAGGCCGATCTCCTTGAGGAGGGAGAGCTGGGCCTTGATGAGTTCGTTCACGGCTTCGAGGCCGAAGTCGATCGCCTCGATCACATCTTGTTCGGGGAGCTGATCGGCGCCGGCTTCCACCATCACCACCCCATCGGGGGTGCCGGCCACCACCAGGTCGAGGGAGCTGCGCTGGATCTCGCGGAAGCTGGGGTTGAGCACGAAGTCGTCGCCCAGCAGGCCCACCCGCACCGCTGCCATGGGGCCGTGGAAGGGAATCTGGGCCAGCAGGGTGGCCATGGAGGCGCCGGTGACGGCGAGCACATCGGGTGGCACCCGCTCATCGAGCGACATGCAGGTGGCCACGATCTGGAGGTCGTCCCGCATCCAGGAGGGGAAGAGGGGCCGCATGGGGCGGTCGATGAGGCGGGCAATCAACGTGGCCCGCTCGGGGGGACGGGATTCCCGTCGCATGAAACTGCCAGGAATGCGTCCGGCGGCGTAGAGCCTTTCCTCGTAGTCGCAGATGAGGGGAAGGAAATCAATGCCTTCGCGGGGCTTGGAGCGGGTGGCTGTCACCAGGATGGCCGTATCTCCGCACTCCACCATCACGGCTCCGCCTGCCTGTGGGGCGTAGCGGCCACTGGTCAGCCGGATCTCCCGGCCATCGAAGGAGATCGACTGCGTTTGTCCTTGCACTGGGCGTTATTGCTTCTGAGTCATTTTTGATTCTTACACCCGACCCCTCGCACCTGTCGGCTTTCCGGATTTTTCAGGAGTCTATTTGCACTTTTCACTGTGACGATGATCTAGTTCCAAGGGGGGTGCGAAGAGAAGAGCCAACCGGCGGGTCAGGGTTGAAACCCGTTGCCCCGACTGCTTCCCTTGCGCCAACCCGCGGGTCGGGTGACAACCTCCGTGGGCCAGCCCCTTACCAGCTCGACTTCACCACGCCGGGCAGCTCACCCTTGTGGGCGCGCTCCCGCAGCTGGTTGCGGCAGAGGCCGAAATCCCGATACACCCCCCGGGGCTTGCCGGTGGCCCAGCAGCGGTTGCGCTGGCGGCTGGGGGCGCTGTTGCGGGGGAGGGACTGGAACTTGCGGTGGATCTCCAGGCGCTCCATCGGATCGCTGGCGGCCTCCATGGCGGCCTTAAGGGTTGCGCGCTTGGCGGCGAAGCGCTCCACCATCTTCTTGCGCTTCACATCGCGCGCAATCATCGACTTCTTCGCCATGCGGCTAGCAGGAGCAATACAGGAATCCTTCCGAGCTTACCCCTTGAGCCGACTCGGGCAGAGATCCCCGATCGGGCAGCCGCCACAGGCGGGCTTGCGGGCGGTGCACACGGTCCGGCCATGGACGATCAGGCGGATCGAGAGGTTTTCCCACTCGCTCTGGGGCACGAGCGTCATCAGGTCGGGTTCGATGCGGCGTGGATCGCTCTGGCGGGTGAGGCCCAGCCGTTGCGAGAGGCGCCGCACATGGGTGTCCACGGTGAGGCCGGCGTTGATGCCGTAGGCAACGGCCAGCACCACATTGGCGGTTTTGCGCGCCACCCCCGGCAGCTCCACCAGCTCGTCCATGGAGGCCGGCACCTCCCCGCCGTGGCGCTCCATCAGCAGGCGGGAGGCGCCCACGATGGCTTTGGCCTTGTTGTGGAAGAAACCGGTGGAGCGGATGTAGGGCTCCACCTCGACGGGGTCGACCTGGGCGGCGGCGGCCGCATCGGGAAAGCGCTCGAACAGGGCGGGGGTCACCTTGTTGACCCGCTCATCGGTGCACTGGGCCGAAAGCATGGTGGCCACCAGCAGCTCGTAGGGGGTGCGCCAGTGGAGGGAGCAGGTGGCCTCTGGATAGAGCTCCCCGAGGCGCGCCAGCAGCAGGGGAGCCCGGCTGCTGGCGCTGGGGAAGCTAGGCATGGCCTAGCGGACGAAGAGCTGCTGCACCATCGGCAACTGGGAGGTGTCCTTCACGATCAGCACCAGGGAGAGCCCCATCAGCAGCACGAAGCCCGATTGCATGAAGGCGGTTTGGAACCGCTCGGGCAGGGGGCGACCCCGGAGGCCTTCAAGAAGAAGCAGGGCGAACTGGCCCCCATCCAGGAGGGGGAGGGGAAGGGAGTTGAGCACTGCCAGATTGATGGAGATCAGGGCAGCGAAGAGAAACAGGCTGCTGCCGCCCTGGTTGGCGAGGGAGGCGCCCATTTCCACGATCTTCACCGGGCCCGATACTTGGGAGGCCGTTTCCCCGAAATGGGTGAAGAGGGTGACGAATCCCTCCACCGTGCGCTTGGTGAGATTGAGGAAATCGCGGCTGGCCTGGCGGATCGGCTCGAAGGGCCCCTTGGGTGCGCGGAAGGCCTCGGTGCCAAAGGGCTGCAGCTGGGCGCCGATGCGGCCCGTGCCGCTCTGGTCGGCGGGGGTGAGGGTGATGGCCACGGTGCGGCCCCCGCGCTCCGCCTGCAGGCGCAGGGGAAGCTTGGGGGAAGCCTTGATCTGTTGCACGAAGTTGGCCACGGCCTCCTGGCCGCCGGCCACGGCCTGGTTGTTAAGGGAGAGGATGCGATCCCCTTCCTTGAGGCCCGAGAGGGCTGCGGGCTGGCCCGGCTGCACCCCGGCCACAAGCACCCCCGGGGAGGTGCTGAAGCCAGCGGGAATCCCGAGCATGTAGCCCTGGGCCGTGAGCACCAGAAAGGCCAGAAGCAGGTTGGCGAGCACGCCGGCGGCGATCACCAGGGCGCGCTGGTGGAGGGGCCGGTTGCGGAGCAGATCCGGGTCGTCGGGCGGGAAGGGGCTGGAGGGATCGTCGTCCGGGAACGACACGTAGCCCCCCAGGGGGATGGCCCGCAGGGCGAATTGCACGCCGCGGCGCTGGCGCTGCAGCAGGGCGGGGCCAAAACCCACGGAGAAGCCGCTGACGCGGATGCCCTGCCACACGGCCGCAAAGAAATGCCCCGCTTCATGGACCACGATCAGGCCGGCCAGGATGGCCAGGGCTGTGAGAACACCCATCAGGCGGGGAGAACACGAATGATGTTCATTCTGGGGGTTGGGCCGGGCTAGGGGGAGGCGGTGATCCGGTCGGACCCGAAATAGGGCACGAGGGCCGCCGGCAGCCGCACGCTGCCATCGTCGTGCTGGCCTGCCTCCAGCAGGGCCGCCATGGTGCGGCCCACCGCCAGGCCACTGCCATTGAGGGTGTGCACCAGGCGGGTGCCCTTGCTCTCCTCTTTGCAGCGGATGGCACTGCGGCGGGCCTGGAAATCGCCGCAGGTGCTGCAGCTGGAGATCTCCCGATAGGCGCCGGCGCCGGCCAGCCACACCTCCAGGTCGTAGGTGCGGGCGGCGGAGAAGCCCAGATCACCGGTGCAGAGCTCGATGCGGCGATAGGGGAGCTCGAGAGCCTCGAGCACGGCCTCCGCATCGTGGGTGAGTTGCTCGTGGGCCGCCTCGGAGGCGTCGGGGTGGCAGAACCAGTAGAGCTCCACCTTGTTGAACTGGTGCAGGCGGATCAGCCCCCGGGTGTCGCGGCCGTAGGAGCCGGCCTCCCGGCGGAAGCAGGGGGTGTAGGCCACGTACCGCAAGGGGAGGTGGCTGGCTTCGAGCACCTCCTCCCGGTGGAGGGAGGTGATGGGCACCTCGGCGGTGGGGGTGAGCCAGAGGTCGTCGTCGGCGCAGCGGAAGCTTTCCTCGGCGAATTTCGGCAGCTGCCCCGAGCCCGTGAGGCTGGCGGTGTTCACCAGGATCGGCGGCAACACCTCCTTGTAGCCCCGGCCGGTGTGCAGATCGAGCATGAAGGAGATCAGGGCCCGCTCCAGTCGGGCCGCCTGCCCCACCAGGGTGATGAAGCGGCTCTGGGCGATGCGCACGGAGCGCTCTGTTTCGATGAGGCCCAGCCGATCGGCGATCTGCCAGTGCTCCTGGAGGGTTTCGCCGGGGGCCGGGAGGCGGGGTTCGCCCCAGCGCTTCACCTCCACGTTGTCGGCTTCGCTGCGGCCTTCCGGGGCCAGGGCGGAGGGGAGATTGGGGAGGGTGAGGAGCTGCTCCCGCAGGCGCTTTTCCAGGCCCTTTTCCTCCTCTTCCAGGCCCGCCACCTGCTGCTTGATGTGGTTGCCGCGCTCCCGCAGGGCCTTCACCTCGGGGTCGTTGGGGTTGCCGCCGCTGCGCATCAGCTGGCCCACCTCCCGGCCAATGCGGTTGCCTTCGGCCTGGAGGCCGCTGCGCTGTTCCTCCAGATCCCGCTCCTGGCGCGCGATGGCCTGCAGACCTGTGAGATCCACCTCCAGGCCGCGACGGCCCAGCTGATCGGAAATCACCTCGGGGTTGTCGCGCAGCAGGCGCTGATCCAGCACTGACAGGGGGGGATTGCTCCGGGGCAGCCTAGGGGGCCACCCCGATTCAGGCAGGTGCGTGCGGGCCTCAGAGCACCTGCACCACTTCCGTGACTTCGGGGATGGATTCCCGCATCTTGCGCTCGATGCCCATCTTGAGGGTCATGGTGCTGCTGGGGCAGGAGCCGCAGGCGCCCTGCAGGCGCACCTTCACCACGGGGCCATCGAGTTCAACCACTTCCACGTTGCCGCCATCGGCCATCAGGTAGGGGCGGAGCTCATCGAGCACCCGCTCCACGTTTTCGATGGTGAGGGCGCGGGGATCGGCGCTGGCCTCAGGGGCGGCCAGCTCAGGGGGGGTGGTGGTTTCGGTGCTCATCGGGTTCTGGCGGAGGGACTCAATGCCCATGAGCTTAGGGAGGAAGGAACCGGCTGGGCCGTTCGGCTGCGGCTCAGCCGTGGGCCGGGCCGCGAAGGTTCACCACAACCACCCCGGCCACGATCAGGGCCATGCCCGCCAGCTGGCCGGCCGTGGGGATCTGGCGATAGGCGAGCACCCCCACCAGCACGGTGGCCAGGATGCCGATGCCGCTCCAGATGGCATAGGTGAGGCCCAGGGGCAGCACCTGCACCACCCGCGACACCAACAGCATGGAGGTGCCGTAGGCGGCGAGCACCAGCAGGGTGGGCCCGGGGCGGGTCATGCCCTGGGAGAGCCGGAGGAAGGAGGTGCCGACCACTTCCGCGCTGATGGCCAGCGCCAGGAGCAGCCAGGGGTTGGAGGGGGGCATGGGCAGGGCCTTGGGCTACTCCCTAGGATCTAATCCGATTGCTCCGGCGCATGACCGACGTTCCCGTTTCCCGGATCCGCAATTTCTGCATCATTGCCCATATCGACCACGGCAAATCCACCCTGGCCGATCGCTTGCTGCAGGACACGGGAACCGTGGCGGCGCGCGACATGCAGGAGCAATTTCTCGACAACATGGAGCTGGAGCGGGAGCGGGGCATCACGATCAAGCTCCAGGCCGCCCGGATGGAATACAAGGCCGCCGATGGCGAAACTTATATTCTCAATCTGATTGATACGCCGGGCCACGTTGATTTTTCCTATGAGGTGAGCCGCTCCCTGCAGGCCTGTGAGGGCGCCCTGCTGGTGGTGGATGCGAGCCAGGGGGTGGAGGCCCAAACCCTGGCGAATGTGTATCTGGCGCTGGAAAACGATCTGGAGATCATTCCGGTGCTCAACAAGATCGACCTGCCAGGGGCCGATCCGGAGCGGATCCGGGCGGAGGTGGAGGCGATCATCGGGCTGGATTGCTCGAAGGCCATCCCCTGCTCGGCCAAAACGGGTCTGGGGGTGCCGGAGATCCTGCAGGCGGTGGTGGATCGGGTGCCGCCGCCACCGGATCGGGTGGAGGAGCCCCTGAAGGCCCTGATTTTTGATTCCTATTACGACCCCTACCGGGGCGTGATCGTGTATTTCCGGGTGATGAGCGGCACGATCCGCAAGAAAGACAAGGTGCTGCTGATGGCCAGCGGCAAGAGCTACGAGCTCGATGAGGTGGGGGTGATGGCGCCGGATCAGCGGCAGGTGGAGAGCCTCCATGCGGGGGAGGTGGGCTACATGGCGGCGTCGATCAAGGCGGTGGCCGATGCCCGGGTGGGCGACACGATCACCCTGCTGAGTGCCCCGGCGGACGAGCCTCTGCCGGGATACACGGAAGCCAAGCCGATGGTGTTCTGCGGCCTCTTCCCCACCGATGCGGATCAATATCCCGATCTGCGGGAAGCGCTCGACAAGCTGCGCCTCTCCGATGCGGCCCTGCAATACGAGCCGGAAACCAGCAGCGCCATGGGCTTTGGCTTCCGCTGCGGGTTCTTGGGGCTGCTGCACATGGAGATCGTGCAGGAGCGGCTGGAGCGGGAATACGACCTGGATCTGATCGTGACTGCCCCCTCGGTGGTGTATCAGGTGAACATGCTGGATGGCAGCACGGAGATGGTGGACAACCCCGCCACCCTGCCCGATCCGCAGAAGCGCGAATCGATCGAAGAACCCTATGTGAAGCTCGAGATCTACACCCCCAATACCTATAACGGCACCTTGATGGAGCTGTGCCAGGAGCGGCGGGGGGAATTCATCGACATGAAATACATCACCACCGACCGGGTGACGCTGCACTACGAGATGCCCCTGGCGGAGGTGGTGACGGATTTCTTTGATCAGATGAAGAGCCGCACCAAGGGCTATGCCTCCATGGAATACCACCTGATCGGCTATCGAAAGAATGAATTGGTGCGGCTGGATGTGTTGATCAATAATGAAAAGGCCGATCCCCTCACCACGATCGTGCACCGCGACAAGGCCTACAACGTGGGCAAGAGCCTGGTGGAGAAGCTCAAGGAACTGATCCCCCGCCAGCAGTTCAAGATTCCGATCCAGGCGGCGATCGGTAGCCGGGTGATCGCCTCAGAAAGCATCAGCGCCATGCGCAAGGATGTGCTGGCCAAGTGCTACGGCGGCGACATCAGCCGCAAGAAGAAACTGCTGCAGAAGCAGGCCAAGGGCAAGAAGCGCATGAAGGCGATGGGCAAGGTGGATGTGCCCCAGGAGGCCTTCATGGCGGTGCTGAAGCTGAATCAGTGATCAAGCTCCAGCTTTCTTACTGAGCACACGCTCTGCAGCGGCCTCGAAATCGGCAGCCGGCTGGGCAATCAGATCACGAACGGCAGCAGCTGCAAGATCCGCTTCCGTGACCTTCAGACGAGCTGCCGCTTCAGCCAGTGCTTTGGCCTGGTGTTCGCTCAGATCAATGGCGAGCGCGCTCTTCCCCGGAGTGACGCAGGAGCAAGCACGGGCCGTGCTGGAACATGCCGCCCGGAGTGGGGGCTGACAGCGAGAGGCCCTTGTCCGCCGGCGGGAACGCTTGGGCTCCCAGTGGTTCATGCCATGCTTCGCCGCCTCCTGCCCCGCAGGATCTCGCCGCTCCGCCGGCCCCGGACCGCAGCGCCGGGCTATGCCATGCCCCTGGCCGTGGGGGCCTCGGGGGTGCTGCTGCTGCTGAGCCTCACGCTCCATGGGATGGCCATGCAGGAGCGGCTGCAGGTGGGGGCCCGGGAGCGGCAGCAGCGGGAGGAAGACCTGCTGGTGTCTGCCGCCCACCAGCTCTTGGCTGCGCTCAACGCCTCCCATCGCTGCCTACTGGCCCTTCCTTTGGCGCAGTGGGAGCAGCAGGGAGCAGCTTGCGCCACCCCTGCGGCGGTGGCGGCCCTCAAAAATGGCCAGGTGATGGCCAGGCCCGTGCGGGTGCTCGCCTGGCAGCCGGGGGGCAATGGCCAAACCGCCAAGTTGGCCCTTCAGCTGGAAATGGGGAACAGCCAGCCAAAGCGCAAAGGGCGTTACGGGGTGCGGCTGACGGGTAGCCCTCCCCAGGGGGCGCAACTGGGCCCCCCGCTTCTCGGCCAGGTGAAGTGAAGGGGAGCTTGGAAGGCAGAGAGAGACGGCCAGGCTTGCAGGAGCTGGAAAAATTGACCCTCCCCTTTTGGGAGGGGTCAGGGGGGGGAGGGACTGACTGACCACCGAGCGAAGCCAGGATCAGGCAGGTAGGCAAATACGAAGCCCCATTCCAATGTTACCACATGTGAAATGTAAATGTTTTGGAAAATGTTTACTTCGCTACACGGGAAGGTTGGGCCGAGACATTAAATAATTCCGAAGATTCAACTGTCATAGCCAATCGCGCTGTTTCTCTCCGGCCCAGCCTCGTTCCCTTCTGAGACCCAGGTTTCCCGCCCCATGTTGTTTCTCCGCCTCCGCCTATACCGCCGCCGACCACGATCGGCTGCTCCGGGCTATGCCATGCCCCTGGCCATTGGTGCCTCGGGTCTATTGCTTCTCGGGAGCTTCGCGCTCCATGGGGTAGCCATGCAGGAGTCTTTGGCTGTGGGGGCGATGGAGCGGCAGCAGCGGGAAGAGGATCTGTTGGCCTCAGCAGCCCACCAGCTCCTGGCGCTCTTGAACAGTTCTCACCGCTGCCTCCTGAACGAGCCCCTAGCGCAGTGGGAGGTGGCGGGAGCGGCCTGCAACACCACTCCCGCGGCCGTGGCAGACCTCAAAAATGCCCAAGTGATGGCCAAGCCTGTGCAGCTGGTGGCCTGGCAGCCAGGGGGGAATGGCCAACCCGGCCAATTGTCCCTCCAGCTGGAGGCCGGGCGGCAGGCGCGCTACGGGGTGCGGCTGGCGGCGGCTCCCTCCGAGGGCGCCCAGCTGGGCCCCAAGCTCCTGGGAGGGGTCCAGCCATGAATCTCGCTGAAACAGTTTGCGCCTCCGTGGTGTTGATGCTGGGCTGTTCCTCGGCCGGCCAACTGTGGAGCCAGGGGTTCCGCTCCGGCGCGGAGCTGGCCCAGCGGGAGGCCCACATGGATCGGCTGGAGAGCCTGCTGGTGGCCAGCGAAGGAACGGCCCGGCAGTTGGCCAGCGAGGTGGCCAGCGAGGAAGCGGCCCAGAAGAAAGACAATCCCAATTGGCGCGCGCCCACCTGCCAGGAATTGACGGCCCGGCTGATGCCCAGGCTGCAGGCCCTGCCCCAGACCCAGCCCTCCCAGCCACCGGCCACTCTCTCCCTGCCCCCCGGCGGGGCAAATCTGCTTCATCTGCGCTGGGAGGCTGGCGGCGTGCAACGGGAACGGCTGCTCAGCCTCTCCGCCGTGGGCCTGTGCCGGGAGGGGGCCTAATGCGTAGACAACGGCTGCCCCTTCACCGGTTCGGGCGCGCCCCGGGCTGGACCCTCACGGAACTGCTGCTCACCTCCGGGCTGGTGATGGTCTTGGCCGGCTTGGCCACCTTTGCCACCCGGGGACAGGCGGAGGCCCAGGCCCGTCAGAAATTGCAGGCGGCGAGCCAGCGCGTGGTGGGAGGGCTGGAGGCAGCCCGGGCGGCCGCGGTGCGGGAAGGGCAACCCTGTGGCTTGAGCTTGGGGACGGCGGGTTGGCAGGAGCCGCAGGGGGCAGCCCTGCCCACCTGCCGGGTGCAGGATCCCGCCTTGGAATCGGGGGTGGAGGTGAGCCACAACCTGCCCAATCCGGTGCGCTTCAGTGCCAATGGGCTGGTGCTGGATGGGGGCACGGTGTGGCTGCGAAGCCAGGGCACGCCCTTGGTGAAGTGCGTGGTGGTGAGCCTGCCCCTGGGGATCACCCGGGTGGGGCGGGAAGGCACTGCTGGGGAGTGTGAGCCGGAGCAGGTTCTATGAAACGGGAAGAGGGCTTCACCCTGATTGAGCTCATGCTGGCCATGGCGCTGGGGCTGGTGGTGGCGGGTGTAGCGATGCAGGGGCTGATCGGCTCAGGCCGCAGCGGCGAGCGGCTGGCCCTGCTGCTGCGGGAGCGCACGGTGCAGCGGCGCACCTTAGCCCTGCTGCGCTCCGAGCTGGCGGCAGCGGAAACAAAGGAGTTGGGCACGGCCAACAATCCAGCGCCAGGTTGCAACCTGTCGGGACGCACCCCGGTGGTGCACCTGAAGGTGGAAGGGCAGCCCATCACCTACACCGTCGGCACAGCACCCAGCGCGATCTGGCGCGGCCAGGTGTTGATGCGCTGCGGGCCGGCCTATGGGCTGGCGGGAGAGCTGAGCCCCGGTGCGGCCCGGAACCGGGTGGTGCTCGATGGAGTGCCAACCGGAGGCCTGGAGGTGGTGGAGGAGGCGCCGGGGTTGGTGCGCCTGCGGCTGAAGCAACAGTTTTCCCTGCGGGGCAGCTCCAATCCCTTGGAAATCGAATCCGAGATGGGAGGCTCTGGCCCCACTAGTTAGGCCCAATGAGTTAAGCCACACTGGATTGGCCTAAACAAACGAATCGGGCGTTTTTGATGGGCAGACACGAGTTCGTGCAGCGGCTGGACGATGCCGTGAAATTGGCTGAAGCCGGCCAGAAGCGCGAAGCGGAGGACCGTTTACGGGAGCTGGTGGCAGAAGGAGCCCGGATCCCAAAGGCCACCATGGTGCTGGGTGTGCTCTGCGGGGAGCGCAGCGATTTTGTTCAGCGCCGCCTCTGGCTTCAAGAGGCACGCCGGCTGGAGGAGGCCAACGGCAATCCAATAGCCCTAAGGCTGCTGCTGAATCTGCTGGTGGATGCCCTGGAGCAGGGCGAAACCCAGCAGGCGCTTGCCTACGGCGAGGAGGCACTGGCGCTGTATCCAAGGGATGGGGAGGTGCAGCTGCACCATGCTCGAGTGCTCTTTGCCCTGGGGCAGCGCGAGGATGCACTGCCCCGTCTGCAGGAAGCCTGCGCGTGCTTGCGGACCAGGCTCCAGGAGCAGCCTGAAGATGTGAAATCCTGGCGGCTGCTGGCCATGGCGGAGCAGAACGCCGAGCAGGTGGATGCCGCCATCGAGGCTCACTCCAGGGCCCTGGCCCTCGATCCGAACCATCTCCCGTCACTATTAGGCATTGGCCGACTGCTAATGGGTCGTGGCCGAACCGATGAGGCCATTCCCTGGTTGATGAATGCGTTGGCCAACGCTCCGGATCAGTTGGATGCGATCAGGCTCAATGGATACGCTCTAAAAATCATCGGTGAGCACGAACAAGCGATTGACCTGTTCCGTAAGGCTCTAGAACTTGATCCGGATGATCAAGAAACAAGAAATTATCTCGGAGTATGTCTTAAAGATCTCGGCTTATTCCACGAAGCAGCCCAGACCTTTAGTGAAGCTCTGGCAATCAATCCCAAAGATATCGAATGCCGTCTGAACTTGGGCTCTGCACTAAGGGGATTTGGCGATACAGCCCGAGCAGCTGAGATCTTTAAGGAGCTTCTGATGGAGATGCCTGACGCCCTTGGAGCATTCGTCAATCTGATGTTCACTTATTCCATCAGCAACTTGGCGTCCACCGAAGAGGTCCTCTCCACCGCCCGAACCTTCTGGGAAAGCCAGGGTGTCGATCCTGATGCACCGAAACCGCCAGCACACTACATAGAACGGAAGCCGCTCCGGGTAGGGCTGCTCTCCGCCGACGTCGGTAGCCATGTGGTGGGCCGTTTTCTGGATCCGTTGCTGCGCCATCATGATCCTGGTATCTGCCAGCTGGATCTCATCTCAATGCAACGGCGGTACGAAAAAAGCAGCGAAGACCTGATCGAATTGGCAGATAGTTTTTATAGCCTTGAAGGGCTACCTACGGCTCAGGCACGAGAAGAGCTCCGCAAGCACGAGTACGACCTAATTGTGGATACATCTGGATACACCAGAGGATCGGGAATTCACCTCCTCGCCGAGCGATGTGCCCCGGTTCAGGCCCACTACATTGGCTATCACGCCACAACAGGCTTGGCTACGATCGATTGGTTCATCGGCGATGAGGAGACGGCCTCCCCAGATATTCAGGATCAATTCAGCGAGCGCCTATACAGGCTGAAAAGGCCCTGGCTAGCTTATCCAATTTCGCAACAGCCTTTTCCCCAGGCTGTGCCATTAATGCAAACAGAAAGGCCTGTCCTGGGTGCTTTTTGCCAGGTGAGCAAAATAACTACAAAAACCCTCGACTTTTGGGCTGCGGCACTTACCGAAGTGCCTGAAGCTCTGTTGGTGCTAAAGCACGCAGGTCTAAATGATGCTGGTATAAGAAATCATATTGAAGCAAGGCTTCTGGATAGAGGTGTGCGAAGCAGTCGTATCAATTTTGTTGCTCCAGTTGCAGAGTGGCGGGATCACGTAGATCACTATAACATCATCGATATAGCCCTAGATACGACTCCATGGAGTAGTGCTACTACAGGATTTGAGGCCTTAGCGATGGGAGTCCCAATTGTAGCAATTCGAGGGAATTGTATGGCGGCAAGGATGAGTAGCTCAATAGTCAAAGGCGCCTTAAAGCCTGAATGGGCAATTGAAGACCCTGTTGAATATGGAAAACGTGTAGCTGATTTGTGCGAAAAAATACAAGATTTGAGAAAATTTAAATCCGTCAATCAGCAAGAGATGTCATCTCAAATAATTTTCGATGGTCCAAATCTTAGCCATTTATTAGTACAAGGCTTTAGAGAGATCTGCGAAACATGAGCCAATATTGCAACCCCTCTTAGGGAGACCCTGGAAACCCAGATAATTCGCGGGACAATGGCCCTGTAATCGCAGGCTTGGACTTAGGTGATGGGCGGCAAGCAGCTTGGCTTCTCGAATTATTAGCTGACGACGGGTAAGAAGCAGACCAAACGGGAGAAGTCTCTCTATGAGATGGTGGCGGTGGTGCGGCTCTCATTTAAGTGCCGACCATGCGTCGTTTCGTAGGGATCGGCATGATCAGAGAGCGGATCCGGGACGAGACGACGATCCTGTCCTTCCGCCATCTGGTAAAGAAGCAAAGCATGAGCTGGGCGAGCAGATCTTTGAGACCGTCAAAGCCCATCTGTATGCACGTGGCATGACGATGGGCATGGCACGATCGTCGATGCCACCTTGATTACGGCGCCCAGCTCCACAAAACATTGAGGGGAAGCGAGATCAGAAGATACACCAGACCAAGAAGATCAACCACTGGTACTACGGGATGAAAGCCCGTGTAGGCCACGACAAGGACATTGGACTGATCCATTCGGACATCACCACGGCCGCCAACGTTCATGGCCTACCGAGCTATTGCATGGCGATGAGGAGATCATCTACACGGCGACCATGGCATCGCCAAGAGTCCTGAGATAGCGGGCCCTTCAGTAAACGCACACGTCCGAGCTAACTGATTGTGCATGTGAGGCCACCATCGGCTGCGACTCCGATTGAGACACTAGTCCCGCTACCAGAAGTAACGTTTAGGCATTTCAAGCCACTGATAGCAGTGGTGCTAACACTGGACCAGCTTTTACTAAAAGTTCCACCCGAAGTATTGCAGTTCGTGGATGGTGGTGTACCAGTCTGTGCAACAACAAAAGTCGCACATTCCTTAGCCAAGCCTACTTGTTCGCCGATAGCGGCGCCAGCTGCAGCAGCCTTGCGAGCTTCCAGATATTTGGGGATGGCTACAGCAGCCAAGATCCCAATAATGGCCACCACGATCATCAATTCGATCAGGGTGAAAGCGTTCTTCTTGTTCCTCCGGCGACGGAGGCTTTCGAGAAGGACCAGCTGAGTACGGGTTTGCACAGCCAAGGAATCATTGGTTCTTCCCATTGTATGTAGCATCACTCCGCATCACAACTGTCCCAAGAAATTCGTTTTTCCATGCCCCTTCCTACCCTGGCCACTCGCATGGCCCGCTGGGGCGCCTGGATTGTGGCCGTCTATGCCCTTCTGGCCCTGGCCACCCCCCTGCTCCAACACCTGGGCCTGGTGGCGGATCCCAACCTGGGTCTGGCCAATCCCATTGATGCCCCGCCCTCCTGGAGCCACTGGTGTGGCACCGATCGCCTGGGCCGGGATGTGTGCTCCCGCACTCTCGCCGGCAGTGGGGTGGCTCTACAGGTGGTGCTTTTGGCCCTAGGGCTGGCCCTATTGATCGGTGTGCCCCTCGGCATGATCAGCGGCTACCTCGGCGGCCCTGTGGATCGGGTGCTTGTGCTGTTGATGGACACGCTCTACACCCTGCCGGTGCTCCTGCTTTCCGTGGTGCTGGCCTTTCTCCTTGGCCGGGGCCTGCCGAATGCGGCCGCAGCCCTCTGCATTGTTTACGTGCCGCAATACTTCCGGGTTGTGCGCAACCAGACGGCCCAGGTGAAGGCTGAGCTGTTTGTGGAGGCTGCCCGCTCCCTTGGAGCCGGCCCCCTTTGGATCCTGCGCCGCTACCTCTTTCGCAACGTGATCACCTCCGTGCCCGTGCTGCTCACGCTCAACGCGGCCGATGCCGTGCTGGTGCTGGGTGGCCTGGGCTTTCTGGGCCTGGGGCTGCCGGAAACCGTGCCCGAATGGGGCAGCGACCTGCAACAGGCCCTCACTTCCGTGCCCACCGGGATCTGGTGGACGGCTCTTTGGCCAGGCCTGGCCATGTTTGTGCTTGTGCTTGGTTTGTCCTTCCTCGGGGAAGGGCTGGAGCAGTGGTTGTCGTCTTCTGCCCAGAGAGCAAGTTGAGCCATGGCTGATTCCATCCCCTTGGAGGTGGGCTTGCCGCCCTCCTTTTTCCTGGAGCAGGAGGGGGCGATCGATCTGTTGCTCACCTTCAGCGACTGGGATTGCCCCGCCCATGAGGAAGACATCCGCTCAGCCATCTCCCTATTGGTGCCTGAAGGGTGCGGCACCGAGCTCATTCGCCTGGGCGGCAGCGGGGATGGGGCCTATCTCCTGCCTGATCTTCTGGAGGGGGTGGAGGCTTGCTTTTCACCGGGAGTGTCCGCCCAGACGGCCTTTGAAATGGAGCTGGCGGAGCGCTATCGCATCCCGTCCTACCTCTGCGATGCCTCGGTGCAGGCCAGCCAGCTGCAACTGAACCCAGAGCTGCACACCTTCACCCCCCAATGGCTTGGGTCTTACACCGGCGGCAACACCATCACCCTGGATGCCTGGGTGGCCAGCAGTGCCCATGCGGAAGCCACCTCCCTGCTGTTGCAGATGGATATCGAGGGGGCGGAATACAACGCCCTGCTCGCCGCCTCCGATGCCGTGCTCTCTCGCTTCCGGATGGCCGTGATCGAACTTCACCTGCTGCCTGCCCTCGCAAGCGCCCGGTTTTTGAACATGAAGTTCCTGCCTGTGCTCCGCAAGCTTCTGCTTCATTTCGATGTGGTGCATGCCCATGCCAACAACTGCTGCGGCACGGTGGATCTGGCCGGATGGGACGTTCCCCAGGTGATCGAGCTCACCTTCCTCCGTAAGGCCGACAATCCCCAACCCCACCACTGGCAAACCCCCCATCCCCTCGATGTGGTGAATGTGCCTGCCCATCCCCCCCTGCTCCTCGGTGCTCCCTGGAGACGCTGAGGGGGCGGAAGTGTTTCTACACTTAGGGGGTCTTCGCCTCCAACCCCATGCCCTGGTGGTTCGACCTGGTGTTGCTCGTGGCGGGGGTGGTGCTCTGGATTGAGGGCTCCAACCACCAGGACGACACGATCGGCCTGCTGGAGAAGATTCTCGCCACCGCTGCCGTGATGGTGGTGCTCCTGGGTGGCCGCTGGCTGCCCCTCGAGATCGCCGCCCTGGCGCTGGCCCTCTGGTTGCCAAGCGCCGACCGCTTTGAAAGAGGGCCCAGGGGGTAGCGGGGGCGTTACTCGGCAGCTCCTTGGCGATCGCCCCTTTCCCGTCCAGCGAGTCGTCGCCAGCCCCTGACACTGAATCGGATGGACGGTGGTTCTCTGAAAGAGCCGCAGCTGTGGAGGTGGTTCTCGAAACCTGCCAATGAAGCTTTAGTGTCCCTCAAAAAAGCCCCAGTGGCGCGCATGTGGAGTGCTTGCCTCGAGCGGATATGATGTCAAGGGAGGTGTCTACATGATTAGAGAGCTCGTAGACAAGATGGATGCGATACGACAAGTGTGCAAGCGCTATAAGGTCGTGAGGCTAGACATCTTTGGCTCCGCTCTACGTGAAGATTTCGAGCCCGACCGGAGCGACATCGACTTCCTTGTGGACTTCGGACCCATGCCCCCGTTTGACAAACCGGATGCCTACTTCGGCTTGCTTGATGAGCTGCGCACCATTCTCGGAACCGAAGTTGATCTGGTGATGGTCGGCGCGCTCAAGAACCGTTACATCCGTGACGATGTCAACCGGACGAAGCAGCAGCTTTATGCAGCGTGATTCCCGCGCCTATCTTGCTGACATCCTTGAGTCCTGTGATGCGATCTCTACAGCACTCTCTGGCATGCAGATTGGTGACTACCTCAGTAATCGTCTCGTACGGTCCTCGGTGGAGCGGGAGTTCATCATCATCGGTGAAGCCGTTCTTGCCCTGTCGCACAAGGCTCCGGACATCTTTAACTCCATCTCCAACGCACGGCGAATCGTAGACTTCCGTAACCGGTTAACCCATGAGTATCCGACAGTTGACGATGAACTGGTTTGGGCACTCGCAATGGTCGACCTACAGGTTCTCAGAAGTGAATGCGCTGCACTGGTTTTGGGGCTCGATTCTGCGAACTAATATCAAGACCCAGCAGACGTGCGATTGCTGCAGGGATTGTTGCAGCCATCCCTGAAGCCCAGGTTCGCCTGTTTGGATCACGTGCCAAGGGAACATCCCGGCCTGACTCCGACGTGGATCTTCTGATCACCGTGCCGGATCACTGGCTCACAGACCATGATCGTGTTCGCATGCTGGGAGACCTTTGGCGCCAGTATTCCAGTCATCGGCTGCCACTTGACCTACTCCTTTACACCGAAAGTGAAGTGAGCCAGCGTCGGCAATACAGAAGCGCTGTTACATCCCTCGCTTATCAAGATGGAATTCTGCTGCATGGCTGATCCGGATGCCCTTCGCTACCTCCGGATCGCATAGGCTGATGGCGCTGGCCTGCAGGCGCGTACCACCTTGGTCGATAAGCTGGTTGTCAACTTGGAGGTGGTCCGAGATGCGGCAGGTGAACATGCACGAGGCCAAGACCCACCTCTCGCGTCTGTTGGAGGAGGCGGCAGCCGGAGCTCCGTTCGTAATCTGTAAGGCCGGGCGTCCCATGGTTCGCGTCACGCCCCTCGAGGATGGGGGGGTGTCCGCAGCACCGCGGCGGCGGCTCGGCCTGCTGGCCGGTCAGTGCCAGGTGCCCGACGACTTCGATCAGATGATGCCGGCGGAGATCGCTGATCTGTTCGACGGTCGCTGAGTGCCGCGATGCGCCTGCTCCTCGATACCCATCTGCTGGTGTGGGCGATGGGATCCCCCGAGCGACTGCCCGCCGGACTGGCCCCGATGCTCGAAGACCCGAGCCATACCCCGGTCTTCAGCGTCGCCAGCCTGTGGGAACTCGTGATCAAGCAGGCCCTGGGCCGTCCGGACTTCACAGCGCAGCCGGCCCTGCTGCGTCGTGCCTTGCATCACGCCCTGGCGGTCGCCGCCCTGCCGCCTCTGCATCGCGATCCATTCGATCGCCTCCTGCTCGCCCAGGCCAGTGCCGAGGGTTTGCTGCTGATCACCGCCGATCAGCAATTGGCGCGGTATCCGGCTCCGGTGCGCCTGATGTAAGGGCCCCCCAGCTCAGCAGCGCAGTCGCACCGTGCGGGGCAGCTCCTCCGCAATCG
>JBBASA010000033.1:20529-28111 GCA_040399515.1 Cyanobium sp. | reverse complement strand
TCGGTGCCCTGATCTATCAGCTGAATCCTGAGGCGATCGATCGGGTGATGACCGATAACAAGAAGTGGGAGCAGCAGGGGCTGGGGAAAACAGGTGAGTCCTTTCTTGTGGCCCAGGATTCCAAGTTCCGCTCCTCCCCCAGGGCATTTCTTGAAAATCCTGGTCAATACTTCCAAACCATTCGTTCTCAAGGAGTTTCGCAAGAGAAGATTGATTGGATCAAGAGGACCAATACTCCGGTGTTGATCCAGGAGGTGAAAACCGAGGGGGCAAAGCGGGCTCTCGCCGGCCAGACCGGTGAGGCTGAGGAGCTCGATTACCGCGGCAAGCGTGTGTTGAAGTCCTATCAGCCGATCAAGATTGGCAATTTTGAGTGGGGCTTGGTGGCCAAGATTGATAAGGCTGAAGCGCTGCAGGGGGTCCGGCAGTTGCGGGATGCCCTGCTGCTACTGACGGCCATCCTCATTCCGCTGCTCACCTTGCTCTCCCTGGGGCTTGCCCGAAGTTTCATTGATCCCATTCGGAGGTTGATCGCTGCCACCAAGGCCATCGCCTCAGGCGATAGTTCTGTTCAGGTGAGGTTGGATTCCGAGGATGAGTTTGGCGAGCTTTCCAGCTCCTTCAACAACATGGCCAACACCCTTCAGAAGCGAGAAGAGGCGATCAGCTCCCAGCTCAAGGAAAACGACCGTCTACTGCTCAACATCCTGCCGGCACGCACAGCTGAACGGCTGAAGCAAGGGGAGCTATCCATCACCGAGCAATATCCAAGCGTGACCGTGCTCTATGCCGATCTGGAGGGCTTCCAGACCCTCACCGGCGAACTGACGCCCGAGCAGGCCATTGAAGTGCTCAACGAACTGGTGGGCGCATTTGACGATGCGGCTGAGCGCTTTGGGGTGGAAAAGCTTCGCAGCACGGGCTCCAATTACTTGGCGGTATGCGGGCTATCCGTGCCTCGAGTGGATGACGAGAAGCGCACGGTGGAACTGGCCTTGCAGATGATCCAGGTGGTGGAGCGCCTCAGCGCCAAGCACCAGGTGCACCTCAGCCTGGATATCGGCATCCACACCGGCGCCCTGGCGGCCGGTGTGGTGGGCCGCGGAAAGTTTTACTACGACGTGTGGGGCGACACCATGACCATCGCCCGGGCCATCCACCTCTCGCCAAAGCAGAACGTGATCCAGGTGACCGAGCCTGTGATGCGTGCCCTGGAAGGTCTTTATGGTTTCGAACCGCTGGCCCCGGTGGCGGTGAAGGGAGAGGGCTCCATCCAGATCTGGGAACTCACCCGTCACCAGCCAGCCATCGCATCCGCTTCAGCAGAGCCCGAGGCATGAGCAACCCAGCCTTCGTCGTCACTTCGCCGACCGCCTTCCTAACGCTCCTCACCGCTGCGCCGGCAGCTCCCCCGTCTCCTGGTCCGCAGCCTCTCCCCTCGCTCACTACTTCCGCAGCTTCTGTCCTGGGCCATTTGAACCCCGTTTGGGCCGTTGTTCTGGCCGTGGGTTTCCCCCTGTTGATGCTGCTTCTGGGGGAAGGGCTCCGCTGGCTGGAGCGCCACCAGCCTGCATTTGGAGCACCCCTGGCCATCCTGCGTAACTGGATGCTGCCGGCCCTGGCTGCCTATTTGATTCTGGTGGAGGTGCTGGCCCGGCCTCGCTTGGCGGTGGGCGTGCGGATCAGCGAGACCCTGGTGTGGATCACCCTGATCCTGGCTGCCCTCTCCCTGCTCAATGTGATCCTCTTCGAGGGGGCTCCGCAGGGCAGCTGGCAGGCCAAGGTGCCGAAGCTGTTCCGCGATCTCGGCCGCTTCCTGCTGGTGCTGATCGGCTCAGCCATCGTGCTCTCCAGCGTGTGGGGTGCTGATCTGGGCGGCTTCCTTACCGCTTTGGGGGTGGGTTCGCTGGTGCTGGGCCTGGCCCTGCAGGACAGCCTTGGCAACATCTTCTCTGGAGTGGCCCTGCTGTTTGAGCAGCCGGTCGGCATGGGCGACTGGATCCAGATCGGCGACAGCCTCGGCAAGGTGGTGGAGGTGAACTGGCGGGCCGTGCATCTTCAGACCATGAATGATGATCTGATGGTGATCCCCAACTCCGAATTATCCAAGGGTCAGTTCACAAATTTCAGCCGGCCTACCTCACTGCATCGTCTCGTGATTCCTGTCTCCTTTTCCTACGACGATCCCCCCAACCGGGTGCGGAAGATTCTGGTTGATGCAGCCTTGGATATCCCCCATGTGTTGGCTTCTCCTCCTCCCAATGTGGTGGTGCAAAACTATGGAGATTTTGCCATTACCTATCTGATTCAGATCTTCGCACCTGATTTCAACACCGGTGAGAACATCCGCGATGAGATGAACCTGCGCCTTTGGTATCTGGCCCAGCGCCACAGCCTCACCATGCCCTACCCGGTGCAGCAGGAGATCCCCTATCTCCCTGTAGCGGCCACGCCCCTCCAGCAGCGCCAGTCCTGCCTGAGTTTGCTTCAACGGACCCCTGGTTTTGCAGCCCTTTCAAAGGGACGACTAGAGCAGATGCTGGCGCGATGCGAGTTTCGTTCGTATGCCACCCATGAAGTGGTTCTCGAGCGCCATGATGCCCTCGATGGGCTCTACCTGATCGTGGGTGGTGAGGCAGAACTCCTCATTCCAGACCACGTGGGCCGGCCATGCAGCTTGGGAGTTTTGCTGCAGGGTGAATGCTTCGGAGAGAAAAGCACTCTTCTCCATGGCCGCATCTCAGACACCACCGTGCAAGCCTGTGATGACCTGGAGGTGCTCTTGATTCCGGTGGAGGAACTCCAATATCTGTTGCTTGAATCCCCTCGTCTCGCTTCCGACCTCACTGAGGTGATGGAGATCCGTCGGCGTGCTCTCCAGGATGCGGGCTACGACTCCGTTGATGGGCTGGGGATGCCATTGGCTGGGCGCAGCTAGGTGCTGTCGGGGCCTCTCGCTCGAGCAGGGCTCAAGCAGGGGCTCACCCCATGGCTGTTCTGGTGGGAGAGCACCGAATAGTGGAAATGGCCGTCGCTGGCCAGCAGCGGCAGGGGTGTGCGCCGCCTGGAGAGCTTCTCCGCCAGCCACCACTGCTCGTGACTCAGCCCCTGGGGCGGGGGTCCAGTTCCAGTCGCAGCACCTCGATCGGCGCCTGGGCGAGCTGGAAGACGCGGTCATTGGTCAGCAGCGCATCACAGCCCCAGTGCATGGCTGCAGCCAGATGGATGGCATCGGCTGTCTGCAGGCGGGTGGAGGCCCGCAGCTCCGCCGCTCGATCCATCACCTCCGGATGCAGGGGCACCACGATGCAGTCGGAGAAGAAGCTGCGGAAGGCGAAGAGACGGATTTGATTGGCAGTGCGCAGCGGACCGACCAGGCATTCCATGCGCACCAGATCGCTGATCACCCAGTCGGCATCGCCATAGCGCTCCAGCTGCTGCAGGGTGTGGCGCCGCAGCTGCTCAGCGCCATCAAGGGCGTAGATCAGCACGCATGAATCGAGGTAAAGCCGCATGCCTCACCGCCAGCCGGCCCGTTCGTGCTCCAGGGCGGTGTCGATCTGCTCCTGGCTGAGGCCCTCAGCTGCGGGGATAGCGGCCTGCAGGTCCAGCAGCTTGGCCAGCAGCTTGCGGCCAGTCGGTGCGGCCTCCTCAGCCGGTGTGATCGCCACGGTCACACGACCGGTGGGAGTTCCAGCCGGCAGATGCAGGGTCCGGTCCTCCTTGATTTCCGTGGTGAAGGAGAAGGATCCCATCGCTGCTGATTGGGTCCATTCACGTTAGGAGAAGAAGCAGTGTCCGGTCGGCTCTTGGCCCCATGGGGAGTGAGCAGCCCGACGGGGCGATGCAGCCACCAGCTCTCCTCCAGCCACCACTGCTCGTGGCTCAGCCCCTGGGGCGGGGCGCGATGGCGCAGCTCATCCCAGTGCAGGTAATGATCTCCTTCCACCCCGGTGGCCAGGCGGGAGAGCAGCGGCAGCGCCTCCTCCAGCCCGCCGCAGCGCTCCAACAACTCCTGAAGAGAGGGTGGCTTGCGGGACAGCCGGGTGGGCAAGAGCCAATGAACTTCAAATTTGAGTCAAATTAGAAGATGGCTTGACGTGGTGCCTTGCTCAGGCCGCCAGCTCGACCAACTGTCCGCTTAGTCGGTCCAGCGGCGCTGGCCGCGCCGTCCGCGGGTTGATGCAGGTTTTGCATCGTCCTGCTCAAACAACTCGCCAGCTGCTGCGGCGATGGGTGCGGGGGCGCCCTGCAGCTGCTCCGGCGAGCCGCCCACCCAGTGCCAGCCAACCGGCAGGTGGACAGGCCAGACGTAGCGGGCAGGCGGGCGTCAGCCTCCACACCCCTGAGATGCGCCATTTTGCCCGTGCCGCCTTTCTTCTCAGCCGTCAGTGCGCCCGGGCTGGTCTTCCCGCCGCCGCCGGCTCTCTCTGAACAGATGTTGTCAATCTTTTCTCCTGTTGATTGATCTCTTTATCCTGAAGATGGCGGGCTATCCGATAATCAAGATCTGAAGATCGCCTCCAAGCCATGGCTGTTCCCCAGAGCACCTCCGGCCCCATGGCAGTGGGCATGAACCTGGAAAACATCGTTGATTGGTCGCCCGCCTGGACCTTCACCGATGCCTTTCAGGCCTCCCGCCCCTGGATTTCCCACGCCTTCAACACCCAAACCTGGGCCACCTCCTGGGATCCGGCGGTGTCGCCCCTGCTGGATCTGGATGCCAACGGCAACGTGCGCTCCCTTCAGAGCTGGACGGCCAATGGGGTGCCCATGCGCCAGTTTGCTGGCACCCTGATGTTCCGCGACCTCGGTGGGGGCTATCCCGCTGGCACCTACCAGGCTGAATGGGATGGCACCGGGGTGGTGAGCTTCGGCTTCGATGCGGTTGTGGTGGCCAGCAGCCGCACGGCAGCGGGTCGAAATTTCGCCACGCTCCAGGTGTCGCCCACCGACGCGGGCATCTACATGCGGATTGAGGACACGAGCGCTGCCGATCCGGTACGGAATTTTCACGTATGGATGCCGGATTTCAACGGCCACACCTTCCACCCCCTCTTTCTGGAGCGGTTGGCCCCCTTCGGCACCCTCCGGTTCATGGGGATGCAGGAAACCAACACCTCCGACATCCAGACCTGGGCCGATCGGCGCGACAGCCTCGACATCCGCCAGGGCTCCGGGCCTGAGGGCACCCCCAGTGAGCCCCTGGTGAACGGTGCCTCCCTGGAGGTGATGGTGGCGTTGGCCAATGCCCTCGACGCCGATCCCTGGTTCAACATGCCCCATCAGGCGGACGACACCTTCGTTCGCAACTTCGCCACATACGTGCGCCAACACCTGGAACCGGGACGGAAGGTGTATGTGGAGTGGGCCAATGAGGTGTGGAACTTCGGCTTTGGCTTCGAGGCCTCCAGCTGGGTGGCCAACCGGGCCGCTGCTGCCGGCCTGGATCCCAATCTCGGCCAGTGGATCGTCGCCGGCCAGGAAGCCAAGCGCGATATGGACATCTGGTCGGAGGTGTTCGCCGGGCAAACCAACCACCAGCTGGTGCGGGTGGCTGCCGGCTGGGCGGCGGTCGACTGGGTGACCAACGAAATTGCCACGCACATGGAGGGCTCCTTTGACGCCATCGCCATGGCGCCCTACATCACGCCCACCGATGCGCAACGGGCCAGCTACTCCGTCAGCACCACGGTGGATCAGGTGCTGGCCGACACCCGCGTCAACATCGCCACCGCCCTGGAGTGGGTGCGCAACCACCACCAGTTGGCCACCAACTGGTCGACCACCCTGGGCCGGCCGATCCAGCTCCTGGCCTACGAAGGTGGTGCCCATCTCGATGGCCGCAATGCCCCGTATCAGGGGGCCTTCCATGGCGCCAGCAACGATCCCCGCATGGGCGACATCTACACCGAATACCTGCGGGGGCTGGAAGCGTCCGGGTTGGATCTCTATGTCGACTTCCAGTTCACCGGCAGCTCCACTCCGGCTCCGTGGGGTGATTTCGCCAAGCTCCATCGCATGGATGAGCCGTTGGCCACCGCCTATCGCTACAACGCTGTCGCGGCAGCCGCCAATGCCCTGCCTGCCTTCCCAGGAGCTGAGGGGTTTGGGTCCATGGCCACGGGGGGCCGGGGCGGGCAGGTGATCTACGTCACCACGACCGCGGCCTCGGGTCCGGGTTCCTTGCAGTGGGCCATTGATCAGCCCGGTCCAAAAACCATCCTCTTCAAAGTCAGTGGGTTGATTGATGCCCGCATTCACCTGCGGAATGGGGATGTGACCATCGCTGGTCACACGTCTCCTGGAGGCATCACGGTGCGTGGCTTTGTCACCGATGAAACTCCCTTCCAGGACCAGCTCGTTTCCCCTCCTGCGGACTTTGCTGAAAACTGGATCCTGCAGCATATCCGCATCCGTCCTGGCCTGAATGGTCCCAGTGATGACGGTCTGCGGCTGCGCTATACGCGCAATGCGATTGTCGATCATGTGTCGATCGCCAATGCCACCGATGAGGCGGTGGAGATCTCCTACTCCAACAACATCACAATCCAGAATTCGATGCTGGCCGAAACCCTCGGTGGGCACTCGTTTTATGGCGGGATGTTGATGAATTACTCCAACCCCGCCCATGGCTTTGCGCTGGATAATCTCTCGATTCATCACAACATCTTCAATCGGATTGAGGGCCGACTTCCCGAAGCCTCCCGGGAATCCCTGGCGGCGGCCAACAGCACGATAAATCTGGAACTCTCCAGCAATCTTTACTGGGATCCTGAATTCTTTATCGCCCTGGGTGCCAATACGGGCCAGCTCACCGACCCCACCGGTACGCCCTACCCCATCCACTACCGGCTGAATGCGGTGAATAATTATTTTCAGGCGAATCCTGCTTTCCCCTACGGGATGTGGGACGACCAGATCCTCAGAGAGACCTCAGCTCCCCTGAATGCACTCCATGTGTCGGGAAACAGGATGAATCTATATCCCACACGATCGGATTATGAGTTGTTCTATTGCTGCAACGATTATCCCCTAGAGCTCACTCCGGATCCCACATCACGGCTGGCCCAGAACAGGACAACCCGCCATCCCTTCCCCTCCATCACCTATACGCCGGCTCTGAATCTTGCCTCTGTGCTTCCCAGCCGGGTTGGTGCCTGGCCACGGGATCCGATGGACACCCGCTTGCTGTTGCCCATTCGAGAGAACCGTTTCGACCCGGCGAGTAGCAGCACGAACCCCTACGGCGATGCCTACCTCACCTCCTATTTCGGATCAGCCCCAACTCCGCCGGTAGATACGGACAGCGATGGCATGCCGGACGACTGGGAGAGCACCAAGGGATTGAACCCGGGTGTGGCCGACCACAACGGCATCCAACTCTCCACGGTGGGCTACACCAATCTGGAGGTGTATCTCCACGAGCTGGCAGATCGCCTGACCTCTTCCCCCATCCTGCCGGTGATCACGCTGGGGGTGAGTCCGGCATCTGTTGCAGAAGATGGCTTAGCCAATCTGACCTACACGTTCACGCGAACAGGAAGCACTGCTGCATCTTTGGTCGTCAACTACAGCGTGA
>JBBASA010000033.1:0-20429 GCA_040399515.1 Cyanobium sp. | reverse complement strand
ATTGACGCAGTTCCGGGTGATTTTCCCGACGTTGAAGGGATCGGGAACGATGATGCAGATTGCGGAGCTGAAACTCTTTGGCAGCCAAAGTTCCTCCCTTGCCACTCCCCTTGGGGGGACGGCGTTGGCTGCGCCCGATGCCCTCGCTCCCGCAGCGGCTTATCAACCCATCGACACTGTCGGGACAACCCGATTGCTGCGTGATCCCCATGATCAGCTGGATGCCCAGGTGGGGAGCGCTCCGCCTGCTGCCTTGCTGTTCAACGGTGCCCCGGTTCAGATAACCACGCTTGCGGGCTGGCAACCCCTGGCGGCCGAAACGGTGGCTGGCGTGAATCAGGTGGCCTGGAGACTGGACGATGCGATGGGCGCATTGGAAGTGTGCAGTGACCCCCTCTGAGCTCCCTTGTTGGAGTAGGCACCAAACCAAAAAACCCCTGGGCATGAGCCCGGGGTTCTGAGGGCAACGATCGCGAGGGATCAGCCCAGACCGATCTGGGAAAGGATGCCTTGGCCGGTGAGCACTTCGGTGGCAAGGCCGATCACGAAGCCGAGCATGGCCAGGCGGCCATTCCAGGTTTCAGCGAAGGCAACGAAACCGAAGCGGGGGGTGGGGTCAGCCATGGGGATGGTTGAGAAAGATTGCGAAGAGTGTAACGGACTGTGAAGGGGTTGGGGTGGGGTTGTCCGTACCTGTGGGGGTATCGGGGGCAGCAGCCCCCAGGTGCTGTGCATGGTTGCTTGGGCCAGGTGACGGAGCGGCCCGGAGGTTGGCGTTGCTCCCCCAGCTTTGGTTAGACCAGAACCATCGCCGAGGTAGGAAGCGCCCCCACGGGACACCTGCTGTTTCATCCGGCGACGGGCGCCCTTCCCGGGCGCCCCCCAAATTTTCTTTTCATGCGCTCCAAAGGATTGGAGTCGTTGGGTGGGGTTCAGTCCTGGCCTGCTCAGAGCCCGACGCGCCGTCGCCCCCAGGCCATGCCGGCTCCATAGCCCACCAGGGGCACCAGCAGCCAGGGCTTGCTGAAGAGCAACAGCACCCCCAGCACCCCCACGATCCAGGGGGTGAGCAGCAACGTGGCGAAGGCCAGTTGGCTGCCCTGGGAACGGCGGGCCAGGGACCCGGAGCGCTGTACCAGCTGGGGCACCCCCTTCCCAAGGCCATAGCCCAGGAGGGCGGAGAAGGCTGTCAGGAGCAGGGTTCCCATGGAGAAAGGTGGTGGCAAGCCCCTATCCAACCAGCAGGGCCTCCCCATGGGCAGCCGCGCCGGTGGCTCAGACCAGGAGCACCAGGCTGAGGGCCATGACGGCCATGCCCATCATCAGGCTGCTGATCGCCAGGTGGTGATCGCCATACTCCCGGGCGGCCGGCAGCAGTTCATCGAGCGACACGTAGACCATCACGCCGGCGACCCCGGCAAACACCAGGCCAAACACCAGGGGGTTGGGAAAGGAGCGAAACAGCAGGTAGCCCAGCAATCCCCCCACCGGTTCGGCCAATCCAGAAAGAAATGACACCCAGAAGGCCGTGCGGCGGCTTTGGGTGGCGTAATACACCGGGGCGGAGACAGCCAACCCTTCGGGAATGTTGTGGATGGCGATGGCCACCGCGATGCTCACCCCGAGGCGGGGATTGGACATGGCCCCCAGAAACGTGGCCAGCCCTTCGGGGAAATTGTGAATACCGATGGCCAGGGCGGTGAAGAGCCCCATGCGCAGGAGGCGGCGGCGATGGGCTGGGGTTTCTGGGCGACTCCCTCCGCTCGTCAATGGGCTCTGCGGTGAGGAGCCAGCAGCTGCCTTTGGGCTGAGCTGCCCAAAGGCTTCGCTGGGGTCGTGCACCGGCAGCCAGCCATCCACAAGGGCCATGGCCGCCATCCCCGCAAAGAAGGCCAGCAACGCGGCTCCGTAGCCCCCCCTCTGGCCCAGCAGGGGGGTGAGCACCAGCCGGGCCTTGGGAAGGATTTCCACCAGCGACACGAACACCATCGCGCCGGCGGAAAAGCCCAGGGAGAGGGTGAGGAACGTGCGATTGTTGCGGCTCGATCCCAGGCCGATCAGGCTGCCGATGCCTGTGGAGAGCCCGGCCAACAGGGTGAGGCCTAGGGCCCACTCGCTGTTGCCTGTGGCGACGGGGTTCGGCAAGGGTAAAGGGAGGCTTTGGAAAGAATCATCCTCTAGCTCAGAGCCACTCCTTGGCCTTTCCTGCGGCGGTGAGTCCAGCCTCGATGGCCCCTTCGAAATAGCCAGGCCAGCGCTGGGCCGCCTCCGTGCCGGCCCAGATCACCCGCCCATGGGGCTCCTGCCAGATGGATCCATAGGTGTGCCAGGTCCCTGGGATCAGGAAGCTGGTGAAGGCCCCGCTGCTCCAGGGCTCCCCGTTCCAGTTCTTCAGGATCAGCTGGGTTGGGCTGGCGGCTCTGGGGCCGAAATAGGAGGCCAGATCCGCTCGCACCATGGCCTCCCGCCTTGCCTCTGGTTGCCCTTGCCACTGCACGGCCCGCTCGGCGGCGATGAAGCCGGCCAGGATGCCGGGCCGACCCCCAGGGGGAGAAGAATCGGCCACCAGCTCAAGGGTGGGAAGGGTGCCGAGGCCCAAGCCGTTGAGGCCGTCCTCTCGCCAGAACGCTTCTGGATAGAGGGCTAACACCTTCACCATGGCCCCCATCGGGGAGCGCTGCAGCAAACCCCTCCAGCTGGCTGGCAAGGGGGGACTGAAGTGAAGGCCCAGCCGTAGTGGCGGTGGGATGGCCACCACCACTGCCTTGGCCTCCAGCGCACCAGCGCTGTGGTGCACCCGCACACCGGTCCCTGTGTCCTCGATGGCCCGCACCGGTGCTCCCAGCTGAAGGCAGGGGGTGAGCTCCGCCGCCAGCCGTTGGGCCACCTGGCCCATGCCACCCTCCACCAACCAGGTTTCCGGTCCCTCTCGTTGGGGAGCCACCGCCTGGGTCCAGGCCAGGTGGAGCATGGAGCTTTCCCAGGGTTCAAATCCACCGGATCCCCCCACCCGGGTGAGCCAGCTGAAGGGATAGCGCGCCAGGGGGCAGGCCTGGCGGCGGCTCAGCCAGGAGGCGATGGTGGTGCGATCCAGCTGCATGGCGCCCGGGGCGGTCCAGGGCGCTGACGCCGGCACCTGCTCCACCAGATGGAAAAACTCTCGCTGCAACTGGAGGGTTTGAACAATCTGATCCGTGGGCAGGGGGAGGGCGTCGGGTCGGAAGAACACCACGCTGCTGGTGGTCTCCGGCTCCAATCCCGCCCGGTGGGCTTCCCCCTGCCAATGGAAGATTCCCTCCCCGTCATAAAAAGACGGGAAGCGCCGCAGTTGGAGGTCTTCCAAAAGGGAGTTCATCCGGTGGTGGGTGGCGCCCACCCACTGGCCCCCGAGATCCACCACTGTGCCCGAGGCGGTGGTGTAGCTCTCCAGCCGTCCCCCGATCCGGTCGCGGGCCTCGAGAAGGCGAACGACTAGGCCCGAGCGCTTCAGGGCGCGGGCGCAGATCAGGCCCGACAATCCAGCACCCACCACCACCACATCCACGGCCCGCTCGACTGCCACATCCACCGAAGCCATGGTCTGTCGCTCCGGTGTGGGGACGCGCATCCATCCTCCCTGGTGTTTGCGATGGGCACAACACAAAGGGGAGGTCTTGCTAAACCGGGGCGGCGCGTCGGGCTGGGGGACATGGGGAATCCATCGCTGGAGCCTGTGATCGCCCTCGAGGGAGTGAGCCGGCGCTACGGAGCCCTCACCGCTTTGCACAACCTGCATCTCACCATCGCCCCAGGGGAATTCTTTTCCCTGGTGGGTGCCTCCGGATGCGGCAAAACCACCACCCTGCGGCTCATTGCCGGTTTCGACCAGCCCCAGGAGGGCCGGATCCTTCTCCAGGGCCGTGATCTCACGGGCGCACCGCCCCACCGGCGGCCGGTGAATCTGGTGTTTCAGAACTACGCCCTCTTCCCCCACCTCAACGTGTGGGACAACGTGGCCTTCGGACCCCGATCCAGGCGGGTGGGGGCTGCGGATGTGCGCCAGCAGGTGGGTCAGGCCCTGGAGGTGGTGGGCCTCTCGGAGCTGGCCCGCCGCTATCCCCATGAGCTCTCCGGGGGGCAGCAGCAGCGTGTGGCGCTGGCCCGGGGGCTGGTGAATGCCCCTGCCGCCCTCCTGCTGGATGAACCCCTGGCCGCCCTGGATCCCAATCTGCGGCAGGCCATGCGCGCCGAGCTCAAACGCATTCAAAGGGAGGTGGGCATTACCTTCCTGCTGGTGACCCACGACCGGGAGGAGGCCCTCAGCCTCAGTGATCGGGTCGCCGTGATGCACCAGGGCCAACTGGAGCAAGTGGGCACGCCTCGGGAGCTCTATGACCGGCCCCGCACGGCCACCGTGGCCCAGTTCACCGGTGCGACCAACCTGTTCCCCCCTGCCGAGGGTCTGGGGTGGCGATTGCTGCGGCCCGAGCGTCTACGTCTCGGCGACGCGCCCCCCGGGGCTGGGGAGCAGGGGCTCCGGGCCATGGTGGTGGATGTGGCCTTCCACGGCCCCACCCTGGAGGTGCGGCTCGCGGCCGTGGGGTCGCCAATGACGCTGTTGGCGATCGACACCAGCGTTAACCTTCCAAACGACCTTTGTGCGGGGAGAGAACTTTGGTGCGTCTGGGATCCCGCCCATCTCCATGCCCTGGGGGATGGCCCCTGAACCGGGGACGCTCCCGATGACCCCAGGCCTCTCCCGATCCAGCCGCCGCCAGTTTCTGCAACGCTTTGCCCTGGCGGCCGGTGCCGCAGGCCTAGCCCAGTCCCTGCTTCAGGCCTGCCGCTCGGGGGGCGGATCGAGCCCGGGGCAGGCCAAGGAGTTGGTGATCTCCACTTTCCCGCTTTATATCGACACCGACAGACCTGGAGCGCCCGGCTCGGTGCGACGGTTTGAGGAGGCCACAGGCATCCGGGTTCGCTACAACGAAGACATCAACGACGTCAGGCAGTTCTTTGCCCGCATCCGTCCCGAGCTGGCCGCTGGTCGGGCGTTGCCGCAGGATCTGGTGGTGCTGGCCTCCTGGATGGCGGAGCGGCTGATCGGCCTGGGCTGGGCGGATCCGCTCCCCCTGGCTCAGGTGCCGAATGCAAAGCATCTCCTACCCTCCCTGCGCAACCCCTCCTGGGATCCCCAGCAGCGCTTTACCCTGCCCTGGCAATCTGGCATCGCCGGCATTGTCTACAACATCAAGGCCACGGGGCGGGAGCTGCGCAGCATGGCCGATCTCTTTGATCCAGCCCTGAAGGGTCGCGTCTCGGCCCTGCTGGAAATGCGCGACACCATGGGCCTGCTCATGCTCGCCGATGGCAAGGACATCACCCGCCCCACCTGGGACGCGGCCGCACCCTCCTTTGATCGGCTGGAGAAGGCCCGCCGGGATGGACAGATTCGCCGTTTCACCGGCAACGACTACCAGACGGATCTCCTGGCGGGCAACCTGGCGGCCTGCATCGGCTGGTCGGGGGATGTGGCCCAGCTGGCGATGGATCAGCCGGATCTGCGTTTTGTCGTTCCCGACAGTGGGGGCACCCAGTGGGCGGATGTGATGCTCATGCCCAAGGGCGCCCGCCATCCTGAGGCCGTCGCCCAATGGCTCAACTGGGTCTACGACCCGGTCCAGGCGGCGCGCATCGCCGCCCAGGTGCAATACATCTCCCCGGTGGACGGGGTGCAGGAGGTGTTGGCGGCCGATCCCGCCACGGCCAAGCTGGCCCGCAATCCTCTGATGTTCCCCGGGGACGCGATGGAGGGCCGTCTGCATGTGTTTGGCCCCCTCAGTGAGACGGAGGAGGCCCGCTGGGAGGAGCGCTTTGCCCGCATCACCGACGGTTGAGGCCCCCCTGGGGGGGCGGAGCGGCAGACCCTTGGGCACCTGGCTCCTGATCGCGCCGGGCCTGCTATGGCTTCTCGTTCTCTATCTCCTGCCCTTGCTGGCTCTGGTGCCCCTCTCCCTGTCTGACCAGGTGGATCGCTTCAGCTTGCGCACGGTGTTCCGTTGGCGGTTCAGCACCTACCTGGAGGTGCTGCAGCTCTACGGGCCCATCCTGCTGCGCTCCTTCCTCTATGCAGGGATGGCAACCGCCTTGGGGGTGTTGATCGCCTACCCCCTGGCGCTCTTCATCCGCTTCCAGGGGGGGCGTTGGCGCCCCCTGCTTGTGGCCCTGGTGGTATTGCCGTTCTACACCTCCTATCTGGTGCGGGCCATTGCGCTCACCACCCTGCTGGGCGATCAGGGGCCCGTGCTCCAACTGGTGCGCACCCTGGGGCTGGCCTCCGCCCTTCAGGAGCTGGGGGTGCTCCAGGCGGGCCGCCTGCTCAACACCCCCACCGCCGTGATTCTCGGCCTGCTCTACAACCTGCTCCCCTTCCTGGTGCTCCCCCTTGTGGTGGCCATGGAGCGGATCGATCCTCTTCTGCTGGAGGCGGCCGCCGACCAGTACGCAGGTCCCCTGCGACGGTTCTGGCAGGTGGTGTGTCCCCTCTCACTGCCGGGGCTGAATGCGGGCCTGCTGCTGAGTCTGATTCCCGCCGCCGGCGACGTGGTGAACCCCCGCTTTCTGGGTGGGCCCAACCAGCAGATGATCGCCAACACCATTGAAAATCTGCTTCTGGTGCAGCTGCAGGCGCCCCGGGCCGCCGCCCTCACCCTGCTGCTCATGCTGCTGATCACCCTTTCGGTGTGGCTCTTGCGTCGCCGAGGCCTCCAAGAGCTGTCCCTGCCATGAGGGGGGCCGGCGGCTGGTGCCTGGCTCTCTGGAGCGCCCTGGCCTATGGGCTGCTCTATGCCCCCATCGCGGTGACCGTGCTCTTCAGCTTCAACGCGCCCCGGGGCCGCTTCAATCTGGTGTGGCAGGGCTTCACCCTCGACAACTGGTTGCACCCCTTCCGGGATCGGGCCCTCACGGAGGCCTTTTTCACCAGTGTGGCCCTGGCCCTGGTGTCGGCCGCGGTGGCGATCGTGCTGGGGGGCCTCCTGGCCCTTGGCCTCAGCCGTGCCCGGGGCCGCGGGGTGGGGGCGATCGAGGCAGTGGTGGCCCTTCCCCTCACCAATCCGGAGATCGTGCTGGCCGCGTCCTTGCTCTATCTGTTTGCGGGGCTCAATCTGCCCAGGGGGCCTCTCAACCTTCTGCTAGCCCACAGTCTGTTTTGCCTGAGCTACGCCACCCTCACCCTCAAAGCCCGGCTCGCGGGCTTTGATTGGAATCTGGAGCTGGCGGCCCAGGATCTGGGGGCGCCGCCTCTGGCGGCCTTTCGTCGGGTCACCCTTCCCCTGCTGGCCCCTGGATTGCTCGCCGCAGCCCTCCTCTGCTTTTCCCTGTCGTTTGACGACTATGTGATCAGCAGTTTCGTGGCCGGTGAAACGCTCACCCTGCCCCTCTACCTGGCCGGGGCTTTCCAGCGGGAGATCGCGCCCCAGATTCAGGTGCTCTCCACCCTCGTGTTGGTGGTGAGTGCTGGCTTGCTGGCCCTTGGATTGCGGCGCCCATCCTCCAGGTGAGCCGTGCGGCTGGCGGACACCATTAGCCTCGCGGCCTGTGAGCTCCCCAGCTCTGGCCTCCCTCTCTGATTCCCCTTGCCCGATGTCTAGCCAGTGGCACAACTTCCAGCAGAACCTTGGAGAGTGGCGCGGGTCTTTCGCCACCCTTGACGCGGCGGGCCAGATGCTGGAGGTGTCTCCTTCGATCCTCACCCTGGAGGCTGGGGAGGAAGGGCGTTTGGTGCGGTTCGGGCTGCAGCGCTGGCCATCGACCACCCCAGTGGCACCCGGCGGTGGCCCCGGGGCGGAGGCGCCCCCCCCCACCCGCGACATCCAGCAGGACTACCGGAGTCTGGGACGGCAGGTGGTGTTCTTTACACCGGGCACGTTCTGCAAAGGATCGCTGCAGGTGGCTCCCAATACGGCCTTTGGTGGGGAGTTTGGCTTCATTGGTGCCGATCGGCGCCATCGCCTGGTGGTGCTCTACAGCGAACCAGGCTGCTTTGATCACCTGGTGCTGATCCGCGAGTTCCGTGCGGGCAGCGGCGCCCAGGAGTTGCCGGCCACCACCCTGGAGCAGCTGGTGGGGAGGTGGGAGGGGGAGGAAGCCACCATCAGCGCCGATTGGCCCGAGCCCGAGATCAGCCCCTGCCCATTGGAGTGGTCTTTGGCGGATCTGCAAGGGGTGCGGCTCCTCCCCGATGGCGGGTTCTGCCGTCTTCCCGCCCAGGTGAGCCACCGGGAGGCCTTCACCGTGGAGGGGGGCTGGCTCACCGCTCCAGACAGGATGGAGCGTCTGATCCGCCGGTATGACGCCACGGGGGCGTGGCAATCGGCCACCCATCAGATCTTGATCCGCAGGGTGATCTGAGAGACGTTTGGAACACCCTGATCCTTCGTTTATATTGGCCCAAAGAGCGGGCCTGTAGCACCAAACAATTTTCTGGTATGTGCAACACCAACCAGAACGTGCAAAGCGTGTTGCTAAACGCCTGCAGTCTTACCCACAGTCTGCTGAAACTTATAGGATGAACTTACAACCTTTTGTATCGATTATTATTCCGACTTATAATGGTGGAAATCACATAGAAGAAGCGCTCTCAAGCTGTCTAAAAATTAGAGTTATCCCCCTTGAGATTATTGTGGTTGACGACGGTTCCACCGATGGAACGCCTGAGCGGCTGGCCCAGCGTTTTCCTTCCATCAAGCTTCACCGTCTCACCGGCAACAGTGGATCAGGCTCCGCCGGAAGAAATGCTGGTTTGGCTCTGGCCGAAGGCCGCTACGTCAAATTCCTTGATCATGATGATCTGATCCAACCTCGCGGATTCAATGTGGAGTGTCGGGAGGCCCTGCGGACGGATGCCGACATCGTGATGTCCAAGTGGGGAGTGGTGTCCATCGACGCGCATGGCCGCTTCCTGAAAGATTCCCTGCGGGTGTTGACCCCACCTGATCCTGCGCGCCTGACGGAAGCCATCTTGCAGGGGGAATCCATGCCCTACACCGCAGCAGCCCTTTATAAACGTAGTTTCATCGCTGATGAACGCTGGGATGCCAATGTCTCCATCATTGACGACTACGACTGGTTTTGTCGGCTGGCCTTGAAGGGTGGCCAAACGGTCAAGACCGACACCATCTCCTACTTTTGGCGCCTCCATCCCAACTCCATCCAAGGGCGCAGCCATGGGGAAGCCACGATCTATCAACGGCTCACCTTTGCCCGCTGCCGCGTGTACGAAAAAATCGAACACCATTTGTCGAGCCTTGGTCAACTCACGCAATCTCGCCGTCAGCTCCTGGTGCGGCGCTATTACGACTGCCTTCGTTGTTATTGCCCCAATGACCGGGAGCTGTTGGAGCGTATGCAACGCCTCGACCCCACGTTTGTTGTGGATGCCAGCTGTGAATCGGATCCCAGAGCCCTCTGGCTGATCCACCGGATTGGGTTGCCCTCTTTCCTGGTGTTGTATGGCTACACCAAACGACTTGGTGGAGCCGTGAAGGGGTTGCGCCGCCGTCTGGCCACCACGCGGCTGGAACCTTCAGGCGGCTGATAGCGAGTAGGTCAGGCCAGCAGGGGCCACCAGCGGAAGGCCAGCATCTGCAGGGCATTGCCGCCCCAAAGCACCAGGGCTAATACGAGCCAGCGCCGCAACCAGGCGGGCCTGCGGGCTAGGGGCCAGAGCAGCTTCAGCTGCCACAGGCGGATCAGGGTGAAGACCATCCCCACCAGCACCCCCAGCCCCTTCCCCCCGGCCTGGGTGACCAGCCCTTCCGTGAGGATCTGCCCGGCCAGAAGCACCAGGTATGGATCGAGCACCCGGGCCGTTTCGGGCCGCCGCCGATGAAGCCACCGCAGCACCAGGGGCACCAGGGCCCCGAGCAGGATGAACAGTAGGAAATACCAGGCGGGGAGAGGCCGGGCGGCCATCTCCGCGGCCAATCCCCGCTCCAGGGGGGCTAGCACGCCGGTCAAAGCCCCCACCGTCAGTGCGGTGGCCAGCCCCGCCGAGATCCCCACCCCACCTCTCTTCGCCAGGAGCCAGTGGCTGGCGGCGTGGGCTGGAGGGGTCATGGTGGGGGGCAAGCAGCCGCTGAGGGTAGGCCCAGGGCGTCGGCGTAATCTGAACGCCCCCGTAGGCCTTTCCATGCATGCCGTGCCCTTGCAGCTGGCCCCCGGCAGCGATCTGCGTCGCAGCCTGGAGGAGTTTGCGGTGGCCCGTGCGGCTTCAGGCTTCGTGCTGGGGGTGGTGGGCGACCTGTCCCGGGCGGCCTTTCAGTGCCCAGGCCAGCCCAGCCCCTCCGTGATCGAGGGGGATCTGGAGATCATCACCCTCAATGGCACCTTGGCACCAGAGGGGGTTCACCTCCACCTGAGCCTCTCCGATGGGGCCTGCCAGGTCTGGGGAGGGCACATGGAGCATGGCACCCTGGTGCGGAAGGGGGCCCAGCTGCTCGTGGGCGTCTTTGCCGAATCGGCGGAGCCCATGCCCACGGCCACCCCCCATGAGGTGGACATCGCCGTGCTCAGCGGCTGTCCCTACTCGGCCCGGGCCCAGCGCCTGTTGCGCACCCTCGGCATTCCCCACCGGGTACAGGTGGTGCGGTCCCCTGAAGAAAAAGCCGCCATCGCCCAGCGCAGTGGCCGGCCCACCCTGCCCCAGGTGTTCATCGATGGCGAGGCCATCGGCGGCTACGACGCCCTGGCCGAGCTCCACGGGCAAGGTGCTCTGGAGGCGCTGCGCGTCTTCTGAACGTTCCCCTGGTCCAACGGTCCACGCCCTCCAGATGTGGCTAAGACAGGGGAAGATGCAGGGTTGGCGTGCGAACGGAAAGCCCTGACAGCCAGCGCATCGGCCAGATTGTGGACCACCAGGGGGGTCGGCCTGATGCCCTCATCGAGGTGCTGCATCAGGTGCAGGAACTCCATGGCTATCTGCCCCGGACCGCCCTCGATGAGGTGGCCCGCCAGCTGCGCTTGCCTCTGAGCCGGGTGCAGGGGGTGGCCAGCTTCTATCACCTCTTCCGACTCGAACCCCCCACCCCCCACACCTGCGCGGTGTGCCTGGGCACGGCCTGTTTCGTGCACGGCGGCGCCGATCTGGTCCGGGAGCTGGAAACACGTCTGGCCGTGCGCCTGGATGCTCCGGCGGGCAGTGGCACCTGGGCCCTGCAGCAGGTGAGTTGTCTGGGGGCTTGCGGCCAGGCGCCGGTGCTGGAGGTGGATGGGGCAATGGTGATTCGGCTGGCGGTGAGAGATCCCCTGCGTTTGGCCCAGCAGCTGGAGCAGGCCGGTGTGCCGATCGCTTCCGGAGGGGCCCCATGACGGCTCATCTGGCCCGCCTTCGCTGCTGCGATGCCAGCGGTTGCCGCAGTGTGGGCGGCAGCACCCTGCTGCAGGCACTGGAAGGGGCCAGGGAGCACCTGGGCCTCACCCCGGAGGATGTGGCCATCCAGCCCGTGGGCTGTCTGAGATGGTGTGGAAAAGGCCCCCTGGTGGCCGCGGAGGGGGCCGACGGGGCTGTGGCCCTCTACGGACAGGTGACCCCTGAACTGGCGGTCCCCTTGCTCCAACAGCTGGTGTCCCAAGGCTCTACGGTCCCTTCCTCCTTGGCCACCCACTGGATTGATCCAGCCCATCCCTTTCTGGCCTTGCAGAAGGCCGTGGTGTTGGAGGGATGCGGCCAGATCAACCCGGATTCCATTGCGGAGGCCCTGGCGGCGGGCACCTATGCCCAGTTTCGGCGCTGCCTGCTCGAGCGCACTCCGGAGGAGGTGCGGGAGCAGGTGAAGTGCAGCGGCCTGCGGGGCCGGGGCGGTGGCGGCTATCCCACCGGCCTGAAATGGGACACGGTGGCGCTCCAGCCCCCGGGTCCCCGCTTTGTGGTGTGCAACGCCGATGAAGGAGATCCCGGCGCCTTCATGGACCGCAGTGTGCTGGAGGGCGATCCCCATCGCCTGCTGGAAGGGCTGGCCATCGCCGCCTTCGCCGTGGGGGCCAGCCAGGGCTACGTGTATGTGCGGGCGGAATATCCCCTGGCGATCGAGCGGGTGCGGCGGGCGATCCGCCAGGCCCGTCGGGAAGGGCTCCTCGGAGAGGAGATCGCGGGTTCCTCCTTCTCCCTCAGCCTGGAGGTGCGGGTGGGGGCGGGGGCCTATGTGTGCGGGGAGGAGACGGCCCTGCTCCATTCCATTGAGGGCCAGCGGGGCACCCCCCGCACCCGTCCGCCCTATCCGGCCCAATCGGGGTTGTGGGGGGCCCCCACCCTGATCAACAACGTGGAAACCCTTGCCGCCCTTCCGGCCATCCTGCGGGAGGGGGGCGCCTGGTTTGCGGCGATGGGTACGGAGAGAAGCAAGGGCACCAAGGTGTTTTCCCTCTCCGGCGCCGTGGCCAACCCCGGCCTGGTGGAGGTGCCCATGGGCACCTCCCTGCGCACCGTGGTGGACACCATGGGGGGTGGGGTGCCGGATGGCTCTCCCATCAAGGCGGTGCAGACCGGCGGACCCTCCGGTGGCTGCATCCCCGCGGCCCTGCTAGACACCCCCGTGGATTATGAGAGCCTGCTGGAGCTGGGTTCGATGATGGGCTCCGGGGGGTTGGTGGTGATGGGGGCCACCACCTCCATGCCGGGGGTGGCCCAACATTTCATGCGCTTTAGCGTGAATGAGAGCTGCGGCAAGTGCGTGCCCTGCCGGGCCGGCACCGTGCAGCTGTTGCAACTGCTGGATCGCTTTGCCAGCTGCCAGGCCACTCCGGCGGATCTGGAACAGCTCGAAGAGCTCTGCCAGATGGTGAAGGCCACGAGCCTCTGCGGCCTGGGCCAGGCGGCCCCCAATCCCGTGCTGAGCACCCTGCGCCATTTTCGAAAGGAGTACGAAGCTGCCTGCTCTGAGGGCCCGCCATGAGCGTGCTCACCCTCCAAATCGATGGCCAGCCGGTGGCCGTTCCCGAGGGATCCACCCTGCTGCAGGCCTGCCGGGCTGCCGGAGTGGCGGTGCCGGTGTTGTGCCATCTCGATGGCCTCAGCCCCGTGGCCGCCTGCCGCCTCTGCCTGGTGGAGGTGGAGGGCCTGGCCCGTCCCCAGCCGGCCTGCGCCACGGCGGCCTCGGAAGGCCTGGTGGTGCATAGCCACACCCCCCAGCTGGAGGCCTTCCGCCGCATGGCGGTGGAGCTCTTCTTCGCGGAAGGCAACCATGTGTGCGCCTTCTGTGTGGCCAACGGCTCCTGTGAGCTCCAGGATGTGGCCGTGCAGGTGGGCATGGACCACTCCCGCTTTCCTTACCAATATCCGCAGCGGTCGGTGGATGCGTCCCATCCACTTTTCAGCCTCGACCACAACCGCTGCATCCTCTGCACCCGCTGCGTGCGGGTGTGCGACGAGATCGAGGGGGCCCACGTGTGGGATGTGGCCAGCCGCGGCGCCCATTGCCACATCATTGCCGGGCTTGATCAGCCCTGGGGGGAGGTGGACGCCTGCACCTCCTGCGGCAAGTGCGTGGAGGTGTGTCCCACCGGCGCCCTCTTCCATAAGGACGACACCACGGCCGAAAAGCATCCCCACCGCAACTGGCCCGCCACCTTGCGCGCGGCGCGGGAGCAGCACGAATGGCGCCACCCATGACGCCTTCCCGCCTGCGGTTTGCCACGGTTTGGCTGGCGGGGTGCTCGGGGTGCCACATGTCGTTTCTGGATCTCGACGAGTTTCTCTTTGATCTCGCTGAACGGGTGGAGGTGGTGTATTCGCCGGTGGCCTCCGATGCCAAGACCTATCCGGAAGGGGTGGATCTGGTGCTGGTGGAGGGGGCGGTGGCCAATGCCGACAATCTGGCCCTGGCCCTTCAGGTGCGGGAGCGGAGCCGCTGGGTGGTGTCGTTCGGCGACTGCGCCGTGAGCGCGAATGTGCCCGGGATGCGCAACCTGCTCGATGGGCCGGACGCGGTGTTGCGTCGGGGGTATGTGGAGCTGGCCGATCACGGCGCCCAGCTGCCCCATGCCCCGGGCATTGTGCCCGAGCTGCTGGAGAGGGTCTTGCCCCTCCATGAGGTGATTGCGGTGGATCTCTGGCTGCCGGGGTGTCCCCCCTCCGCCGAGCGGATCAAGGAGGCCCTGCTCCCCCTGCTGGCCGGCGAGCTGCCCCGGCTGGAGGGCCCCGACATGCTGCGTTTCGGATGACTTCCCCATGAGCCGCACCGTTCTGATCGACCCGGTGACCCGCATCGAGGGCCACGCCAAGATCACCCTGCACCTCGACGATGCGGGTCGGCTCTGTGACACCCGCTTCCACGTTGTCGAGTATCGGGGCTTTGAGAAATTCTGTGAGGGGCGACCCTTCTCTGAGATGGCGGGGATCACGGCCCGCATCTGCGGCATCTGCCCGGTGAGCCACCTGCTCTGCGCCGCGAAAACCGGCGACAAGCTGCTGGCGGTGCAGGTGCCCCCCGCCGCCCGCAAGCTGCGGCGCCTGCTGAATCTGGCCCAGCTCACCCAGAGCCATGCCCTGGCCTTCTTCCATCTCAGCAGCCCGGATTTCTTGCTCGGTTGGGAGAGCGATCCAGCCCGTCGCAACGTGTTCGGCCTGATGGCCGCCGATCCGGAGCTGGCCCGCTCCGGCATCCGCCTGCGCCAGTTCGGCCAGCAGATCATCGAGCTGCTGGGGGGGCGCAAGATCCATGCGGCCTGGGCCGTCCCCGGTGGCGTGCGCACCCCCCTGGCCGATGACGCCCGCGACTGGATCCTCTCCCGCCTGCCCGAGGCCCGCCAGACCACCGCGGCGGCTCTTGCCTTGTTCAAGGGCCTGCTGGATGGGCCCCTGCAGCAGGAACAGGCGGTGTTCGGCCGCTTCCCCAGCCTGTTCATGGCTCTGGTAACGCCCGATGGGCTCTGGGAGCACATCGAGGGGGGGATTCGCTTCCGCGGACCCGATGGCGCGATCGTGGCCGACGGCCTCTTGGAGGACGACTACGCCAGCTTCCTGGGGGAAGCGGTGGAGCCTTGGAGTTATTTGAAATTCCCTTACTACAAACCCTTGGGCTATCCCGATGGGATCTATCGGGTGGGCCCCCTGGCCCGCCTCAATGTGTGCGACGCCATCGGCACTCCCTGGGCCGACCAGGAACTCGCGGAATTCCGCCAGCGGGCCGGTCGGGTGGCCCTTTCCAGCTTTGCCTACCACCACGCCCGGTTGGTGGAGATCGTGGCCTGCCTGGAGGCGATCGAGCAGCTGGTGGCCGATCCGGAGCTGGCCACGGGGCGGGTGCGTGCCCGGGCCAGCCTCAACGTCCAGGAGGCCGTGGGGGTGAGCGAGGCACCCCGGGGCACCCTGTTTCACCACTACCGGGTGGATGGCCAGGGGTTGATCACCCGGGTGAATCTGATCATCGCCACGGGCCAGAACAACCTGGCCATGAACCGCACCGTGCACCAGATCGCCCGGGAGTTTCTGCCCGATCCGGTGGCCGCCGATGCCCAGATCCCGGAGGCCATCCTCAACCGCATCGAGGCGGGCATCCGCTGCTTCGATCCCTGCCTCTCCTGCTCTACCCATGCGGCTGGCCAGATGCCGCTGCAGGTGCAGCTGGTGGCCCCGAATGGCGAGGTGCTGGCGGAGAGGCGCCGCTGATGGAAGCCAGGTTCGATCTGCTGATCGGCATCGGCAATCCCCTGCGGGGGGACGACGGGGTGGGGGCCCTGTTGGTGGAGGAGCTGGCGGAGGAGCTGGGGGGCTGGAGCACCCCCTGTGCTGAGCTGAGGGTTGTGCACCAGCTCACTCCCGAGCTGGCCTGCCCGGTGGCCGGGGCCCAACGGGTGCTGTTTTTGGATGCCTGCGTGTCGGTCCGCACTGTGGCGCCGTGGCTGGAATCCCTCCAGCCCGAGGCCTTCGCGGGCATCGGTGCGGCCGGCCTGGACCCGCACCAGCTCCAGCCCGCCCCCCTGCTGGCCCTGGCTCACACCCTCTACGGCTGGCGGGGCGAGGGCACGCTGTTGCGGATGCCCGCCGTTGCCTTTCCCCATGGCACAGGGCTCTCGGCGTCCCTGTTGGAGGCCATGCCCGAGGCCCGGCGGCTGGTGCGGCGGTGGCTGCAGGAGTGATGATCAAAGAATCTCGGGTACCGGGCCGTGGCTGAGCACGCGCATGGCCATCACGGGTCCCATTCCCCCGGGGCCGGAGCGGGGCGGGCCTTTCGCTGGAGCATCCTTCTTAACAGTGGCCTGACGGCGCTCCAGCTGGTGATCGGCTTCGGTTTTGGGTCTCTGGCCCTGATCGGCGATGCTCTGCACAACCTCGGCGATGTGGTGGGTCTGGCCCTTGGGTGGGGGGCGGAGCGACTGAGCCTGCGGCCCGCCCAGGGACGCTTCACCTACGGCTATGGGCGCAGCACCCACCTGGCCGCCTTGCTGAACGCCATGCTGATCTTCGGCGCCGGGATGGTGGTGATGGTGGAGGCCATCCAACGGCTGTTTCATCCGGTGCCCCTGGCGTCGGGACCGGTGGCCTGGGCCGCTGCCGCCGGCATCGCCATCAATCTCCTCTCCGCCAGACTCTTCGGCCATAACCACCACCACGACCTGAACCGGCGGGCGGCGGTGCTGCATCTGCTCACGGATGCGGCGGTGTCCGTGGCGGTGCTGGTGAGCGCCCTGCTGGTGGGCGTCACCGGATGGCTCTGGCTGGATCCGGCCACGGCCATCGGCGTGGGATTGGCGGTGATCGGCAGCGCCTGGGGTCTGCTCAAAGATGCCCTGGCCCTGAATCTCGATGCAGTGCCGAAGGGGATCGACCTAGCCCAGGTGGAGGCCGTGCTGCTGGGCCTGCCAGGGGTGGGGGCGGTGGACGACCTGCACGTGTGGGGTCTCAGCACCAGCCGGGCAGCCCTGACGGCCCACCTGCGCTGGGATGGCACTGGGCTCCCCCCCTCGGCGTTGCTTGCCCTGGCCGAGGAGCGCCTGGCGGCCATCGGCATCGGTAAAGCTACCCTCCAGCTGGATCAACCGGAGTTGCCCTTGAATCCCACAGGGAGGCGGCCATGACAGGACTGGTTCCCCAGGGCTGGGCGGCCTTTGGCGCCAGTTTCACTGCGATCACCCTGGCGGAGTTGGGCGACAAGACGTTTTTCATGGCCTTGATCCTGGCGGCGCGCCACCGGGCCCGTGATGTGTTTGTGGGGGCCTTTGTTGCCCTGGCGGCTGTCACCCTCCTCTCCCTGGCCCTGGGCTATGGACTGCGGGAAATGTTGCCCCAGGCCTTGGTGCCCTGGCTGGCCGCCCTGCTGTTTCTGGGCTTTGGCCTGAAACTCCTCTGGGAGGCCCAGGGCATGGCAGCGGATGGGGCCGGAGAGGAGGAGAGGGATGCGGAGGCCACCATCGACCAGGCTGAAGGACGGGGGGCACCGGCGCGCACGGCCGGGGCGGTGATCTGGGAAGCCTTTGTGCTGGTGTTTCTGGCGGAGTTGGGCGACCGCACACAATTCACTACCATTTTTCTGGCGACGGCTCCTGCCTTCACCTTCGCCGGCTTGTTGGCGGGCACCTTGGCGGGCCATGGCCTGGTGACTGGGTTGGCGGTGGGGGCGGGCAAGTGGATCGGGGGCCGCCTGCGTGAGCAAGTGCTCTATCGCCTCAGCGGTGGGTTGTTCCTCGTGTTTGGCCTCGCGGCGCTACAACAGGCTCTCCGCTGAGGTTCGCGGCATGCCCCGCCCCTATCAACCGTCTCTGCTGCGTGTGCTCCATGGAGCCATGGCCCTGCTCGTTTGCGGGGCCTGGGCCACGGGCCTGATGGTTTACAGCCAGTTCGATGGTCGCTGGGGCCGCCTGCCCGTGGCCTTCCAAGGGGAGTGGATCGATATCCACGGAACGGCGGGCGTGGTGCTCTGGCCGATCGCCCTGTTGTTCGTGCTCTATGCCCTGACCCTTGGCCGTGCCCGGCTCCGCCAACCGGCTAACGCCGTGGCCCTGGGAGCCCTGGTGCTGGCGGTGGGCAGCGGCAAGTTGATGGATGAAAACTGGCTGCGGCAGGGCGACCTAGGCCAGGGGATCTACACGGTTCATCTGGTGGCCTGGCTGGCTGTAGCCCTGGCTGTGGCCATGCATGTGGGATCGGTGCTGCGCAGGGGAGGGATGGGCCTGGCCCGTTCCATGGCCAGCCTGCAGGTGCGCGTCCAGGATCGGCCGGGGGATTGGCTCCATCAGCTGCGCCGCCACTTCACCCGATAGGTGGCGTGGGCTGGTCCCAGATGGCGGATTAAGGCGTCTCTGGCTTCGTGATGCAGCTCTTCCATGGTGGGAGCGGCAATCAACAGGTCTTGGGTGAGGGACTGGGCCACGAGCCCATCCGTTCGGTTCACCACCGTGAATTCTATTTCGCGCATCGCTCTGATGAGGATGCACCGATGTTTGCTCGACTTGTCGTTTCAGCGGGTTGTGGTGCTTACCCCTTCCTGCCGCCGAAGCCACAAGCTCAGTGAGTATGGAGCCCGTTTTCAGGCGGCGTCGCTGGTGGTGATCTCCTGGTCCAGAAGATCCTGGGCGAGCACGAGCAGAGCGATTCCCATCAGCGCCAGAGCCTCACCCCGCTGGCCATCCCCCGTGAGCTCCAGGGTGCGCGCGGTTTCCAGGTGCTGGGGCCAGGTTAATCGCATGCCACCAATTACAAAGAGAATTATCTTAGTGATACAAAAAACTAATCAATGGGCTGGCTTCATACTTCGAAACACTGACAGGGGACGGGGTCGGGTAGCCGTCGCTACTGGGTCTTGGGAGCCCTGGGGTATCTTTAGATTTGTTAAATACTCTTGATAAAGGACCCCATGAGTGACTCCGCAATACCTCCTGCCATGTCTTCCACGATGGAATTGTCGATCGGCCAGCAGTTCGAGATTGAGCGTTTCAGTCGGGCCATTGATGCCACCGCCGATCCCGAGGCACTCAAGGCCATCGCCAAGCAGCTCCTCCAGGCCTGGCACACCCAGAAGGCGGCCACCAACTGGGTGATCGGCCAGCAGCTGGGCATCACCTCCCAGTCTTTGTAGTGCCTCTTCCGTAGACGCGCCCTGGGAGCCTTCGCCCTTGGGCGCAAACCCCAAGCCAGACCGGAGCGGCTATAGTACAAGCGTACTGATTGGGTTCCATGGCTGTTTCCTCCCCCTACGTCGTTTTCCGAGCCGTCGATCTGGGTTGGCCCATGGAGCCCCCCATTTCTCCAGCGTCCCAGGTCTCTGCCCTAGCGCTTCCGCGCCCCGGTAAGCCGCTCCCACGGCCCAGGAAGCCTCAGGCGTCGCGCCCTCAAAGACGTTCGCCGCATCTCTCCTTCGTTCAGGGCACGTTGTTTTCCAATGCCCTGCTGTCTTCTTGAGCCTGCTGGGTTCAATTCATGGGTTTGGTTTCCTTCACCCCGCCCACGAGCCGCTCCACAAAAATCTTCAACAGCAGCGACACCAGGCCCACCCCGCCGAGCACCAGGGCGGCGCCGTAGGCCAGCTCCGTGTCGTATTGCTTGTAGCTGTCCTCCACAAAAAGGGGAAGGGTTTGGGTTTGGCCGGCGATGTTGCCGCTCACCACGGCCACCGCACCGAATTCTCCGAGGGCCCGGGCGGTGGTGAGCACCAGGCCATAGAGCACGGCCCAGCGCACCGTGGGCAGGGTCACCTTGCGAAAGACCTGCCAGCTGGTGGCCCCAAGGGTGCGGGCGGCCTCCTCCTGATCCCAGCCCTCCTCCTCCAGCAAGGGGATCACTTCTCGTGCCATGAATGGGAAGGTGACGATGATCGTGGCCAAGGCCATGCCAGGCCAGGAAAAGATGATCTTCCAACCCAGCCAGCCCATCCCATCTTTCAGCAGACCATGGGTGGGGCTGTAGAGCAACACCAGCATCAAGCCCACCACCACGGGGGAAATCGAAAACGGCAGATCGATCACGCTCAGCAACAGGGCTTTGCCGGGGAATTGGCGCCGGGCGATGGCGGTGGCGGCCGCCAGGCCGAAGATGGTGTTGGCCGGCACGGCGATGGCCGCCATCAGCAGGGTGAGCTTCACGGCGGAGATCAGGTCAGGAGAAGTGAGGTTCTCCAGGAAGGGCCCCAGCCCCTTGGCAAAGGCACCCGCCACCACCTGCAGGGCCGGCAGCAGGATCAGTACGGCCACGTAGAGCCCGGCAATTAACGGCACCATCACCGAGGCACTGGGCTTTGGCAGGGAGAGGATCTGTTGGCGAAGGCGTCGAGACGTAGCCATGGCAGGGAAAATAGATCAAGAACAGGGGTGGGGTTAGCCGCCCACCATCGGATTGGCTTCCCAGTGGCGGCCCCACACCTGCAGACCATTGATCACCAGCAGGCTCAGCAGGGAAAAGCCAAGCATCACCATGCCGATCACGGTGGCGGAGGCGAAGTCGTATTCCTCCAGCTTCT
>JBBASA010000032.1:0-28723 GCA_040399515.1 Cyanobium sp. | reverse complement strand
AGATCCGTCGGAGGGCATCGGCTTTGTTCTTGAAGTCGCTCAGCAGCAGCTGCAGGTAGGTCACTTTCCGCAACTTCACGTTAGCCGTGATCGACATGCCCACCTGCAGCGGCAGGGTCGTGCCATCTTTGAGCTTCAGGGTTTGGGAGTCGAGGGCGATGTCCACGGGCACCCGGTAGAAGTTCTTCATCTGGTCGGGGGGCAGGGAGTCGGAGCCGATCTTGCGCACCCGGCCCTTGATCACGCCGAAGTCGGTGGCGGGGAAGGAATCGATGCTGACGTCCGCCGGCCGGTTCACACTCACAAAACCGATGTCTGTGCTGGGCACCTCCACCCGGGCTTCCAGCTTGTCGTTCGGCACCACCTTCAGCACCGGCTCGCTGGATTGGGCCACAAAGCCCTTCGCCTTCGGCTTGAGCTCAAACACCACCCCATCCACCGGTGAGGTGAGGGCCTGGTAGCGGATGTTCACGTTGAGCTCGATCAATTTGCTGCGCAGATCCGCCATCTCCGTTTGCAGCTGGCGGATGCCCTGCCCCAGGATCGCCACCTGGCGCAGCCGTTCCACCCGGGTGCTCTCCAGCTTGCTGGCCACCTCCTGCACCTTGTTGCGCTGGGTGAGGTATTGGAGCTCCTGCACCGCTCCCTGCTGGTTGAGCACCTCCAGCCGGTCGAGCACCTCCTGCTCCAGCCCCAGACTTTGGACCAGCATGCGCTGCTCCGTGTCGTTCACATCCAGATAGCGCCTCAGCTCCTCCACTTTCAGGCCCAGCTGCTGGTCCTTGTAGGCAATGCTGCTGAGCAGGCTCTGCTGGCGGTCCTTGGTGGCCTCGGTGTCGAGCTTGAGCAACACCTGGCCCTTCTTCACCTGCTCCCCTTCCTTCACCAGGATGTCGTCCACCACCCCGCCCACGGGCACGCGGATTTCCTTCACCACACCTAGGGGCTCCAGTTTCCCCGGCGCGGTAACGATCTCTTCCGTTTTTGCCAGCGCAAGCCAGGCCAGGGCAAAGCCCGTCACGCCCATCAGCGTCCAGGTGATGCTCCGGGCCCAGAACCGTGATTGCTGCAGCACCACCTCTTCACTTTCGCCGATGCCAAACATCCGCTCGCGCTTCTCTTCTTCTTCAGCGGTGCCCTCTGGTGGGCGCCATTCGGGTGGGGAAAGCATCAGCTGGCCTCCTGCTGGCGATAAAGGGCGTAGTAGCGACCCCGTAGGGCCATTAACTCTTCATGGGTTCCGGATTCCACCAGGGCCCCCTGGTGGAGCATCACGATCCGGTCGGCTCGGCGGATGGTGCTCAGTCGGTGGGTGATGAAAAACACCGTGCAATGCTTCATCGTTTCCCGCAGGTTGTCGCACACCTGCCGCTCCGCTTCGTAGTCGAGGGCGCTGGTGGCTTCATCCATCACCATCAGCCGGGGTTTGGCCAACAGGGTTCGGGCGATGGCGATCCGTTGGCGCTGCCCCCCGGAGAGGGAGGCCCCCCGCTCGCCCACAGGCGTGCTGTAGCCCGCCGGCAATTCCATGATGAAATCATGGGCGGCTGCCGTACGAGCCGCAGCCACGATGTCGTCGCTGCTGGCATCCGGATTGGTGAGCGCGATGTTGTCGCTGATCGTGCCGGAGAACAGCAGGGGCTCCTGGGGCACGATGCCGATTTGCCGCCGCAGGGAATAGAGCTCCACTTTGGAGATGTCGAACTGGTCGACCAGGATGCGGCCCTTGGTGGGCTCATACAGCCGGGGCAGGAGCTTCATCAAGGTGCTCTTGCCGCTCCCGCTCTGCCCTACCACGCCCACGAAGGTGCCCGGCTCCACACTCAAGTTGATGGAGCTCAGTGTTTCCTGCCCCCCAGGCACAAAGGAGAAGCTCACGTCCTCAAACACCACTTTGCCATCGATGGCTGGCAAAGGAATGTTGGCCTTATCCGCCGCATTCGATTCCTCCGGCGTATCCACCACATCGGCGAGCCGCTCAAACGACACCCGCAACTCCTGGATGCTCTGCCAGATGGACGACAACCTCAGGAGAGGCTGGGTGACGTAGCCGCTGATGATGCGGAAGGCGATCAGCTGGCCTAGGGTGAGCTCGCTCTTCAGCACCATGGTGGCCCCCACCCAGAGCACCAGCAGCTGGGAGAGTTTCTGCAGCACCTGGCTGGTTTCGTTGAGGAAGGTGCCCGTGATGGTCTTGTCGAAGGTGCGGGAGATGTACTTGGCGTAGTAGTCCTGCCATTTCCAGCGGCTCACCATCTCTACGTTCTGCGCCTTCACGGTCTGGATGCCGCTGATCACCTCAACCAGATGGCTCTGCGTGCGCGCGTTCTCCTCGGCGGCCTGCCGGTATTGGCGGCGGAATAAGGGCGCTCCCCCCAAGGTGATGGCGATCTGGATCGGCAGCACCGCTAGGGCGATCAGGGTGAGCACCCAGCTGTAGATCACCATCACGATGATGTAGATCACCGAGAAGGCCGCATCCAAAACGGTCATCAGGGCCTGGCCCGTGAGGAAGTTGCGGATCTTCTCCAGCTCGGCGATCCGGGTGCCGAGTTCACCGACGGGCCTTCGATCGAAATAGTTGAGGGGCAGCCGCAGCAAATGGTCGATCACTTCCGCGCCGAGGCGCAGGTCGATGCGGTTCGTGGTGTCGGTGAAGAGGAAGGTGCGCAAGGAGCCGATCACCCCTTCCATCAGGGTCACCACCACCAGCGCCATGCCCAGGATCTGCAGGGTGTCGAGGCTGCGTTGGGCGATCACCTTGTCGATGATCACCTGGATCAGCAGGGGATTGGCCAGGCTGAAGAGCTGCACCACAAAGGAGGCGAGCAGCACCTGCAGCAGCATCCCCCGGTAGCGCTTCAGGGCCGGCCAGAACCAGCCCGGCCCGAACTTTTGCTCCGGGGTGGCTGTGCTGCGCTCCAACAGCAACAGCTCCAACCCCTCCGGATAGGCCGCCTTGATCTGGGCCGGACTCAGTCGCACCCAGCCATCCTTGGGGGAGGCCAGGGTCCAGCCCTGGGCACTGCTGCTCACCAGGATGGCGAACCCATCCTTCCAGGGCACCAGGGCGGGAGTGATCAAGCGGGTGGCCGCCTCCGACCCCACCCGGGCGCCGCTCACGATCAGGCCCAGCATGGCGGCGATCTGGCCGCAGAGCTGGAGGTTGGGCCGCTGCCCCTGGTCCACCTTTTCCCTGAGGATCTTCTCCACCGCATCCCGGCGGAAGGGCAGCTTCAACTGCTTGGCCAGCATCTGCAGGCAGGCGGTGGTTTCGCCCACTGGCCCACTGGCCCGCACCAGGTTGAAGCCCCGGTGGGTGCTGGGCTGGCCCAGATCCAGGCTGGTGGGCTGGGGCAGGACACCCGCTTCCGGTGCGTTGCCCACGCCGGGGGCCGCGGTGGCCAGGTCGGGCGACACGGCTTCGCCGGCTCCTGCGGTCGCGCTCGGGGGCAGGGCGATCAGGCGCAGGGGCAGGGGGGGCAGGGGGCGGGGCAGGGCCTCCCCGGGCTTGAACGGGCTGCCGATCGCCATCCCTGGCACGTTCGCACTGCCCAGAAGCAGGGCTTCACCCGCCTTGAGCCCTTGCCAGATCTGACGGTCTGGGGCCAGGAGCCTGGCCTGCTCCGCTAGCTGGAAGACACGCTGGCGCCAGCGGTTGGGTTCAAACGCCTCCGCCATCGCGTTCTGATCTTCCAGGCACACGAGGAGAGCGTGGAGCTCCGCCAGCCAGAGGTGGCTGGTGCACCAGGCGCGGAAGGCCTCTTCCTTCTCCAGCAGCTCCAACACCAGGGCATCCGGGATGGCGGCGGCCCTCACTGCCGTGGCCGCATTCACCTGTTCGCAGGCCCCAGCGCGCAACAGGGACGCCAGTCCCACAATCTCCCCCACCCCAAGTTTCTGGAGGGTGAAGGGACGCCCGCTGCGTCGGCCCAGGAGCCGAGCTTCTCCCTCCAGGAGGACAAGAATCTGGGCGCCGATTGCCCCCTCACTGCTCATGGCTTGCCCCTCGGCAAACTCCAGCACCTGGACCGCCGACTCCAGCTTGCTTCGCCCCGCCGAAGACAAGCCGGAAAAGGGGGCCCGGTCCTGCCAGGCCTGACGCCGTTGCGTGGACGTGCTCGTCATCGGTGTCAGGTGGGAAGGGATGGAGAGGAGCCGGTGATCCGTTGCTTCACCTCGTCCTGCACCCACTCTTCGAACAGCTCATGGGTCATGCGGCTCTGCATGGCCTCATCGAAGCTGGCGGGCTGGAGGGATTCCAGTCGCATCACCAGCCACCAGGGCTCGATCTGCAGCGGCGGACGCACTTCGCCAGGCTGGCTGGTGCGCAGCACGTTGGCCAGGATCGGGTGGGCCTGCACCAGAGGTACCGGCCCCACCACCCCCCGGGTGGCCTGCTCCATCCCCTCGGCGTAGGTGGCGGCCAGCTCGGCAAAGTCGGCCTCCCCTTCCGCGATGCGCAGGTAGAGCTCGTTGGCTAGGTGTTCACTGCTGACCCGCAGCAGGCTGTAGATCACCGTGTCGAGCTGCTGCTTGCGGCTGAGAAAACGTTGCTCGGCGCGGTGCAGAAATTGCTCCTGGCAGTGGTGGTGGATGCGCGAGGGCAGCTCTGCCTGCCAACGGGCATCGTCCTCCGTCATGCCATGGAGCGCTAGATGGCTCTGCAGCTGGTCGTGCGACTGAATCCCCTGCTTTTGCAGCCAGGTTTTCTGAGCCTGTTCCTTTTCCTTTTCGCTCAGATGCAACCCGCCCACAGCCTTCGCGATGACCCATTGGCGGAGCAGCGGAACCAGCACCTGGTGACGGGCCAGCAGCTGGCGCAGAGGATCTGAAAGCTGGATGGAGGGATCTTCCCCTGGGATGGCCTCAGAAGGGACAGGGGTGGCCGGAGCTGGCACCTCCGGGGGGATGGCACTGGCAGGGCCAAACCCCGTGGAGCGGGGCAAGGCCGCACTGAGCGTGATGTCTTCGATCAATATGGACTCCGACGGCAAGGGCCTCTGGCGGGGAAGCACGGAAACTTTTCCCACTTCTTGTGAAGGTAACCCACATTCCCTTGATGTGAAGGGATGTTGGGCAGCCAATCGCGATGGCCCTTCTTCAGTGGCCCTCTAACAGCCCCCGCAACCCCTGTTCATCCAGTACCGCCACCCCCAGGCTCTCGGCCTTGCTGAGCTTGCTGCCCGCCTCGTCTCCTGCCACCACATAAGTGGTTTTGCGGCTCACTGCGCTGCTCACCTTGCCGCCGGCGGCTTCGATCAGGTCCTGGGCCTGGCGACGGCTCAGGGTGGGCAAGGTGCCTGTGAGCACAAAGGTTTGCCCAGCTAGGCGGGCCCCGCTGCCCTGCTCTGGCTGAGGGGGCTCGCTCCCGTGGGAGGCCAGGGAGAAGCCCATGGCCTCCAGCTCCTGCAGCAGCGCCCTGTTGGCCGGGGTGGCAAACCACTGTTGCAAAGACTCGGTGATCTCGGGCCCCACCCCGTACACCGCCGTGATCCGTTCCGGCTCCTCCTCCAGCGCCCGGCGCAGGGACGCCCCATCGGGGAAGGCCCGCGCCAGAGCTTTCGCATTCACCTCGCCCACATGGTGGATGCCAAGGCCGTAGAGCTGCCTTGGCCAGGGCTGGGCCTTGGAGCTGGCCAGGGCCTCCACCAGGTTGGTTGCCGACTTCTCCCCCATCCGCTCCAGGCTGGCCAGCAGGGCCCCATCGAGGCGATAGAGGTCGGCGATGGAGCGCACCAGGCCCCGATCCACCAGCTGGGAGATCAGCTTGCTGCCCAGTCCCTCCACATCCATGGCTCCCTTGCTCACCCAGTGGCGCAGGGAGGCGCGCAGGATCGCCGGGCAACTGCTGTTGACGCAACGGGTATCGGCCTCCCCCTCCTCCCGCACCAGCTCGGAGCCGCATTCCGGGCAAAGGCTCGGCAGGGAGAGCAGGCGGGCACCCTTGGGGCGCAGTTCGGGCACCACCCGCACCACCTCGGGAATGATCTCCCCTGCCTTGCGCACCACGATTGTGTCGCCACTGTGGAGCTCCAGCTCCCGCAGGCGATCGGCGTTGTGCAGGGTGGCGCGACTCACGCTAGTGCCGGCCAAGGGCACGGGTTCGAACTCCGCCACGGGGGTCACCTTGCCGGTGCGCCCCACCTGGGCTACCAGCCGCAGCAGCCTGGTGGGGGCTTCCTCGGCGGCATATTTCAGGGCGATGGCCCAGCGGGGTGCCTTCTGGGTGAAGCCCGCATCGGCCTGGAGCCGCAGGTCATCCAGCTTCACCACCACCCCGTCGGTGGCGTAGTCGAGGGAGCGGCGGGCCATGTCCCACCTCAGGAAGAAGGCTTCCACTGCGGCCAGGTCGGGGCAGCGTTCACAGTGGGGATTCACCCGGAAGCCCGCCTGCCGCAGCCATTGCAAGGCGTCCCACTGGCTCCCCGGGGCACCGTGCTGGCCTTCCGGCAGGTGGAGGGTGTAGGCGAAGAAATCCAGCCGGCGGGCAGCCACCACCTTTGGATCCAACTGCCGCAGGGTGCCAGCGCAGGCGTTGCGGGGGTTGGCGAACAGCGCTTCTCCGCGGGCCTGCCGCTCCGCGTTGATGGCCGAGAAGGTGGTGTTGCTGATCAGGGCTTCCCCGCGCACTTCCAGCCAGGCCGGTGGCGCTTCCAGATCCAGCCGCAGGGGCACGCTCTGGATGGTGCGCACATTGGCGGTGATCTCCTCACCCCGCTCCCCGTCGCCCCGGGTGGCGGCACGCACCAGCACCCCGTGTTCATAGCTCAGGGCCAGGGCATTGCCATCGATCTTCAGTTCCCCCACCATCGCCAGGGCGGGCAGGGGCGAACCGGGCGGTGGCAGCCGATCCAGCTCCCGCAGGAGCCGCGCGTACCACTTCTCCAGTTCCTCGATGGAAAAAGCGTTGTCGAGGCTCTGCAGGGGGATGCGGTGCTCCACGCTCGGGAAGCTCTCCGCCGGCGCCCCACCCACCCGGAGGCTGGGGCTATCCACGGTCTGCAGCTCGGGGTGGGCCTGCTCAAGCTCCACCAGCTCCCGGTAGAGCCGGTCATAGACCGGATCCTCCATGAAGGGCGCATCCAGCACGTAGTAGGCATGGGCCGCCCGGTTCAGCAGCTGCCGGAGTTCCTCGGCACGCTGCAGCTGGGCAGGTGTGGGCTGCACGGGGACGTCAGCTGGCGGTGACTTTCTGGATGCGGTCGACCCGCCAGGCCTCCTCCACCTTCACGAAGGTGAAATCCAGGGGCAACTCCTCCTTGTCGTCGGATTTGAGCTTCACCGTCAGGATCACTTGGTCGTCCTGCAACCGGGGGCGGCCGGAGCGGAGGTTGCGGTATTTGTTCAGCTGCAGCCCAGCCAGGAAGCGGATGAATTGCTGCCGGTTCACATGGGAGCGGTAGTTCTTGGTGGTGAGGAGATAGGCCCCATCCACCTGGCCGGAGGCCACCTGGGTGAAGAACTGCTTGATCAACGGATTGATGCCCCGGGCGCTGAGCACCAGGCGCACTGCCGAGATCGTCCAGTAGAGCAAGAGGGCCCCGGCGCCGGCGAGCAGGACCTTGCTGCCAATGCCGCGAGCCAGTTCCCAGTCCATGGATGCGCGCAGGATGAATAGCGCCTGAGTCTGCCCGAAGATGGCGCGCCCCGGGGAAATCCCGTCAGACTGGGCCCGCCATCCCGCCGGGGTCGCGCCCTGTTGCTGGCCGTTGCCCCTCGAACCGCTTCTCCCCCTGTTTCACCAGCTCAACCGTGAGCACTTCGAGGGAACCCTGGCCCGGGAGGGCCGGCCCCTGGTGACCCTTCGCTGGAGCGATGGCCGCCTCACCCGCACCGCCGGCCTCTATCGCCGCTGGCACGGCCCGGAGATCCAGCCCCGCTGCGAGATCCTCCTATCCCGTCCCCTGCTGGAGCCCCTTCCCCGCACGGCCACCCTCAGCACCCTCTGCCACGAGATGATCCACGCCTGGGTCGACCGGGTGCTGCAGGTGCGGGAGGCCCACGGACCCCATTTCCGGGCTCGGATGGCCCTGATCAATGGCCGCCGACCCGGCTTTGAGGTGAGTGTGCGCCATCGGTATCCCGTGCCGGTGCAGCTGGCCCGTTGGCTGGCCACGTGCCCCCGCTGCGGCCTGAGCTTCCCCTATCGCCGTCGCCGTCAGGGGCTGGCCTGTCGCCATTGCTGTGAACGGTTCCATGGGGGGCGTTGGGATGCCTCCTGCCTGCTGATATTCGAACCGTCCGGATCGGCGGAAGCGAAGGCGACCCCCTAGGGTCCGCCTATCGCGAGAGCGGGATGGCCACATTTCTCTGGGCCCTGGAGTGGGGCGGTTGTTCCATCGCCCTCCTGGGCCTGGCTCGGGAGCGTTGGTTGCGCCAACGTCCTCGCTAAAGTGCCCGTATGGATTGGGTGGATGATGACGGGCGCCTGCCTCCGGAGCGCCCCGCTGGCCGGGAGACCTGGCGCGAGCCCCGGGGAGAGATTCGCGGAGAAACGCGGGGAGACACTCGCCCCAGCCGGAAAGGTCTGGAAGACCGGTTGGAAACCTGGGTGAGCCGGGGGCGAGAGCTGGTGGATGGGGTCTCGGGCACCCGGCCCGGCACCCGACCTTCTGTCCGTGGGGGAGAGCGTTCGGGTCCCGGAGCTCGTCCCGGCTTCGATGGTTTGGGTCGCTGGGTTGAAGGACGCCTGGACTGGCTCCTCGATGATCGGGAGGACTGGCGGGAACCCTGGCAGGAGGCTGAGCGCCCCAATCCCGATCGCAGGGACGGGAGCCCCGCTCCGCAACGCCTCACCCGGCCGCCCCTGGACGCCATTTCCCGTCGGGGCCGGCCCTCGCCCCGTCCCGTTGGTCCCGCAGACGAAGCCACCAGGGCCCAGCCTGCCGAGGCTCCCCCCCCGAGCCAGGTTTGGCCAGAGGAAGACAGCTTCAGTGTGCCCCGCTGGCGGCGGGAAGACCCTTCCCCCTCCAGGCCTGCCAATCCCCTGGCCGAGCCCGCTCCCGTTGTTCCTCCTGGGCGACCGCTCCCCCGTTCCACCCGCCGCCGCTAGGGCGGAGGCAAGATTCCATACCTGCACTTGCACTCCCTCTCCCTATGAACAGCCTTGTCGTGGTTGGGTTCCCAACCGTCAACGAAGCAGAGGAGGTCCGCCGCTCCCTGGTAGACATGCAGAAGGAGCAACTGCTCTCCCTCGAGGACGCGGTGGTGGTGGAGCGCGATCCCCAGGGCCACGTCCATCTGCATCAGGCCATCAACCTCCCCGTCGCCGGTGCGGCCAGCGGGGGGTTCTGGGGGGTGCTGGTGGGGCTGCTCTTCATGAATCCCCTGCTGGGAGCAGCGGTGGGGGCTGGGGTGGGGGCCGCTTCCGGAGCCCTGGCCGATCTGGGCATCAACGACGGCTTCCTGCGGGAGGTGGGGGAGAGCTTGGCCTCCGGAGATGCGGCCCTCTGCGTGCTGTTGCGGGAATCAGCCCCCGATCGGCTGATCGAGCGGCTCGAGGCCCATGCCCCCCACGCCCGCCTCCTGCGCACCAACCTCAGCCACGCCGATGAGAACCGGCTGCGTCAGATGCTGGAGAAGGCAGGCCAGAAGGCCCATGGGGCTTCCGCTTGAGGGCCTTGCGCACCTGAAAGGCGCACCCCTGCTCCCGCAGCTTGAGGTTCACGGGGGCCACCAGATCCGCGGGCATCTCCTCGGCCATGTCGTCCGGTGAGATCGCCACGGCGGCCGATCCCTGCTGGAGAGCACTGAGCAGCTCGGCCCATAGATCCACGAGCTGGCGATGCCCCCGGGGCTGTAGGCCTTGTTGTTCGAGATGGGGAGCACACCCTTCTCGGTTCCAGAGGGTTGGTCCGGAGGGGCTGCTGTGGCGGCGGTGGGCCAGGCCGGAACGGAGGGCCTCCGGGCTGGGGCGTCCATCGAGCTGGCGCAGGCCGGCGGATTGCAGGAGCTTGCCGGTATGCACAGCGGAGATGCCGTAGACGCGGCCGATCTCCGTAAGGGTCAGCCATTCGGGAGCTGAGCGTGGAGGGGACATGACGGGAGGTCGGACGGGACCGTGAAGTCTTCCCATGTTTGCCACAGCACGGAAAACGTCAATTCGTCAAGCAGTCTTTGTGAGGATATCGGCCTGATTTTGGAAAATCTTCAGATTTGTTCCAGGGTGGCCGGGCCCAGCCAGCGCTCCAGGGCGGGGGAAAACACTTCCCGGATCACGGTCAGCTCCTTTCCCTGGCGGAAAAATCGATAGTGGCGGCTCCAGTAGGGGCCGGGGCGGCCAAAACGTTCCTCTAGCCAGTCCGCCTCCACCAGGGCCAGCCCATCCACCTCCCGGAAGAGTTCCGTCCGGCCCTCCGTCAGGCTGCTCCAGATCGGCTGGCGACGGTTTTGCAGGCAGGCCTCCGCCTGCTCCTGGTTCCACCAGCTCTCAGCCCAGCCGAGGCTCTCTCCGCCGCAGTTCAGCCACACCTGGCGCCGCAATAGGGGGGGATCCAGCTCGGCCACTTCCGGGGGCAGACCCGGGCCCGGGGGGCCATGCCCTTCGGGCTCCATCGCGATCAGGGCAATGGTGAGAGGACTTCCCGTGAGAAGTTGCAGATGGCGGGTGGGGCTGCCATCTCCGAGGAGCATCAGCTTCCAGGCCCCGCTCAGATTGGCCCCCGCCCGGCCATCCACCACCTCCGCCAGGGGGGCTTGCCAGAGGGGATGGGGGGAGGGGAGAAGGCTCTGCAGACCTGTCGTTGCGGCGGTGGCGCGGGAGATGGGGAAAGGCATGGGCTCAACCCCCCGCCACGATGGCGATCCGGCGCACCTCCGTGCCCCGCTCGATCAGGGCGCTTTCCCCATCCGCCGCCTTAAGCCTCCAGCCGCTGCTGCCGATGGACTCGCCCACGTTGACATTGGTGGAGGTGTCTCCCACCTGAAAAATGGCTGAACCAGCCTGGCCCGGTGCCCCCACCAGACCCACCAGCTGGGGAAGGGGACCGCTGAACCGTTCCACCGATTTGGAGGCCTTGCCGAGGCTGCCGGGGGAGGTGGGGGCTGGCCCGCTGGTGGCCGGGGGTGCGGGCATGGTCAGCCCTCTGGACACGGGGAGTTGGGGAAGCTGTTCCATCCAGGCTTCTTCCGGTGGCGGCGGTGGCAGATCAGCGCCCACGGCCAAGGGAGGGGCCAGCACAGGGGCTGGCGGTGTGGCGGGGCCCACCGGCATGGGGCTGGAGATGGTGGCTGGGCCCAGGGCCCGCAGTCGCTCCACCAGCAACAGGCTCCTCTCCTGGCTCAGGGACCGTTGCAGGCCGGCCCATTGCTGCACCAGCAGCACCGCGCTCAGGGCACCTACGAGACCCACGCCACCGAGGGCGGCGAGCAGGAGCACGGTGAGCGGTAAAGGGTCTTGGGTCTTGCGTCCCTGTGGCGCGGGCGCCCGGTTCCCGCTGGGCTGCACCCGGGAGCAATGGGACGCCACTGGGGGCAGGGGCCTGTGAGGGGGTGCCATCTGAGAATCCCCCCCATGGGTCTCGCCAAACAGGGGGTCGAGATCGATTGGGGACTCCGGGGCGAAGACCCGGTTCATCATCTGGTCGGCTTTCAGCTCCCAATAGGCGCGGGAGGTGGGCAGACCTCTCGTTGGGCGCGATGGGCGCAAGGAAGACTCAACCTTGAAGAGATGACACTTTACCCGGGTTTTTAGGCTCCCGGGGGGATGGCCTGTCGGAGCGTCGCCGCTGCAGTTCCAGCCACAGCAGCAGGGCCGTGATATCGGCCGGGCTCACCCCGGGCACCCGGCTGGCCTGGCCCAGGGTGGGGGGGCGAATCAGGGTGAGCTTCTCCCGGGCTTCCGCCGAAAGGGTGGTGATGGCGCCGTAGTCGATCTCCAGGGGCAGGGCGCGGTTGGTCTGGCGTTGCACCTGGGTGATCTGCTGCTGCTGGCGGGCCAGGTAGCCGCTGTACTTCAGGTCGATCTCCGCCCCCTCATGTACCTCCCGGGGCAGGGCGGGATCGGCCAGGCCATGGCGCAGGAGATCAAGGCTGTGGAATCCAGGGCGCCGCAGCAACTCCGCCAGGGTGATCGAGCCTTTGATGGCCGCTCCGGTCTGCTCCGCCACCAGGTCCGCCAGCGGATCGCTGGCTTTAAGGCGCACCGTGTCCAACCGTCGCTTCTCCGCCGCGATCGCCTCCTGCTTGGCGCTGTAGATCTGCCAGCGCCGGTCATCAATCAGGCCCAGTTCCCGTCCGAGGGGCGTGAGCCGACGGTCCGCGTTGTCGCCCCGAAGCACCAGCCGGTATTCGCTGCGACTGGTGAGCACCCGGTAGGGCTCCTTCAAATCCTTGCTCACCAGGTCGTCGATCAGGGTGCCGATGTAGCTCCCCTCTCGCGGAAACACCACCGGCTCCTGCCCCCGCAGGCGCCGGGCCGCGTTGACCCCCGCCACAACTCCCTGGGCCGCGGCCTCCTCGTAGCCCGTGGTGCCGTTGAGCTGACCGGCGCTGAACAGGCCGGCGATCCGCTTGGTCTCCAGGGTGGCGAGCAGCTGGGTGGCGGGCAGCACGTCGTAGTCGACGGCGTAGGCGGGCCGCAGCATCACGCACTGCTCCAGTCCCGGCAGGGTGCGCAGCAACTCCAGCTGCAGGGCCTCCGGCAGGCCCGTGGAGAACCCCTGCACATAGATCTCAGGGGTGTCGCGGCCTTCAGGCTCCAAGAAGATCTGGTGACTCTCCTTGTCGGCGAAACGCACAATCTTGTCTTCGATTGAGGGGCAATAGCGAGGGCCCTTGCTGTCGATCACGCCGCCGTAGATCGGCGTGAGGTGGAGGTTGTCGCGGATGAGCTGGTGGGTGGCGGCGGTGGTGCGGGTGATGTGGCAGCTCATCGGCTCTCCGCTCACCCAGGCAGCCGGATCAAAGGAGAAGAAGCGGTCGTGGGCATCGCTGGGCTGCTCCTCCAGCAGGTCGAGGGCCACGCTGCGCCGATCCACCCGAGCCGGAGTGCCGGTCTTGAGCCGGTCGGTGGCAAAGCCAAGGTCCTGCAGGGCTTCGGTGAGCCCCTCGGCGGCCTGTTCCCCAGCCCGCCCCGCCGCCATCGACTGGTGACCCACCCAGATCCGGCCACCCAGGAAGGTGCCGGTGGTGAGGATCACGGCCTGGGCCCCATACACGCTGCCGAAGTAGGTGCGCACGCCCGCGATTCGGCCCCCATCCCCGGGTTCGCCCTTCACCTCTAGGCCAGTCACCATGGCTTCCCGCAGGGCCAGGTTGGGGGTGTGCTGCAGAAGTTGCAGCATCTGGCGGGCATAAAGCCGTTTATCGGTTTGGGCGCGCAGGGCCCACACCGCCGGGCCCCGGCTGGCGTTGAGAACCCGTTTCTGCAGGGCCGTGGCATCGGCGAGCCGGCCGATCACCCCGCCGAGGGCATCCACCTCATGCACCAGCTGGCTCTTGGCCGGTCCCCCCACCGCCGGATTGCAGGGCTGCCAGGCGATCCGGTCCAGGTTGAGGGTGAACAGGGCCGTTTGGATGCCCAGCCTGGCGGCCGCCAGGGCGGCTTCGCAGCCCGCATGGCCCCCGCCCACCACGATCAGCTCGAAGGTTTCGGTGGGTGCCGCGGCAGTTCCAGGGAAGGCAGAAACCATGGCCTGAGGCTAGGCGGACGGTCAGTCGGTGCTCGGTCTCAGTTTGCTCGCATAAAGGGGGTCTTCGGTCGCCAACAACCGGTCCCAGAAGGTGAAGTAGAGCCCGAAGTGGCGATCACTGCGGCGGTGGTGAATGGAATGGTGGGCTGGACCAATCACCCAGTGGCCGAGCCAGTGATGGGGGAAATACAACGGGAGATGCTCCAGCCCAAGGTGATTCACGATTGCCCACACCGTCATCGTTGTGAACACCGCCAGCAGGGTGATCGGGTGCACCGGCACCACCATCACCACCAGTAACAGGAACAGCGCCTGCAGAAGGGCTTCGGGCGAATCGAAGGCGAAGGAGGTCCAGGGGGTGGGTTGGCTGGAACGATGGTGCCCTCTGTGCATCCAGGAAAAAACCGCGGGGTGATGGCTGAGCCGATGGCACGCGTAGAAGAATCCATCCTGCAGGATCAGCACCAGCAGATAACTCACCCCCAGGTACCACCAGCCGTACTCCTCCGGCCGGGTGTAAACGCGGGTCAGCCCCAGGCTGTGGAGGTGGAGACCGGAGGCTGCGGCCAGGGCGAAGACCACAGCGGAATGGACAGAGAGGCGAATGTCGTCCCGGATGGAGCGGGCTGTTGGCCCCCGTGCCGTTGGCCTCGACACAGCCTCACCCGCCGGCCTGGACCGGTGCCGATAGAGCCACAAGTGGGCGAGACCCGCCATCAGAAAATAACGGGCCAGGATGATGGAGAAGAAGGTGATTCCCCAGAAGCCAAAGGAATATTGCTGCAAGTGCTGCACCTTGGAACTCCCACCTTCACTTCACCGTTCCAGTATCCCGTGCTTTTCTGGCTTTCGGTGCCATCAGGGACCCAGGACAGGCTGGCGCCATGCCCCTGACGATCTCTCTTTTCCAGGGGATGATGGATCCCCCGTTGGCCCCGGCCCCCTGGAGAGATTCGATGGTGAGTGTGCCCCTGACCCCTGCCCCCGCGCCTGGAGAAGGGGGGCCGCGGAGGAGTGGGCCCCTACGGGAGCCTGGGGGCAGCCGGGGCGGCGATTTTGAGGCCCTGCCCGAATCCGTTCCCCCCCAGAACCTGGAGGCTGAAGAGGCGGTGCTGGGAGGCATCCTGCTGGACCCGGATGCCATTGGTCGGGTGGCGGATGTGCTGCAACCCGAGGCGTTCTACCTGGGTGCGCATCGGGAGATCTACCGCACCGCCCTGATGCTCCACAGCCAGGGCAAGCCCACCGATCTCACGGCGATGGCGGCCTGGCTGGCGGATACGGGCCAGCTGGAGAAGGTGGGGGGATCGGCTCGGCTGATGGAGCTGGTGGATCGCACCCTCTCCACCGCCTCGATTGATCAGGTGGCCCGCCTGGTGATGGACAAATACCTGCGCCGCCGCCTGATCCGCTCGGGCAACGAGGTGATCCAGCTGGGATTCGATCAGAGCAAGCCCATGGAGCAGGTGCTTGATGAAGCGGAACAAAAGATCTTTGCCATCAGCCAGGAGAAGCCGAGCCAGGGCCTCACCCCTACCGCCGAGATCCTCACCCGCACCTTTGAGGAGATTGAAACCCGTTCCCTGGGAACGGCCCTGGCGGGCCTACCGGTGAATTTCTACGACCTGGACGCCATGACCCAGGGCCTGCAGCGCAGCGATCTGCTGATCGTGGCGGGCCGGCCGGCCATGGGCAAAACCTCCATCGTGCTCAATATGGCCCGCAACGTGGCCCAGCTCCACGACCTGCCGGTATGCGTCTTCAGCCTGGAGATGAGCAAGGAGCAGCTCACCTACCGGCTGCTGTCGATGGAGGTGGGCATCGAGAGCGGCCGCCTGCGCACGGGCCGCTTGCACCAGGAGGAATGGCCCCTGCTGGGCCAGGGCATCAGCAACCTGAGCCGCCTGCCGCTCTACATCGACGACAAGCCCAATGCGGGTGTGCTGGAGATGCGCTCCCTCTGCCGCCGTCTGATGGCGGAAACCGGCAAAGAACTGGGGTTGGTGGTGATCGATTATCTCCAGCTCATGGAGGGCAGCGGCTCCGATAACCGGGTGCAGGAGCTCTCCCGCATCACCCGGAGTCTGAAGGGCATGGCCAGGGAATTGAATGTGCCCGTGATGGCTCTTTCCCAGCTCAGTCGGGGTGTGGAATCCCGCACCAATAAGAGGCCGATGCTGAGCGACCTACGGGAATCAGGCTCGATTGAGCAAGATGCCGACCTCGTGATGATGATTTACCGCGATGAGTATTACAACCCGGAAACACCCGATCGTGGCATCACGGAAGTGATCATCACGAAACACAGAAATGGACCTGTGGGGACCTGCAAGCTGCTTTTCGAACCCCAGTTCACCCGGTTTAGAAATCTGGCATCGCCCTAATCGGGTCAGACGACACCAAGGTCTGGTCAAAAAAAAAGCTCCCCCCAAGCGGGGAGAGCTTTATACCTCATGCCGCCTGTGGGGGGGTAGGAGGAGTGCCTCCACCGGCTTGAAGGGGAAGAACAAGGGTGGCCCAATGGTCTGGCCGTTCAGGACGGACCCGTCGTGCGCGTCGCACTCCGAATGGCACCCGAACCACATTGGTGCCCTCGACTCTCTGGCTCTTTCCGTTAGGGGTTTCGCCGTTGCCGTCCATGGGGGACCTGGGAAAGAGAGGGACAAACTCAGTTGGGCCGTAGTGCGGTCGCATCTGAGAACTTGAGCGAAATAATGCCCTATCGGGCAAGTGATGGGTAGTTGGTGGTCCGCCTAGGCGGCCACTTTCTCAACTGCCAGTTCGGCCACGCTTGGACATGTGCAGACCAGATTGCGATCCCCGAAGGCGTTGTCGATCCGGGCCACGGCGGGCCAGATCTTGTTGCTGGCTTGCTGGAGGCCTGCGGGGAAGGCGGCCTGTTCCCGGCTGTAGGGCCGATCCCAGTGGTCTGCAGTGAGGGTGAGCAGGGTGTGGGGGGCCTGCTTGAGGGGGTTGTTGAGGGGATCGGCCTCGCCGGCTTCAATGGCTGCCGCCTCTGAGCGGATGGCCACCATCGCCTCGCAGAACCGGTTGATTTCCGCCAGCCCTTCACTTTCCGTGGGCTCCACCATCACGGTGCCGGCCACGGGCCAGCTCACCGTTGGGGCGTGGAATCCGTAGTCCATCAGCCGCTTCGCCAGATCATCCACCTCCAGGCCGGCCGAACGCTTGAGGGGACGGAGATCGAGGATGCATTCATGGGCCACCCGTCCATTGGCACCGCGGTACAGCACCGGGAAGTGGGTATCGAGCCGTTCCGCGATCACGTTGGCCGACAGCAGCGCCACCAGGGAAGCCTGCCGCAGGCCATCTCCTCCCATCATCCGGATGTACATCCAGCTGATCGGCAGGATCCCCGCACTTCCCCAGGGAGCCGCCGACACCGGACCAATGGCTTCTCCATCGGCGCCCCGGCCACCCCCACCCACCGCTGCCAGGGGGTGGCCAGGTAGGAAGGGCACCAGATGGGCCGCCACGCCGATCGGACCCACCCCCGGTCCCCCGCCCCCATGGGGAATGCAGAAGGTCTTGTGCAGGTTGAGGTGGCACACATCCGCCCCATAGAGCCCGGGCTTGCAGAGGCCCACCTGGGCATTCAGGTTGGCGCCATCCAGATACACCTGGCCCCCCTGGGCATGCACCAGGGCGCAGATGCGCTGGATTTCCGTTTCAAACACTCCATGGGTGGAGGGGTAGGTGACCATGAGGGCGGCCAGCTGGCCGGCATGGGCTGCGGCCTTGCTCTCCAGGTCGGCTAGGTCGATGTTTCCGGCCTCATCACAAGCCACGGCCACCACCTCCATGCCGGCCATCACGGCGCTGGCCGGGTTGGTGCCATGGGCGCTGGTGGGGATCAGGCAGATGTTGCGATGGCCCTCACCTCGACTGCGGTGCCAGGCCCGGATCACCATTAGTCCGGCGTATTCCCCCTGGGACCCCGCATTGGGCTGGAGCGAAACGCCGGCAAAGCCCGTGATCGCTCCTAACCAGTTCTGCAGGTCGGTGACCAGTTGCTGATAGCCCTGGCTCTGGTGAGCTGGGGCAAAGGGATGGAGCTGGCTGAAGCCAGGCCAGCTCACTGGCTGAAGCTCCGCAGCCGCATTCAGTTTCATGGTGCAGCTCCCCAGGGGGATCATGCCGTGCACCAGCGAGAAGTCTTTGCTCACCAGCCGTTGGATGTAGCGCAGCAGCTCCGTTTCGCTGCGGTAGGCGTGGAATACGGGCTGGGACAGCCAGGGTCCCTGGCGCAGGGGCAGGCCGGGAAGAAGGGGATCCAGGCCAGCGGCTGGCTCACTGAGCTCTTCCAGCCTGCGGTGCAGGGTGGCGATGGCCGCTGCGGCCTGGTGGGGGTCTGGGGCCAGGGCACGGATCAGCCGTTCCAGCTCCTGGGTGGTGGTGAGTTCATCCAGGCTGATGGCGAATCCCCCCTCGCAGCCGCGGCCATCCACACCCCAGCGCAGATTGAAGCCTGCGGTTTCCGCCCGATCCACCAGAATCTGATCCTGGGGCGTCTGGACCACCAGAGTGTCGAAGCCTGGGCCAGGCTCGACCGGCAGGGCCATTTTCTCCAGGGATGCCCCTAGGGCGAGGCGGAAGGCAACAACGCGGCGGGCCATGGCCTCAAGCCCGTCCGGTCCATGGTGCACGGCATAGAAGCTGGCCATCACGGCGAGCAGCACCTGGGCTGTGCAGATGTTGCTGGTGGCCTTGTCGCGGCGGATGTGCTGTTCCCGGGTTTGGAGAGCGAGGCGTAGGGCGGGATTGCCCTCGGCGTCGCGAGATTGGCCCACAAGCCGGCCGGGGATGTGGCGCTTGTAGGCATCCAGGGTGGCGAAGAAGGCTGCATGGGGCCCGCCAAAGCCCATGGGCACGCCATAGCGTTGCAGGCTGCCCACAGCGATGTCTGCCCCCAGGACCCCCACCGGTGCCAGCAGGGTCTGGGCGAGGGGATCCACGGCGACCGTGCTGATCACTCCCGCGGAGCGGGCCACGGCCAGCAGGTTGGAGGGATCCCAGAGACGCCCGGCCACCCCGGGGAGTTGGATCAGTAGCCCGAAGACGTCGTCCGCCAGGGACGGTTCGGTCTGGTGGCACAGGGCTTCCAGATCCACCGTCTCCAGCACAATGCCGAGGGGTTCGGCCCGGGTCTGCAGCACAGCCAGGGTCTGGGGAAAGACCTGCTGATCCACCAAGAAGCGGCGGGCCTCCGTCCGGCGGCAGACGTTGAGTGCCATGGCCATGGCCTCCGCGGCCGCGGTTCCCTCATCCAGCAGGGAGGCATTGGCGATCGGCAGACCGGTGAGTTCGCTCACCAGGGTCTGGAAATTGAGGAGGGCCTCCAGGCGGCCCTGGGCAATTTCTGCCTGGTAGGGGGTGTAGGCGGTGTACCAGCAGGGGTTCTCCAGCACATGCCGCTGGATCAGGGCCGGGGTGGCGGTGCCGTAGTAGCCCAGGCCGATGAGGCTGCGGTGGCTGCTGTTGCGGGCGGCGATGTCGGCGAGCTCGGCCAGGGCCTCAGCCTCGCTCACCCCCTCGGGCAGGCCCTCCGCGGCGGCCTCTGGCGTGAGCAGGATCCCGGTTGGCACCACCTCCTGGGCCAGCGCCTCCAGCGACGAGAGGCCGAGCTCAGCCAGCATGAACTGCCTGTCTTGCTCTCCAGGACCCAGATGCCGAAGCAGGAATGGGGCGACCACAGGCAACCAAAAAAGTGGCCGAGACTCTAAACAATTTCCGGGAGGTCCGGCCCGCCTGGATGCCGGACCCTCAGGCGCCCTCCACCTTGCGGCGGTAGTCCTCAGCTCCCATCAAGGCGCTGACCTCGGTGGCGTCCCCCAGGCGCACCAGCAGGAGCCAGCCCTCTCCGTAGGGATCGTTTTGCAGTTCTTCCGGGCTGCTCAGCACGGCCTCATTGCGGGCTTCCACCACTCCGCTGATGGGGGAGATGAGGTCTTCCACGGCTTTCACGGATTCCACACTGCCGAAACTCGCGCCCCGGGAGAGGGTGGCTCCCACCTCGGGCAGTTCCACAAAAACGATGTCCCCCAGCTGATCCACCGCGAAGGCGCTGATCCCCAGGCGGGCCAGATCGCCCTCGCTGCGCACGTATTCATGGCTGTCGGAATAGCGGCAGTCGTCGGGAAAGCTGAGCGCCATGGGTAAAGAGTTTGAAGCGCCCCCAGTTTGTCAGGGAGAGGTGGGACTGAGGGCCACCAGGGCCCGCTCCAGGGCGATGGCGGCATGGGCATGGTGGGTGCCTCCCTGCACATAAAGCACCCAGGGCTCCCGCAGGGGTCCGTCTGCGGAGAATTCACTGGTGCTGCCATCAATGAAGGTGCCGCCCGCCATCACCAGTTCACTGGCATAGCCCGGCATGGGGGCCGGCACCGGATCGAGGTAGCTGCCCACTGGGGAGGCGCCCTGGAAGGCGCGGCACACGCTCTGCAGGGCCGCGGCCTGCCCCAGCTGAACGGCCTGGATCACATCGCTGCGCTCGGCCCCCGGTAGGGGTTGCACCGGGTAGCCCAGGGTGTGGAACACCTGGGCTACCAGCTCGGCTCCAATGAGGGCTTCGCCCACCATCTGGGGAGCCAGAAACAGTCCTTGAAACAGCAGGCGATAGAGATCGAAGCCCGTGCCGCCCTCGCTGCCGATGCCGGGGGCCGTCAGGCGGCAGCACGCCATCTCCACCAGCTCCCGCCTCCCGGCCACATAGCCCCCGGTGGGGGCCAGGGTGCCGCCTGGATTCTTGATCAGGGATCCGGCCACCAGGTCGGCCCCGACCCCTGCGGGTTCTTGGTCCTGCACGAATTCCCCGTAGCAGTTGTCCACGAAACAAATGCAATTCGGCTGGAGGGCCTTCACCTGCTCGCAGAGGCGGCCAATGGTGGCCACGGACAGGGAGGGGCGCCAGCTGTAGCCGCAGCTGCGTTGGATCAGCACCATTCGGGTGGGGGGTGCCAGGGCATCGGCCAACCCCGCCGTGTCCACGTCGCCGCTGGCGGTGAGGGGCAAGACGGCGTAGTCAATGCCGAAGTCCCGCAGGGAACCCATCCCTTCCCCACGCACCCCGATCACTTCCTCCAGGGTGTCGTAGGGGGCACCGGTGAGGGCCAGCAGGCGGTCACCGGGACGGAGCACCCCGAAGAGAGCGGCCGCGATGGCATGTGTGCCGCTCACGAATTGCAGCCGCACCGCGGCGGCTTCCGCCTGCATCACCCGGGCGAAGACCCGATCGAGGGTGTCGCGGCCCAGATCTCCGTGGCCGTAGCCGCTCACCGAGGTGAAGTGGTGGCTGCCCACCCGTTCGGCGGCGAGGGCCGCCAGCACCCGCTCTAGGCGGGGCCGAATCGCGAGGGTGTGGCGCCGGGCCAGGGGGCTGATGGCCTCCAGGGCCGCGGCCACCGTGTCTGCGGCCTGCGCCGTTCCGGGGGAGGAGACAACCATGCGCCGCACTGTCGCTTCCCCCATCGTGCCCCCAGGCTCAGCCCGCCAGTTCGCGGCGGATGGCTGAGGCCAGATCGCTCACATTTCCTACCGATGCGGTTGATGGCTGAACCCCCAGGCTCTTGGCCTTCTGGCGGAGGAGGGAGAGGAAGCGCTCTGGGCCCAGCTCTTCCTCCCCGGCTACACCTAGCTGGGCCAGGGTGCGGCGCAGATCCGGCAGCTCGGCGATCAGTTCGGCCGCCGTGAAGTCGCGCTGACCCGCCATCACCTCTGCGAACCGTTCCCGCCGGGAGCGTTTGCTGGCTGGGTAGGCCGCCAGCAGATGGTCCCGGCACTGGCGCCAGGGGCGTCCGGCGGTGAGCAGTTGGGCCAGGGCTTCACAGAGGCCGGGGGCTTCCTCCTCCTTGATGACCAGTTCAAAGGTGGCTGGGGCCGCGCGGGCGCCCACGAAGACCTCCAACAGGTCGCCCGGCCCGAGCACGGTGCCATCCCCATCCACCACGGGAAGGGCGGAGGTGGTGAGGGCTTCCACGAGCTCAGGGTGCCCCTGGAGGCGGAGGAGGGCCTGATCTGAATTCAGATGGCCATCGGGGGCTTGATCAGCCAGCCAGCGATTGCACCTGCCAAGGGCAAGGAACACTTCGGGACCTGGTGAGGCAAGCTTGCCGTTCCGCAGCATGGAGAGCTGGGAATTGTGCACCCGGCCAAGATCGAGCACCTCTGCCAGAGCCGGTAACACCCGATGGGACCAACCATTTCTGGCGTGCCAGACCCGGATCAGGTGCGCAAAGGCGACACGGCCAGATATGAGGTCGTCTCGAAAGCTCAAGTGATCCGGATCCGTATTGCTACCATTGTAGGCGAATGATCCGGAGTCGGTCCTGCATGACCGCCACAACTCGTCCTCCCCGTCCCGTTGCCGCCCAGCACACCCGTCGGGTGGCCGCCATCAGCGGCGGCCCCCAGGTCTTGGCCCGTTCCCGCGCCTTCAACCAGCCCCGTCGTGGCGAGGTCCCCATACCCGCCACCAAGGGGCGCCGCTGGGGAACCCTGGGCTTCATGGTGGTGATCCACTCCCTGGCGGCCTATGCCTTGATGCCCCAGTTCTGGAGCTGGCAGGCCGTGGCCACCTTGTTGGTGCTCTATTGGGTGACGGCCTGCCTGGGTGTGACGATCGGCTACCACCGCTTGTTGTGCCATCGCGCCTTCCGGGTGCCCCAGTGGCTGGAGCGTTTCTTTGCCACCTGCGGGGCGCTGAGCTGTCAGCACGGACCCCTGGATTGGGTGGGGTTGCATCGCCATCACCACAAGTTTTCGGATACGGATGCGGATCACCACGACAGCAACAAGGGCTTCTGGTGGAGCCACATGCTCTGGATGTTTGAGGAGATTCCTGCCCTGGAGACGGTTCCCCGCCTCACCGGTGATCTGGCAAAGGATCCCTACTACCGCTGGTTGAACAGCTGGTTCCTCGGCCTGCAGGTGGTTCTCGGGCTCTTCCTCTTCTGGCTGGGCACCGTGACCGGCGCCGGTGGCTGGGCCCTGGTGCTCTGGGGCATTCCCCTCCGCCTGGTGCTCGTGTATCACGCCACCTGGCTGGTGAATTCCGCTACCCACGCCTGGGGTGAGGTAACCCATGACAGCGGCGACCGCTCCCGTAACAACCCCTGGGTGGCGGCCCTCACCTTCGGGGAAGGCTGGCACAACAACCACCATGCTTTCCCCCACTCTGCTCGGCATGGGTTTGGCTCCCAGATCGATCTCACTTGGCAGCACATCAAGCTGATGCGCCGGCTGGGCCTGGCCACCCATGTGAGGCTCCCCCGCACGGCTGCAAGGGGCTGAACCCTCTGCCGTAGGGTGGGAAGTTCCTGTTCATTCTGTCTGAGGGTCGCCGCCATGGCCAAGCGCGTGCAAGTCGTTCTCAGTGAGGACGTATTGAGCCTGGGCAAGGACGGCGACCTGGTGGAGGTTGCCCCCGGTTACGCCCGCAATTTCCTTGTTCCCACTGGCAAGGCCGTGCCGGTTACGGCGGCCGTGCTGCGGCAGGTGGAGCATCGCCGGGCCAAGGAGGCAGAGCGCCAGTTGGCTCTGAAGGCCGAAGCGGAAGCCCTGCGGACGGCCCTCAACACCATCGGCCGTTTCACGGTGAAAAAACAAACAGGTGGAGATGACGTGTTGTTCGGCACCGTCACCAACGGCGATGTGGCCGAGGCGATTGAAAAAGCCACCAACAAAACCCTCGACCGCCGCGACATCCTGGTGCCTGACATTCACCGCACGGGTTCCTACAAGGTGCAGGTGAAGCTCCATCCCGAGGTGGTGGCGGAGATCAACCTGGAAGTGGTGAGCGGCTAGTACGTCGCCCCCGTGCGCCTCTGGTGAACGGCGGTGGTGCCCTTGGCATCGAGAACGCCGCCTTGGTGTGCTTCGGCGTAGATCAACCAGTGGTCGCCGCAGTCCATTCGCTGCTTCACGGTGGCCTCCATCCAGGCCAGGGCATCGGAGAGAATCGGTTGCTCGCCTGGGCTTTCGTTGATGGTCTGCCCCTCGAAGCGGTCAGCACCAGGGGGGAAGGGGCTCAGGAAATGCTTCATAGCCGCCTTTTCCCGCCCTGCGGCCAACACATTTAGGGCGCACAGGTCGCCAATGTGGAGCAGGCCTTCCACCGCCCGATCCTTGGCCACGGCCACGGTGAATCCCGGCGGGGTGAAGCTGGCCTGGCTGACCCAGCTGGCCACCATGGCGCCTGAAAGGGCCGTGTCTCCCTCCCCTTTGCGGGCGGTGAGCACACAGAGCGACCCCACTACCCGGCCGAGGGCCTGAATCGCTGGCTGACTCCTGCTTTCTTGCAGGCCGCCGCCAGGGCTGCGCAGTTGGCGTTTGCGCTGCTCCGTCTGCAGGCGCCTCCCCAGGGCCGTGCCCGTTTCTTCCAGGGATTGGAGCGTAGGCGGATCCGGGCTGAAGCGTACCCGGATCGGCTCGAAGGCGAAGGGAAACCCACCATCCCGCAGCTTGCTCTCCAGCAGATCAATGGCCTCCCCACTCCAGCCGAAGCTTCCGAACACCCCCACGGGTTTGCTGCGGTCGCCTTCGGACAGCACGGTGCCCAGGGCCGACACGATCGGGGTGGGGGCATGGCCCCCGAGGGTGGGGGAACCGATCAGGAGAGCATCGCTCGTGCGGATGGCCGCAAGAAGTTGCTCGGGCTCGCTGAACTCACAGTTGATGCTCTCCACCCGCACGCCGGTTCGCGACACGCCCCGGGCCAGGGCATCGGCGATGGCGGCCGTGTTGCCATAGGCACTGGCGTAGAGCAGCCCCACTGAGAGGCGAGCCCGGCTCTGGCCTTCCCCCCAGCGGCGGTAATCGGACAGCAGGCTGCGCCAGCTGGTGGTGATGGCTGGCCCATGGAAGGGGGCGATCACTCGGATCGGTAGGTCGTCGAGACGGTCGAGCACGCTTTCCACCTGCCGGGCCATGGGGGCCATCAGGCAGTCGTAAAACCAGCGGCGATCTTCCTCCGTGCTGCTGCGGTTGGTTTCCGCAAAGACCTCCGCGCAGATGTGGGCTGAGAAAAACTTGCTGCTCATCAGCAGACCCGTGCTCTCCTCAAAGGCCATCAGCGCTCCGGGCCAGCGGGGCGTGGGTGCAGGAATCAGCCGCAGTTGAAAGGAGCCGGCCAGGGGGCGGGACACCTCCTGCCGCACCACATCGATGGGCGGGAGCGGGGGAAGGGGGGCGGGCTCCGGAGCACCGGGAGCGGCGGGGCGCTGCTGCTCCCAGAGCTCCCGCACCAATTTGGCTCCGGGATTGGAAGCCACTAGGGCCAGCCGGGGCCATCGGTTCACCATGGCCCGCAGGAACTCCACCCGGTTGGGGTTCACCACCCCCACCACCACCTTGAGGGCTGCATCAGAAGGAACCCGCTCCTCCAGGGCGGCAAAGAAAGGAGCGGCGTAGGTCATCCCGGGGGGATGGATGAGCACGGGTGGCACGGAGTGGCCATCTGCTGCGGCGCCTCCCTCAAACAGAAAACTGTTGGCCGTGGTGCCTCGCTCTAGCGCGTATTCCACCTCAAAGCGAAGCCGCCGTGGACTAAGCCCCCTCAGGCAGACGAGCCCCGGATCAATGGGCAGAGCAAGAACTGAGCGGCCGGCGGGTACAGCCGTCGGATCGGCTGCGGGGCGGGTGGAGAGAGGGGCCATGGATCAATAATGGTTGCCCACTTTGCGGTGATGCACGGCTGTGGTGGCGGAGGCGTCAGCCACGTTGCCCTGCTCCACCACCGCATAGATGATCCAGTGGTCTGGGCCTTCAAGCCGCTGGGCGACCCGGCAGCCGAGGTAGGCCAGGGCATCGCCGAGCACGGGACCCCCGGCCGCCACCCCGTTAAGGGTGGCCACCCCAGCAAAGCGATCGGCGCCGGGGGGAAAGCGCTTGAGGAAATGGCGCAGCAGTTGCTGGTGGTTGTCCTCCCGCAGGATGTTGAGCACAAAGCGGTCGTCCACCTGCAGGAGGGCTTCGATGGCCCGATCCTTGGCCACCGCCACTGTGAGCCCTGGTGGCTCAAAGCTGGCCTGGCTCACCCAGCTGGCCACCATGGCCCCACTGCGGGCTGCTTCCCCTTCTCCCTGGCGGGCCGTCACCACATAGAGCCCGCCGGATAGGCGGCCCAGGGCCTTGTCGAGGTCGCCATCGAGGGATTTCATCGCCGCAATGGAGCGCTCCTTGGTGAGCAGCTGGCCCAGGTCGGTGCCCGCCTCTTCGCAGCGCTGGTAATCGCCGGGGTCAGGCACATGGCGGATCCGCAGGGGAGCAAAGCCCTCCTGCTGGCCGAGCCCGCGCAGGCGATCGGCCAGGGTGTCGATGGGTTCATCGTTGCCGCTGTAGGCGTCGTAGACGCCCACCCACTGCTTGGGCTGAAGGGCCGCCAGGAGGGTGCCGATGGAGGCCTGCAGGTCGGCATCGGCCAGGGTGGGCCAGGTGGGCACCACCACGGCGGCCGCCTCCCCGATCAGGGCGCTGAGCTCCTGGGCGTCGGTGGCGCGCAGATCCACCAATTGCACCTGGGTGCCGGCCTTGCTGATGCCCCGGGCGATGGCCTGGCTGAGGCGGTCGCAAAAGCCGTGCTGGCTGATGTAGCCCACGGCGGCATAGGCCCCATCCGCGCTGCGCTGGCTGCTCCATTCCCTGTAATCCCCCACCCACAGGGGCAGGTGATGCTTCAGCAGCGGACCATGGCCCACGGCAATGGTGGTGATGGGGGGCAGACTGTCCATCCGCTTGAGGGCCTGCAGCACACTGCGGGCATTGGGACCCATCAGGCAGTCGTAATAGAAGCGAAAATCCGGCGCGATGGCCCCAGGATCCGAGTCGTAGACAGCCTCGGAGCAGTAGTGGAGGCCAAAGGCGTCGCAGGTGTACAGGATGCCGGTGCCGTGGTCATAGGAAAAGATGGTGTCGGGCCAGTGCAGATTCGGGGCACTGAGAAACTCAAAGCGGTGCTGCACGCCGCTGTCCGGGTTGGTGCCCAGATCCAGGGTGTCGCCGCTTTTCACCGCCCGGCTGCGGAAGGGGCGGTGCACCTGGTTTTCCAGAAACTGGATCGCCACCTTGGAGGCCACGATCTCCAGGTTGGGGTTGCGCTCCAGCAGATGGCCGATCAGGCCGGAGTGATCGGGTTCGGTGTGCGACACGATCAACACATCGATGGCCGCCGGATCCACCTGGCTTTCGAGCAGAGGGAGCCAGGTGTCGGCAAATTTGAGGTGGCTGGTGTCGATCAGGGCGGTTTGTTCCCCCCGCACCAGAAAAGCGTTGTAGGTGGTGCCATTGCGCAGACCAAACTCAATGTCAAACCGACTGCGGTCCCAGTCCAGGGAGCGGAGAGTGATGGTGTCGGCCCCCACCGATTCCGTCTGAAGGCTGAGACGGGGCTTTGCTGGCAGGGTTGGAAATGGCTGGGTGGTGGTCATGGCGGCTCCCTCCACGGCTAGGTGGGGACTGTAGGCAGGGGGTTCCATAATTGTTGGTTGCTGCCTGGTTAAGGACGGTTTGCATCCCTTGCCCGCCTGATCGCCCAGGCCCCAATCTGAAAGAAGACTCAGATGAGACACTTCGGGGGGTGGCCTGATGGTCGAGCCGCGTGTTGGTCTTCCCAGGTTGCATTCAGGGGGCCAGAGAACCTGCCCCTTCTCACCACCCTGCCGGTTACGGATCGAGGGAGGAGAGGCCGATGACGCCACGTGCGAGATCCTTGAGCTCTCCTCGGAAGGGGTGAATATCGCCATCAGCAAGGGCCGTGCCGTGCGCGAGGGCCAGCACGGCCGGCTGTTGATCGGTTCCCCCGACGGAGACCATTACGAGCTTCCGGTGGATGTGAGCTGGGTGGAGCCTGAAGCTTCCTTTTCCGTTCTGGGGCTCAGCCTGCCCAGTCCCCCCAATTGGCGCTTTGCGCACCTGTGATCTCTCTCAGATGGGTAGATACAGCACCCCCAAAGAGGCGCCCACATAGCGTTCGGCGAGGGGATTGCTGAGCAATTCCGCCTGGTTGCTGGTGGAATTCCACCAGGCCAGCTGGGTGGAGCCGCCACCATCCAGATTGATGCCCATGGAGGATCCAAAGCCCCTGAGGATGGTGCCCACGTCGTAATCCGTGGCGCCCTGCCAGCCGTTGGCCTGCGCCGGGTTGGCGGCCCGGTCGACGGCCAGCATGGTGAGGTAGCGGCCATCGGCGGAGAGTCCCAGGGCGGAACGGGCGTTTTGGCTCACCAGGTCGCCGCTGGCGACCCCGTTGTTGAGCACGATGCCAAACCCCGAAGTGGCGACTTTCAAGGAGGAGGCCAAGGCAACTTCCGCAGCGGGGGCTGGATACGTCACCCCCGCTGGAGCAGGAAGGCTGCTGGCCATGTTCTGAATGCGTGCGCCTGTAATGGGGTCATAGAGAAAGGTGGATTTGAAGGTGTCACCGTTGTAGTCGGTGCTGCTGACCATCTGACCATCGCTGACAGCAAATCCGCGGATGTTGGTGGGAACCGACAGAAACTGATTGGCCGGGTTGAGGTCGAAGGGAGCCGTATTGATGGCCGCCACAATCGGCAGACCGCTGGTGCGGCCACTGCTGATGTATTGGCGGCTGGTCTGGGAGGTGGTTTCGATCGTGTTATTTGCCCAGTCGGATCGTCGTCCTGTGCTTGTCAGCTGGATGGCGGGATCACGAAGGTCGACTCTCAGGGCCGTGAGGGCCAACGGTTGCTCCCCAGGCCGTGGGCTCGGCAGGGCCACGCTGGCTTTGAGAATGCTGGGGATGTTGCCAAGGGTTGGGGCACTCGCCCAGTCGTAGGTCCAGGCTCCTGGGGGAGGGGGGATCACCACGTCATCATTGGCAATCGTTCCCACCACCGCTCCAGTTGTGCCAATGGTGTAACCCGTGCCTGCTGTGAGGGTGAGGGTCACCGTTTCATCAGGTTCGACAGTCGAATCAGCTGTGGGATCCACCATCACCGTGGCTGTTGCTGATCCCGCAGCAAACGTGATCGTTGCTGGTGTTCCTCCAATCCCCGTGTAATCCGCCCCCAGCGTCGCGGTTCCTCCCACGTCGTAATTGACGCTTAAAGAAGACG
>JBBASA010000031.1:0-28934 GCA_040399515.1 Cyanobium sp. | reverse complement strand
CAACAGCACCCTTGTCTGTATCAGGCGATGGGTGGGGTCTGTGGAAGACCCTGACCTCGCCAAACAGAACGACCGCGATGCGGCTGCCAGCCCTCTCGCTTACCTCCCCACCTGCCGCTTACAGGTCGGGAGAAGATCAGCTCAAGGGTTCGCTGGTGCTTCCGCTTCATTCCACCATGGTACTGCCACCCGGTACCAGGGGCGGCCACCTCTCAACAGTGTGCTGGATACGGATAACGCTCAAGATCAGCGGCGGGAAGTTGCTCTGTGCATCCAACAGGCATGCTTGAGTGCCCGTCCGCTGCATCTTGATGTTAGGCCTTCGAGCGGAGCAATTGATCATAGTCTGCATGGCTACCAATCCACACCCAAATCAAGTCATCACCACCGTCTTCAACTGCTAAAGCTCTATGACGTAAGCCAACTCTCGCTGACCAGAACCTGCCGATCCTCTTGAAATGAAGCGAAGGGTGACGAGGCTCGGACTTGAGGAGTTCAAAGCAGCGATCAGCCTGGAGTTTGATCTCTGATGGAAGAGAGTGATAACAAGCCCAGAAGCGTGGACTGGCGCGATGCCTCATAACTCAGAACATCGCCCAGACAGACTGTCGCTGATTGCCTCATTTGCGAGCCAATCAAGCGTGCCAGCGGTCAGGTCATCCTCCATCTGCTGGTCCCAGTCAGATGCGTCGAACGAGAAGAACCAAGCCCGGAACTCGGCCCGCTTGGCAGGTGGCAGCTGCTGAACCGCAGCCTCAATCTCTTCAAGAGTGCTCATAAGACCCATTGTACCTGGGTTATCCGGCTGAGACGTGCCACATCCCAGATAGGCCTAATATTTAGCTCAACCGCACCTCCGCTCTTCGAGCGTCGGGCTGTTAGCGTAATTCTAAGCATCCCTAACAAGCGTAAAAACACGGTCAAATCAACGATTTATGGACGGGTCCGTTATCCGCTTCCGCTCACCGCCTTTTGTCGGCCTAAGAAGATATCGCCTTCCTGGCAATCTCCAAGAAACGGCTGTCCTGGAAACGGATCCCACAGATTGAGGGGAACAGCGTTGGGATCTTATACGGACCCGGTATCACTCATTTAAGTCGAGCTTAGTTTAATTCAGGTCTGGTTGCCTTTGATACCCATAGGGCTGGAATTAAGCAACAGACCATCAGTTAAAGCTCATCACGCATGCCCCGCTGGAAATCTTTAGCCGGTGCCCTCGGGCGACGATCCTGGCATCGTGGGCGGATAGCAGCGGGCAGCCACAGCTATAAGAGGCGGGGGGGTCTTCTTTGGTTACGGGTCTGGTGATGCCTCCTACGACACCCTGCGGAGATCAGCCATGATCGACTCCCGCCACTTGGTTTCCAGCTGCGCCCAAGATGGCCACGATGCCAGGGAAACACCCTCGGGCTTCTCTTATCGCTGTGGAAAGTCCGCCTACGTAGTTGGCACTGGGCAGGGCGGTGACACTCCTCTTCAAAGGAAAACCAGTGCAAGAAAGAATAGAAAGATCCTTTCCATCTCAGCCATTGCCCGCCAGACCTTACAGCTCTCTTCTTGATCTATCGATTTACCCCCGTTCCTTACTATAATCAACCCCAACCGTCACCCTCCATAGCCCCCCTCCGCCATGCCGATCCAGCGGCCCTCCGAGCGAGAAGAGCGGCCCTCAGCCCTGGAGGTGTTTACCGACCGTGAGGAGTTAATTGCCGCCTTTGATCGGAACCTGGCGCATAAGCAGCCACAGGATCACCGGGTGCTGGTGTTCTACGGCGATGGGGGGATCGGCAAGACCACCCTGCTGCAGAAGTTGGAGCAGCTCCACCGCCAGCGCTGCCCGCAGGCCCTGATGGGCCGCCTGGACTTGGCGGGTGCCGACACCACCCCGCCGGATCTGCTGCTGTACCGGCTAAGGCGGCTGTTCCCCACCATCCCCTTTCCCTCGTTTTCCCTGGCGCTGGCGGAATACGGCAGGCGCTTCCATCCGGAGCAGGTGTACGGCAACGATCGCAAGGAGCTGCTGCAGGGGGCAGGCCCCTATGCCGACGCGCTCGCCGGCGGATTGGAAGTGCTGGCGAACCTGAGCGGAGTCGGTGCAGCCGTCAACGCCATGAAGGCTGCCGCCACGGCGCAACGGCAGCTTTCAGATTGGGTGCAGCGGCGGGCTGAGCCATGGTTGCAGCGCACCCAGAGCCTCTCAGAGGAGGAGATGCTGGCCCAGTTGCCGCTGCAGTGGGCCAGGGATTTCCGCCAGGCGATCTCTTCCCACCTCGATGAGGGCTGGGGTGACGCCATCACCTACAGCGGCCCGCCGCCCCTGATCGCCCTCGACACCTACGAAACTCTCTGGCATTCAGGGATGGGCAGAAGCGGCCGGCGGCGGGAGCCACGGGAGCGGTGGCTGGTGGATCTGGTGAGCGAGCTGCCCGAGGTGCTGTGGGTGGTTGGCGGGCGGGATCGCTTGAGCTGGGAGGAGGGGTACGACCAGGGCTGGAGCGAGGCCTGTGAGCAACACCTGGTGGGCCAGCTCAGCGAGGAAGACGCCAGGAGCTTCCTGGCCAAACGGGGCATCAGGGAGCCGGCGATTGTGGAGAAGATCCTCCGCCAGGCGGCTGGGGTGCCCTTCTATCTGGAGCTGGAAACCCAGCTCTACGACACAACTCCAGCCGAGGAGCGCACGCCAGAGGTGTTCGGCGGCAGCCAGCAGGAGCAGATCGATCGGCTGCTCACCCACCTCGATGCTTCTGAGCGGGCCACCTTGAAGCTGCTGGCAGCCTTTGGCATCTGGGATCGGGAGCTGTTCAGCCAGGCAGTCACCCACTTCGCCACGGGCTACCCGGCTACGGGTGCCGTGGACTTGGGGCGCTTCTGGTCGATCGAGCCGATCGGCGAAGGCCGCTGGCAACTGCACAACGAGATGGCTCACCACCTGCAGACCGATGAACGCCAGCGAGATCAAGGCACCTTTGAGGCGGTGCACCGCTGGGGATTTGCCTACTTCGATGGGCCGCTGGAAGGGCTGGAGGCCAAGGCGATCCAGGCAGAGGATGCGGAGCGCTTACAGCGGGCGCTCAGGCATGCCCGAGTGATTCAGCCGGCAGCCGAATGGGCAGCTTGGTTAGAGAAGAGGCTGGAGCAGCTGGGTGAGGGCACGATCTGGCAGCCGCTGTTGTCGGTTGCCGAGACGGGCGTGCAGGAGGCGGCAAAGGCTCTGGGTGCGAATGATCCAGCCGTTGCCGGCTTACTCGATTCACAGGCAACTCTCCTGTACATGATTGCCCGATACGAGGACGCAGAACCCTTGCATCGCCGTGCCCTGGCGATCGATGAGGCCAGCTACGGGAACGACCATCCCAAGGTGGCCATTCGTCTTAACAACCTGGCGGGGCTTCTGCAGGACACCAACCGCCTAGCGGAGGCGGAGCCGCTGTATTGCCGTGCCCTGGCGATCGATGAGGCCAGCTACGGCAGCGAGCATCCTGAGGTGGCCACCGCCCTCAACAACCTTGCCCAGCTTCTGCAGACCACCAATCGCCTGGCGGAGGCCGAGCCGCTGATGCGGCGTGCCCTGGCGATCGATGAGGCCAGTTACGGCAGGGAGCATCCCAAGGTGGCCATTCGTCTCAACAACCTGGCGCAGCTGCTGCAGGCCACCAACCGCCTGGCGGAGGCGGAGCCGCTGTCAGGGCGCGCTGCGCGGATCTTCCTGGCGAGTCTGGGAAGAGATCATCCCAATACCCAGAAGGTAAGGGGGAACTACCTGAAGATCCTTCAAGCTCAAGGCCTACCAGAAACTGAAATCGAAGCCAAGCTCGCAGCGCTGGAACCTCCTGGGTGAGGCTGACTTCCTGATATTTCATATCTCTCTGTTCGTCTAATTCTTTATTCAAAGGATCCGCGAACCAGGCCACTACCCCGTTTGGGGTGTGATCGCGGCAGGCTGGAGTGGGGAGATGTTTTCTCTTTAATCTTGCGAGGACAGCGGCCCTGCTGAGGGCGCGGAAGCCTCCATGCTCTATGCAATTAGGCACGATCAAGGTGCTGGTGAGCTACAAATGTTTGTTTCAGCATTATTTTCACCAGGATGAGGTCAGCCAACTACCTTTGCTCTCCCTGGTGAGTGAGACCTGAGCTCAGCAGATTGTCAATTGCCAAAGCTATATAGACCTCAGGTAATGGCACGCCTAAATCTTATCTCCCAGCTCCGTGTTGCTCACGAGCATGTCTGCGAAAGGCATCCTTGGTTGAAAATTGCTCACCACACTGTGGGCAATCAATGATAGGTATCTTGCCTTTGCCGTTGCATGTGGGGCACGTCACGGTGTTATTCCCACTCTGAGAAGGGACCACACCGTCACCACCGCATCTGGAACAAGTCACTGTCTTTCTACTGATTCGTTGTTCACTTAAAGTCTAACGCCTTAGCCCAGTTGAGTCTGAGACGGCGCGTTCTTTTGCGTGCGACAGCAAAAGTGCGTGGCGGATCAAACGCACCTGCAGCATTAAATTTCTGGCGACAAGGTACTGATCTAACGTGGGAAGTTTGAATTTGGTGGGCGGGACACCTAATTTTTTCATCCCCTATGAGCTTCGGTCTGGAGAGACTAAAAACTTATACCTGGATAAGGGTCCTCCTTTCAGGAAACTTTGTTTCAGATCTGTTTGTAAGGCTTTGCCTCTACAAAATTGTAGGTTGGCGATTTTCAAGCTCTGCGCAGTCGACCTTCTCCCCCCTTGTTTGATCCCGGGTAAATCCAAGCGCTTGGGTATATGGAGTGACAAGCGGCATCTTCGTCGACTCCTCATTGGAGCGATTTAGACCGTCTTGCTTGGATCCTGCAGTAAGTGCTTGAAGAAGATCAATCAAGTCTAAACTTGATAATCCCCGCTTCTTCTTGATGGTCTGCATACAGATTCGTCGCCTGGCAACCTCGATAGTGAAGGTGTCCGAGATCACTGCGAGAGCAGGAGCTGAGCCTGTCCGCCCCTGGGAACACTTGAGACACACGCCCCAAATCGAGGATGGAAGAGCAGAAGGAGATCGAGGGCCAGGAAACCAACCTGGCCTTTGATGACGACGACAAAATCGACTTTGAACAGCTCCGCCGGGATCTGACCCCGGACCAACGGCTGGCGCTGGCTGCGATCCTGCTGCAGCTCTGAGCCAACCCTCCTGGACGCTCTGCTTGATGCCGCCCCCTCCCCGCGATACCGCTGCCTCCTACCGCAAGGCCACCCAGCAGATACCCCAGACCTTGATATTGATTGGCTGCAAAGGACTGCGTTTCTAGCAAGAAGCAGAAAAACTTGTTTCGCTCTGGTTAACGCTGCCCCTGAGTGGCAGGCAAGGTGCCTGGGGTGGCGTAGCTGAGAGCTGGTGGTGGCCTGTCCACTCGAGGGGCTTCTTCGAAGTGTCGCATCCCTATTGGAAACGTCTGTGGACTATGGGCGCACATAGCCTCATAAAGTTCGACAACTATTTCGCCTTCATTCATTGTCGCGCTGGGGTGCCAGATCGGATCAACCGGGCTGAGACCCAAAAACTAGCGCAACAGAAGATTTTAGTGGGGCTGCTCCAGCAAAGGCCGTTTCGAGCGGATGCGGAAAAATGCTTAAACCAACCAGGCCAGCAGCAGATGCACCGGCGACCCCGAGGGCTCACATTCTGCGGAGTACAGCTCACAGAACGTCGGATTGAGACGGTCGAAAGCCTATCCGACAGCTTCGGTTCCGCCCAGCGGATGGCCCCGGATCCGCTCCTCTATCGACAGTAGAGACAGCAGGGAGCTGCTGCACTCCCGATGTCCTCGCACCTGGTCTGGTTAGGTGCACTATTGTCGAAGAGTAAAATAGGTATTTCTGCGAACTCCTGGAGCGTTCATTGGGTTTGGAAGAGCACACAGCCTATCAGCCAGCTATCTGGCTGATGGTAAGCTCAGTTTAATAGAGATCTCCCTAGGTTATGCATGTATTTCTTTGGTTGATTGACAAAATCTCAGACATCCTCTTGCCAGGAGTTTTCGCGAAGGCAAAGATTTTATTTTTAAAAAGACCATTGCAGTCTTTCGCAATCACCGCAACGGGTACAATAGTTTTATTCATAGGAGGTTTTATTTTTGATACTCTTCCGTATCACCCTATCGCGTTTCTTGGGGATGACAAGCCTCTTAGGCTTACAAATTATTTGAGCGTAAAGGGCTTACGGCATAGAGTTGAAGATTATCTTTTGGCGCAAGCAGATATTCTATATTCTGACTCTGATGATACTGAGAATCATTCATGGTCATATGCCAATATCCTGATGGGACTGGGACCTGATGTTGTTGCTTCTAAATTGAAGAGGGATCATTTTTCCTTCTTTCATAGGCAAATGAGGCCCGGAAAAAACTGTTGGCCGCAATTTCGCAACACGTCTCGCATAGAACCTTGTCATACAGGTGCAACATCATGGGTATTGGCTGCCATGGCATCAAATGGGGTTCAACCAAGTAGGGAGATGTGGTCCTATCTTTTTGATCAGCAAAGTTTAATCGGCTGGTGGCCACTTTATGAAGACTCGGCTATAGATCCACAAAATGCCAGTACTTATTCTACGGCAATCGCCCTTTGGTCAATTCAGACAGGATTAACAAAAAATGCTATCCAAAGTGATTTGCGTGATCGTGCACAAGCCTCTGCACAGCGGGCAAAGTCATGGTTAATGTCTAATAGCGAAGGTAGTTGTGCCTGGCTGGAATACCCGGATAGAAGTGTCAAGAAAGAACCATCCGTGGCTATCTCTGGCTTAGTTGTATATGTACTCAATGAGATGGATCCTAGGTTGCTAGAGAGCTCCCAGGAAGATTGTATAACTTACTTCACTAAAAATAAACTCGTTATCACTGATTTAGAAATTTCTGGCGAGGTAGTTGAAATGAATGATGGTAATGATTTTTTGGATGCAGTCAAACATCAAAAACTTGTCTGGTCAACTCTTGCACTTGCAAAGCTCTACCCAGACTTATCTTGGATTAGCAAAGCACGCTTACGCAAACATATTGAATCTACACTTTTTGCATCGCCAACGCCTGAATCCGCTCTTAATTATCCATGGCAAATGGGTGAATTTGCTTTCATGCTGAAGTCTATTTATTAGTATGTCTATTGAAAATCAGAATCATCCGCAGTACCGAGTTGAATCCCTCGCTGGTTGCGTGCAAAGTGGTCATCGCCGAATACGCAGCAACAAAGACTTGCTCGATTGAATTGCCATGTCATGAAGACTGAGCATATAATGTTCAAACATACACTGAAATAGAACTAAGTTAATTGTGCATAAATACATTTATGTTGCCCGTCTTGGCGATCCCTCGAACTCTATATTGACGGGTCCGTAATCCGCTTCCGCTCACCGTTTTTTGTCGGCCTAAGAAGATATCGCCTTCCTGGCAATCTCCAAAAAACGGCTGTCCTGGAAACGGTTCCCACAGATTGAGTGGAACAGTGTTGGGATCTTATACGGTCCCGGTATCCACTCATTTAACTCGGGCTTAGTTTACTTCAGGTCTGTTGGTCTTTGATACCCATAGGGCTGGAATTAAGCAGCAGCCCATCAGTTAAAGCTCATCACGCATGCCCCGGTGGAAATCCTTAGCCGGCGACCGCGGGCGACGATCCTGGCATCGTGGGCGCACAGCAGCGGGGAGCCCCAGGTGTAAGTGGCGTGGGGGCTTCTTTGGTTATGGGTCTGGTGACGCGTCCGGCCTGGGGTTGCGGTGGCGGCGCTTTGCCGCCTACGGCACCCTGCGGTCAAGGGGCGTCGGGGCGATGCCGTGTGCACACCTGGCCGGCTGGATCACCATTGCGGAGATCAGCCTCGATCGACTCCCGCCACTTGGTTTCCAGCGGTTCTAGCGCCTGCCCGCCAGGAGCCTGGAGGAGTGTCTGAACGAGCAGGGATGCGCCAAGCGACGGGTTGAGCGGCATCGGGACGTGTGGGGCTGCGCCCTTGATGGCCAGGATCTCAGGGAAAGACCGCCGCTCTTCTCTTATTGCTGTGGAAAGGCTGAGGGCATGGGGGTGGTGAGGGAAGGAGTCATGAACTGCCGCGTGTCGCGCGTTGATGGTTCGTAGCCGTAGCCGTAGGTCCCGCCTTCCGTGTCGTTGATGATGCGCGGGGTGACCATGACAACAAGCTCGCGTTTCTGGCGGCCATTTGTACTATTTCGGAAAAACTGTCCGACAACTGGAAGATCGCCTAGAACGGGCCATTTTGTGGCTAGTTGTAAATCACGATCTGAGATTACGCCTGTGAGGATAAGTGTCTGCCCATCACGTACACGAGCACTCCCTGTATCAAGACTTCGAAGTGTTAACAGTGCTATATTCCCGCATCCCTGGATGAATTCTTGTCTTCCAGCTGCCGAAATTGTAGGAGATATGGAAAAGGTCACGAAACCATTGTCGTCAATCTTGCTCAAACGGGCGCCAAAGGTTAAACCAGCGATCCCAAATTCAGGCTGGCAGCTGTTTGCGGCTCCATTTTGCCCAGCTTGAACCTTGTATCCAGTAATAATTCTTTCGCCAACTACTACGGCTGATTCATTGGCCCGTGGGCGGCCGATTGACTTTACGAGATTATTTGTGCTGATTTCTCCTAGAAAATTTACTCCACTTAGTGAGCTTGAGCCACCACTCTCGGAGTTAATCTCATCACTATTCTCCGAAAGTATAAGGGTTGGACTTGCTAGTACTTTTGTGGAACCAGAAGTGATCTGTGCTCTTACGAAATCAAAAAATTGATTGCGTGGATATTGGAAAGCAGTTGGATTGCTAAACGTGTATTCATCTGGTGTGCCAGGGGTCACATTTTCTACGATTGCTCCATTGAGTATGGAAAGAGTACGTGTCTCTGGTGTGCCCCGAGATATGTCTGTAACTCCGGGTTGGCCTGGATTGTTGTAAGCTCCAAAGCTTGGGCGGGCGGGATAATTCGGATTATAAAAAGGAGTTTGTGAGCTCGGTGTTGTAAATCTAGGGTCGAAATTTGGAGTAAGGAATGGATCTCCACTCGTCCCTCCCGGTAGTTGAAACTGCCCTGCTCCAACGATTGGCGATGATCTATCTTCTGGATTGTAAAGCCCCGGAAGACCTGCGCTAGGGTTTCCTGGTGGTCTGAGTGCACCGAAATTAGCAAGCAACTGGCCCTGTTGATTAACAATAAAGTTGTTGCCGTAGCGAAATGCAAAGCTGTTGTCTATTTCAGTTTCATTGTCTAGAGTTACGTCTAAAATCCGTATTGACAATGCTACTTGCCTTTGTCTGATGTCTATCTGTTTTAGATATTGTTCGCCAGCCGCGACGAGGCTCGGTTGGCCTACAAGTGTAATCGTGCCAAGTCTGCTATCGGTTGTCCCGGATAGCCCGGTAAGTGGACCCCCATTTCCGCCATAGGTAATTATTTGTGTGGAAGTTGTTGTGCTAGCTGTTGATGCACTTGCACCCGTTGCGCCAACTGCAACTTGGCTTGAGGTTTGGTTTGCGGAAGCTGATCCTGATCCGCCAGCGAGCCCAGCTGACTCTGATGAGATGGTCGTTTTTGTATTTGGAACGCGTATTATAGCTCCCAGGCTTGCGAGATACTCCGCAGCACTTCTAGAAGATGTTTGATTGAGTCTAAAAATCTTAGAAACAAGGCTACCTGAAGTGCTGCTTAGAGCGTCTCGGCCGACAATGATGGTGTTTCCAACCAGCCTGGCTTGTAAGCCTGCGCCTGACAGAACCAAGTTAATGGCACTGCGGTAATCTTCTTGCACAAAGCTTGCTGTAACTGGCGGATTCTCTAAGTCACCAACATTGGCCAAATTCCCTTCTGAACCTTTCTTTGTAATAAGGGAACCGCTCTTGAACACAAATCCATACCGCCCAAGCCGTGCTAATGCCTGCAAGGCATTGGAGGCAGGCACCCCCTTGAACGTCAGCGTCACCCGCGGCCCGCGCACATTCAAATAACTCGGATCCTTCAACACCATCGTCCCCACCGCCATATCCCCTACCGGTGGTGCGGAGGCCCGTTGCCGCAGGGGAGGCGCAAAAACTGGATTGGCCACGGCCCCTGGCGCCAGGGTGTTGCGCCGCATTGTTTGCAGCGATGGCATGGCCGGTGCCGCAAAGCTCAGCACCACATTGCGGCCATCGGCGCTCACCAGCGGGGGGCGCACCGGATAGCCCGGCACCGGGGTCACCCGCAGGTTGTACACCGTGCCGCCGCCTTCGATGCTGATGCGCTCAAAGCCCGCATCCGGCACCGCCACCGCCTGGGGGCCCCGCAGCAAAGCCGAGGGCCGGGTGGTGTAAAGCCGCCCCAGCCAGCTGCCGCCCCCCGTGCTCTGCTCCAGCTGGGGGCCCGTGCCCGTGTTTTCAATCACCACCTCCACCGCATCCTTCACCCGCCGCACCCTCAGCTCCACCGCCACTGGATTGGCCCCCAATGGCACAGGGCCCGGCGCCGTGGAGTAGGTGGGCTCGGGGGGCGGGAAGGCCTGCTGGGCTCCCGCCAGCGGCGCCATTGCCATCCCCAGCAGCAGCGCTATGGCGCCCTTGGCCCCACGTTCCACCCTTTCGCGCACGCGTTCCTTTTGCACTCGTGGGTATTAAACCACTGGTTTTTAGGGCGCTTCTGCTGGTGTCGCTGCTGAAGGTGGCTTCTCCTGTGGCGTTGCTTCTTTGTCTGGATTTCTTACCGCTTTAGGCCCCTTGGCGCCCTTCCCCTCGCCCTTCTCCTTGTCCTTGCTTTCGTAGAACACCAGCGAGAGCTTCACCTCCACCTCCGGCACCGGTGGCTCCACCTCCTGCTTGTTCACCGGCGTGCCATCCGGCAAATCGCCCGACACCGCCAGGGCCAAGTTGCTCTGCTCCACCAGCACATCCAGCAGCTCCATCCGCCGCAAAAACGCCAGCAGCTGCGGATAGGTGCCCCGGGCCGAGAGCAGCACATCCCTCTTCACCAGGCCCGCCTGCTCGATGGGATCGGGCGGCGGGGGCGGCAGCGGCTTGCCATCGGGGCCCATCTTTGGCGGTGGTGGTGGGGGCGCGCCACCTGCCGGGGGCGCCCCCGGTGTGCCGGGCGGGGGCGGGGGCACGGTGGGTTCATACAGCTGCAGCCGCACCCCCGTTTGCCGGGCCTCCAGATCCAAGGTGGCCAAAAATGTGGCCGGATCGCCCGTTCCCGACACCAGCTGGATCAGGGTTTTGCGCTGCTTCTCCGCCTTCTGCCGGTCCTCCACAGCCTTCTTGGCCTGCACCTTCAGCAGCTGGGCCTCCTGCTGCTTTTGCTCCAGCTCCCGCAGCCGCTCCTGATCCTTCCCGATCTCCAGCCAGCGCGGCACCGCAAAGCTCCCCAGCACCACCGCCGCCACCAGCCCCCCCGCCACGATCGGCGACCAGAACCACAGCCGCCGCAGCACCGCCGCCGATAGCCCCGCATCCCGCTTCTCCCGCGCGCTCTGCAGATTCGTCATGGCATCAGCCCCGCCCGCTGCAACACCTGCAGCCGCCGCACCATCCCCTCCGCCTTCAGGCCCTCCATCACATTCACCAGCCGGTTTGCATCCAGCGGGGTGAGCTTCGCCGCCAGCTGGAAGCTCACCGCGCTCGGTAGCTCCAGCTTGTCGGTGGAATTGCCGGTGCGTCCTGGCACCTCCTTCACCTGCACAGGCTTGGGCGCTTCCCGGGTGGCCTTGCCCAGCTTCACCTCCGTGGCCGCCAGCAACGGGGAGTTGCGCAACACCAGCTCCAGCGCATTCACCCGGCCAAACGCCACCGGATCCCGCGCCACCCCCTCCACCTTGATCGCCTCCGTGCCCTCCATCTTCACCCCACTCAGCTGCACCCCCTCCGGCACCCGCTGCTGCAGATCCGCCAGCAGGGCCGAACTGCTGCGCACATCGATCAGCCGCTTCACCAGCTGATCATTGCCCTCCTTCACGGCCTTCAACACCGCCCGCTCCTTCATCAGGGTTTGGGTGAGCTGCTCCACCTCCGCCTCATACCCCTCCAGCTGCTGCATCCGCGCCTTCAACATCTGGTGCCACAGCAGCAGCACCCCGCACAGCCCCAGGCTCGCCCCCACCACAAAGCCCCCCCACAGCACCCCCCGCCGCAGCAGCACGGGCCGCTGCACCAGCAGCCCCGAGAGGGGATCCAGCTCCAGCTCCTGCCGCCGCTCCCGCAGCAGATCCAACGGTGGCGTCGTGCTGCCCGGCGCCACACTGGTCTTGTCAGCGCCTCGGCCCAAAGACAGCTTCGGCAGCTTCAGGGGCTGGTTGAGGCTCGGCAGCTTCATCGGCTGGTTCAGCCGATCGAGGAGGCCCTTCATGGCGCCTGCTCCGGAATCGCCAGCCCCTGCATCACCAGCGAGCCGTAGGGCTCCGTGTGGATCCGCCGCACCTCCACTCCAAGGGCCTCCTCCAGCTGCTCCAATCCCTCCATCTCCCCCTCCAGCAGCAGCTCCAGCCGCCCCTCCTTCCCAAACTCCCGCCGCAAAAACGCCACGCAGCGCTTCACCTCCCCCACCTGGGCCCCCGCCTTCGCCGGCAAGGGCCACTCAAACAACGGCACCCCATCCCGGATCGCCAGCAGTTGCGCCCCCCCCTCCTTCATGGTGAGCAGCACCACCAAGGCCCCCGCCTCCAGCTCCTCCAGCAGCCCCTCCAGGGCCGAAAGCCGGCAGGTTTGCGGGCAGGCCAGCCGATCCAAATTCGTGCCCGCCTGGTGAAACACCTTGATCCAGTTCTCCACCACCTCCAGCCGGGTGGTGGCCAGCAGCTGCTTCCCGTTCCCGCCCACCAGGGGCCGCAGATCCATCGCGGCCTCCTCCAGCCCGTAGGGCAGCCCCAGATCCGGCGCCAGCTCCCGCAATTCCGTCACCCCGTCGTCCGGCACCCCCCTTTCGCCCCAATCAATCACCCGCCAATCCACCGCCGCCTGCGGCAACGACGCCATCACATAGGCATCGATCAGCCCATCGCGCACCAGCAGATCCCCGATCAGATCCGCCAAGGGCTCCACCTCGATCGGCACACCCTCCTTGATCGTGAGCGACGGCAGGGGCACATTGATCGAGATCGGCGCCACCCGCCCATTGCTGTAGCCCTGGCCCACCAGAGCCGTTTCCGAGAGCTCCAGCAACACCTGCTGGGGAAACATCCGCGTCTTGAAGGGTCTGATGCGCTCCTTCAGGTCGTCCAGCAGCTCGGAAACGTCCAACGCCGTGCCAGGCACTGCCCGAAACGTATCGGAGCCTCAGCGCCAGGGCAGGCCGCTACCGACCGCTTCGCTGAGTGTTGCCAGCCCCTGCCGATCCAGCTGGCCGCTCAGCCCCTCCAGGATCTGGGGCACCAGGGGCGGCCCGCCATAGATCCAGCCCGTGTAGAGCTGCACCAACGACGCCCCCGCCGCCATCCGCTCCCAGGCCGCCTCCGCCGAATCGATCCCCCCCACCCCGATCAGGGGCAGGGCGGGCCCCGCCGTGGCCCGCAGCCGGCGCAACACCTCCAGGGCCCGCTGGCGCAGGGGCCGGCCGCTCAGCCCCCCCTCCTCCTCCGCCAACGGGCGGCCGGTTTGGGCCAGCACCCGCCGCTCCAACCCCAGCCGATCCCGGCTGGTGTTCACCGCGATCACCCCCGCCAACCCCTCCTCATAGGCCAGCCGGGCGATGGAATCAATCGCGTCGTCCTCCAAATCGGGGGCGATCTTCACCAGCAACGGCGGGCAGGCCGGCAGCCGCCGCAACCGCTCCACCAGCCGCCGCAGCTGCCCCTCCTCCTGCAGATCCCGCAGCCCCGGCGTATTGGGCGAACTCACGTTCACCACCGCGTAATCCGCCAGCTCCGCCAGCTCCTCCAGGCTCACCGCATAGTCTTCCGCCGCCCGATCCAAGGGCGTGGCCCGCGATTTGCCCAGGTTGATCCCCAGCACCGCCGGCCGCTGCCCCGGAGGCGCCATCTGCTGCCGCTCCAGGGTGCGGCGCATCGCCACCGCCCCCTGGTTGTTGAAGCCCATCCGGTTCAAGGCCGCCCGCTCCGCCGATAGCCGAAACAGCCGGGGCCGCGGGTTGCCCGGCTGCCCCTGGCTCGTCACCGTGCCCAGCTCCGCAAAGCCGAAGCCGAACACATGCCAGATCGCTGCCGCCACCCCGTCCTTGTCGAAACCCGCCGCCAGCCCCAGGGGATTGGCAAAGCGGCAACCAAACAATGTTTGCTCCAGCCGCGCATCCCGGTGCTCCAGCTCCGCCGTCACCCCCCCCAGCAGCTGAGCCACGCCCGGCCACTGCCGCCTTAGGGCCACCTGCTCCAGGGTGGCCAGCGACAGCCGGCTCAACACCTCCGCATCCAGGCCCTCGTCCTGCTTCAGCAGGGGACCCAACAGCCGCTGATAGATCGCCCCGGTGGCCCCTGCGTTGCGCTCCATCGACCTATCCTCCCTCGCCGCGCCGCAGCCGCCAGCGCCCCTCCCCCGCCGGCTCCACCATCCAATCGCGCCAGCGCCAAGGCTCCTTCCGCCCCTCCAGCTGGGCCAGCTGATTCAGGGGCTTCTCCACCAGGCCGGCCAGCTCCACCGCCGTGAGCCCATAGCCCCCCGCCGCCAGCCGATCCGCCAGCTCCAGCCGGCTCAGCAGTTGCACCAGCGCCTTCGGCGCCGGGTCGGCCAGGCTGCTCTCGCTGGCTTCAGCGCTCTCGGCGTTTTCAGCGCTCTCGGCGGCCACCGCGGCTTTCTTGGCTTTTGGGGCTTTCTCGGCTGGAGCGGCCTTGGTGGCTTTTGGGGCTGGGCCGGGGCTCGCCAGGGTGGGGCTGCCCCCCCGGGAGTAGGCCACCGCAATGGCATCGCAGCGGTCGTTATCCGGGTGCCCGCTGTGCCCCCGCACATGCTCCAGCCCCACCCCCGCAACCCGGGCCCCATCCAGCTCCTCCCACAGATCCCGGTTCAGCACCGGGCTCCCCGAGGCCGTACGCCAGCCCTTCCGCTTCCATCCCCCGATCCACTTCTGCAACCCATCCACCAGATAGCGGCTGTCGGTGAGGATCACCAGATCGGGATGGCGCGGCAGATCTTTCAACTCCCGCATCAGCTCCAGCGCCGCCGTGAGCTCCATCCGGTTGTTGGTGGTGGCGGGCGCATAGCCCCCCATCTCCTTCACCGATCCATCCTCAAACTTCAGTAGGGCTCCCCAGCCGCCCGGACCAGGGTTGCCGCTGCAGGCCCCATCACAGGCCGCCAACACCACCCGCGAACTCGTTCCCATGGCTCCTCACTGATTGGTCTGTTGGGGCTTGCATGAATACTGGCTTGGGGTTTAATGGGCCGCCCTCTCCTCCTCCGCGGGGCCATCGCCTTCCCACCATGAAGCGACCCTACCTGGCACTCGCCACCCTCGCCTTGGTGGCCGGGCTTGCCCCCGCCCCCGCCCTGCTGCCCAGGGTGGCCGCGGAAGCCCTCTTCTCCAGTGCGCCGGTGGAGCCCTCCAGCTTCGCCGTGCTCGCCCGGCCCGTGGGCGCCGACGACTGGACCCTGGTGGTGCTCGAGCAGTTGCGCGCCCGCCCCTTCTGCTGGACCCCCCGCCCCGACGGCCTGATCGATCCCACTCTCAATCGCTTCAACTTCACGGGCATCTGCGGCCGCTTCATCGACAGCAACGGCTATTCCCTCCGGATCCAGGACAACGACCTCAGCCACGCCTACCGCCTGCGCCTCGAGCAGAGAGGCAACCAGGTGCAGCTCCTGGCCTCCTCCCCCAGCCAGCCCGCTGAGCTCCTCGTGGGCCGGGGCACCGTGCCCCGACGGGATCGGGATCTGTTTGTGGCGCTCCAGCTCGAACCCGGCTGGAGCCTCCGCCGCCGGGTGTTCGGTGGCCGCAGCCTCAGCCACGTTTATTTCTCCAACGCCGATTCCCTCGACAACCTGATCGCCGCCGCCAGTGGCCGCGCCCCCGCGCCCCTGCCCCTGACCCAGGTTCCCCCTCCCCTGGCCAATCGCCGCTCCACCCGCGCCACGGCCGTGGTGCCCGCCGATTCCCGCCAGCGCTTCCGCTCCCCCATGGCTCCAGAAGCGGCCCCCAACCCCAGGGCGCTGGGGCGTGCCAGCGAGCCCGCCGCCGCCTCCCCCGGCCCCGCCCCTGGCCCCGGCGTGGTGACCCTCCAGGTGATCCCCTACGACGAGCGGAACGATTCCCAATCGAGCGCCCTGCCAGGCTCCATGCCCGGCTCCCTGCCCAGCGCAGATCAGGCCGCCGACCCCATCGCCCGGGCCCCAGGCATGTAGCCGGTTGCATAGCTGGCCGGTGGCCCTGTGACAGCTGAGAGACTTTGGATATATTTTGCAGGTGTGAGGAGTGCTGAGCGACTAACTGGGGTCGAAACGAGGACAGACTCCTGGTGAAGCGTTCAGAGCCCCAAACCCTGCCTTCGGCAGGGTTTTTTCTTTGCTTTTTCTATCTCCAACGCTTGAAGTTCGCGTTTCAAGTGCGTTGTAGCTGCCCGCGGCGCAAAAAAAAGCGGCCCCCAAAGGGGCCGCAGAAGCGTTGGCCGGAGCCGGGATCACTTGATGGTGACCTTGCCGCCCGCTTCTTCGATGGTTTTCTTGAGAGCTTCGGCATCTTCCTTCTTGATGCCTTCCTTCACCGCCTTGGGAGCGGCTTCCACCAGAGCCTTGGCTTCGCCCAGGCCCAAACCGGTGGCTTCCCGCACGGCCTTGAGCACCTTGATCTTGGCGGCAGGGTCGAAGCTGTCGAGGATCAGATCGAATTCGGTCTGCTCTTCCACCGCTTCGGCGGCGGCACCACCGGCGGCAGGAGCGGCCATCATCACCCCGGCGGAGGCGGCAGCCGACACGCCGAAGGCTTCTTCAATCTGCTTCACCAGCTCGGAAGCTTCGAGCAGGGAGAGGGTCTTCAGTTGTTCGAGGATTTGGTCAGTGGTAGCGGTCATGGTTTGAAATCAGCAACAGATCAGGAATGGATAAGCGGATCGGGCGGGCGGCTCGGCAGCCCAGCAGGGGCGGCCTAGGAGGCCGAACCCTCGCCATCGGCGTGCTGCTTGAGTGCCCGGGCCAGGCCGGAGGGCACCTCGTTGATCCCAACCGCCAGCTTGGTGGTCACGGCATTGATCGCACCGGCGATCTGGGCCATGAGCACTTCCTTGGTGGGCAGGTCGCCAATCGCCTTGATGTCGGTTTCCGAGAGCAACTTGCCTTCAAACAGGCCGCCCTTGGTTTCCGATTTCTTCGTGTCCTTCTGGAAGGCCTGCAGAGCTTTCACAGCCCCGCCGACATCTCCCTTCACGAGCACGAAGGCGTTGGTGCCCTCGAGGAGGGATTCGAGGTTGGCCCAGGCGCTGTCTCCTTCGATTGCCAGGCGCATCAAGGTGTTTTTGGTCACCTTGCACACGCCATTGGTCGCCGCCAGACGGGATCGGAGATCCTTCATCTCACGGATGGAGAGGCCCTGATAGTCCAGAACCAACGCCATTTCGGCCTCGCCGAGGAGCTCCTTGAGCTCTCCGACGATCTGTTGCTTGTTCTCCAGTGTGCGGCCCATGGGTTGGTGGATCGGATAGGTGGAACAAGCCGGGACGCGGCCCGATACGCCTCCCCAGGGAAACCTTGGGGGGACGCGAGGCCGCGGCTTGCTCCACTCCCAAAACCACTCCAATGGAGCCCTTCAGGGTGATTTCAAACGCGTGAACCTCGGCAGGGTTTACAGCAAAAGCTCACCTGCTGTCTGGGGTGGGCGCGTGCCCATTGGAAAACCTACCACCCGGCTGGTTTGGCCGGGTGGGGGCGGCCTCAGCCCTCTTTTTTGATGTCCTGCAGGGCGGTGACATCCACTTCCACCGAGGGACCCATGGTGGAGGTGACGTAGAGGCTGCGCCAATAGCGCCCCTTGGCGCCGCTCGGCTTGTTGCGGTCGATCGTTTCCTGCAGGGCCTTGAGGTTGTCGAGCAGCTTGTCCGCGTCAAAGCTGGCCTTGCCGAAGCGCACGTGCACGATGCCGGCGCGATCCGCCCGGAACTCCAGCTTGCCCGCCTTGAATTCGTTGATCGCACCCGCCAGATCGGTGGTCACCGTGCCGGCCTTGGGGTTGGGCATCAGGCCACGGGGACCCAGCACCCGGCCGAGCTTCGCCACCTTCGGCATCATGTCGGGGGTGGCGATCAGCAGGTCGAAATCCATGGCGCCGCCGGCGATCTCATCCACCAGCTCCTCATCCCCTGCCAGGTCGGCGCCGGCTGCCTTGGCCTCGGCCACCTTCTCGCCCCGGGCGATCACCGCGATGCGGATGGTTTGGCCTGTGCCGTGGGGCAGGGCCACGGTGGTGCGCAATTGCTGGTCGGTGTATTTGGGATCGATGCCCAGGCGCGCGTGGGCTTCGATGGTTTCATCGAATTTCGCCGTGGCGTTGGCCTTCACCAGCTCCAGCGCCTCCGCGGGCGTATGGAGCCGATCTTGAACCTTTTCAACCAGGGCAGTGAAGCGTTTGGAGGGTTTGCTCATGGGTGGTAGGGGTGCGAACGACCGTGTGGGTCTCCCCCGATAGGTGGTCAGTCGTTAACGGCGACGCCCATGTTGCGGGCGGTGCCTTCAATGATGCGCATGGCCGACTCCACGCTGGTGCAGTTGAGGTCGGGCAGCTTGGTTTTGGCGATCTCCTCGAGCTGGGCTCGGGTGATCGCTCCCACCGATCCCTTGGCCGAGGTGGCAGCTCCTTTCGGAATGCCGGCGGCTTTCTGGATCAGCACGGAGGCGGGAGGCGTCTTCGTGATGAAGGTGAAGCTGCGGTCTTCAAAGACCGAGATCTCCACCGGAATCACGTAGCCAGCCTTGTCCTCGGTGCGGGCGTTGTACTCCTTACAGAACGCCATGATGTTGACCCCGTGCTGGCCCAGGGCAGGGCCCACAGGTGGCGCGGGGTTGGCTTTGCCGGCCTGGAGGGCCAGCTTGATCACAGCTACGACTTTTTTGGCCATCGGCTAGGCAGGGAGGCTGGGCAGGGACTGGGCGCTGGGCGGTCTGCGGATCCCCGGAATCCAATGGATCGGGGTGGGTGGTGGAACACCACCGCGGGCCGCCCTCCGCAGGGAGACGGCCGCATGGACACTTAGTTTTGCTTGCTCACTTGGGAAAACTCCAGTTCCACCGGCGTTTCCCGGCCAAAGATCGAGAGCAGGGCCTTCAGCTTGCTGCGTTCCCCCGACACCTCGATCACCTCGCCCTGGAAATCCTTGAAGGGGCCGCCTGTTACCAGGATCTGGTCGCCTTCGCTGAGATCCACCTTCACCACGGCCTTCTTCTCTGAAGCCCGGCGGAAGATGCGCTCCACCTCCGAGCGGCTCAGGGGGCGGGGCTTGATGTGGCCCCGGGTTTTCCCCGTGGCCCGGCGCTCCTCCTGGCCCACGAAGTTGATCACGTTGGGCGTGCTGCGCACCGCCATCGTCGTGTCCTCATCGAGGATCATCCGCACCAGCACGTAGCCGGGAAACACCTTTTCCTCGATCGACTGGCGGGTGCCGTCCTTCTTCAGCTTCACCCCCGGGGTTTGGGGGATCTCGATCTCCAGGATCCGGTTGTCGACCCCGAGGGTGACAGCCCGCTGCTCCAGGGTGGCCTTCACCTTCTTCTCACAGCTCGAGGCCACCTGCACCGCATACCAGCGGGCCACCTGGGGCTTCTCCGCGCCTTCCCCACCAGCCCCTTCCGCAGCCGCGCCTTCCCCACCAGCCCCTTCGCCGACCGGCGCAGGGAGCTCCAGGGGCAAAGAGTTTGCCGCTAGCTCGGGCAGGGCAGCATCATCCAGTTCGGGCAGGGCAGCTTCCGTCAGCTCGGGCAGGTCAGCTTCCGTCAGCTCGGGCAGGTCAGCTTCATCCAGCTCGGGCAGGGCACCTTCCGTCGGCTCGGGCAGGTCCTCTTCATTCAATTCGGGCAGGGAAGACTCAGATACCATCATCATTGGAACAGCAATTGGGCTCCCCAGCCGTAGAAGCGATCGAGGGCGGCGATGGCGGCAGCCGAAGCGGCCAGCATCACGATCACCGCCAACGTTTCATTAAACAGCTGCTGGCGGCCGGGCCACACCACCTTGCGGAGCTCGGCCATGGTGGCCGCCGCAAAGCCGCCCCCCTTCTCCTCTTGGGGCCCCTGGGGTTCGGGGCCGCCCTCGCCGGGGGGGGCGGGGCGCTCGGGCGTGGAGGTGGGGGCGGGAGAGGAGGAATCCACGGCAGGGGAGATCGCTGGCGGAGCGGCGCTTGCCGGGCGTCTCCGCCCATCAGCAAACGACCACCCTACCGGACGCTCCCCCCCTCCTGCCCCAGGGGCTGGAATTGGAGCCGATCGGGATCCTCGGCTGGACCCAGGCTCACCTTCACCCCCCAGGCGCCCGTGAAGTGCTCCTCCAGCAGCTCCGTGGCCAGGGGATTCTCGATCCAGCGGCGCATCACCCGCCGCAGGGGGCGCGCCCCATACTCCGGCTCGTAGCCCCGCTCCGCCAAGGCGCTCACCACGGCCTCCTCCACCTCCAGGCGCAGCTGCTGCTCCGCCAGCAGGCCCGCCAGCTCCCGCAGCTGCAAGCGCACGATCCGCTGCAGATCCTGCCGGTCGAGGGGGCGGAACCGGATCACCTCATCGATGCGGTTGAGAAATTCCGGGCGGAATTGGCGGGCCAGGGCCTGGTCCACCTCCGCCTCTAGGGCTTCCTCCGCCTCCGCCTGGCTCCCCTCCACCGCCCGGGCCCGCTCCAGGATCGCCCGCCCCGCCAGGTTGCTGGTCATGATCACCACGGTGTGGCGGAAATCCACCGTGCGGCCTTGGGAATCGGTGAGCCGGCCATCGTCCAGCACCTGCAGCAGCAGGTTGAACACCTCCGGATGGGCCTTCTCCACCTCATCCAGCAGCAACACCGCATAGGGGCGGCGCCGCACGGCCTCCGTGAGCTGGCCCCCCTCCTCGTAGCCCACGTAGCCCGGCGGGGCGCCCACCAGCCGGGCCACCGCGTTGCGCTCCATGTATTCGCTCATGTCGAGCCGCACCAGGGCCTCCTCCTCATCGAACAGGGAGGCGGCCAGGGCCTTGGCCAGCTCGGTTTTGCCCACGCCCGTGGGGCCCAAGAAGAGGAACGACCCCACGGGCCGGCTCGGGGCCTTCATGCCCGCCCGGGCGCGGCGGATCGCGGCGGCCACGGCCGCCACCGCCTCCGGCTGGCCGATCACCCGTTCCCCCAGACGCGCCTCCAGCTCCAGCAGCTTCTGCCGCTCCCCCGCCAGCAGCTGCTGCACCGGAATGCCCGTGGAGCGGGCCACCACATCGGCGATGTCGCCCTCCTCCACCTGCTCTCGCAGCAGGGGATCCCGCCGCAGCTCCGCTTCCAGGGCCGCGCGCTGCTGCTGCAGCCGTTGCAGCTGGTCGTACTGCAGGCGGGCGGCGGTTTCCAGATCCCCCTCCCGTTCCGCCTCGGCGATGGCCTGCCGCAACCGTTCGTCCTCCTCCAGCAGCTCCCGCAACTCCGCCAGCCGCTCCCGCTCCTGCTCCCAGCGCTGCTGCAGCACCTCCAGGGCTGCATAGGTGCGCTGGCGCTGCTCCTGCAGCTGGATGCGCTCCTCCCTCGGCGCCGCTTCCGCCGCCAGCAGGGCCAGCTCCACCCGCCGCAGGTCGGCCTCCGCCTCCTCCACCACCCGGGGCTTGGAGGTCACCTCCATGCGCAGCTGGGCGGCGGCCTCATCCACCAGATCAATCGCGGAATCCGGCAGGCAGCGGTCGCTGATGTAGCGATCCGCCAGGCGGCAGGCCGCCACCAGGGCCTGGTCGGTGATGGTGACGCCATGGTGCAGCTCGTAGCGCTCTCGCAGCCCCCGCAGGATCTCCAGGCAGCTGTCCCGATCGGGCTCCCGGATCACCACCTGCTGGAAGCGCCGCTCCAGGGCCTGATCCTTGCCGATCGTGCGGCGGTAGTCCTCCGGGGTGGTGGCGCCGATGCAGCGCAGATCGCCCCGGGCCAGGGCCGGCTTGAGCAGGCTGCCCGCATCCGCCGAGCTCCGCTCTCCCCCCACCACGGTGTGCAGCTCATCGATGAAGAGCACCACCCCGCCGTTGCTGCTCTCCGCCTCCCGCACCTCCTCCAGCACGCCCCGCAGCCGTTCCTCGAACTGCCCGCGAAACTTCGCGCCGGCGATCAGGGCGCCCAGATCCAGGGCCACCAGCCGCACCCCCCGCAGGGCCTCCGGCACCTCGCCGGCCACGATCCGCTGGGCCAGCAGCTCGGCCACCGCCGTCTTGCCCACGCCGGGCTCGCCGATCAACACCGGGTTGTTCTTCCCCCGGCGGGAGAGCACCTGGATGAGGCGCCGGATTTCCGTGTCGCGGCCGATCACCGGATCCAGTTCCCCCTGGCGGGCCGCCGCCGTGAGGTCGCGCCCGTAGAGGCTCAGGGCTTCACTGCGGACCTCCTCCCCATCCCCCACCCGCTCCAGCCGCATCTCCCCGTTCGCCCGCTCTCCAGGGGGGGGCGTCCGCATGCCGGGGGGCGCCGCCTGGGCCACGGCCGGGGCAGCGCTGGGTTCGGACACCGGGGGCCCTGGCGGCGCCGGCGGCCCCGGGGGCACGGCGGCGGCGCCATCGGGCCGCCACTGGCGGGTGAGCAGGTCTTCGCTGAGGCCCTCATCGGTGAGCAGGTTGCCCCCCACCCGGGGTTCGTTCAACAGGGCCAGCAGCAGGTGGGGAATCTCGATCTGGGCGTCGCCCCAGGCCGCCCGCTTCCGGTCGGCTCCCTCCAGCAGGTCTTCCAGGGCATCGCCGATGTACAGGTTGCTGTCTGAGCTGGAGGGTTGGTCGGCGCAGAAGGCCTCCAGCCGATCCAGCAGCCGGTCTTCGTCCACCGGCAGCCGCTCCACCCACGGGGCGAAGCGCGACTCCACCAGCAGGGCCAGCAACAGGTGCTCCACATCCATGGCCCCGTGCCGCCAGCGCCGGGCCTGCCCCTGGCTGGCGAGCAGCAGATCCCAGGAGCTGTCGCTGAAGCGCTCCGGGGTGCCCGTGAGGCTGGTGGTGGGGTTCGACAGGCTGTCGGCTGGCATGGGGGGATCAGGCCGCGGAGGCGGGGGGGGCGGCGAGCTGGATCAGCTCCACCTTGTAGCCATCCGGATCCTCCACGAAGGCGATCACGGTGGTGCCGTGCTTCATCGGGCCGGGGGGGCGCACCACCCGGCCGCCCTTGCCGGCGATGGCCTGGCAGGTGCCCGCGATGTCGTGCACCCCGATGGCGATGTGGCCATAGCCGCTGCCGATGTCGTAAGCCTCCGTATCCCAGTTGTGGGTGAGCTCCAGCACCGTGTGGTCCGTTTCCTCCCCGTAGCCCACGAAGGCCAGGGTGAAGCGCCCCCCTGGATAGTCCTTGCGGCGCAGCAGGCGCATGCCCAGCACCTCGGTGTAGAAGGCCAGGGATCGCTCCAGATCGCCCACCCGGAGCATGGTGTGCAGCAGTCGCATGGCGGAGGACGGGGCGCCCGTTGGGGAACCCCTGGGCAAAACAGTGTCGCCATTGTGGCCTCCGGAACCGGCAGAAGGGAGCCGGTCCGGCCATCCTTAGGGAGCCGTCCGCCCCTCCCCATGGCCTTTGCCTCCGCCAGGCCCTACACCCTGCTCTCCGTGGCGGCGGCCCTGGCCACCATCGGCCTGAAAACCCTCGCCTACAAGCTCACGGGCTCCGTGGGCCTGCTCTCCGATGCCCTGGAATCGGGGGTGAATCTGGTGGCGGCCCTGGTGGCCTTCTGGGCCCTCTCCCTGGCCGCTCGCCCCGCCGATGCGGATCACCACTACGGCTATTCCAAGGCGGAATACTTCTCCAGTGGCCTCGAGAGCGCCCTGATCGTGGTGGCGGCCACGGCCATCCTGGTCACGGCCGGGGAGCGCCTGCTCCACCCCGAACCCCTGGGGCGGGTGGATCTGGGGCTGGCCCTCACCCTGCTGGCCACGGCCATCAACGGCGGCGTGGCCTGGGTGCTGCTGAAGGCGGGGAAGCGGCTGGATTCCATCACCCTGCGGGCCGATGCCCACCATCTCCTCTCCGATGTGTGGACCTCCATCGGGGTGGTGGTGGGGGTGGCCCTGGCCAAGGCCAGCGGCTGGCCCCTGCTCGATCCCCTGATCGCTATGGCGGTGGCCTTTCAGATCATCTATACGGGCTGGCGGCTCCTGCGGGAAACGGCCGCGGGCCTGCTGGATCGGGCCCTCCCTCCCGACGAGCTGGCCCGAGTGAAGGCCGTTCTCGACAGCCACACCCGGGAGGGGGTGGCCTTCCATGCCCTGCGCACCCGCCAGGCGGGCTCCCGCCGCTTTGTGTCGTGCCATGTGCTGGTGCCGGGGGGCTGGACCGTGCAGCAGGGCCATGATTTCTGCGAGGAGGTGGAGGCCCGCATCACGGCCGATCTGCCCCGCTGCCACTGCTTCACCCACCTGGAGCCCATCGAAGATCCCCGCTCCTGGGACGACGAGCACTTTTCCTGGGAGGGTTCGCCCAGGGGTAGGGATGGGCACATCCGGGGCGGTGGGGGTGCCCCATAAGATCGCCCCATCCGCTCCCTCTTTGTGTTCGATTCCCTCGACCTGGTGATCGATTCGATCGTGGCCCGTGAGGTGCTGGATTCCCGGGGCACGCCCACGGTGGAGGCGGAGGTGTATCTGGAGGGGGGCGCCATGGGGCGGGCGATCGTGCCTAGCGGCGCCAGCACGGGTGCCCATGAGGCCCACGAACTGCGGGATGGCGATGGCGGCCGCTATTTCGGCAAGGGGGTGAGCCAGGCGGTGGAAAACGTGGAAGAGCGCATCGCGCCGACCCTCTGTGGGCTCAGCGCCCTGGATCAGGGGGCCGTGGATGCGGCCATGCTCGAGCTCGATGGCAGCGACAACAAGAGTGCCCTCGGCGCCAATGCGGTGCTGGCCGTGAGCATGGCCACGGCCCATGCGGCCTCCCGGGCCTTGGGCCTGCCCCTCTATCGCTATCTGGGCGGCCCGATGGCCAACCTGTTGCCCGTGCCATTGATGAATGTGATCAACGGCGGTGCCCACGCCTCCAACAGCCTGGATTTCCAGGAGTTCATGATCGTGCCCCACGGCGCCGGCAGCTTCCGGGAAGCCCTGCGCATGGGCGCCGAGGTGTTCCACACCCTCAAGGGCCTCCTTAAAGACCGGGGCATGAGCACGGCCGTGGGCGATGAGGGCGGCTTCGCTCCCGATCTGGGCAACGATGAGGCCGGCGACATCCTGGTGCAGGCCATCGAAAAGGCCGGCTACCGCCCCGGCGACCAGATCTCCCTGGCCCTGGATGTGGCCAGCACGGAGTTTTTCAAGGATGGCCGCTACGCCTTCGGCGGGGGGAGCTACAGCAGCGCCGAGATGGTGGATCAGCTCGCCGCCCTGGTGAGCCGCTATCCGATCGTATCGATCGAGGATGGTTTGGCCGAGGACGACTGGGAGGGCTGGAGCCTCCTCACCCAGAAGCTGGGTGCCACCGTGCAGCTGGTGGGCGACGACCTGTTTGTGACCAACACCACCCGCCTCCAGCAGGGCATCGAGCGGGGCGTGGCCAACTCGATCCTGATCAAGGTGAATCAGATCGGCTCCCTCACCGAAACCCTGCAGGCGATCGATCTGGCGGGCCGAGCCGGCTACACCAGCGTGATCAGCCACCGCAGCGGCGAAACGGAGGATGTCACCATCGCCGACCTGTCGGTGGCCACCCGGGCCGGCCAGATCAAGACCGGCTCCCTCAGCCGCAGCGATCGTGTGGCCAAATACAACCAACTCCTGCGCATCGAAGACGAGCTGGGCAGCCAGGCCGTCTATGCCGGCGTCGTCGACCGCGGCCCCCGCGGCAGGGCTTGAGGCACGGGACTCCGGAGCAAGGGCTGAGGCTGGGACTTTTGCAAGTCAATCTCTTTTCAGCGGACCATCACTGAGGAAAAGTTTGTTCAGTTTTGTGCTCCAGATCTCTAGGGTTTTCAGGGCCCAGTAGAGGGCGAAAATATAGATTCCAGCTGCCTCTGCCCAGAATACATGCGCGTGCCAGCTGGGGATCACAATCTTGCCCAGAGCCATGACTAAACTAGGTATGGCCACCATTAGTATACTGAAGTAGTTATACCATTGTTTCCACCGTCTCACCAGTGCACTGGCGCCCTGACGTTCGATCAATTTGCTGTCTTCTACCAGCCGTAATGTTGACTTTGAGGTGAATATCACGGTGATGATGAGGAGAATGAAGAAAAGAATCGCTGCTGTAAAATGGATCTGCATTACTGGGATGCCAGGGATCGTTGTGCCATTGAAAAGATCTGGATTTGGTTTGGGGCAGCCTATTGTTTCCGATGGTGGCCAGCCCATCGGGAAGAAAGCCACCAGGGCTAGAAAGATCCCACTGGCACTCAAAAGCAGATTTTCCAGAGTGCTGAAGCCTTTATAAGCAATCAGGCAGATACTGATCGCGCAAAGGATGCCCACGAACAAATCCCGGTATACACCAGCCCTTGATCTACAAGGCAGATCAGGGATGGCATGGTAGTAAGCACTGAGCGAATTCTGCTGGTGAAGCACCTTCTCCAGCCAGACCCCATTCTCTCCTCCGATCCAAAGCACCAATGGCAGGCTCAGGGCCAGGATGATCATGCAGATCCGCAGACTGAAGTAGGTACCGATGATGTGCTGATCCAACGCGACACCAAAGCCAAGAAACTTGGCAATGGCCGGTTTTAACCCGGATGTTTTTGTTGTGTTCATTTTTAGACCTCCTGAATGTTCTACTCTTGCCAACGGTAGGCCCATCACTCAGAGCCAGCGGACGAGCCCTACGCCTTTGCGCCGTCAACCGCGGCCCCCGCAGCAAGGTCCGAGGCTGGGGATCCTTCGCTCATGTTTGCCATCCATGCGCTCCCAGCCCCCCACGCCGAAGCGCTCCCTTCGTCAGCGTCTGCCGCTGCTGAAACCCCGCGTGCCCTTGGATGCACCTTGGCCTGTCCAAGGAGCTCACCGTGATTGACCCCAAGCAGCACATTGCCCTGCTGGAGTCTTATCTGCGCCGCTATCCCAACCTCTCCTATGACATCTCCTGGCGTGTGATCTACGACCAGGTGTTCAAGGATCCCAGCAAGCGGGATCTCTATGTGGCCTTCATGAACCGTTGGCCGAAGCGCTTCATCCCCGGCACGGATTTTGTGGCTGCTGCCGGCAAAACCGAGCAGGTGTATCGGGAGGAGTTGGCCGTCACCAGTTCGATCCTGGCCAAGGTGAACAACGAGGCCTACAGGGGTATCGCCCTGGGGCAGAACTTCTTCGATCTGGCCGGCCTGGATGCGGTGGCCCCGCCCGTCTGCAGCCGCTAGGGATCAGAGGCGGACGGGTTCCAAAAGAAAGCTCCTCCAGCCGTGGCTGGAGGAGCGAAAGGCTCAGGCGGGCGGGCCTGAGGGGAGGGGAGGTTCAGCCCCCCTTCTTGCCGGAGCGGGAACGGGAGGAGCCACTCTTCTTGTCGTCGTCGCTGCTCCTGCTGGAGCCGGAAGAACCGGAGCTCGAGCTGGAGCTGGAAGAACTCGAGCTGGAGCTGGAGCTGGAAGAACTCGAGCTGGGGCTGGAGCTAGAGGAACGCGAGCTGGGGCTGGAAGAGCTTGAGCTGGGGCTGGAAGAACTTGAGCTGGGGCTGGAAGAACTCGAGCTGGAGGGGGAAGAACTCGAGCTGGAGGGTGAAGAGCTCGAGCTGGAGGAGCTGGCCTTCTTGTTGTCGTCGTTGCTCTTGCTAGAGCTAGAGCTGGAGCTGGAGGAACCCGAGCTCTTGGAGCTGTTCTTCTTGCTGTCGTCGTTGCTCTTGCTGGAGCTCTTGCTTGATTTAGAGCTCTTTTTGCTGCTCTTTTTTTTCTTGTTGCTCTTGGCCAGGAGCTGCTGCTCACCCTCCAGGGTCAACTTAAAGGGGCTGGAGCTGGTGCTCAGGGGAGCCTCACGGCTGGCCTGCTGAGCTGCGATGGCTGGAACCGAAGGAGCAGCCGCAGCAGTCGCCAGGATCAGAGCCAAAGCGAAGCGACGCGCGATCCAACGGACCGGCAATTGGGAATTCATGTTCAATTTAGCGAAGAAAAGAAAGCCTCCCAACCAAAGGTTGAGAGGCCCAGTGGAGTTGCTTCCAGAATTGCCGGTGCGTTAATTGCCCTTTTTCTTCTTGGAGTTGGAGTCGTCGCTGCTCTTGCTGGAGCCAGAAGAACCGGAGCTCGAGGAACTCGAAGAACTGGAACTGGAAGAGCTGGAGCTGGAGCTGGAGGATCTGGAGCTTGGGGAGCTGCTGCTATTGGAGCTATTGCTGGAGCTGGAGGAGCTGCTCTTTTTCTTGTCGTCGCTGCCCTTCTTCTTGTCGTCGCTGCCCTTCTTGGATTTGGACTTTTTCTTGCTCTGCTTCTTCTTGCTCTTGGCGATCAGCTGCTGCTCGCCATCCAGGGTCAGCGTGAAGGGTCTGGAGCTCGCGCTCAGGGGGGCTTCAGTGCTGGCCTGCTGGATAGCGATGGCGGGAACGGAGGGCACGGCTGCCGCTGTGGCCAGGATCAGGGCCACAGCCAAGCGTCGAGCCATCCAGCGCACGCGGGAATGGGAATTCATGGGCTTGGGAGTCGAAGGGAGGGTTAAATAAACCTGGGTGGGCGATCAAACTTAACCACATTCACACTGTAAACATATTGGTGAACCGACCGCTCCGATCGGGCTTTCAGCCACTAGCAGGGCCGCTACCAGCGCAGAGGCATCGAACCGCCTCGCGTCTTCGCTGGACACGCTGAGCCAAGCCTGCCGCAGCTGCACCTAACCTCAAGCCAGCACAGCGAGGCGAGGCGAGCCCATGGCGAGCGTGCAGGAGATCCGCCAGCGGCTGCGCGGCCAACGGATCGAAA
>JBBASA010000030.1:0-30716 GCA_040399515.1 Cyanobium sp. | reverse complement strand
CCGCCATCTGGATGATCTCGGCGGCGTGCTCCCCCACCATGTGGCAGCCCAGCACACGCCCGCTGCCCCGCTCCACGATCAGCTTGAGCAACACCTTGGGATCCCTGGCGGGGAGTGCCTGGCTCATGGGGCGGAAGCGGGCGCGGTGCACCGCGATGGCCTCACTGCCGTGGCGGGCGATGGCCTCCTCTTCCGTGAGCCCCACGCTGGCCAGCTCCGGCTGGCTGAACACCGCGCAGGCCACCAGGCCGTGATCCACCTGGCGCGGCATGTGGCCATACACCGTGTCCGCAAAGGCGCGTCCCTCATCGATGGCCACGGGTGTCAGGCAGATCCGGTCAGTCACGTCTCCGACCGCGTAGATGTGGGGCACATTGGTGCGTTGATCCGGGTCCACCGGGATCCGGTTTCCTTCCACGGCCACTCCCGCCGCCTCCAGGTTGAGGCCCTGGAGGAAGGGTTGCCGGCCCGTGGCCAGGAGCACGCCGCCACAGGGGATCGTTTCGCCGCCCTGAGTCGTGACGGTGAGCTCTCCGGGCAGGCACTGGCCGCTGATCGTCGCGGGGGAGTGGGCCATGCGGATGGTGATGCCGGCCGCCTCCATGCCCGCGCGCACCGCCTCGCTGGATTCCCGATCGAAGCCCCGCAGCAGATGATCGCCCCGCACCAGCTGGGTGACTTGCACGCCAAGACCATTGAGGATGCAGGCGAATTCACAGGCGATGAAGCCAGCGCCCACCACCACCATCTGCTCCGGCAACGTCTCCAGCTCAAACATGTCGTCGCTCATCCAGCCCAGGTGCGCGCCGGGGATTTCGGGTCGGTGAGGGCGGCCGCCCACGGCGATCAACACCCTTTCGGCTTCCAGTTCCCGCACGCTCCCATCGGCGCTGGTCACGCTGATGCGGTTGGGTTCTGCAAAGCTTCCCCAACCCCGCACCAGCTCCACCCCGGCCTTCTCCAAAAAGCCAATGTGCAGGGCATTGAGCCGATCCACTTCGGCGCGAACGTTGGCCAGCAGAAGGGACCCATTGAGGCGCACCTCGCCCACCTCCCAGCCGTAGCTGGGGGCATCGGCGAGCAGGTGGCGGTAAGCCGACCCATACACCAGCAGTTTCTTGGGCACACAGCCCCGGATCACGCAGGTGCCCCCCACCCGATCGCCCTCCACGATGGCCACCGACGCGCCGTGGGAAGCCGCCCGCTTGGCGGCGGCCAGGCCCCCGGAGCCGGCCCCGAGCACGATCAGATCAAAGCGGTCAGCCATGTGGGGGCGGGAGGGAGGACTCTGGTCTGGCAGGTTTCAGTCTCTCAAACCCCCCCGAGCCCATGGCTCGAGGCGTGCGTAGTCGCCGCAGCTTTGCTGCTGCTCGCCTGGATAGGGTGGTCTAGCCTGGATAGGGTGGTCTAGAAGGTAGCGATTCCGGTCAGCAGACCCACGGCCAGTCCCTGGAAAGAGAGGCTGAGGGTGTGGTGCGGGCGGGCCTTGGGGCAACCTGGCCGCGGCGCAGAAAGGGCCCCAGGTTGGCCAGGGCCAGTAACCACCATGACCAGCGCTGCGCCTGTCGGCTCCCGTCAGGCTGCCTCCTGGCTGTCTGCTGAAGCGGGTTCGTCCCACCTGTCCTGCTGATTGAAAGTGTGAATCAGGTCGGTTCGCACTGTGCTTGCGAAGGTGAGCTGGAAAAATTCATAGGTGATGTCAGGGAGCAGGAATTGAAGTTTCCCATAGAGATAGCTGCAATCTTTGGTGATTCTTGGATAGTGCATGAAGGTGACGGGGACTTCAGAATTGGAGGCCGCCAGAAGCAAGTTATAAAATATGTCAAAGAGAATCTCCTCTTGTTTTGTTTTGGCTTTTGAACTGGGAATGATTCCTCCATTGTAGATCGTGTCCTTGAAGGATTGGTTGCCATAGAACAGCTGCAGCCACTTGCGTTTCATGCGCGTTCTTGCTCCTTCCCGGGAGAGATTCACGCGTGTCACCCGTCGCCTGCTTTCGGCGGCAGCATGGAGATTGCGCATGGGGATATATATGTGATCAATGATGATGTCTTTTCGTTGCAGCACATCTTTGGCTTGATCGCAAAAGCCTGGATTCTTGATGATGTAGGGGCAGTCTTGATCGTCAATATTTTTTTCGAGGCCGGCGTGGGCAACCTCGTCCTTCAGTTGCGACGTATGTGCAAGTGAAAATCCCGTGTCAAGACCTAAATTCGTGAGGAGTTCCACCAAAAATGTTGTGCCGCTTCTCCCGGTTCCTGTGATCACGACGTGATGCCTGGCGGCTTGGTCGTGCATGGGGAAAGGGCGGTAATGTGATGGCCTTCTTGTATCAGGTGGACGCACCTTGTCAAGGATTTCTGGTGGAGATGGGTCGTTAAATTCACTGGCACCGCTAGGGCCCTTCAGCCCCTGTTCCAGCCCCATCCCCGGAGGGAATCGCCGGTTTTGGCAGGGGCTCCATCACTCGCTCCAGCTGCACCTGGTGGGGATAGGGGATTTCGATGGCCTGCTCCCGGAAGGTCTGCCAGATCGCTTCCTGCACCCTGCTGGAGATGGAAAGGTTGTCGAGGGCACTGGCAATCCAGAAACGCACGACGTACTCAACGGCCGAATCGCCGTAGTTCAGCAGGAACGCCCGCGGGGGGGGATCCGGGAGCACCCCGGGCACAGCTGCGGTACTGCCCTCCAGCAGGCTGATCACCACGGCCGGGGGATGGTGGTACGCGGCCCCCACCGCCACCTGGCAGCGGCGCAGGGAATCGGTGTGGGTGTAGGTGACGGTGGAGGAGGTGAAGAAGGTCTGGTTCGGGATCAACAGTTCCGCGTTGTCGCGATCGCGCCAGAGGGTGGCGGCCCGGGGCCCCAACCGGCGCACCTGGCAGGCCTCCCCATCCACGATCAGCACATCTCCGGGGCGCACCGACCCTTCAACAAGCAACCACAGGCCGCTGATGAAGTTGGACACCACCTCCTTGATGCCAAACCCCACCCCCACCGAGAGCCCTCCGGCCACGGCCACCAGGGCCGTGCGGTTCACGCCCAGCCGATCGAGAATCCACAGGATTCCCCCTGCCACAACCGCGTAGTGGAGGATCACGGCCATCGCCCGCCGGCTGCCGTCGCTGATGCCCAGAAAGCGCTGGGCCAGCCAGGCCAAGGCTTGCGTGGGGGGCTCCATGGCCATCATGAGCACATACAACACCAACAGGGAGCGCAGCAGGGTGCCCAGATTCACGTTGCTGCCCACCCAGTCGCCAATGGGGATCAACCCGAGCACGGAGGGGTTGTCCACCAGCCCCACCAGCAGCATGACGGCCGCAAGGAGATAGAGGGGGCGCAGCAGACGCACGCTGATCACCTGCAGGGTGTGGGGATCCAGCTGGGAGGCCAATAGCTGGGGGGCTCTCTCCAGGGCATACCAGCCGCCGATCAGCCCGGTGAGGATTCCGAGCAGGAGAAAGGGCTGCCCCATGACCGCCAGCACGGTCGTGAGTCCGCCCAGTAGAAGGAGTCCCAGCCCACGGCGTCCGGCCCGGAGTCCCAGGGGGATCTTCAGTACCTTTCTCTGGGCCAGCCCCTGCAGCCCCTGCAGCCCCAGCAGCACCAGCGGCACGGGGAGGAGTTGCAGCAGCACCGTTCCCCGGCTCAGGTAGCCCTGCCAGCCGGCGATGGTTTCGAGCAACTCGTTCATTGGGCCCCCCTCCCGCTCTGGATGGCCCCCACCAGCCCATCAATGGCCCCTTCGGTGTCGAGATCGCCGTAGAGGTACCGACTCAGCACCCGGCCCATGGCCATGCCGTTCTGATCGCCCTGCTGGAACAGGGTTCGGCCCGTGCCCTTCTCCCCGCGCATCTGGTGTTGGGCAAGGGCAAGGATGTGGAGGGTTCCCTTGTGATTGGTTGGCAATCGCTGGACGTCAAGCACGGGCAACACCTCCTGCCGTTGTAGCGCCAGGTTTCGCTGGGTGAGGGGGGTGAGCAGGAAGCGGGCCAAGGCCTCCGCCACCTGCTTCTGGGGTGGGCTCGAGTTGCGGCCGAAGGCCAGCACCCGCTGCCGGCTCACGGGACTGGGGGAACCACCCGGCCCTCGGGGCAGGGTGGCAATCCCCAGATGGCGGCCCAGTTCGTTTTTCAGCCGGGCCAGGTGGGTGCTGCGGCAGCTGGTCCAGTCCAAATGGCCCTTGCTCAGATCCTGAATCAGCTGGCTCTGGGAGAGCTGGAAATTCACGTCCTGCACCTGATCCGCTTGTTGGAGCCAGCTCAGCCAACGGCCCAGGGCCTGCCGACGTTCTTCAGTGGCGGGCTGGCCAGCAAAGAGCTCCTCCACGCTCTCCACCACCCCCAGGCTGCCGAAGGTCCAGGCCAGATTGAAGCCGTCCAGGGGCAACCCCACCCGCAGGCCCTGGCTGGATTGTTGCAACAGCTCGTCCAAGGTCGCAGGCGACTGGGCCACCCGACGCCGGTCGAAACAGGCCAGCTGGGGCATCAGCAATACCGGCACGCTGGTTAGCTCCCCGTTCGGGTCCTGAAACCGGCGGGCTTCCGCGGGATCCATGCGCGCGAGCAAGGCTGCCGGCATGCGCACCGTTCGGGTCAGCCCTGCCCGCAGGAGGTCGGTGGCGGTGGAGTTGCTCACGAACAGCAGATCAGGCCCCACGCCAGCTGCGGTTCGGAACCGGGTTTCCTTCAGGAGCTGGTCTTCCGGGAAGAGCTGGAGCTGCACGTGGACGTGCGGGTGCATCAGGCGAAACTCCCGCAGCGTGATAGCCAGACGGCCCTTGAGAGCTTCTGAAAGCTCTCCATCGATCGTCTCATCGCTGGTGATCCCCATCGCCATCACCACCGTGCCCCGCAGGTCCTGGGCCTGGGCCTGCGGGGGCACCGTCTCCTTCTCGCAACCGGTGAGTCCCGCGCCCATCAAGGCAGCCAGAGCCCCCAGGCCAAGACGGCCCAGGAGCCCGGGCACCACCCGCCAGCGGGGGGGGCGTGGGGTCATGGCGCCTCAGCCTTCGGGATAGAGCAGGTCGTTGAGCTCCTCCTCATCCACGTCGTAGACCCGGGCCAGGGTGGTTTCGATGGCGCTGGTCACCACATCCGGCAGGAAGCGCATTGCGTTGAAGGCGTCTTCAGCAATGTCGTCGGTGAGCAGCTTCTCGCCGCCCAGCTTTTCATCGTTGATCACGGCCATCACCCAGCTCTGGTAGGCCGTAACGAGGTCGGCGAACTCGAGCTCCGGGTCGTTCAGATCCAGGGCCATCGGTGGGCGTCTCCACAGACGTTGCCTCTGCAGTCTGCCCACAGGAGGGCCCTGCGGCAGGCTGGGGGGGTGGCTTGCTCTGCTTTGCCCGACACTCCATCCCCCCCAGCCCAGGCCCCTGCCCCCCAGCCTCCCTCTTGGCAGGCCATTCTTTTTGATTTCGCCATCTCCGAGCTGGTGCGTCAGCACCGGGAGAGTTTTGCCCCGCTGTGGACGGTGGAGAGCTGGGCCAAGCTCCTGATCTGGCTCGCCCTGAGTTGCGGCTGCGCCACTGATCAGGCCTCTCTGGAGGGTTTCGCCTCCGGCCTGGGACCCGCCCTCACCCGCCGGATGCGGCGCCTGTTTTTTGAGCGGGAGCTGGAGGATCTCAACCTTCGGCTGATGGCCGACCCGGCCGAGGCCCAGGTGCTGGCGTTTCCCATCGATGCCCAGGCGGAGGAGCTGGATGCCCCTCGGCTGCAGGAGGGCTTGCAGCGCGTGGGCCTCTCGGAGAGGGTGTCTCCCCCGGAGGCCTGGCAGCTTCACGATGCCCTGATGGTTGTGGCCTGGAGAGGGGAGAAGCCTCTATGCAGCTGATCGGGGAGTTTCACGACAAGGGCTATCTGGCCCTCTCGGATGGGGTGATGGCCTTCTTTGATCGCCGCAGCGATCTGCAACGCCCCGGGGTGGCCTTTGGTGGAGCCCCTGACGGCCAACCCGACAAGGTGTCAACCGATATCAGCCTGGTGGCGATGGACCGATCGGATGCGGAGGCCCACGGCCTGGCCGATGCCATCCTGCGCGGGGTGTCCGTGGGCCTGAAACGCTGGCTGGCGGAGCGGCCCCTGTTTCTGGAGTGCTGCCCGGAGCGCTCCCTGTTTGTCTGTCCCCTGTTTAACCTGCAGCGCTATGCCCCAGGGGAGGGGTTCTACCGCTGGCACTGCGATTGGAGCCTGGAACCGGAAGCCACCGAACCCAACCGCCGCGTGCTGGCCTGGATTCTCTATTGCAATTCCCTGCCTGCGGGCGGCACGGAGTTTCACTGGCAGGAGCAGCATGTGGAGGCCGAAAAGGGCAAGCTGCTGATCTTTCCCGCAGGGCTCTCCCACATTCACCGCGGTCGGGTGAGCGAGGAGCACGGCAAAACCATCGCCACCGGCTGGATCAATGCCGGCACGCTGGAGGGCTATCTGGATCGCCTCCGCTCTGCCTAGTCGGCTGTCCCTGCGGGAGGAAAGCCTCGCAGATTCTTAACTCATCTCATTAACTTCGTTCGCTACACCACGATGCAAGCCAACATCTCTCCCCCTGTGCGTATGGGTTACCGGCCAGAGATTGATGGGCTGCGGGGAGTGGCAGTGCTGGCTGTGATTATCAATCACTTCAACGACAAACTTCTCCCGGGCGGCTACCTCGGTGTCGATGTTTTCTTTGTCATCTCTGGATTTGTGATCACCGCCTCGCTGGCGGCCCGCAACAGCACCTCCTTCGCTGAATTGTTTCAGGGATTTTACGCTAGGCGAGTGAGGCGTCTGTTGCCGGCGCTGATTCTCTTCGTTCTCATTTCAGGTTTATTCATTTGCTTCTTGATGCCCGATCCTGGGGGTACTTTGGCGATGGGGCGCAGGGCGCTGTTTGGTATCTCCAATATCCAGCTCTATCTGGAATCCGTCCAATACTTCTCGGAATCCGCCAAGCTCAACCCCTATACCCACACCTGGTCTCTTGGGGTGGAAGAGCAGTTTTATCTGTTGTTCCCCTTCTTGGTTTCTTTGAGTGGCTTTGCCCGATCCTCCGTCCGCGGCCCCCGCAATCTGGCCGCAATCATTGGTGCTCTATCGGCGCTGTCCCTGGGGCTTTTCATTTATCTGTATCCGAGGAATCAGCCTGCCGCCTATTTCCTGATGCCCTCCCGATTCTGGGAAATGGGTATGGGTTGTTTATTGTTTCTGTTCTGGATGAAGGCATCTCAGGAGAAGATTTCTCGAATCCCCAAGATTGTTGCGGCAGGAACAGTGGCCTTGTTGTTTGCAACATTTCTGTTGCCGGTTGAGATGGCTGTTGTGGCCACTATCCTCGCTGTGCTGGCCACAACGGTGATGATTCTTTCTGTGCGTGAGGGCACTGTCACTTGTCGGGCCTTGGCCCATCCCCTTTTGGTCAAGATCGGGTTGATCTCCTACTCCCTCTATCTCTGGCATTGGGGCGTGATTGCTTTCAGCAGGCTGTCGATCGGTATCTCTTGGAGGACGATCCCTTTTCAGGTTTTGTTGATGGCTGCTCTGGCTTTCGCTTCCTATCGCTATGTGGAATCTCCGCTTCGAAAGCTCCGTTGGTCGGCGAATAATGTGTCGACGATCGCCATGGGCATTGGCGTTTTGATTGCTGCTGGACTTCTGCTGCTGACGTTCAGGCAAGTTGCCGACCAGATGTATCTGGGGAAGTTTAAGAGTGAGGACTTTAGATATGTTCAAGACAAAATGTCTTGTGAATTGATGAGTCTCAATGGCGATCGCAGTCAATGGCGATCCTGTCTTGAACGCAGCGGCACGGGGCCCCATCTCTTTGTGCTCGGTGATAGCCATGCGAGCAACTTGGTGCCCAGCCTCCAAGCCGTTGCCCCGCAGCTTGGGTTTGCGGATCTCCGCTATCTGACCAACGCCATCCCCCATCCCTTCCACACGAAAGACACACGCCCGGCGGCCGACTTCTGGGATCAAAGCCGGGAGTATCGCAAGTTCATGGATGACCTAAAGAGCAAGGATGTTGTCGTTTTCTCCCGAGGTGCTTCCTCAGACCCAGAGGCGCGGCGGAGTCTGCAGCAGCAGCTTGCCCTTCTGGCGGCGGATGTGCCAGCCCGCGGTGCCACGCTCGTTCTGGTGGACGACATTCCCCGCACCTGTGGGGAGGAGGATTTCCGTCGCAGCTTTCTGCTGACCCGCGGTCGGGGATGCCGCATTCCGAAAGATGAAGCTGTGTCTTTCCGCGCCCCCCATACCCAACTTCTGAAGCGGTTCAGCCAGGACAAGGGGGAAATCGTTTATCTGGATCCCCTTCCTCAGTTGTGCGAAGGCAGCTCCTGCTTCCCCACATTGGGCGGGAAAATTCTGTATGTGGACACCTCGCCCCATTTCAGTCAAGCCAATCCTGCCCCCCTGGCGCCCTTCTTCCGCACGCAGTTCACTCGTTTGGGCCTCGCCAGGTCTCCAGGTGAAGAACTTCCATGAACCGCTGCCCTTGGGGCTGACGCTGGCTGAACGAATGGTCATGATCCAGGCAGCCCATTCCGATTCGCTTGCCCCAGCTCATGAAGCTTCGCCAGATCGCGGCGGCCCTTCCCCTGTTGTCCTCTTTGGCGGCCCTCGGCATTGCCGGTGCCGTGCTCGCTCCTGCCGCCCGGGCGGAAACAGTGGTGGAGCGGGCTGCCCGCACGGGGGTGATCACCATCGGCACCCGCACCAACCTCATCCCCTACGCCTATGTGGATGGGAAGCAGCAGCTGGTGGGGGCTTCGGTGGATGTGGCCGAGCGCATCGCCAGGGAGGTATCGAACTATCTCCAGAAGCCGGTGCGCCTGGAGTTCCGCCCGGTGGAAAACAAGGATGCTCTCTACAAGATGGTCAGCCAGGGCGAGGTGGACTTCGCCTGTGGCATCCCCTTCACCTGGCAGCAGGAGATGGTGGTGGATTACAGCGTGCCCTTCAGCCTCTCAGGAATTCGCCTGCTCACCAAAGGCGGCATGAAGGCCTCCCCAGAGGCCCTGGTGGGCAAGCGCATCGGGGTGATCCCGGGTTCCCTGGGGGAGGCCACCATCCGCAGCCTGCAGCCGGGAGCCGTGCGCCTTCCCCAGAAGGATCTGGAAACCGGTGTGGCTGCGGTGATCAGCGGGCGCCTGGATGCGATGGCCGGCGATTCCATCCTCCTGGCGGGCGCCCTGTCGCCCTATGCCAAGAGCTTCAAGGACACCCAGGTTTATGAGCTGGTGCCCCGGGAGGCCTATGGCCGCTACGCGGTGGGCTGCATCGTGCCGGAGAACAACTCCACCTTCCGCAACCTGGCCAATCTGGCCATCGTGGGCCTGCTCCAGGGCTATCTCGACGACGAGCCCACCTCGGTGGCCTCCGTGAACCGCTGGTTCGGCCCCCAGGGCATCGTGCAGCTGCCCGGCGACATGGTGCGGGCCTACTTCGAAGCCGTGTTGCTCACCCATGAACGGTTGGCCCCCGGAGCCACCCGCCCCGCCCCAGCCCCTTCGGCCGCTGCCCCTGCAGCCCCCACCCGTCCCTAGACCCTGATCCCTCCATGCCCCAGTCCCGTTCCGCCGGCCTGCTGGCCTTCCTGCTGGCCCTCCCCTCCCTGGCCCTGGTGGTGCCCCCCGCCACGGAGGCCGCTGCCACGGCAACAGCACCCCAGGCGGGCCCAGCGCCCACGCCGCCCCCTGGGGCCCAGGCAACCCCCGATGAGGGGTCCCTCTCGCCGGCGGAAGCCATGGAACGGCGCCTCCAGCGGCTCTCAGAGGCGGTCCGCGCTCGCTCCACCCCGCTCGATGCTGCTGAGCGAGCTGCTTTGCAAGGGGAGCCCTGGGTGGCGGCGGGGGCCTGGGGGAACGGCAATAACCGGGGCTGGGTCAACCGGGGCTGGTCCAACCGGGTCTATGGCAGCCCGTACTACGGGCGACCTGCGCCGGTTTGGGCCAACTATCGGCCCGGTTGGGTCAACTTCCGCAACGCTCCCAGCTTCCTCAACTGGTGAGCGTGCCCGCCATCGGCCCCCTGTCCCTGTTGGTGGTGCAGGCCACCCCCTACTGCAACCTCGATTGCGATTACTGCTATCTGCCGGATCGCCACGACCGGCGGAGGCTGGAGCCGGCCCTGCTGGATCCCATCCTCGACACGGTGCTGGCCAGCCCCTTCGTGGAGGATTCCTTCACCCTCCTGTGGCATGCAGGCGAGCCCCTGATGGTGCCGCCCGCCTTCTACGACGAGGCCAGCCGCCGCATTGCCGCCGCCCTGGAGCGCCATGGCCGCTCCGATCTGCAGATCGCCCAGGCCATTCAAACGAATGCCACGGTGATCGATGGGCGCTGGTGTGAGTGTTTCCTGCGCCATGGCATCCAGGTGGGGGTGAGCCTGGATGGGCCGGCCGCGCTCCATGACGCCCACCGGCGCACCCGCACCGGCCTGGGCAGCCATGCCGCCACCATGCGGGGCATCGCCCAGTTGCAGCGCCATGGCATCCCCTTTGAGGTGATCACGGTGCTCACAGCCGCCTCCCTCCAGGATCCCGATGGGCTCTTTCACTTCTTTGTGGATCACGGCATCCGGGATGTGGGCTTCAACATGGAGGAGACCGAAGGGGCCAACCGCCTCTCCAGCCTCGATCAGCCGGGCCTAGAGGGGCGCTGGCGTGCGTTTCTCGAGCGCTTCTGGGAGCTGTGTGCCACCCACCCCGGCGCCCTGCGGCTGCGGGAATTCGAAGCCCTTTGCGGCCAGGTGGTGGGCAATGCCCGCATGGATCACACCGACATGAACCGGCCCTACGTGATCCTCAGCGTGGATGTGGAGGGCCGCTTCTCCACCTTTGATCCGGAGCTGCTGGGGGTGCGCACGGAGCGCTATGGCGATTTCGTGCTGGGCCAGGTGGGGCGCGACAGCCTGGAATCTGCCTTGCACACCCCCGCCTTCCAGCACATCGCCCGTGAGATGGCCGCCGGGGTGGAGGAGTGCCGCCACAGCTGCGACCATTTCGCCCTCTGCGGGGGCGGGGCAGGCAGCAACAAGTATTGGGAGAAGGGCACGCTTGCCTGCAGCGAAACCCAGGCTTGCCGCTGGCGGGTGAAGGTGGTGGCAGATGTGGTGCTCTCCGGGCTGGAGCGCTCCCTGGGGCTGGAGCCGCTCACGGCCGCCCCGGCCCTGCAGCCCCCCGGGTGAGCCGCTGCAGCTGAAGGGTTTCCATCTCCAGCACCCGACGGGCGAAATCGGGATCGCGCTCGAGGGTGGCGTCGAAGGAATCCACGGGCACTGCCAGCACCCGGGTACCTGCGGTTTCGGCCACGATCGTGCTCTCCGAGGCGCTGTGGGTGAGCACCTCCAGCTCGTCGAGGACTTGGCCGGGCCGCATCTGTTCTTTCCAGATGCGATCGCCGTCATGGCGGTTCACCTGGGCAGCGCCCTCCATCAGCAGCAAGAGCTCCCTGCAGGTGTCACCGGCCTCCGTGATCAGGTCTCCAGCTCCGTAGCGGCGGATTTCAGCCTGTTCGGCCAGGGCATCGAGGGTGTCGGCCCAGGTGCGGCGGAAGAAGTCGCTGGTGGCCAGCACCACCCGTTTCTCGAGTTCGGGAAGGGCTGAGAGGGTGAGCCCCCCCTCCAGGCTGCGCAGGCGTTCGGCGGTCTGGCGCACCCAGGTGGGTTTCCCCCCTTTCTCCAGAGCCTCGGCGAGAAGGGTGCCGCGGGCAGGATCGAGGGCGATGGCCAGGGCTGCGGCTGTCGCCGCCACGGTGGGAATGGGGTCTTGGATCAGGCGCTCCAGGTGCGGCCATGGATCTTCGGGGCCCCGGGAGGGCTCCGCGGATGGCGCCTCCCCAGTGGTGGCAAGGGCTTGGGCCACGTCCGCTGGCAGCCGATCTGTCCAGGCTTCGGACCCGAGCAGCTCTGGCAACACCTGGGGGGAGAGGGCCTGGAGCCGCCCGGCCAGCTGGCGGCTGGTTGGATCTGCTCCCAGGGTCGCCAGGCATTCCAGGACCCCCCGCACCCCCATCTCTTCCCGCTGCCGCAGGTGATCGTCGAGCAGGGACACCAGCAGGGGCTGGCCCGCAAGGGAGGGATGGTGCAGGCAGTGGTTGGTGGCACGGAGTCCATGGAGCCGCTCCAGCAGCCTTTCGGCCCGGTGGGAGGCTCCCTCGGTGGGCGAGAGGGCATCCCGCACCTGAGACTCCTCCCCCGGGGTGATCGAGTATTGCTGGCGCAGGGCTCCAATGGCGTCAGCGCTCCTGCCCTGCAGCCGCAACATCCGCTCTAGCGCGCGCCGATAGCCGCTCAGGCGCACCTGATCCTCCAGGCTGCGCTTTTTGTCGGGATCCAGCAGGGCCGGATCCTCAACCCCGAGTTCGTCTAGCAGCTGGCGGTGCTCGTCGTCGGTGATGCCCAGCTCCTGGCGCATCTGCCGCAACACCTCCAGGCTGCTGGCCACGTTCACATACCCCTCAGCCAGGGCTTCCCGCACCACGCCCTTGTAGGCGTCATGCCGTTGGCTGCTGCCAAAACCCGGAACCACCCGCGCTAACACATACACCTCGTCGGGGCTGAGATCGCCCAGGGTGCGGCCCTCCAGGAAACGCCCCACATCCAGGCCCAGCTTTTGCAATTGACGCCGGAACCGTTCCGCCAGATTTTCCCGCTCGTACAGCGGCGGGCTGCGGTGCCAGGCTCGCACCAGCCAGAGGGTGCTCGTGGCCACCAGTGCCCCATCAAAGAGGTATTGCACCCAGGCGGGCGCCAGCAGCAGCAGGGGCCGGCCAGCAAAGAGGAAGAAGATGTTGAACACCAAAAAGGTGGCCGCAAGAAACACCCGATGGCGAATCAGGGTGGAATCCGGTTCGGCACCCTGGCGGCGCACCTCGCGGCGCATCCAGGCCTCGATGGCCCGGCCCCCCAACCAGCCCAGCCAGGTGCAGACGCCCAAAACCAGCGGCACCGCCACAATCCGAGGCACATTGATGGGTTGGCCGAAGAGAAACAGCCCCGGGCTCAGCAACAACGCCAGCTGATTGCTCTGGCGGGCCCAGGCGCCGGAAAAGTAATAGTCCCAGTTGCCGGCGTAGAGGTAGTAATAGAGGAAGTAGCCCACCACCAGGCCCAGGTAGCCGTAGCGCTCGAAGGTGAAGGCAGGTGTGCCCAGCCGCGCCCAATACATCCGCTCGGCGTCAATGTCGATGCACGGCTGCTGGCAGGCCACGCAGGCGCTCTGCTCCTCACCGCTGGCCGTGGTGACGCGGCACATCGACTGGGTGATGGGTGTGGGGCTCTGGTGGGCCTTGCTGCCCAGCAGCCCCGCCGGGGTGGAATAGATCGACTGCACCGGAGCCATCGGGCAGAAGTATTGGCACCAGGCCTTGCCGCCGTAGAGCCAGCCCACCGCAATGGCCGCGGCGATGGTGAACAGGAGCCAGCCGGCTAGCACCAGCCGATCGGCATTGAAGAAGAGGATGCGGCCGCAGAGGCCCACGAAGAGCCAGCTGAACTGCAGGGCCGGATAATGCTTGGCCAGCCAGGAATCGGGGAGCACCTTGGCCAGCTGCCAGCGGATCTCGCCGGTTTTGGCGTTGCGTTTGCCGATCTGCCGCTGCAGCCCGAGGGCGCGGGGAATCTGGGAAAGAAAGGAGAGGGGGCAGATGCGCCGCCAGAGCTCATGGCCGAACACCAAAAGCAAGAAAATGGCCGAGGGCACCACCGCCCCCCAGAAGAGGGTGGTGCCGAGGGGATAGGGCGTCTCAACCAGGCAGCGGCCCTGCACCTCCACGCAGGTGCCAGGCAGGCGCAGGGGGCTCCAGGGATGGTCGGGGGCGGTGAGCCCAGCGCTGAAGGGATCAAAGAACAGGGAGCCGATGATCAGCAACCAGCCGGTGGTGAGCAGCCAGCGCACTCCATGCATGCGTCGCTCGCTCAGCTGCGATCCAGCCATGGCTCCATCTCCGCGTTGGCAGGAAGGTAGCCAGATCTGCTCGAAGTTTGGCCATGGAGGTTGACCCTCCGTCTGTGACAAGCCTTAGTTCACTTTCACCGGCAGGCCGTGGCGCAGGCTGGCCAGGTTGGAGGTGATCACCTTCTGGCCTGGCTCCACCCCCCGGAGCACGGGATAGCGGTTGTTCTGCAGCGAACCCAGCTCCACCGGGGTCTGGAGGGCGAAGAGGGTGCCTGGGGGCAGCTTGCGCAGGCGCTCCAGCTTGGCCTGGCCCGGGCGCCGCTCCAGATCCGCCAGATCGCCCACCCCAAAGACAAACCGCTGGCCGGAGATCTGGGTGACGGCTTCAAAGGGCACGGAGAGCTGGGCCCGCTCGGAGAGGATCAACCGGGTGCGGGTGCGCAGGCCATTGCGGAGCGTGCCGGTGGGATTGCCAAACTCCGCCTTCGCCAGCACCGACTGGGTGCCCGCCACCACCCCGGGATCGAGGGAGCTCACTGCGCTCTGGGCGATGGGGCGGCCCGTGGCGGGGTCCATGAGGATCACGGGCAGTCCCACCCGCAGCCGATCGGCGTAGATCGCCGGCACGTCCACCCGGGCCTCCAGGGGGTCGTTGCGAATGATGCGGGTGAACGGCGCTCCTGCGGCGATCACATCGCCCACCTTCACCTGCACGTCTCCCACGGTGCCGCTGATGGGAGCCCGCAGGGCGCGGAAGCCGAGATCGGCGGAGCGGGCCACCCATTCCATGCGCGAGGAGATGTAGTCCTGCCGGTACTGGTCCCGTTGGATGGCGCTGGCCGCCCCCTGCTTCACCAGGGTTTCGTAGCGCTGAAAGTTGAGCCGTTTGGTTTCGGTTTCCGCCTTCAGCCGGGCCACTTCGGCCTGGGCCTGGGTCTGGTCGAGCATCATCAGCAGCTGGCCCTGCCGCACCGGGTCGCCCTGGCGCACGAGCAACTGCTGGATGCGTCCGTTGGCCTGGGCTGCCAGGGCCACCTCCTCCACGGCTTCCAGGGTGCTCACGGTGTCCACCGCGTCGGTGAAGCGGGTCACCCGGGTTTCCTCCACCTGCACGGCCAGGGGGGGGCGGGTGGGGCCTTCCGCACCCCCCTGGCAGGCCGTGAGCAGGGAGAGGGTGGCCAGCCCAGCCAGGGCCCCCAGCATTCGGCTCCAGCCCACGGGAATCCTTTGAAACGGTGGCACCCGCAAGCGTCCTGGCTGGGGGAAATGGTAACGGTGGGTCATGGCCTGGCGGACGTTGCCGTGGTGACTGCTTTGCTCGTCTTCGGCGACAGCCTCTGTGATGGGGGCAACGCCCGGGCTCTCTTGGGCGACGGGGCCTTTCCCAGCCCCCCCCACTGGGCCAATCGGCGCTGCAACGGCCCCCTCTGGGTGGAGGCCTTGGCGGCGGGCCTGGGCCTTGCGCCCCTGGTGCCCTCCCTGGCGGGCGGCACCAACCACGCCTTTGGGGGCGCCCGCTCCGGCTCGGGCTTCTCGCCGAAGGGCGCGCCCAACCTGCTCACCCAGGTGGAGGAGTTTTCCCGCGATCGGGCGGCCGTGGGGGCTGGGGGGGCGTCCTCCAGCACCCTGGTAGTGCTCCGCGCCGGAGCGAACGACTATCTCGACGCGCCCCCTGGCCCTGCGGTGGGGGAGACCGTGAACGCCCACCTGCTGGAGGCTGTCCGGCTCCTCGGCGATCAGGGCCTGCGCCGGTTCCTGGTGCCCCATGAATTGCCCTGGGGTTGCAGCCCCATCGACCTTCCCGGCTTTGGGGAACCGGAGCGCCATGCGCTCAACGGGCTGATCAGACAGCAGAACGGGGCGCTGCAGCAGGCCCTCCAGCAGCTGGCGGCCCATCGGGGGCTGGTGGTGGTGCAGCCCGATTTTCATGGACTGCTTCTGGAGGTGCAGGGGAACCCGGGAGCCTGGGGCTTCCAGGAGGTGCGGCGGCCGGCGTTGGTGGCCGGGATGGAGGAGATTCCCGATGCCCGGGGGATTCTGTGGTGGGATGAGTGGGGGCACCTCACCAGCGCTTTTCATCAACTGCTGGCCGAGCGGGCGCTGGAGGAGCTCGGTCAGAGTCAATGAGAGACCCATGAGGTTCCGCACTCATGCAACAGATGACCTGCAGGTTGAATTCGCAATGAGCGTTACCGGCGTCCCGCCAGCACCGCCCGCAATTTCCTCTCCAGGATCAGCCCTGCGCTCACCAGGGTGATGGCGTTGGCCACGATCAGGGGGCCATCGCCTAGGAGCAGTCCATAGAGGCCCCAGAGGGCCACGCCGCTGGTGAAGAGCAGATACATGCGCAGGGAAATGGCGGTGGTGTCCCCGGTGCGCAAGGTTTTGGCTGCCTGGGGCAGAAAGCTCACCGTAGTGAGGGTGGCGGCCGCGTAGCCGAGGGCATCGATCGGGGCCGTCACGGCAAGAGCAACGAGGGGGCAACCAGAGGATCTTCGCAGGGCTGGCGGGAAGCCCCCTCCGCTGGGCGTCCACACCCACGCCATGATCAACACATCACACTCCCCATGACCCCTCCCCCCCTCGTTCTGGTGCACGGCCTGCTTGACACCTCGGCGGTGTTCGACGCTCTGCAACGGGAACTTGGCGGAGGTCGGGATCCGCTTCTGATCCCCGACCTGCCGATGCGACTGGGGCGCACGTCGGTGGAGGAGGGAGCAGAGCGGCTGGGTCGTGCCATCGAGGCAGCCTTCGGGCGGGAGCAACCACTGGATGTGCTGGGCTTTTCCATGGGTGGCGTGATTGCCCGCTATTGGATCCAGAGGCTGGGGGGGTATCGCCGTACCCGGCGTTTTCTGAGCGTGGGCAGCCCCCAGCAGGGCACCCTCACCGCCCAGCCCTGGCCCGGCTGGCTTTTTGGTGGCATCGCCGATCTGAAGTGGGGCAGCACCCTCCTGCAGATGCTCAATGGCGATCTTGATCCGCTGAGGCGAATCGAATGCCACAGCTACTACTCCCCCCTCGATCTGGTGGTGTTGCCGGGCTGGCGGGCCGTGCTGCCGGTGGGGGCCGTGAGCATGTTGCCGGTGCCCACCCACCCCCAACTGATGCGGGATCCGGCGGCCATCAAACCTCTGGCCAAAGAGCTCCTGCGCCCCTGAACAGCCCTGAGACCTTCCGCGCACCCGCTGATGAACACCCAGGCCCTGCTCCCCCTGTTCAGTTCGGCGGCCTTCTGGGTGGGTTCGGCTCTGCTGGTGGGGCTCCTGGCCAACCAGGTGCCCGCCCGGTGGCTTGGCAGTCGTGAGCCGGGGCCGTTCCCCTCCTCCGCTCATGGGCGGGGCCGATCAGCTGGGGCCTGGGCTCCTGGCATCCGGATCTGGAAGCGTTGGATTCCTGATGCCGGCGGCGCCCTTCCCGGCGGGGTGCCCAAGGCCAGCCTGGTGCGGCGAGATCCGGCGGCGTTGCAGCGGCTGGTGGTGGAAACCCGCCGAGCCGAGCTGGTGCACTGGGCCCTCTGGCTCGCTGGCCTGCTCACCGCCCTGTGGCTGCCCCCTGCGGGGGTGCTGGTGAATCTGGTGTTCGCCACCTTCTTTAATCTGCCCTGCCTGTTGCTGCAGCGCTTCAACCGCAGCCGCCTGCAGCGCTGCCTGGCCCGCAGGGCTCCTGCAAGCCGGAGCTTTTCAGGGTCCTAGATCGCTAGCCCCAGCTCCAGGCTCACCGCCAAGCCCGGGGCATCGGCGTGGGGCGCCACCACCAGGCGATGCGGGCCAGCCTCCAGTGCGAATCGATCCCGGTCGACATTGAAGTAGGCCAGGCGCCGCAGGGGGATGGAAAGGTGGAGGCGTTGCGATTCACCTGGCTGCAGGCTCACCCGCTGGAAGGCCACCAGGCTGCGCCGGGGCCGCTCCAGCAGCTGCCCTGGTGGCTCCAGATACACCTGCACCACTTCCGCAGCGGCCATTCCGCCGGTGTGCCGCACATCCACGGCCAGCTCCACCCACCCCCGCTCGCCCGCCTCGCCATGCACAACAGCCAGCACATCACTGCAGGCAAAGGAGCTGTAGGAGAGCCCAAAGCCGAAGGGATAGGCCGCCCCCTGGCCCAGCCGTTGCAGGCGCCGGTAGCCGTGCCAGAGGTCGTAAACCACCCGGGGTGCCCGGAGCTCAAACGGGGGCAGGGCGTCTTCGCTGGAGGGAATGGCAAAGGGCAGTCGGCCTGAGGGCGACACCTGGCCGAAGAGCACATCGGCCAGGGCCTGGCCCCCCTGCTCCCCTGGATACCAGAGCAGCAGCAAGCCCGGCACCAGCTGATCCCATTCGCCGCAGAGGATCGCCCCCCCGCCCATGAGCACCACGATGGTGCGGGGGTTGGCGGCGGCCACGGCGCGGATGAGGGCCACCTGCTCGGCGGGCAGGTGGAGATCCGTGCGATCGCCGGCGGCGAAGTCGCCCCCCTGGCGAGCGGAGGCGTAGCTGGTGAGCCAGGCGATCAGGCCTGAAAACTGCCGCCAGAGCGGCCCCAGCCGGGGCCATGCGCTCTGCTGCTGGAGCCAATCGGGGGGCGGGATCTGCTCAAGGATCGGGGCGATGTCGCCGGGGTGGATGTGCTCCCCCTCCAGCTGCCAGTCGAGCCCCACCACCACCACCGCCGCGTCGCAGCGGGCCGCCAGCATCGCCGCCGCTGCCGGATCGCCGCCAGCATGGTGGTGGATCGGCAGATCGGGCCGGGCCGCCCGAAGCCCCTCCAATGGCGTCACCACCGCCCCTGCAGGCGGCCGGGTGTCGGAAGAGCCCCGATCGCCCAGGTTGGCCGTGGCGGCCAGGGAGCCGATCACCGCCAGGGATCCCAGCTCCCGCAGCGGCAACACGGCCTGCTCATTGCGCAAGAGGACGATCGCCTGCCGCGCCGATTCCCGGGCCAGGGCCAGGTGCTCCGGGCAGCGGCGCAAGGCGGCGGGGTAGGTGCCGGCGGGTACCCGCAGTTGCACCCGCAGCTGGCGCAGCACCGCATCGTCGATCCGCTCCATCGGCAGCCGGCCCTGGGCCAGGGCCGCCGGGAGGCTGCCTTGAAAGATCATGCGGAAGGGCATCTCCAGGTCTTGGCCCGCCAGCAGGCCCGCCACCCCATCCCGCAGCCCAAAGATGAAGTCTGTCACCACAAAGCCCTGAAAACCCCAGCGGCGTTTGAGGATTGCCTCCAGCAGCTCGGGGTGTTCGCCGCACCAACGGCCATTCACCATGTTGTAGGCGCTCATGACGGATCCGGCGCCGGCCTCCACGCAGTCGCGGAAGTGGGGAAGGTAGAGCTCATGGAGCACCCGGGGGCTGGCCTGCACATCCACCAGGAAGCGGGAGCTGTCGATCGAGTTGAGGGCGAAGTGTTTCACGCAGGCGATGGCGTGCCGCTCGATCCCCCGAGTCAAGGCGGCGCCGAGAGCGCCCACCTGCACCGGGTCTTCGCCGTAGGTTTCCTGGGCCCGGCCCCAGCCGGGGTGGCGCAGCAGGTTGATGCATACCGCTGCCACCCAGTTGGCTCCAAAAGATCGCGCTTCCTTGGCGATCGCCTCCCCGATGTGCTCCTCCAGCTCGGGATTCCAGCTGGCTCCGCGGGCCATCGGCACCGGAAAGGTGGTGGCGCCGCCCTCCAGCACCACCCCCCGGGGCCCATCCACGAAGTGGAGGCCCTTCAGTCCCAGCCTGGGCATCTGACCTGCGGGCCAGGGGTGGCGGTGGGAGGCGTCGTGCAGGGCGATGTCGGCCATGCCTGCCCAGAAGGGGGTGTCGCCATCCAGTAGGGCCATCTTCTCCGCGGTGGAGAGCTGGACCAGCAGGGCACGCGCACGGGCCTCCAGATCTGAACCGACCGGTGGGTTGCTCATGGCGGCAGGACCGCGATGGAGGCGGTGCGTCTGCGTTTAGCCTATGCAGGACCAGCCTCAGGCCTTACGCCCTGGGAGCAGCCTCACCACCAGCTCGCTCAGCACCCCCCGCGGTAGCAGCGCCATGGGGAGGAACCAGGCCACATTGAAAAAGAACAAGGGCACATAGGCGGTGAAGGCCAGCAGCACCAAGAGCCCAGCGGCCAACAGATCGCTGAGCAGCAAGGAGCTCCAGCGGCGGTGGTTCACCTGCCAACTGGCTAGGGCCAGCGAGGGCAGCCAACCGGCCAGCAGCAACATCAGGGCCACCTGGGGCCGGCTCGCCCCCAGGCCTGAGGGGCCAGGCGCCTGGCTGGCGAGGAGCCCAGTCCAGGCCAACCCCAGCCCCAGATGGACCAGCCACCACAGGCGCCGACGGCCCATGGGCTCAGGCCTCGGCTCGTGTCTTTCTGGCGAGGCGCGAGCGGGCGGCGCCGGGAGCCAGCACCAGCCCCGTGTCGTGGAGCTGGCGCTTGAGGCGCGTCTGCCGCGGGCTTTCTCCGCACCAATGGCGGTAATCCGCCGAGGTCACCCCGGAGGCGATCAGGCCCGCCGCCGCCATCAGCTCAGCAATGCTGCGGTGGTTTTGGCTGGGATCCAGCAGGAGGGAGCGCAGTCGCTGCACACGCAGGCGCTTGGCTTCCACCATCGGCGAGCGGCCAAGTTCCTGCAGGAAGCTGTATTGCAGTTGGCGGGGCGACACGCCCACCGCTTCGCTCAGCTCCACCAACTCGAAGCGATCCTCCAGCCGTGTCGCCATCCACTGCCGCGCCTGCTGGATGGTGTCCCGCCGCCGCCGGGAGGAGAGGCGCTCCCGGATGGGGGGCTCGTAGTGCCAGATCCGCCACGCCTGCAGGGCATCGGTGAGCTGATCAGCCGCGTGGGCGGCCCACAGGGGTTGCCCCGCGGCTGCGGCGGCCAGCTGGCGGGCGCTGGCGAGGATGGTTTGCTCCAGGGGCCCTTGGGCGAGCAGCCGCTGACTAGGACGCCCCAGGAGGTGAGAGAGCTCTTTGGGAAGAAGGATTGAGAGGCCTTCGAGCTCCTGGCTGGTGTCGCCCACCATCCAATCCCCTGGCACAAATAACAGCCCCGTGCCCGGTTCCGCCAGCCAGGTGTCACCGTTGATGGTTTCCAGCGTCATGCCCCGCATCGGCAGCCATAACACACTGTGGTGGTGCTGCTCCCGGATCAGCCGCACCTGGCCCTGCCCCTGCAGGTGCAACACCCCATAGCTCCCCAGCTGGCCGATGCGGAAGCGTGCGCGAAACGGCTCACGGGTGGAGAGCAACTCGCTGCGGTGGTGCCCCAAGGTGGTGGCCACTGCAGCTTCCCAGCAGCTGAAGTCCTCGGTGTCGAGATCCAGGGCCAGGCCCTCCCCTAAGAGCTGGTGGCGAAGCGCTGGCTTGAAGCAGGAGAAGGGCAAGGCAGCTGATCAATAGCATCGAATGAAACCCTACCGTCTGCCAATGTCATTGAAACGCAAGTTTGCTCTGCACGTTTTGCCGAGCGGGCTTAAGTTCCGCCCTTCATGGCTGGGTAGGCTCAAAAAGTACAGCCCTTTTCGAATGTCGTTCAAACGCAAGTTTGCTCTGTGTGGCGCCGGTCTGATGGCCAGCGGTCTCCTCCTCTTCCCTTCCCTGGCCGACACCCTGGCCCGTGCCAATGGCCGCTGCTCGCTGAAGGATGACAGCTACGAAGTGTTCAATGGCTATTGCACGGTCAAGCAAAAACAGAACGGCCCCATCACGCTGTTTGTTGTGGATTTGGAGAATGGCAACCGCTTTCGCTTCTCCGGCCCCAGCCGCCAACAGTTGCATGTCGAAACCCCCGAGGGCATCCAGCAGAACGTGCTGTTTGAAGACCAGGGCAGCAAAGGGGTGTTCACCTGGAATGACGGCGACAGCACCCATCGCCTCTCGGTGAAGACCGATACGGTCACCAATCCCGACGCCCAATTTGACGACCATCCCAGCACGGCGACCGGTGCAGACGTGGCCGGCGCGGCGGTGGGGGCCCTGATCGGCTCCCTGCTCAGCGGTGGCAAGCCCGCCGCTGCCACAGCGGGGATGGTGGGACAGCCGGTGGCCGAGCTGCAAACCCTCAAAGGGGGTGATCCGGGCTACGTGGAAAGCCGCCTGACCGCCTCTGGCTTCACTTACATCCGCACCAGCTCAAGGGAAAACGGGACGGATTCGTTCTGGAAGCGGGGTAGTAGTTGTGTCGACGTGCGCAGCGTCTTCAATCGCTACCAATCTTTCACCTACACCAATACGTCGAACTGCGACTGACGACCCCCAAATCAAGAAGCGGAGCCTTCGCCCCCGCCGCAGTCATCGCCCTGCGGCGGGGGCTTTTTTGCTGGCCTGGAGCTTCACCTTGCTGAGGGGCTAGCTACACGGATGCGGTTGCGGTTGGGCCCCTGCTCTTCAAGCGTGAAGCTGTGGTGACCGCTCATCAGCCAAAGCCTGCCCTGTTCATCGCGCATGGGCCGGCGGTCGGTGGTGGGAGGGCCAGCGGGGGTGAAGCGGAAGATGGCGCTGCCGCTGAAGGTGATCTCAAAGCCATCCTTCTTGCCCCAGGGTTTCACCGTGCAGGTCTGTTGCGACGTGTTCATCCAGCAGGTGAGCTTTTCGGCGGCGCGGCCGGGAAGGGCAGACAAAGCAGTCAGGCTCGCTGCGACGGCGCACTGGAGGAGACGTGCACGAATGGGCATCAGGACAGGGGAGGATGTTGCTCCCACCCTGGCAGATCGATCAAGCCGCCTGGCCTTGTTGCCAAGCCTGAGGGCAAGGCAATGTCAGCCACGCGCAAGATGGTTGCATTCATTTAACATTTGGGCAACCAGGGGGATCCTTTGGGGATCGCCCGAGTGGAGAGAGCACCTTGAGGGGAGCCTGTTGGGTCAGGCTCTGGGAGGGCTGGGCTCAGTCCGCCTTGTTGGTGAGGTTCTCAATGGCGTCGCCCACGGATTCCGCGGCATGTTGCACCTTGTCTTTGAGCGCGCCGGCCGCATCCATCACATGGGCCTGCACCTGTTTGGCCTGACCTTTGGCTTTCATCTGATCGTCGCCGGTGAGGTCGCCAGCAGCGGCCTCTAGGCGTCCTTCGGCGTCTTTTGCTGTGGCCTTGATTTTGTCTTGGAGACTCATGACCAACCTGGCAATGGGATGACGAGAGGAAAGGGAACTTTGCCTATGCTTGAACAGTAGTCCTCCGTTGGCAATCGGGCCGTTGGCGATCAGGCCCGTTTCAGAACGCGCAACACCACAAGCAAGATCACTGCGCCAAGGGTGGCCACCAGGATGCTGCCCAGGAGGCCACCGCCTGCCGCGCCCGCCAGGCCGCTGAAGAGCAGGCCACCGATCAACGCGCCGATGATGCCTACCACCAGATCGCCGATCAGGCCAAAGCCGCCGCCCTTCACCAGCACACCAGCAAGCCAGCCGGCGATCACGCCGACAAGGAGAAACCAGAGAACGTTCATCAGATCACTCCTGAAAACGTGCAAACAACGACAATGGCAACCTATGGTTCGCCGCTGGCTCCGTTTGACAAGTTTGGAAAACGTCGCAATGACCTGTTCTCTTGCATGGCCCGTTCAATGCGCGCATCAGGAATCAACCACATCACCGCCACCCCTGCATAGGTGGCCAAGGCAAGCATCGGAGCGAGAAAAGCCAAGGGAACCGCCAGGGCGTACAACACCACAGACACTTTGCCCTTGTGATCTCTGCCAATGGCCCGAGCCAGCACGGAATCATTGCCATGGGTGGCAATGATGGTGTTTGTGAGCAGGAAATAAGCCACTGCCGCCATCAACAGCACGATGCCGTAGAGGGCCACGGGCAAGGCTGCAAAGTGGTTCTCGCCAGACCATGCTGTGACAAAGGGCACCAAGGAGAGCCAGAACAGCAAATGGTTGTTGGCCCATAAAATCGAGCCATTCACCCGGTTGACGGTGTGCAGCAAGTGGTGATGGTTATTCCAGTAGATGGCAATATAAATGAAGCTCAACACATAGCTGAGAAAGGCCGGCAGCAGGCGCACCAGGGCCTGGGAGCTCACCTCGTGAGGCGCCTTTAGTTCGAGCACCATGATGGTGATGACGATAGCGAGCACCCCATCACTGAACGCTTCCATCCGATTCTTTTTCATGGCCTTCCCCAGTCCAGATGGCGGATCAAAAGGTTGTCATTGCGCTGCACAATGATCACCGTCACGGCTTCAGCAAACCCCGCACCTGTCAATGCGACGTAGACGCTCGCGACATCGCCAGGTTGCTTTTCTGGCCACTCTTCCACAATGCCTTCCTCCATCACCTGCACCTCTTGGATCCCCCCTGGGGAGCCGGCGGTCATGGTGGCCACCGCTGCCTTCAGGCTTTCTGGCGTGTACAAGGCCTGTGCTTCTGGTGTCAGCAGCTCGAAGGCAGCTGCGTCGTCGCCTGCGGCAATCGCTTCGCCGAAGAGTTGGGCAACGTCTCTGAAGGTCGGCATGGAGTCTGGAGGCTGGCTATGGCATCGCCACCACCCGCTGCGAGCTGGCTCGCTACCAAGCTCTGCTGCAGGAGCTGTGGCTCTGAAAGTATTGTAGATGAGGCTCAATAGAGAAATGCCATGGGCAGGGCTGGGGAGGCTTCTTGGCACTGCCCCCCTGCCCATGGCAATCCTTGGGTTTAGCGGCCTTTCCAGCCGTCCTCATAGCCTGCTTGATAGTAGGAGGCGTTGCGGGAGTCATAGTCTCCATCGTGACGCTCATACGCCATGCTCATGCCGGCTTTGCGGTCGGTTTTGCCCGCCTTGAATCCATCTCTGTAGTAATCGCACTTGGTGCCCGTCCAGGTGTCGGGGCACTTGATCTCTGGCTCTTTGCTGGCTTGCACGGATTGCCAGCCCTCTTCATAGTCCGCTTGGTAGTAAGAGGCATTGCGGGAGTCGTAGGCGTCATTGTGGCGCTCATAGGCCATGCTCAAACCGGCCTTGCGGTCAGTTTTGCCAGCCTTGTAGCCATCTTTGTAGTAATCACATTTGGTCCCCGTCCAGGTGTCGGGGCATTGGACGGGTTTGGCGCTGGCGGGCGGCAGACTGATCAGAGAGAAGCCTGAGAGAAGCAAGGTGGTACTGGCAGCCAGGCCAAAGAAGCGGAGGATGGGGACTTCATAAGGGTCGAAGGGAGTGGTTGCGCCATTGCAGGCCCAATCCACTGGATTTTAAGCGAGCAGTGTCAACGAACAGGGGAGTCAGGGAATCAGTCCCCTAGTGGCACAGGAATTCCGGGGTGCACTGCTGCGAATGTCAGCAAAACGCAAGTTGACAGGAATTGCTCACACGGGCTAGTTGCCGGCGGGCTCTTCCAAGGCAGCAAAGGTAAGATCATGTGGTTCAGATTTGCATTTAGTGTTGTCAGTCTTGCCTCGACAAATCATGAATCCATTGATTGATTCAGCGATCACATTGCCCGAGTTCCCGCTGAATAGATTGGTCAATAATATAGGTCGTCTTGGTTGTGCAGCTAGGACGCACGCGGTGCACCTTGGTTTGTCATTAGCTGTGTTGGGCCCATTAAGTCAGCCTATTGGTGCGGCTCCCTTGCCGCTGCAGTATCGCGGCTTAATCGAATTGGACCACGGCAGCAGCATCGTGGACATCCCAAGGTTTAGTCGTTACGGGGTTGATTTCACTCTCGATGGCTCCCTAGTGGATACCCAGCACACTGTCTTTGAGAACGCCTTCCAAAATGCTAACGGGGTGAAGGGGATTACTGCATTGGGCTCTTATCCGCCTCCCTTCCTCAACCTTAAATTCACTGCCGACTTCTCCAATGGGAAGATACCCCTTGATCTTTCAGGATTGAACTTTGCCTACACGGATTCCGGCGGTAGTGGGGCGAGCGTCGTCGACGCCAATCAACCCCCAGATCCCCAGGCGTATCCTTGCATTAGCGCCCCCTGCCACAACGAGCATGTCAATCTATCGATCAGGGATTTAACTCCTGGTGCGCCAGTGAATGTTGTTTGGTTCAATCTCTACAACAGCAATTTTTATGATCCTCCTTACGCCGAGCGCCAGTTGATCCTGGATACGAGCACGCCAAGCAATGGGTTTCGATTTGTTGATCTTTTCTTGAAGGGTCCAAAGACCTTGGCTGATTTCAAAAGCTACCGTATGCCAAATTTTGAAGCGCTTATCGATGGTGTTATGTTTGAGGGGCCAAACGGCACCTTGGCTTCCGGGCGCTTTCTCACTCTCGACTATGTGACCCCTGCTTGTCCTGCATCGGTGCCGATGAATGATGTGATTTCAGGGACGTTTAGCTCCTGTCTCCTCGGCGATAAAGAATTTTCAAACTTCACAGGCTTGGAGGAGCTAGCGGGGCCTACAAGTAGACTGAACTTTGCGACTCTTAGTCCAACTGAGTATGTCTTGACATTGGATAACTTTGACGGTCCTGGCGTGACTGCAGGATTCAGCTTCGATTTCACTGCTTCTGTCGTTTCCGGCCCGCAGCTCATTAACGGTGTTGATTACGCTGTTTACACGGCTGATCCAAATTATGCCAACTTTGGCTACACCACTCAGCCAACACCGTTTCCTCCTCCTATATCTTCTCTCGTCATTTCTCCCTATGGTGACCCCACATCCTTTGGGGTGGGCAAAATCGAATTGGTGGTCAAGCAAACTCCGGGTCCCCTGCCGATCTTTGGAGCCGGCGTCGCGCTTGGCTTTGCTCGCAGGCTCCGAGCACGGATCCTGTCCGCTCGGAGCTAATGGCGGTCTGCTGGCCCTTCGCAATGGTTCAAAAGATCCTTTCGTTTTGATCCGGGGCTTCTCCCCTCTCGTTGTGCGGCCCACGAGCGTGCTCAACTTCTGAGGCGTCAGCGCTCCCCATGCCCCCGAAGAGCCCCGCCCAGGCTCCCGCCCTCACCCACCTGGCCGTGGCGGGGTACCGCTCCTTGCAGCAGCTCACCCTGCCCCTCGGGGGGCTCACTCTGGTGTGCGGCGCCAATGGCTGTGGTAAGAGCAATCTCTACCGCTCCCTCGGCCTGGTGGCTGCCGCTGCCCGCGGCGATCTGGTGGCCGCCCTGGCCGCTGAGGGGGGGCTTCCGGCGGTGTTCTGGGCCGGCCCTGAGCGCACCTCCTCGGCGATGCGCCGCGGCGAGCAGCCGGTGCAGGGGGGGCAGCGGCGGGAGGGGGCACGGCTGCGGCTCGGCATCGCCGGCGAGATGCTGTCCTATGCGATCGAGCTCGGCTTCCGCGCCGACGATATGGACAGCGCCTTTGTGCTGGATCCGGAGATCAAGCGGGAGTGGATTTGGGCCGGCGGGCCCTTCCATCCCCGCAGCCTGCTGGTGCAGCGCACGGGTCCAGTGGTGGAGCGCGCCGGGGATGGGGGCGGCCGCCCCCATCACTTGGCCCTGGAAGTGTCGCCCCACGAGAGCCTGTTCACCGCGGTATCTGATCCGGTGGAGGCGCCGGAGGTGTTTCAGCTGCGGCGCACGATCGAAAGCTGGCGCTTCTACGACAGCTTTCGCACCGATCGGCTGGCGCCGGCCCGCACCGGCCGCCTGGCCACCCGCACCCCTTCGCTGGCCGCCGATGGGGGCGATCTGGCGGCAGCGGTGCAAACGATCTTCGAGATCGGCGACAAGGAGGGCCTGCAGGGCGCCATCGCCGATGCCTTCCCGGGTTGTCGCCTGGGAGTGGACACCAGCCAGCCGATCTTTTGCCTTCAGCTCCACCAGCCGGGCTTGTTGCGGCCACTGGATGGGACGGAGCTCTCCGACGGCACCCTGCGCTACCTGCTGCTGGCGACAGCCCTCTTCAGCCCCCATCTCCCGCCCCTGCTGGTGCTCAATGAACCGGAAAACAGCCTCCATCCGGATTTGCTGAGTCCATTGGCCCGGTTGATTGCGGCGGTGGCTGAACGCACCCAGGTGTGGGTGGTGGCCCATGCGGACGCCCTGATCCATGCTCTAGAGAAAAGTCCTGGTTGCCAGGTGCTCTGCTTGGAGCGGCAATCGGGTGCAACGGTGCTGCCCGGCCAGACCGTGCTGGAGCGGGCGGCCTGGCGGTGGCCTGCCTGATGGCCGCTCAGGGCACATCAGGCCTGCATGCAAAAACCCCCGGTGTAACCGAGGGTTTGGCTTAAACCACTAGAAAGGATCAGCCCAGACCGATCTGGGAAAGGATGCCTTGCCCTGTGAGCAATTCGGTGGCCAGGCCAATCACGAAGCCCAACATGGCAAGACGGCCATTCCAGGTTTCGGCGAAAGCGACGAAACCAAAACGGGGGGAAGAGTCGGCCATGGGTGTCTCAGATGCCTATGAACTGTAACACAATGTGAAGGGGGCTGGCAGGCTGATTCTCTGGTTTGCTAAGCGGCCCGCCTGGATGGCCCATCGCTTCTGCCCGCGGGCGCCATGTGTTCTGGGACACCTTTGGATGAGAGCCCCGAGATGAATCATTGAAGGTGCTGTAAGTCGGCTTTTAGAAGGCTTTGTTGAGCCGAACTGGCAAGCGCGCGACCGCTCGTACAAGGCGGTTATGGAAAATTCGCAGGGTGACCCTTCAGGTGGGCATGCTCTGCATCATCAAGATGGTGGCCCACACAGCGGGGCTGGATCTGATCACGATCACTCCGCTGTTTTCGGCCACGGTGGCCTCGACGGTTTTCCTGCTTGGTTTTCTCCTCAGTGGGGTGCTGACCGACTACAAGGAAAGTGAGAAAATTCCAGGCGAGATGGCGACTGCTTTGGAGTCTCTGAGTTTGGAGATCCAAGCGATTACTACTTACCATCCCAATGCCAGTATTGATCGAGCATTGGTTTCCGTGAGCGAGTTTGGGGAAGCTCTTCTCGACTGGCTTCGGGAGGGATTGGATACGGAGCAGTTGCTCGGAACCTACCGACGTGTCCATGGCGACGTGGTGCGCGCTGCCGTTCAATTCAAGGGAGATGCCTCCACCCTCAGGGGGAGGCTGATGAATGATCTGGCGGTTCTGCTTCAGAAAATCAACAGGGTAAAGACGATCCGCGACACTAAGTTTGTCCCCCTTGTTTACTGGATGGCTGATATTGCGGCTATCCTCTTGTTTGCCGGTTTGGTCATGGCGAAATCAGCAAATCTGCCTGAATCAGTCTTTTTCTTGGCCGTTATTTCATTTACTATTATTCTTCTTCTTTGCTTGATTGATGATATCGACAATCCTTTTGGCTTGGGCCATCCAGATTCCGCTGAGAACGTCTCCATCGATCTGCTTGAGCAGGCTGTTCACCGGTTGAAGGCCTCCCTGCCCGCAGAGAGGACCTGATCGCGCCCTACTCCGCACCAGCCCTTTTGCGACCATGGCAGACAGCTGCCCGCAATCGGACGTGACTGAGGTCCTGCCCAAGACCTACGACCCGGCTGGCACTGAAGCCCGCTGGCAGGCCGCCTGGGAAGCCGCCGGCGCCTTCCATCCCGATCCTGCAGCCCCCGGCGAGCCCTTCTCCGTAGTGATTCCGCCGCCGAACGTGACCGGCAGCCTGCACATGGGCCATGCCTTCAACACGGCCCTGATCGACACGGTGGTGCGCTTCCACCGCCTGCGGGGCAAGAACGTGCTCTGCCTGCCCGGCACCGACCACGCCTCGATTGCCGTGCAGACCATCCTGGAGCGGCAGATCAAGGCGGAGGGTGGTAGCAAGGACGATCTCGGCCGGGATGTCTTCCTGGAGAGGGCTTGGGCCTGGAAGGCCGAGAGCGGCGGCACGATCGTGGGCCAGCTGCGCCGCCTGGGCTATTCGGTGGATTGGCAGCGGGAGCGCTTCACCCTGGATCCGGGCCTCAACCGGGCCGTGGTGGAGGCCTTTGTGCGCCTGCACGAGCAGGGGTTGATCTACCGGGGCGAATACCTGGTGAACTGGTGCCCGGCTTCCGGCTCAGCGGTGAGCGATCTGGAGGTGGAGATGAAGGAGGTGGAGGGCCACCTCTGGCACCTGCGCTACCCCCTGGCCGACGGCACCGACCACCTGGTGGTGGCCACCACCCGCCCGGAAACCATGCTCGGTGACACCGCCGTGGCCGTGAACCCCAGCGATCCTCGTTACGCCCATCTGGTGGGCCGCATGATCGCGCTGCCCCTGATGGGGCGCCAGATCCCGATCGTGGCCGATGGCCATGTGGATCCGGCTTTCGGCACGGGATGCGTGAAGGTCACCCCCGCCCACGACCCCAACGACTTCGCCATCGGGCAGCGCCATGGCCTGCCCCAGATCACGGTGATGGCCAAGGACGGCACCATGAACGCCGCCGCTGGGTCCTTTGCCGGGCTGGATCGCTTCGAGGCCCGCAAAGCCGTGGTGGCGGCGATGGAGGCCGAGGGGCTGCTGGTGAAAACCGAGCCCCATCGCCACAGCGTGCCCTTCTCCGATCGGGGCAAGGTGCCCGTGGAGCCCCTGCTCTCCACCCAGTGGTTCGTGCGCACGGAGCCCCTGGCCGCCCATTGCCGCGGCGCCCTGGATCAGGGCGAGCCCCGCTTCGCGCCGGAGCGCTGGAGCAAGGTGTATCGCGACTGGCTCACCGACATCCGGGATTGGTGCATCAGCCGCCAGCTGTGGTGGGGCCACCGCATCCCCGCCTGGTTCGTGGTGAGTGAAACCGGCGGCGTGATCACGGAGGCCACGCCCTACGTGGTGGCTCGCGATGAAGCCGAAGCCCGGGCCAAGGCGGAAGCGGCCCATGGGGCGGCAGGCCGGGAGCTGGTGCTGGAGCAAGACCCGGACGTGCTCGACACCTGGTTTTCGAGTGGCCTCTGGCCCTTCTCCACCCTGGGCTGGCCCGGCGAACCCGGCCAGGACGCGCCCGCTGATCTGGCCCGCTGGTATCCCACCAGCGTGCTGGTGACGGGCTTCGACATCATCTTTTTCTGGGTGGCCCG
>JBBASA010000029.1:0-32095 GCA_040399515.1 Cyanobium sp. | reverse complement strand
GACTCCTGATTACGTCCCCCTCGACACCGACCTGCTGGCCTGCTTCAAGTGCACTGGCCAGGAAGGGGTTCCGAAAGAGGAAGTTGCCGCAGCCGTGGCAGCCGAATCCTCCACCGGCACCTGGTCCACCGTCTGGTCTGAACTTCTCACCGACCTCGACTTCTACAAGGGCCGCTGCTACCGCATCGAAGACGTCCCTGGGGACAAGGACGCTTTCTACGCCTTCATCGCCTACCCCCTCGACCTTTTCGAAGAAGGATCGATCACCAACGTTCTCACCTCCCTGGTGGGCAACGTGTTTGGCTTCAAGGCGCTGCGCAACCTGCGCCTGGAGGACATCCGCTTCCCGATGGCCTTCATCAAAACCTGTCAGGGTCCACCGAACGGCATCGTCGTCGAGCGCGACCGGATGAACAAGTACGGCCGTCCCCTTCTGGGTTGCACGATCAAGCCGAAGCTCGGTCTGTCTGGCAAAAACTACGGCCGGGTGGTGTACGAATGCCTCCGCGGTGGACTCGACTTCACCAAGGACGACGAGAACATCAACTCCCAGCCGTTCCAGCGTTGGCAGAACCGCTTTGAGTTCGTAGCCGAGGCCGTTCGTTCCGCCCAGGAGGAGACTGGCGAGAAAAAAGGCCATTACCTCAACTGCACCGCCGCAACTCCCGAGGAGATGTACGAGCGGGCTGAGTTCGCCAAAGAACTCGAGCAACCGATCATCATGCACGACTACATCACCGGTGGCTTCACGGCCAACACCGGTCTGGCGAAGTGGTGCAGAAAAAACGGCATGCTGCTCCACATCCACCGCGCCATGCACGCGGTGATCGACCGCCATCCAAAACATGGCATCCACTTCCGCGTGCTGGCCAAGTGCCTCCGCCTCTCCGGTGGCGACCAGCTCCACACCGGCACCGTGGTGGGCAAGCTGGAGGGCGACCGCCAGTCGACCCTTGGGTACATCGACCAGCTCCGCGAATCCTTCGTGCCTGAAGATCGCAGCAGAGGCAACTTCTTCGACCAAGACTGGGGTTCCATGGGCGGCGTGTTCGCCGTGGCCTCAGGCGGTATCCACGTCTGGCACATGCCGGCCCTGGTAGCCATCTTTGGCGATGATTCCGTGCTCCAGTTCGGTGGGGGTACCCACGGTCACCCCTGGGGTTCGGCCGCCGGTGCCGCCGCCAACCGCGTGGCTCTCGAAGCTTGCGTGAAGGCCCGCAATGCCGGTCGCGAAATCGAGAAGGAAGGACGTGACATCCTGACGGAAGCTGCCAAACACAGCCCCGAGCTGGCCATCGCGCTCGATACCTGGAAGGAAATCAAGTTCGAATTCGACACGGTCGACAAGCTCGACGTGTAGGGATTCACGACTCCTGCAGAAACCCTGGAAAACCAGAGTTTCTGCAGGAGTCACGGACAGATGTCACCTCGGCTTGTGCCGAATTCAATCCATCTTCGCCACTACCCCCATGCCTTTCAAAAGTGCAGTGGGTGACTATCAAACAGTCGCCACCCTGGAAACGTTTGGCTTCCTGCCACCGCTCTCCCAGGACGAAATCTACGACCAAATCGCCTACATTATTGCCCAGGGTTGGAGTCCTCTTGTTGAGCACGTTCACCCCAGTCGCTCCATGGCCACCTACTGGTCTTATTGGAAGCTCCCTTTCTTCGGCGAGAAAGATCTTGGCGTCATCGTGAATGAACTGGAAGCCTGCCACCGGGCCTACCCCGATCATCATGTTCGCCTTGTGGGCTACGACGCTTACACCCAAAGCCAGGGTGCCTGCTTTGTGGTGTTTGAGGGTCGCTGAGACACCGCTTTCAGCATCTGTAAGGGAGAGCGCCACCGATTCATCGCTGCGATGGGCCGGTGGCTTCCCCCCCTGATCCCTCCCCTCTTTCTTCAGAGTTGTCAGCTGGCCTAGTCAGCTGAGCGGTTGTTTTGTTCTTCTTGGTTTTCTACCTCCCGAGTGGTTATGGCGAGTACATCCAGTCGTGAAGCCGCGCTTGAGCGTCGCAGGGCCCTCACCAATGGCGGCAAGAAGGCCGAAGGCCGCTTCAGTGCCGCTCCCATCAGGGTGCGCTCGGCTGCCGATGCACGCCCTGTCCGCACCGAGTTGGTGGAGGCAAGCACATCCGCACCAGCCCCCACCTCCGTCCCTGCCTCTGCCCCGCCACTACGGAGCGTGCGCCTCAGTGAGAGCACCCCGGCAATGAGCCGCAGACCGTCCAGTGCCGTCAGCAATCCCAGCCGTGATCTGGTGTTGGCGCGCCGTGAAGCCCTTTCCCGGCGAGGAAAGCGGGCCAGCACATCAAAAGACCGAACCCGTACAGATTTGGCCCGCGTCGCCCCCTCCCCAACGGCAACGCCCGTGAGCTCCAAGGCTCCCTGCAAGTGCCAAGAGGGCAACGAATCCCGCCAATCCAAACCCGACACCCCAACCCTCTCCCTCGGGACACGCAGCAGCCTGGGAGGGGGAACAACCAACCGCACTAACACGGAACGCCGGACCAATGGCAAGCGGGCCGGGTCCTACAACCCCAGCCGCGCCCTGGTGCTCGCCCGGAGGGAAGCCCAGTCGAAACGAGGCAAATCGGCGAACACCTCCACCAGCTCCACGGCCGCTTCCGTCGCCCGCCAGGTGAACCCTGATCTCACCAGTCGCGAACTGGCCCAGAAGGTGCGAGAACTGAAATGCAAAGTGGGATCCGCGGGTAGCCCCCGCAACGGTGGATCCCGCCCCACCGGCCCCAATCGCAACGGCTCCAAACAAGCCGCCGTTGCCGAGGCTGCAGCCGCGGATGCCCATTGGAAAGTGGGCCTCACCGAGACCAGCAGGGGGCAGATCGTTACCGGCACCCAGGCCAACCGCTCGTTCACGACCACCGGGAACGAGGCTGGCACCTGCCGAGTGGTGACAGGAACGGAATATCTCGGATCGGAGGTGTTCAACAACTTCTGCCAATCGGGCCCCTTGGGAACCCAGCCCGCCAAGGTGGCTGTCACCGCCACCAGCCATGGCAACCGGGTCACCGGAAATCAGGTGGGCCGCTCCGACAAGGTCACCGGTGATGAGCCGGGGACATGCAAGAACGTCACGGGCACCGAATACCTTTCCGCCGACCTGAGTCAGGCCTACTGCGGAGTGAACCCATCCACCCCCCTCAAGGTGGGCCGCACCGCCAGCGTGGCGGGCCAATCCATCTCTGGGGTGATGGTGGGCCGCTCTGAAAAAGTCACCGGAAATGAGCCTGGCTCAGGGCGCAAGCTCACCGGTGACCAGTACGTCACCGAACACCTGGAGGTCGGCGGTCGCTCTCCCCAGAAAGTCGCTGCCTTCCAGACCCTGCGCGGAACGGGAATCACCGGCACCACCGTGGGACGCAGCGGGAGGGTGACAGGCGATGAACCCGGATCCTGCCGCAACGTCACGGGGGATGAGTACATCGGGTCCGAGCAATACGAGAGCTTCTGCGGTGTGAGCCCCGCACCGGAAGCCGCAAAGGTGGGATTCAGCGTCACCCCCCGATCCCAGGTGGTCAGTGGCACCCGCACTGGACGGTCGGAAAAGGTCACCGGAGATGAGCCGGGCACCTGCAAGATCGTGACAGGAACCCCCTATGCCGGGATGGAGGAAGCCGGAAACTGGTGCAGCACAAGCGATGTGCAGAACATCCGTCAGCGGACACCTGTGCGCATGGGAACCGTGATGAGCGGGATCCAACCCGGCATCGGTGGAGTGATGACCGGAGCTGGGCGAGGAGCGTGCGAAGACATCAGCGGAACCCCCTATGTGGGACTGGATCAGATGGCGGCCGCCTGTGGAACCACCTCGCCAGTTCCCGTGGATTTCCCCCAGCCCCTCAACAGCGCCCCCTGGCAAGAGTTCAGCGTGCAGTCCCCCTCTCGCGTCGCCCAGATCGAGAGGGAAACCACAGGAGGGGTCACGGGCAGCACCTATGAAAATGGCGGCCGCATCACGGGGCCCTTCGATATGGCGCCTGGCAAGGTCACGGGGACGGAGCAGTTTCGCTTTGATCGACGGAGCAGGGACCAGGCACGGGGCCCTCTAACCCCCGTGGGCCCAGCGTTAAATGCTGCCGGAGCGGAGCCCGCACCTGGCGAGCGTCCCAAGTCACGCATCTCCGGCGAGGGTCAGTCCGGTGGCCTTACCATCACTGGCGATGACTGGAACCGGGGCAAGCACGTCACTGGTACGGAGGGTCCCTCCGCCCGACGGCGCAACCCCACCCTGCCCGGTTCCGGCTCCGCCATGCCCGGCTCCGGCTCCGCCATGCCCACCTTCCAGGCCAAGCGCAATGAGGCCCTTCCCGAACCCGTGAGCAAGATCACTGGTTCCAGTGGCAACACCCAAGCTGGATCCCTCATCACGGTGTCCGGCGGAGCCCGAGGCTGATCCCGATGCCACGACGTCCGGCCACGGCGCCACGGTTGCAGGCTCCCACCTCGCCCCGTCGACGCTGGGAAATCACGCCGGAGGAGTTCAGGGAGCGGCTGGCGGAGGTGCGCGGCGGCCAGCTGCCCTCCGAAGGCCATCCCGGCACTGAACGCAATTGGGGGGGGGGGGGCTCCCAGCCTTCGGAAAGGGCCTCTAGTAGATCCTCAGCAGACGGCTCGCTCCACCCCCTCACCAATGGCCAGGCCAATGCGGCCCTTTACGCCTACGACACCAGGGTCAAAGACGCCTTTGACCGCCTTGGCCCTGTGCTGAAGAGGATTTCAGCCCTTCAGCATGAGGACCGTTTTGAGGAACGGGCGCAGGAGTTAGCCCGGGCCGAACTGGGCTTCGAGCTGCCCCTCGCCTTGCTGGAAACGGCCTGGGTCTCCCAGCTCGATATGCGCACCCTGTTCGCCTGGTGTCTGTTTGAGACCTACGAGCAGACGAGTGCTGTCTTTTTTCAGGAGGATCCCCTCGACGGTCGCCCTGCAGGGCCTGCGGCTGAAGCCTTTGATGCCTTCCTGCTGGAGTGTGGCTTCCACCTTCTCGACATCACCCCCTGCGCGGATGGCCGCCTTGCCCATGCCGTGGCGTCCGCCCTGCGCATCCCCTTCAGCTCCGTGCGGCGACGCCCCCATGCGGGTGGCCTTTTTGACGTGGAAAATACCGTCAACCGATGGGTGAAGACCGAGCACCGACGCTATCGGGAGGCCATTCCCAACCCAGCCCACGTAGACACCCGCTATCTGAAGGTGGTGCTCTACCACTTCAGTTCCCGGGACCCAAGCCACGAGGGCTGCGCCGCCCACGGCAGCAAGGACGAATTAGCAGCCAGCTGCGGTTGGCACCGTCTTGAAGAGTTTCAAACCGCTATCGAGAACAGCTTTTGTTGCGGTGCTTCCGTAGATCTCCTGCTCATGGGCATCGATACGGACACCGATGCCATCCGGGTGCATGTGCCTGGGCGTGATGGCCGCACCCGCCTGGACACCTGGCTGGATGCCACCGCGGTCTACGACGCCACGCGGCATCTCTCCGCAGGGGAGGCCGAACAGCGCATTCAGGGTCTGGTGGAGCAGGCGGCAGCCTCCACGCCGGAAGCTGGCATGGTGCGCTTTATCTCTCGCCTGCTGGTCAACAACATCTCCCAGATCGACTATGTACGGCAATTTCATGGCGGGCACTATGCCGATGCGGGCCATGCGGAACGCTTCATCGGGGTAGGCATTGGCTTCAAGGAAATCCATTTGCGCAATCTCACTTACTTTGCCTATATGGACACCGTGGAAGAAGGAGCTGCAGATCTGGATGTGGGCGTTAAAATCTTCAAGGGATTGAATGTCTCCAGAGGTTTACCCATTCCCGTGGTTGCTCGCTTTGATTACCATGGCAAAGTTCCTGGGGCAAAAGAAAGGGCTGTTCTCCATGCCCAACGGGTCCAGGCGGCAATTGAAAACCGTTACGCCGATCTCCATCGTCAGGGATTAATCCATGTCCTGCTGACGGTGAGGGATCAGGATCGCCACATCCCCGCCGAGGCAGTGGGCTCGACGATCAACCTCGCAACCGCAGGAGTCCATTGACATGATCATCTGCAAGGTTGTGAAACCCCTGGTTTCCACCAATCGGATCCCAGACTTTGAACACAAGCATCTCCAGGTGGTGCTCGATGGCAGCACCCAAAAGGTGGCAGTGGATGCGGTGGGTTGCATCCCTGGCGACTGGGTGATCTGCGTGGGCAGCTCCGCCGCCAGGGAAGCTGCGGGCAGCAAGTCCTATCCCAGCGATCTGACCATTGTGGGCATCATTGACCATTGGGATCCAGAGGCAGGAAAGGCGGCATCCTCTGACGCGAAACCCGTCCTCAGTGGCGACAATCCCACCCCAGGGGCCCAGGTCAACGGAAGCCCCACCAGCGGTCAGGGAAAGAGCTGATGGAAATCATGCAGGTTGCCGGATCCCTTGTATGCACCCAGCGGGTGCAAGGTCTGGGCCACATGAATCTGCGAATCCTGCGCACGAACAAGGGAAAGCTCAGCGTCGCCGTCGACCCGGTGGGAGCCGCGGTTGGTAACTGGGTGTTCACGGCCAGTGGAAGCGCTGCCCGCTTTGCCTGCGGCAATCCCGAGATCTACACCGACCTAACGATCGGCGGAATCATCGATTTCTGGGAACCCGACGGCTGAAGCTCCCCCGGCGGACTGCCCACCGCCCCACTCAATCCAACGTTCCACTTCTCCACTTCGCGCCATGGCCACCTCTTCGTCCCGTTCCATCCGCTCCACTCGCAAGGGAACAGGATCTCAGGCTGCCTCCAGGAGCACCACCGCCAGCCGCAAACCCGCGGCCAAGGTCAGTGTTCCTCCACCAGCCACGAAAGACGAGACTACCCTGGACCTTCTCTCCACGGCCGAACCCCCTGCCAGCCAGAGCACGGTCCTCCCTGCCAGCTATCCCATCACCCTGAAGGCCGACGACGTGGCACTTTCGGCCAACCCCAGCAGCAGCAGCAGTAGGGCCAGCGCAGCCAGCCCCTCCCTAGGTGGCTCGTCCCCTTCCAGTGCGCCAAGCCAGGCCTCTGCCTCGGGGACCCCTGCGGCCACTGGTGGGCTGAGCAAGGTACCCGGCAGTCCGTCCGTTCCCACCCCACCAAATCAGAGGGGCGGCTCCTTCCTGCCGTTCTCCGGGAGAGGGATTGCCCTCGGCTTAATCGAGACCCGCGGCCTGGTTCCGGCGATCGAAGCGGCAGACGCCATGACCAAGTCCGCAGAAGTCACCCTGGTAGCCCGAGAATTCGTAGGAGGCGGTTATGTCACCGTCATGGTTCGCGGAGAAACAGGAGCGGTGAATGCGGCCGTTCGGGCCGGTGCCGATGCCTGCGAAAGGGTGGGAGATGGCTTGGTGGCGGCCCACATCATTGCCAGGCCCCACGTCGAGTTGGAACCGGTCCTGATGGCCAACGATGGCCCCAGGCGCCTGTGATGCCATCAACCCCCGTTCACACCCGCGTGCTCGCCCACCTGGGCAGGGCCCTGAGCCTCGAACTCACGGCTGTGCAGCACTACCTCACCCTGGCGGTCCTGGTGGACATCTGGGGCGACAGTACGTCGGCGGATCGCTTTCGCCGGGAAACCGTGGAAGAGATGCAGCACGCAGAAAGGATTGTGAACCGCATGGTCAGCCTGGGGGTCGCTCCTGGCGCATCCCAGCTGCAGCCAGCCGGCCACGCCAACGACCTCCCAGGCCTGCTGAGGCTGAGCATCGTTCTGGAGGAGGAACTGGTGGCTCACTATGGGGAGTCCGTCGCGTTCTGCCAACGCCTGGGGGATTTGGACAATCAGGCATTCTTCCAAGACCTCTGGCTGGAAGAGAGGCAGCATGGGGAAGCCCTGGAATCCTGGCTGACCAGCCTCGAATCCATGCCTCCGCTATCCCTGGCGCGAGCAGCCGTTTGATTCGGCCCCTTTCTCCCTTCCTTGCCGTGCTTCGTCTCCCAGTTCTCTCCCTGGTGGCGTCCACATGACGAGTATGCCTGCGGTGTCAGCCCTCCCGCTTCCCATCCAGCTGGCCTGGCTGATTCCCCTGTACGGGTTCAGCGGTGTGATCCTCTCCCTTCCCTGGGCCGCCGGATGGATCAAACGCAATGGTCCCCGTCCAGCGGCCTATCTGAATCTGTTGCTTACATTCCTGGCCGTGGTGCACGGGAGCTTCATCCTTCGTGATGTGCTCACCCTGGGTCCCCAACAGATCGACTGGCGCTGGTTTCAGGTGGCTGATCTGGATCTGCGCATCGGCTTTGATCTCTCCCTCACAAATCTGGCTGCCCTGGAGCTGGTCACCTTCATGAGCCTGGTGGGCCAGGTGTTCGCCCTGGGCTACCTCGATAAGGAATGGTCGCTGGCCCGGTTTTACGCACTGGTGGGCTTCTTTGAGGGTGCGATGGCTGGGGTGGTGCTCAGCAGCAACCTTTTCATTACCTACTTCTTGCTGGAGATGCTCACCCTCTCCACCTACCTGCTCGTGGGCTTCTGGTATGCCCAGCCGCTCGTGGTGACGGCAGCCCGAGACGCCTTCCTCACCAAGCGGGTGGGCGATGTGTTGCTGTTGATGAGTGTGGTGGCCTTGGCCGCCTGGGCCCCTTCCCTCTCCTTTGATGCCCTGGATCAGTGGTCCAGAACCGCCCTCCAGGAGGGAGCGATCACCCCTCTGGCCGGCACCCTCATCGGGCTGGGTCTGATCGCCGGACCGATGGGGAAATGCGCCCAGTTCCCCATGCATCTCTGGCTGGATGAAGCCATGGAAGGACCCAATCCCGCCTCAATCCTGCGGAATTCTGCGGTGGTCACCTGTGGCGCCCTGGTGCTGGTGAAGGTGATGCCCCTGTTGCGCCTCTCGCCCCTGGCTGTCTCGGTGCTGCTGGTGGTGGGCACCATCAGCGCCCTAGCGGGTGCCCTCGTGGCCATTGCCCAGGTGGATCTCAAGCGAGCCTTCTCCTACGGCACCACCTCTTACCTGGGATTGGTGTTCATCGCCATCGGACTGCAGCAACCGTCCATTGCCCTTCTGTTGTTGCTGGCCCATGGGCTGGCCAAAGCCCTCCTCTTCATGAGCGTGGGCTCTGTGATCGCCACCACCAACTGTCAGGACATCACGGAACTGGGCGGACTGGCCCAGCGCATGCCAGCGACCACAAGTGCCTATCTGATGGGAGGGGCCGCCCTGACGGGGATGGCGCCACTGGCCGGGTTCTGGTGCCTCTCCCGGCTGGTGGAGGTGCTGCTTCCCGAAAGTCCCTTTTTCGCCTGCGTTGTCCTGCTCACCAACACCCTCACCGTGTTCAACCTGGTGCGGGTGTATCGCCAGGTCTTTCTCGACAAGCCCCATCCCAAGACCAAACGCACCCCGGAGGTGCTCTGGTTGATGGCCCTCCCGATGGTGAGCCTGGGGGTTCTGTTGGCCTTACTGCCCGCCGTGATGCGCCGGTTGGAGCCCTATCTGGGGCTGGGGCCCGTGTCGACCACAGCGGCCCTCCTGGTGCTGGCAAGCGGTGTCATGGGTCTGGTGGCGGAGCTGGCCTTGCCCGTCTCCAGGTTCTCCTCCCGCTCCGTGATTCAGCCCATACGGGCCATCCAGGATCTCTTGGCCGCCGATTTCTATACCGATCGCCTCTATCGCTCCACCATCGTGGCCTTTGTGGCCGGACTCGCCCGGCTCACCAATGGCTTTGATCGGCAGGTCATCAATCGCCTGGCCGAACGGGTCGGACTGGCCTCTATGGCCACCGCCGAAGGCCTGAAGCTGGGGGTGAGCGGACAGCTGCAGAGCTACGTGTTCACAGTAATCACCGCCATCGTGATCCTGTTTGCTGGCCTGGCCTCCCTCCAGGTGCTGAGGTGACGGCAATGTTGAGCCTTCTTCTTTTGATTCCTTTCCTGGGGTGCTTGCTGTTGGCCCTCTGGCCCGGCCATCCTGCCCCTGGCTTGATGCGCAAGGTGGCCCTGGGGGTGTTGTGCGTGCAGGTGGCCTGGAGCCTGGTGGTGCTCCTGGCGTTCAACCCCCTTGAGGGGGGAATGCAGCTGCAGGAATCCCTTCCCTGGATCAGGGGGATCGGATTGACCTACAGCCTGGCCATCGATGGACTCTCTCTTCCCTTGGTGTTGATCAACGGGGCCCTGAGCCTGGTGGCGGTGATCTGCACCCGAGACATCAGTCAGCGACCACGGGTCTATTTCACCCTGCTGTTGCTGATCAGTGGTGCTGTCAATGGGGCCTTTCTGGCTCAAAACCTGTTGCTGTTCTTTCTGTTCTACGAACTTGAGCTGATCCCCCTCTGGCTCCTGATCTCCGTCTGGGGGGGGACGGGAAAGTCCTACGCAGCAACGAAATTCCTGATCTTCACAGCCATTTCAGGCTTTCTGATTCTGGCAACGTTCCTCGCCCTGGCCGTGCTGCGGGGATCAGCAGATTTCAGTTTCTTGCCCGTGGGCAGCATGCAGCTTGGGATGACGAGCCAACTGGTGTTGCTGGCCATGCTGCTGGTGGGATTCGGCATCAAGATTCCGCTGGTGCCGTTCCATTCCTGGCTACCTGATGCTCACACCCAGGCCTCAACACCCGTGTCAGTCCTTCTGGCCGGTGTGCTCCTGAAGTTGGGCGCCTACGGATTGCTCCGCTTTGGGCTGGGCCTCTTTCCCGAGGCCTGGGCCGTGATGGCCCCCTGGCTGGCCATTTGGGCGGCGATCTCCGTGCTGTACGGGTCGTTTGCCGCTATCGCCCAACGGGACATGAAACGCATGGTGGCGTACAGCTCCATCGGCCACATGGGCTCCATTCTGCTGGCCGCAGCAGCGGCCACACCGGTGAGTCTGCTGGGGGCTGAGTTTCAAATGGTGAGCCATGGGCTGATTTCGGCCCTGCTCTTTCTGCTTGTTGGGATTGTGTATCGGAAAACAGGCACCCGCGATCTTGAGGTCCTGCGGGGACTGCTGAATCCAGAACGAGGTCTTCCCTTCACGGGCACCCTGATGATCCTCGGGGTGATGGCCAGTGCGGGGATGCCCGGGATGTCGGGATTCATCTCTGAATTCCTCGTGTTCCGAGGGGCAATCGGCGCGTTCCCGGCCGCCACCCTGCTCTGCATGCTGGGCTCCGGGCTCACCGCCGTCTACTTCCTGCTTCTGGTCAACCGGGTGTTTTTTGGGCGATTGGCCATCACCCCTGTAGAAGATCCAGCACGCCATAGTCGGCTCGATATCCGACTCTCGCCGGTGGCAGCGCGGGAAACCATCCCCGCCACGGCCCTGGCACTTGCGGTTGTGCTCCTGGGAGTGGTGCCTGCCTTGCTGGGTACGCTCTCTGAAACAACCACCACATCGATGGCCTGGTTTCCATCGATCGTGCAGGCCTTCGCGGGCCAGGGGGTGAGCTGATGCCTGTCATTCCAGAACTGCTCACACGGAGCGGTGGACAGCCCGATGCGCAGGAGTTGGAGCGGCGCTTGCTGGCGGGGGAAGCCTTGCTGGCCGAATCGCCAGACCACACGATGCAGGTAGTGGATGTGCTTGAGAGCTATGGAATTGTGCTGGATGCCTACAGCCGCAACCTGATCTACCAAGCGGAGGAGCAGTTTCTCAATCCGTTTCCAATCTTCAAGTTTCTCGATGGCGATCTCAGCCCAGCCAAGATCTGGCGCCATCTCAACCACGATCGGATCAATTTTGAATATGCCGAATATTGCATGCGCGCCATGCTCTGGCATGGCACGGGAGGGTTGGATGCCTACCTCGACAGCGAGGCCTTCATGGCCAGTTGCGGGGAGATCATCCGCAGCAAGGCGGGAAGGGATCCCCTGCTCGCCCTCCTGGATCCCCTGTTCCCCGAGTTCCTTCCGGAACTGATTCGCACGGCCGCCACAACCCATGCCCTGGGCCAGTTCTGGCGGGTGATGAGTGATCTCTTCCTGGATCTGGCGGAAGCCGAGCATCAGGGAAAGGTGTCCTCGATCGACGACGTGGTCGAATTCATCAAGGATGGTCTGGTGGCAGCGGCAGCCAACCCCATCACCTATCGGGTCAGGCTCGCCGGACAGGAGTTTTGGGTGTTGCCTCCAGAAGCGGGGCTCACCTTCTTGGGGGACGTGGCCGTTCCCTACGTTGAGGCTGTGTTTCTGCGGGGCACACCCTTTCTGGGCACGGTGTCGTTCAACGCCCAGGCCCAGCAGATTTCCCCGGATCAAAGTTCCTTTGCCTACGGAGCTCTCTTTGCAGATCCACTGCCGACCATGGGGGCCGGAATTCCTCCAAGTCTGTTGATGCAGGATATGTTCCGTCACCTGCCGGATCGTCTGCACAACTGGTATCAGGCCCAGGGACGGGGAGAGGGGGATGTGCGCGTGAAGATCTGCATGAGTTTCCAGAAAGCCATGTTTTGTGTCACCAACGCGGCCATCAGAGGCACCTTCCCCCATCCCCTCAGCAGCACCAGTCCTCAAGAACAGACCGCCAACCAGGCCTACGCAGCAGCATGGGCCGGGCGGCTCTGCCAGGCAAGGACAGACTGCCTGGATGAGGGGCAGGCGTAATCTGTTCGGATGGAACAACCCTGGACCCTCCGAGCGCGTCCTGAGCGGCTGGAAAGGCGCATCGAATTTTCGGATTATGAGAGCACCCGAATCTTTCTGGAGCGGCTGAACACCCTCTCGGAACAGGAAGGCTGCTTTCCCGACATCAGCTTTGGACGCACCTACGTCAATCTGACGGTGCGCGCTGAGGGGGAACCCGGAGAGATCGGGCCCAGCGAAACGTCCTTTGCCGCCGCGATTGATGACCTTCTCTGAAGCCATCGGGGCCAACTGGGAAGCCAGCGGAGCAGACGAACCGAGCATCGATTTGCAAAGCGCCTACGACACGGCGGGCATCCAGGAGTTACTTGACCAACTAGATCGGGAGCTGATCGGCCTTCAGCCCGTGAAAGCGAGAATTCGAGAGATAGCCGCCCTGCTTGTGGTCAACCGGGCGCGGGAGCAGATGGAACTGGTCACCACACCACCCAGCCTGCACATGTCGTTCACAGGACATCCAGGCACGGGGAAGACCACCGTGGCGGAAAGGATGTCAAAGATCCTCCATCGCCTGGGGTATGTCAAAAAGGGGCATGTGGTAACAGCAACCCGAGACGATCTGGTGGGCCAGTACATCGGCCATACCGCCCCAAAAACCAAGGAGATGCTCAAGAAAGCCATGGGTGGGGTGTTATTCATAGATGAAGCGTATTATCTCTACCGACCAGACAATGAACGCGATTACGGAGCTGAAGCCATCGAGATCTTGTTGCAAGTGATGGAAAATAATCGCAATGATCTTGTCGTAATTTTTGCAGGCTATAAAGAACGGATGGACATTTTCTACCAGTCCAATCCAGGCTTATCTTCTCGGGTAGCCAATCACATCGACTTCCCAGACTACTCTGAAGCCGAATTGCTGGCCATAGCGAAGTTGATTCTCGCCAGCGAAAACTATCGCTTCAGCGAGGAGGCATTGGATGCATTCTCCCTCTATATCAAGCGAAGGAAACAACTTCCCTATTTCGCCAATGCTCGCTCCATCCGCAATGCCATCGATAGGGCCAGGATGCGTCAAGCCAATCGACTCTTCACCAAAATGGGCACAACCCTCAAGAAGGTGGATCTGATGACGATTGAGGCAGCTGACATCACCGCCAGCCGAGTGTTTGCAGGGGAAGTGGAGGGCCTGGATCGGAGCGAACCGATCACCAAGAGCTGACCTCGGCATGGCGGGCCAAGGCGTTGTCGAAGACGCTGCAGATCTGGCTAGCAACCCGATGGGCGCTGTAGGCCTCGATCGCATCCCCGTGGGCTTGATAGGCCTGTTTCAGGGTAGTGTAATCCGACGGGATGCTGGTCAAGGCGTCCATGATGACTTGGGGATTCGTACCATCCACATACAATCCAATCTCTAAGGAATCCACAACGGCCTTGAGGGGATTTTGCAACGGACCAAGAACAAGCACAGGCTTGTGATGGCCAAGATATTCAAAGAACTTTGAGGGATAGTTATCAAGGTGGCGCGGCCCAATGACCACCAGCTGAAGATCGGCGTCTTCAGCCAGCCAATGGGATTGGGTATAGGACACCATGGGGTGAATCACGATAATCTTTGCCAGATAGGGATCCTCTTGAATGCGTTGGCGTGCAGCGGGATAGACATAGCCATAGATGTCCAGTTGCAAGGCTACAGTTGAGTTATTCTGTTGGTGCAAGCGGGTCAGGGCATCCAGAAAAGGCTCAATCGGTCGCCATTCCGGCAACATGCCGAGATAAAGCATACGAAGGGTAGGCTGACCTATTCCAAAACGCCGGTTGGCCGAAAGCTCGCTTCGATTTGGGGAATAGAGCTCGGCCATCTCTGGATAGCTGTCCGTAAGATGCACCGCTTTGTCAGGGGCCACCAAGCCGGCCTCCACATAGCGCTTCATCGTTAGGGGAGACATAAAGAGAGCGCCACAACTCTGCTCAAAAATCCTCCTCTGCAAATCCGGTTGATTCGGATAAAATCCTGATTCATCCCTGGCGCCGTGGGGATCATCAATAAGGGCAAAGAAAGGTTTATTCATGGCTTGGCTGACCTCACTCACAAGCGTTAATACCTTGAAATCCGGACTCTTCCCCGCGATCACATCAAAATTCCACTGGCGTTCAGCCTGACGAATGGTTGCCCCCAGACCACGCAAGAGAAAGGCTTGTCCGTCATGACCCGTGAGGGTCTCAAGCCACCGTGCCAAGAGCTGAAGAAGACCAAAGAAAACATAGGGGAAAGATGGCTTTAAACACCGATTCTTGCGAATGGAAAAACGTGTCGAAGCCGAGACGTTCGTCGTGTAGTGCAAGCGTTCCGCCGGATAATCAAGTTTTTCCGTCAATACAGAAACAAGCTCAGGTGCGGGACCTGCAAAATGCAATTCCCATTCTGAATTCTCAAGAAATGGCAAGAGCTTGTTATAAATCAGCGCTTGCACGCCACTGCACCCAGGCGGCTGGATCATGACCAGCAATGCACGCTTCACCATTCAACGACGTTTTCTGGAGTCGATTTGCAGCAGGTCTCTGACTTGTTGAATCCTCCTGGCCAAGGCCGGGTCATTGTTGATCTTTTTCTCAATCTGCTCAACGGCATACATGACGGTGGAGTGGTCCTTTCCGCCAAAAACCTCGCCAATCCTTGGCAAGGAAAGTGTGGTGCTCTGTCGCATCAAAAACATTCCCACTTGCCGGGCCTGACTCACCGCCCGTTTTCGACTCGGACTCCGCATCTCCTCGATCGCCACCTCGAAAACCTCCGCCACCTTGTCCAACACCTGCTGGGGCGTGACTTCCACGCTTGTTCCGCCCGGATCCAGCATTGGAGCCACGGATTCTACCGTCATCGGCAGACCTGTGATCGAAACGAAGGCCACTGCCCTGGTCAAGGCTCCTTCCAATTCACGGATATTGGAGGTGAAACGGCCGGCAATGTAGTGGATCAATTCCCGCGGCAAGGACATCTGCTCCTGTTCCGCTTTTTTATGGAGAATCGCCATCCGCGTCTCTAAATCGGGGGATTGTATATCGGCAATCAAACCCATCGAAAATCTGGAAATCAAGCGCTCCTGCAAACGGGGGATCTGACTCGGTGGACGGTCGGAAGCAATCACAATCTGACGACCAGCCTCATGCAGGGCATTAAACGTGTGGAAGAACTCTTCCTGGGTGTATTCCTTTCCCTCAATGAATTGAATATCATCCACCAGAATCAGATCGGCAGCCCGATAGCGATTTCGAAACGTCTGCATGCCATCTTTTCGAATCGCCTGGATTAGATCATTGGTGAAGGTTTCGGTGGAGACATAGAACACCTTGGCCTCCGGATTGATTTCCAGGCGGTAGTGGCCGATCGCCTGCATGAGGTGGGTCTTGCCAAGGCCCACTCCCCCGCACAGAAACAGAGGATTGAATTCCCGACCTGGCGCCTCTGCCACGGCCAGGGCCGCCGCATGGGCCATGCGGCTGTTGGGTCCCACCACAAAACGGTTGAACACATAGCGGGGATTGAGGCCGGCTTCCCCCCCCAACAACTCCCCCCGAGGGGGGTCCGGAGAAGCACCACGGGGAACACTCTTGAGGTCAGGCACTAAGGCCAGCCCCTTCGGCCTGGCGATCCCGTTCTGTCCGGCCAGGCCGTTCCACCCGTCGAGACCTCCCTCCTCTGGAGTCCCTGGAAGGGGGCTGGGGGCAGGGGAGTCGTTGGGCGACACCTCCACGGACACCCGGACCGGACGCTGGGCTAGATCACAGGCCAGCTGTTGGATCTGGGAGATGTAGTGCTTGCGGAGCCAGGTGCAGGCAAAGGTATTGGGAGCCTCCAGCGTCAAACAATCCGCACGGAAGTCGCGGCAGCGGGCGGGCCGGATCCAGGTTTCAAAGGTCGGCTTGCTGAGGGTGGCCTTGAGGGCGTCCTGCACCTGGGACCAGAGGTCATCGCCGTGCTGCACCACCCTCCCACCACGTCGAACTGGGGAATATAAGCAGGGCAGGGGGGATCGTCCTGCTCATTCCTGGCCTTTAATGCTGGATGCCCACTTTTCTCCCATGGTTGCGCGTCCGTTTTCCCTGATCCTGCCCGCAGCAACCCTGCTGACCCTGCTCAGCGGCTGCAGCGTTGCCTGGCCGCCCAAGGGAGCCGAGCGGGACAAGCAGCCCATCAGCGATGCACCGCCCACCCCCTCCCTGCAGCCGAGCAGCAACGTGATCGTGGCAGCGGTGGAAAAGGTGGGGCCTGCGGTGGTGCGCATCGACACGGTCAAACGGACCCTCAATCCCCTGGGGGGCCTCTTTGGTCAGGGCCCCTCCATCCAGCAGCAACAGGGACAGGGCTCGGGCTTCATCACACGCTCGGATGGGATTCTGCTCACCAATGCCCACGTGGTGGATGGGGCCGCACAGGTGGGGGTCACCCTTCCGGATGGGCGCAGCTTCTCCGGGAAAGTGCTTGGGGCCGATCCCCTCACCGACGTGGCCGTGGTGAAGGTGGTGGCCACGGGACTGCCGGTGGCGCCCCTGGGGGATTCCAACAAGGTGAGGCCAGGCGAATGGGCGATCGCCATCGGCAATCCCCTGGGGCTCGACAACACCGTGACCGCGGGAATCATCAGCGCCATCCAGCGCACCAATGCGGTAGGGGAGGGCCAGAGGGTGCCCTACCTGCAGACCGATGCGGCCGTGAATCCCGGAAACAGCGGGGGGCCGCTGATCAACGACCGGGGCCTGGTGATCGGGATCAACACCGCCATTCGGCAGGCGCCGGGGGCGGGCCTGAGCTTTGCCATCCCAATCAACACGGCCCGCAAGATTGCGTCCCAGATCATGGATCGGGGCTACGCCAGTCACCCCTACATCGGGGTGAGGCTTGAGGCTCTCACTCCTCAACTGGCCAGGGAGATCAACAGCAGCACGGATCAATGCAAGCTGCCGGAGGTCAACGGGGTCGTGGTGGTGGATGTGATGAAGGGCAGTCCTGCGGACGAGGCGGGGCTCAAGCCCTGCGACCTCATCGAACAGGTGGGTGACAAGGCCGTGAAGAACCCATCGGAGGTGCAGCTGACGGTGGACCAGGCCCAGATCGGTCAACCCCTGGCCCTGCGGGTCCGCCGTGGCGAGGGAACCCTGGCCCTCACGGTGAAGCCCGGCAACCTGCCCCGCCAGGAGTGAGGTTGGCCACCGGGCCATCGTGCAGCGATCAACCCACGCGTCAACGCTTGGTGCTGCTGGGTCGCTGGCCAGCCCCCTCCCGTTGCAAGCGCCGGTTAGCCGCATCTGTTGGCCTCTGGCGCGCTGCTGCCGTGCAGCGGAGACTTCTCTGGCATGGCCTCTGTGCAGCCCGTCAGGCCTCCAGGGAGGGGCGAAGGGAGGGTCAGCCGATAGAGGTGGTGTTCGCCCTCACCGGCCTGGCGCCCAGGGCGACCAGGCGCTGGGCCAGCCGTCTGCCCGTGGATCGGGTGGTGAACCAAGGGGACGGCAGCCTGGGGGTGCGTTTGCAGCGGCAGGTGCGCCGAGCGGCCAGGGAAGGCATTGATCACCTTGTGATGGTGGGCACCGACCTTCCCCACCTCTGCAGTGCGGATCTTCTGGCCGCCTTTAGGGAGCTCCAACATTCCGCCCTGGTGCTGGGTCCCGCCAGCGATGGGGGCTACTGGCTCATGGGCCTTTCTCCCCAGCGGCAAGCCCCACGGTTGTTCGCCGGGACCCACCGCCCCATCCCCTGGGGAACTGACCAGGTGTTCGTGAGCACGCTGGAGGCCGCAGCCGCTGAGGGGCTGGAGCCTTTCCTTTTGCCGCAACGGAGCGATCTCGATCGGGTCGGGGATCTACTGGCCTGGCGATGAGTCCCCTGGCCGTGGTGATTCCAGCGCGGAATGAAGGCCACCGGCTGCCGTTGCTGCTAGCCGATCTGGCGTGCGCTCCAGAGTGCGTCGGTGAAATCTGCGTAGTGGATGGAGGCAGTGGGGATGGCACGGCAAGGGTGGCTCGGCTGGGGGGAGCTCGTGTGCTAGCAGCCCCCCCGAACCGAGGAGAGCAATTGGCCAGAGGGGTTGCGGCCACTTCCGCCCCCTGGCTCTTGCTCCTCCACGCCGATGGGCGCCTCCCCAGGGGCTGGGAGCAGGCCGTGACCCAGGCCATGGATCAGGGGCCCGGTTGTTGCTGGGCTTTTCACCTGGGGATTCAGGGCCAGTCCCTGGGGCTGCGTGTGGTGGAACGGCTGGTGGACTGGCGAAGCTCCATGCTTCAACAGCCCTACGGCGACCAGGGGCTCCTGGTGCACCGCCAGACCCTGGCCGCGGTGGGGGGGGTGGCCCCCATTCCCCTAATGGAAGACCTGGATCTGATCCTGCGGTTGCGCACGGTGGCGCCCATCCGAATGCTGGCGGGCCGTTTCCTGGTGGATGGCCGGCGCTGGCAACAGCTGGGAGTGCTGCGCACCACCTGGGCCAACGCCAAACTCAGGCGAGCCTGGCGACGGGGCGAGGATCCCCAGCGGCTGGCTGAGCGTTACGGTGAATACCAGAAGGCACAGCGACGGTTCTGGGGCTCCAGCTCCCAGCCCTGATGGCTGTAGAACTCGACCACACCCGGATCCGCATAGAGGGTGACCCGCTCAACCCCCCTCCCCTGGAGCTGGCCAATCACAAAGTCCATCAATTGGCGGCCTAAGCCCACCCCTTGGTAGAGGGGATGGACGGCCACATCCCACACGGTGGCCTCCACCACCCCGTCCCCCGTGCAGCGGGCAAAACCCACCAACCGGGGAAGCCGCTCGTCGTGGCGCCATAGTCCAACCCGCAGCAGGCTGTGGTGGAGAGCCTTGCGCACACGCCGCAAGGGTCGCCGATTCCAGCCCACCGCATCGCAGAGGGCTTCCAGTTCGATCAGGTCGATCGGGCGGTCCAGGCTGAGCACCGCCTCCAGACGAGCCGTCTCAGGCAGGTCGCAGAGGCGATAGCCCGATCCATAGAGGCCCGTGAACAACATCTCACGTTTGGGCGAATCCTCAGACACGGGCGAATCCTCAGACACGGGCGAATCCTCAGACACGGGCGATCGGGCGTTGCGCAAAGCAATCTGACGATCTTCGCGGATCGCAGTCCCAGAGCGCCAGGGTTGGGTGCCCTACCCCAATCAGCGTGAGCGGAAGCCCAGCCATCCCTCCCACCCTGGTGGCGCTGCATGGCTGGATGCTCTCGGGCCGTCTCTGGCAGAACCTGGCGGAAGAGCTCCAGCCCCACTGGCGGCTCCTGGCCCCTGACTTGCCTGGATTTGGAGCAGAAGCCAGACCCAAGGGATTGCAACCCTCGCTGGCCAGCTACGGGCGCTGGGTGGCGCAATGGGTGAGCCGGGAGCTAGGCGGGCAACCCGTGGTGTTGGTGGGCCACTCCCTGGGGGGCAGCGTGGCGCTCCATGCGGCGGAGCCCCTTGGGGATCAGCTCAAGGGATTGGTGCAGATCGGTGCCGGGGGAGGGGTTTTTCAACCCCGCCCGTTTCGCCAGTTGCGCCGCGGCGGCTCCCTGCTGTTGCGCCTTCGCCCCCAGGGGCTGGCCCACTGGCCCCTGCTGGATCGCTTCCGCTCCCCACTTTTGGCGGAGTATCGAGCCGCCAGGGGCTTGCTGGCCTGCAGCACCAACCGGGGAGCGGTGAGGCAACTGCCCCGTCTGGCCCATGGGCTCACCGTGCCGAGCCTCTGGATAGCCGGAAGCCAGGACCAGGTGATGCAACCGCGCTATGTGCGGCACCTGGCGGGCTATGCCAGCGATCACCACTTGGAAATTCTCGACGGGGCGGGCCATTTGCCCATGTGCCAGCAGCCCAGGGAACTGGCCAGCTTGATCTGCACCTGGCTGGAGCAAGCCGAGCCGGCGGGCGCTTAGCGGCCCCTCAGAAGGTGGCCAACCCCTTCTCCTGGAGCTCGGCCAGCTGGGCATAGAGGCCTCCAGCCGCCCGAAGTTCGCGATGGGTGCCGCTTTCAATCAAGCGGCCCTTGCGCAGCACCAGGATGCGGTCGGACGACTCCACCGTGGCCAGGCGATGGGCGATCACGATGGCGGTGCGATCCTTCAGCAGGCGTTCCAGGTCGCACTGAAGGGTGGCTTCCGTGGAGGGATCCAGGAACGCCGTGGCCTCATCCATCACCAGCACGGAGGGATCGCGGGCCGCCACCCGGGCCACCGCCAGCAGCTGCCGTTCTCCTGATGAGAGATTGGAGCCCCGCTCCCGAAGGGAGGTGGCCAGCCCTTCCGGAAGGCGTTTCAGCAGGGATCCCAGGCCAAGGTCGAGGCAGAGCTGCTCCACCTCCCGATCGGTGAGGGGGCAATCGAGACGCACATTGCTGGCAACACTGCCACTGAAAAGAAAGGTGTCCTGGAGCACCACCCCGAGGCGCTGGCGCAATACGGCCAGGGGCAGCTCCCGGATGTCGATGCCATCGAGAAGGATCCGGCCGGCTTGGGGGTCGTAGAGGCGGCAGAGCAGGCGAATGATGGTGGTCTTGCCCGACCCCGTCGGGCCCACGATGGCCACGTGCTCCCCGGGGGAGATGCGGAAGCTGAGCTCGTGGAGGATGGGATCGTCGGGGCGGTAGGCAAATTTGACGCCTTCGAATACCACTTCCCCCGGGCTGTAACGCTGGCTTGCGCTGCGCCGCACCACCTCGCTGCGGGCCCCATCGCTGATGTCGGTGATCTCGATGGGCCGGCTGAGCAGCTCGTCGATCCGTTCCACGGCGGTCAGCCCCCCCTGGATCTGGGTGAACCGTTCCGCCAGCTGGCGCAGAGGATCGAACAGGCGCAGGGAAAACAGGATGAAACTTGTCAGGGTGCCCAGGCCCATGGCCCCGCCCGTCACCAAGCCCCCGCCCACGGCCAGCACCAGGGCGATGGCGGCCTGGCTCACCCACTCGATCATGGCCGAGATGGCGCTGTCGTAGAAGATCACCCCATCGACAGCGCGGCGATAGGCCTGATTGGTGGTGCGAAAGCGGCGGCTGTTCTCGCCTTCGCGGCGGAACATCTGCACCACCTCCAAACCCTGCAGATTTTCCTGAAGATCGGAATTGAGCTGGCCCAGCTCCTCCCTCACCCGGTAGTTGGCACGGCGGTAACGGCGCTGCAGCCAGAGCATGCCCAGGGTGACGGGAATCTGCAGGGCGATGAGCATCAAGCCCAGGCGCCACTCGATCATCAGCATGGTGATGCTGATCACCACCAGGCTCACCAGATCTCCCAGGAGGCCAACCGCCCCGCTGCCAAACACCTCCGCCAGGGCCTCCACATCGCTGGTAAGGCGGGTCACCAGCTTGCCCGTGGGGGTGTTGTCGTGGAAGCGAAGGGAAAGAGCCATCACATGGCGGAAGAGGGCCTCCCGGATACGGGCCGTGAGCCGCTGGCCCACCACCTGCACGTTGTAGCTCTGGGTGCCCTGCAGGCTGAGCCGCACAAGCACGGCCGCCAGGAGAAAGCCCACGAGCAATCGCAGGGCCTGGGGCACCGGCAGGCCCTTGAGCCAGGGCAGCACGGGCTCGGCCCGGAGCACGGCGATGGCCTGACCCACCAGCAACGGCTGGAGGGCTCCAGCCAGGGCGAGGGGGATGAGGAGAAGGAGGGCAAGCAGCAGCCGGCGCCGGTCCTGGGCGAGGTAGGGGAGGAGACGCTGGAGACGGCGGGTGTCGAGGGAGACCATCAGGTGGCGTCCACCGCTGCCCCTTCTCCATCCCTCTGCATGGGAGAGACCAGGGAGGGAGGAGGGCTTTGTGCCAGGGCGGCCATGCGAGCCACAAGGCTCTGGAGCGGGCCCTGATCCAACCGCAGGGCCAGGGGATGGCCGATGAGCCGGGCGGTGCTCTCAAAGAGCGTTTCGATGGACACCAGCCCGTTGTCCTTGAGCGTGCGACCACTGGCCACAAGATCCACGATGGCCTCCGACATGCCCGTGAGAGGACCGAGCTCCACGGACCCGGTGAGGTGGATGAGCTCAACCGGTAGGTCGATCTGCTCGAAGAAGATTTCGGCACAGCGGGTGAATTTGCTGGCCACCCGGCAGTGGGCCGGCAGATCGATGGCTCGCAGGTAGCCACTGGAGGCCTTCACGGCAACGGCCATGCGACAGCCCCCGAAGCCAAGATCCACAAGAGGAGCCACAGGCAGTTGGTGCTCCCGCAGTACATCCTCCCCAACCACGCCAAGTTGGGCCTGCCCGTAGGCCACATAGACCGGCACATCCGCATTGCGCACCAGCAAAGCCCGGGCCTGGCCACAGCGGCTGGCCACCATCAGCTGGCGATGGTCGGGATTGAGGAGGTCGGAGAAATCCAGGCCGATCTCCCGAAAGCAGCGGATGGAATCCGCCAGCAGGGCCCCCTTGGCCAGAGCGATGGTGATCACAACGGGTGTGGCTGCAGAAGCGGGGATAGGAGGAGACTACCCAGCCGGCTGCGCTTGGCCCTTCCTCACTTTGGAATGGAAAACCGCAGAAAAAGACAGAATCCAGGCCAGAAATTCGGTACCAATCGAAAGGGGAAAGAAACCGGAAATCCTGAATGGCGGATTAACTTAGCCGCATGGAGCAAGCTGCCCAATCAGAGTTCATCGGAGAGGTTGCCACCCAGGTGACTCTCCTACCGGTTTTGAACGATAACTACGTTTTTGTGCTTCACAACAGCCGGCAGGCTGTTGTCGTGGATCCTGCCGTCGCGGAGCCGGTGCAGGCCTGGCTGGAGGCCCACCAGCTGGAGCTGGTGGCCATCCTGCACACCCACCACCACAGCGACCACATCGGGGGCTCTCCTGGCCTGCTCCAGCGTTGGCCCTGCACTCAGGTGATCGCGGCGGAGGCCGATCGCGATCGCATTCCCTTCCAGACCCACGGCGTGGGCCATGGGGATGCCTTCTCTCTGCTCGGGCGCCAGGTGAGGGTGCTGGGGGTGCCAGGCCACACCCGAGCCCATCTGGCCTACCACCTGCCGGCCCTGGAAGCAGGCCAGCAGGAGGAACTCTTCTGCGGCGACACCCTGTTCGCCGGTGGATGCGGACGGCTGTTTGAGGGTACGGCGGAGCAGATGCACCAGGCGTTGCAACGGCTGATGGCCCTCCCCGCCCACACCCGGGTGTGGTGCGCCCACGAGTACACGGAGGCCAACCTGCGCTGGGCGTCGGCCTACGCCAGCGACAACGGAGCCATTGCCGCCCGACTGGAGGCGGTGCAGGCCCTGCGCCGTGCAGGCCAACCCACCATTCCCTCGAGTGTGGCTCTTGAGCAGCAGACGAATCTGTTTGTGTGTGCAGGGGATGGGCGGGAACTGGCCGCCTTGCGGGCCCACAAGGATGGTTGGCATGGCTAACCCTTCGGCCAACGGGGAGCGGGAGCCCCTGGTGCCCCTGCCGCTCCTGCCGGTGTTGCCCAGCCTGAAGCTGGCCGTGGTGGGCCATGTGGAGGTGGTCACCTTTCTACGGGTCGCCCAGATCCCTGCAGCCGGAGCGATCTGCAAGGCGAAGGAGGGCATGGAGATGCCCGCTGGCGGGGGTGCCGTGGTGGCGGTGCAGATGGCCAAGCTCACGGGGAGGCCCGTGGCGTTTTTCACCGCCCTCGGGCGCGATCGGGCTGGAGAGCAGGCCGCGAGCGATCTGGAGGCCCTGGGCTTGGATCTGCACGTGGCCTGGCGAGACGCCCCCACCCGAAAGGGTGTGACCTGGGTGGATGACCAGGGGGAGCGCACGATCACCGTGCTTGGAGAGCGGATCATGCCCTGTGCCCAGGATCCCCTGCCCTGGGAGAAGCTGGAGAGCTCGGATGGGGTCTTCGTTACGGCCACCGATGGGGCCGGCCTGCGCCTGGCCAGACGCTGCCGCGTTCTGGCCGCCACCCCCAGGGTGCGCTGGCCGGTGCTGCTGGAGAGCGGGGTGAGGTTGGATGCCCTCGTGGGCAGTGCTCTGGATCCGGCGGAGGCCCTTCCCGCCAACCTGGACTCCCTTCCAGCCCAGCACACCATCACCACGGAAGCGGCGGCGGGCAGCACGGCTCTGCCCGGCCAGCGTCGGTTTGGCGCCCCCCAGCTCACCGCCCCCCTGGTGGATGCCTACGGTGCGGGGGATTCCTTCGCGGCCGGAGTCACCGCGGGTCTGGCCGCCGGTTGGCCGTTGGCGGAGGCCATCAGCCTGGGGAGCCACTGCGGCGCTGCCTGTCTGGGAGGCTTCGGCCCCTACGCCGGCCAGATGCAGGGGCGTTAGGCAAGCCCTGCTGGAGCCAAGGCGAGCAGGCGTTGGCCACCGGGAAAAAGCCAACCCGAGGCATCGGGCCTCAGCCCCACATGGCCCCGTTGCCCGCGGGAATGGACCACCTCCAAGGGGAGGCGTAGACGCAGGCGCCGTTCCCCCCACTGCACCAGATAGGCCCAGTCGTGCCCCAGGAATTCCCGTCCCAGCACCCAGGCTTCCCCTTCAGGATCGGGTTCGAAGGTGAGATCTTCGGGAGGGATCAACACCTCGACATTCTCGCCAGAGGAAGAATGGAGATCGGGCCGGCCCTCCAGCACACGCATGGGGCCCACATCCGTGTGGACCACGCTTCCCTCGCTGTGAGCTGCCAGAGTGTTGGCCTGCAACACGAATCGCCCCACAAAGGCCGTCGCCGGATGGTTCAGAAGAACGGGAGGTTCCCCGCATTGGTGCAACACCCCGCTCTGCATCACGGCCACCCGATCGCAGATGGCCATGGCCTCCTCCGGATCGTGGGTGATGAGCAATCCGGAGGCCCCACAACGGCTCAACACCTCCGGTAGCTCACTGCGCAACCGCAGCCTCACCTCCACATCCAGGTTGGAGAAGGGCTCATCAAGCAACACCAGGGAGGGGCCTGGAGCCAGGGCCCGCACCAGGGCGAGCCTTTGCCGCTGTCCCCCCGACAATTCATGGGGATAACGACGCTCCAGCCCGCCCAGGCCCATCAAGGTGAGCAACCAGCCCACCCGATCCCGAACGTGGGCCGAAGGGGGCTGCTCCCTACGGGGAGGGGTGAGGCCAAAGCAGGCGTTCTGCCAGGCATCGAGGTGGGGGAAAAGGGCATAGTCCTGAAACACCATCCCCACCCCCCGGGATTCGGGCTGCACCCAACGATGGGGACCGGCCACCTCTTGGCCGTCGAGGCGGATTGTGCCCCGCGCCGGGGTTTCAAACCCCGCAATCAGACGCAGGAGGGTGGTTTTGCCGCACCCTGAAGGTCCGAGCAGGCCCACGAGCTCCCCCTGCCCCAGCTCCAGGGAGAGGCCCTGCAGGGTCCACCCCTCAGGGGCCATACCCGGATAGCGGTGCCAGAGGTCCTGCACGGTCAACCGAGGGCCCGACGATGCGGAAGGGGCTGGCAAACGGCGCCATAAGCTCACTTCATGCATCCTGCAACGGCGAAGGCCCATCCGTGACGTCCGATCCTGTGGCTGTGAACACCGCGGGGGCCCCTGCCCCCGTCGGGCCCTACAACCAAGCCGTGAAGGCTGGGGGCTGGCTGTATTGCTCGGGGCAGATTGCCCTGGATCCCCAGAGCGGCGTCCTGGTGGGAGCGGGAGAGGTCACCGCCGAGACCAGACAAGTGCTCAGCAATCTGCAGGCCGTGCTCCAGGCGGGGGGAGCGGGGCCTGCCCAGGTGGTGCGCACCACGGTGTACCTGGTGGATCTAGCGGATTTCGCCGCGGTCAACAGCCTCTATGCGGAGGTGTTTGGCACCGAGGTGGCTCCCGCCCGCGCCTGTGTACAGGTGGCGGCCCTGCCGAAGGGGGCTCGGGTGGAAATCGATGCGGTGGCCTTCCTGGGCTAGCGCGGCAGCGGTGGGGAAATCAGACGGAAGGTGAGATTCAGTCGCTCCTCCCGCACCCGCTGCCTGGAGGGCAGGGCATGGTGCCAATGGGTCTGGGTGGGGGGATGCATCACCAGCAGATCGCCGTGGTGGAGCTCGATGGCGAAGGCCTCGCCCCCTAGCCCTCCCGGACGGGGTCGAAACCGCAGCGTGCGCGTGGCACCCAGGCTAAGGGAGGCAATGGGGTGGTTGGGGGCCAGTTCAGGTTCATCATCCGCATGCCAGCCCATGCGGTCCTGCCCATCGCGATAGCGGTTGAGGAGGAGGCTGTTGAACGGAACGCCCAGATGGCCCTCCAGATGGCGACGCAGACTCAGGAGGGGCTCCCGCCAAGGGAGGGGAGTTTCCAGCAGACCGCTGTACCGATAGTGGCAACCTGGATCCCCGATCCAGCAGGTGAGTCGGGGCACGGGATGGCTGCGTCCGTACACCCTCACCACGGGTTGGCGCCAGGGGAAGCTCTCCTGCAGGTCCTGCAGAAGATCGGGGAAGGCCAAAGCGCCAGGGGAAGCTCCAGGCCCCGGTGTGAGGCCCTGCAGCCAGCTAGGCCAATGATCAAGGAGAAGACCCAGCTGGCGCGTTTGCAGCACCGTCAGGCGATCAGGGTCAGATCGGCGGTGGTGAGGGTGTTCAGCGGGGTCACCCCATTGCGGAGCACGGCGATCTGGGTGAAACCGCCCGCCAGATTGCCGTTGGCGTCATGCCAAAGGTTGCCGGAGGCGGTGTCATACACCAGACGGGTACTGGCGGTTTCGGTGCTCACAAAGCCTGTGCCACCAGCGAAGTTGCCCACCAGGAGCTGGTTGGCGGCCACGGCTGTGGTCCTCCCAAAGCCTGCGTAGGTGGTACGGCTGAGGGCCAACAGGTCGGTGCCTCGCACAAAGTCCGTGATCACATCGGTGCCGGCGATCCCAGGTGTGTTGCTGGCCCCTCCGGCGGCATCGAGGACAAACGTGTCCCGATCCAACCCACCGGTGAGCACGTCGGTTCCGGCTCCACCACCCACGACATCATTGCCGGCGCCGCCGTCAATGGAATCATTGCCGGCCATGCCCCGCAGAGTGTCCGCCCCGCCAAGCCCCAGGAGGGTGTCATTCAGGGCTCCACCGGTGAGGGTGTTGGCATTGTTGTCCCCCACGAGAGTCACGCCCACCGGGGCCACGGTGAACGCCGGGGCGGTGTAAGCGCCATGCACATTGCCGCTGAGATCGGTGACAGCACCGCTGGCCAGGATCAGGCGGTAGCTGGTGTTGCCGGCCAGAGTGGCGGTGGGATCCACCGTGAGGGTGCCGCCGGTGATGGTCACCCTGGGGCTGGTGTTAGCGAAGGTTTCCACCAGGGCACCCGCCGCCGTGCGCAATTCGATGGAGCCCAGGCCCCGCTTGATGGCCTCCGAGAAGGTGATGGTGAGGTTGGCGTTCGGATCCACATTGGTGGCACTGGCCGCAGGAGCCTGGGACACCACCGTGGGCGCGAGGACATCAGTGGGGGTGAAGAAGATCGACTGGGAGAAGTGAACACCGGTGTTGCGCTGGAAGATGTCGGTGAGGCTTGCTTCCTTGTAGAAGTCGAAATCCTTGGTGCGATCGAGGTAATAGAACCGATCGGCCTCCTGGAGCTTGTCGAAGGTCTGGTGGAGGATGACCCAGCAGGTCTGCCCCACCACACCACCGTTGATGTGTTTCTCGCTGAGGCCGCCCACCCAGCCATCCAGCCGATCAATCCCTTTCACGGTGTTGCCGTTCACCAGGGTGATCTCGGGGTTGGCACGGCGGAAGGCAAGGATCTCGGCCGGTTGCAGCACCAGATCGGGATAGGCCTGGCGGAGCTTGCCAATATCTATTGCGCTGAGACCATTGCGGGCCTGGAAGTCTTCCCAGGAGGTGTAGGGGGTCAGGGGTCCCCCGGCAAGCTCAACCGCCTCCCTCACGTAGGGGTCGGTGGAGGCGGACAGCTGGATCCGCAATTGGTTCAGGCTCCCCAGCCCCAGATCCCGCCCCCGTTGCACATTGAAGGAAAACAGATCGGCCGGGTTGCGCACCAGGTCGTTGCGCAGGGCGTTCACCACCTGAGTGTCGATCCTTTCGGACGCCTGGTTCGCAATACCACGCAAGGTGGTGGCGACTCCGTATTCACTGTAGCCCGGTTGGGGCACGTAACCAGGCGGGAGAGGCGCCGTGAACTGGCCTTTGTTGGTGGGGTTGAGAAACACGTCAAACAGGCGCACCTCCTGGCTTGCGCCGGCCGGGGTGATCAGGCGAACGAGCTCAGGCACCCCGGAATGGCCAAAGCGGAAGGCGTTGGCGGCGAATTCATGGGAGATGCCCACATCCGCATTGGGGTTATAGCCCGACCAGCCGTGCTGCCCACTCCCCTTCATGCCACCCAGGAGGGCATCGGTGTAATCGGTGAACAGCACACGCTGGTATTCGGTGTCGTTGACGATCTTGGCGGCTTGATAGAGCTCCTCCGCCGTGCCGCGGAACCCGGAAGCCAGCAGGCGATCCACGTGGAAATTGTGGTTGCGCGCCCACACCGTATGGATGCCCGTGAGGGTGATGTTTTCGTTGACGCGTCCATCCCCGGCCACGATGTGATCGAGAGGGCTGATGAAGGGGTTGAGGTCGAGCAGCAGGGGTTGGTTGCTACCCATGAAATTTTTGTAGAGGCCCGGCACCATGGCCTCGTTGATCACGCCGGTGGCACTGACCAGCCCCGGGAAATAGGCGCGGAAGGTGGTGTTGAGACCATTGGTGTTGAAGCGGGTGTTGTTGGCCCAGTGATCGAGGATCAGCTTGCGCAGGGTGGGCAGCAGGCGCATCGAAGGGTTGGAAGGATCCACCGCCCCGGAGGCCAATCGGGCCCCCACCGTTCCATTGCCGGTGGTTTCCCGCAGGAAAGTGCCCACCAGCTCGATGGATCCATAGGCCTGGTTCTGATCGACGTATTGGGCGGTCTTGTTGCGATGCAAGGGAATGCCATTGGCGTCAAAACCCGTCACCGTGGCCCGGGTGAGGTCGGCCGGATTGTCGGTGGCCCGGTTCACCCCAGGGCCTCCGATCTCCAGGGTGCCGCTGCCGCCCTTCTCCACAAAATCAAAGCCGTGGTCGACGTACTGGCCGAAGGCCACCCAGAGATGGTTCACGGCCTGCTTGGGGGTGGTGGCCTGCTGGGCGCCAACAATGTTGCTGATCGCCCGGGGGTCCAGGCCCCGGAAGAGGGGATTCACCTCGAGGTTTTGAACCGTGCTGGTCCCCGTGACGGGATCGGTGACCCGGACCTGCCCGCCATAACGGGCGGCCGTGACGCGCCGGAAGGTGGTGTTGGCCATCCCCCACGTGGGGTTGAGCAGGTTGTTGCCCTGGCCGCTGAGGGTGCGGATGCCGGTAACCGCACCGGGGACAGGTTGACCCTGAACCAGCTTGAGCAGGTTGGAGACATCAGAGGGCGTGAAGACCATCGGTGAACGAATTTACGAAAATCTGTCTGCAGTTTTACTGCATCAGGGGGTTGACCCGCGGGGCCACAACCGCTAAAAGAAGAGCTTGCGTATCAACGGGATACATAAGCTCCCATGCGTATTGCTTATGTACGGGAAGCGATGCTCGCGATCGTGATGAGACGAAAAGTCGGCAAGCACATTGGAAATCAGGGCTGCACAGCAGCCCACCCCACCGCTCGGTAAGGTTCAAGGCATGCAAACGGCCCCTGGCGCCATGGAAATTCCATTTGGCAACTGGTCGCCCGAAGTGGTGGTGTTCACCCCCTCCTGCTTTGAAGACGCCACGGAAGCGGTGCTGGCGGTCCAGCACCTGAAAACCATTGTGCTGCACCTGGAAGCCCTGGAACCCCAGGAAGCCCAGCGCATCATCGATTTTGTGTCCGGCGGCGTCTACGCCATCGATGGTCACTCCGAGCGCCTCGGAGATTCGGTGTTTCTCTTTGCCCCAAGCATCGTGAGCATCTCCCGTGATCACCCCGAGCTTTCCCCACCCGAGCTTTGACGCCGGCCACTGGCTGCAGGGGGTGGATGGTTGCAAAGGCGGGTGGCTCAGGTTGCGCATGCGCCTTCCTGAGCAGCTCCACAACCCGGTGGGGCTGGTGGAGGCCACCGTGCACACCGCGGCCTGCAACCTGGTGGAGCTGGCCCATCCCCTGCCACTCACCGCCATCGACATTCCCATCGGACTGGCCGAACGGGGTCCACGGGCCTGCGATCATCAGGCCCGGGCTCTGTTGGGGGCGAGGCGGAGCAGCGTGTTTCCTGCTCCCCTGAGGCCTGTGCTGGCGGCCACCAGCTACGGGGAAGCCAATGCCCTCAGCCGCCAGTTGCAGGGGCGGGGATTGAGCTTGCAGAGCTTCCACCTACTGGCCAAGATCCGCCAGGTGGATGGGCTCCTGCAGCAGCATCGGGCTCTGCGCGCTCTGCTGCTGGAAACCCACCCGGAATTGTGTTTCCGCGAATGGAATGGGGGCACGCCCTTGGAGCACGGCAAGGCCACACCGCCGGGTCGGCTCCAGCGCCTCACCTTGGTGGAGAAGCTGTTTCCTGGAGAATTTGATCGGATCCGTCCCACCCTCCCCCGACGGGCCGTGGCCGACGACGACCTTCTGGGTGCCTTCGCCCTGCTGCGCTCAGCCATGCGCCGCGCTTGGGGTCTGGCGAGCTGGGTGGGAGAAGAGGAGCAGGACAGCTGCGGCCTGCCGATGCGGATCTGGTTTTAGGGGGAGGTAAAGAACCCCTTGCCGCCCAGCCAGAACGCCAACACCAACAAGGGGATCGCCATAACGGCAAGGATGGCCAGCCGCTGTTTGAAAGCCAGGGGGGGCGCAGCCATGGCGAAGCATTCGAAGGCTGTCAGTTTGATGCCTCAGCGACGCAACACAACGGCTCCTGGCACCTTTGGGCGAAGGATCGGCCCCGGATCCAGTGCCACCATCCGATCTCCCCGGCGCTGGCGGACCTCGAAATGCAGGTGGGGCGTGCTGGCCCGGCCGCTCTCCCCCACCCGCCCCAGGGGCTGGCCGCGATGCACCTGATCGCCGGGTTGCACAGCCAGCTCAAACAGGTGGGCATACAGGGTCTGCCACCCGCCGCCGTGATCCACAACCACAGTGAGGCCATAGCCACTCACCTCATCCACAAGGATCACCCTCCCCATCGCTGAGGCCAGCACGGGTGTTCCCTCGGTGACAATCAGATCGATGCCCGTGTGCATCCTCCAGGCTCCGCGCGATTCGGAATAGCGCATGCCGAAGGGGCTCACCTCGATGGGGGCCTGGTTGATGGGATACCCCAGAGAGGGCATCGCACCTATAGCCCCCCCCCCGCTGCCTGGCTGGGGGGAAGGGCTCCCCGTGGCCCCAGGAGACCCCCGTTCCGCAAAATTCTCCGGGGTGGGAAGGAAGAAGGGCCTCAGGGCAGCGGGGAGGCTGGTGTTGCTGCCCAGGTCGCTCACCTCCGTCTCCCGGTGCTGGGCCTGAACCTGATTCATCCCTCCCCAACTGGCCACCAGGAGGGCCGAGCACACCAGAGTCGTTAGCCGCCGCATGGCCCAAGGCTCCAGGGACACGCCGTTGTAGCCAGCCAGCTGGTACCCGCAAGCCTGGGATTCAGACAGGGCCTATGATCGAGTTGACGCGGGGCGTGGCGCAGCTTGGTAGCGCGGGTGCTTTGGGAGCACTAGGTCGCAGG
>JBBASA010000028.1:2972-32373 GCA_040399515.1 Cyanobium sp. | reverse complement strand
ATCACCCTGGGAACCTGACAGGTAACCCACTGCAACGCAAGCTGATTGAAGGGAATCCAGTCGGGAACCCAATCACGAACCCGATGAGAAGCCCAGCAGCCGAGGGACTGGCCATCAAACCCGCGCACTGAGGGCCATCAGTTGCCGCGCGAGTTCCAGCAGCTCGGGGGTGAGTCCTTCCTGCAGCGCTGCCGAAGGCGCTGGAGGTGAAACCATCGAGAGCTGGGGAGTTGGCGCGGCCGGCGGCACCATTCCTGTTGATCCAGCAGCAGCTGGGCGCTGGCCCTCATCGAGGGCTTTCTGCAACGCCATCCCCCGCTCGATCTGCTGGGCGGTCTGCTCCACCAGATAGCGGCGCGAGTGGATCACCTCGCTGTGCCCCATCGCCTGGGCCTTGAGGGCCGTCGACCAGGTGGTGGTCTCGCGGGCACGAATCGCCCAGGCGTGGCGGAGGTCATAGGCCTTGCAGCGGCCCTGCACCGGCGCGGGTTGGGGGCGGCCTGGAAGGCTGCGGGGTTGATGCCAGCCGAGCAGCTTGGCCTTGATCTCCCCGCCGGGCTTGGTGACATGCCGCAGCCAGTGCACCACCACCCGGCCCAGGGTGGCGTTGTTCCAGAACTGCACGCTGCCGTCGCTGGCTTCCGCCGTGCGAATGGGATGGCGCCTGCGCAATTCGGCCAGCATCTCCCGCGAGTAAACCACGTCATTGAGGCGGTAGCGCTCCAACCATGCCTCCGGCAGCGGCAGGGCAAAGCGGTGGCCGGTCTTGGTGGCCTGATCGCCATGGCTTTCAAACATGCTGATCTGCAGGAAGGTGGGTTCGACGCTGCTTTCCCCCGGCAGCCGCTCGATGTGCCACACCTCGTGGGCCCGCAGGCCGTAGCAGGCAATGATCGCCATCACCCAGCCCCGCAAGGGGTTCTCCTGGTGCACCTGATCGAGCCAGGCCTGCACCTCGGCCGTGGATGGGATGAAGCGTGATGAGGGGGTGCGGACCCTGCCAGCGGAGGCCTTGAGGCCCTCGAGCTTGGCGCGCAGCTCCGGCGTGGCGATGGAAATCCCCCGCTTGGCCAGGTAGTTCACCATCTGCACCACCCCGTGAAAGCTGCTGGTGTTGGTCTTGCGGGGCACCAGCGGCTGGGAGCGATCGCGGGCCTGCGCATCCAGCGACGCTGGGGTGTGCAGACAGAAGCGCTCCAGCTCCTCCGTGCGAGCAAAGGCCTCATCGGGATAGGCGCGCCCGAAGTAACCCCGGTCGGTGAAGCAGGAGAAGGGGTTGCGGTCCTTGGCCTTGGGACCACCAGGAGCAATGTCGGCTTTGATCTGCGATCTGATCTCTCCCCATGTCTGCAAGGGGCCGCAATCAGCTGGGGGTTGTTCACCCGGAGCCAGGTGCAGCCGCCGCCAGTCGAGCCCTGGGCCGCCGCGCAGCAGATTTCGCTGGGCCGCCAGCAGCAGTTCAACCAATTCGGCGAGATCACCGTTCTGGTCGATCCGGTAGCCGCGTGCGGACTGGCTACGGCCACCTGCACGGGTTTCGTAAACGTAGTAGTAGGGACTGTTCCGCCCGGGGTGTAGCCGAATCCGGTAAGGACAGGCAGCGAGGCGTAAGCGACAGGAGGCCTGCTGAAGAGCACTACGGGGTTGCATCAACGCCTCCCCGTCTCACGAGATGAGACGCACGAGAGATCTGTACCTAGGTACAGAAATGGGTCAAATGGGGTCCGAAGTGGTCGTCTCGTGTCCCGACCTGACGGATGTTGGCGATTCATGAGATCCAGCTCCCTGAGAGGGATCTGGAGCCAAAAACCGGACGAGGCTGGGATGGGTCGCCTGAGATTCGAACTCAGGACCAATCGGTTAAAAGCCGAGTGCTCTACCGCTGAGCTAGCGACCCCGGTGCGCTCCGTGCCATCCCCCAGGGGGGGCAGACCAAGACCGCCAAGCGAACGTATCACCTGGGGTGGGGGGGCCACAATGCGCTGAGCGGAATCGTGGTGATCCCATGGTGTGGGAGGCAAGGGAAAACGATCCAGGCCTGGACCAGCCATGGCCTTCTCCCACCATCGATCCGGAGGCCTGGGTGGCCGATTCGGCCGTGGTGGTGGGGGATGTGCGGCTGGAAGCGGGAGCCAGCCTCTGGCCAACCGCCGTGGCCAGGGGGGATGTGTGTCCGGTGGTGGTGGGGAGGGACAGCAATGTGCAGGACGGGGCGGTGCTCCATGGGGATCCGGGCCAGCCTGTGCGGATTGGGTGTGAGGTGACCATCGGCCATCGTGCGGTGGTGCACGGCGCCACCTTGGAGGATGGCTGCCTGGTGGGGATCGGGGCGATCGTGCTGAACGGGGTGACCGTAGGGGCCGGGGCCCTGGTGGCGGCAGGCTCCGTGGTGACAAAGGATGTGCCTCCTGGAGCCCTGGTAATGGGCGCTCCCGCCCAGGTGAAGCGCCAGCTCAGTGAGGACGCCATGGCGGAGCAGCGGCTCCATGCTCGCCGCTATCGCCAACTGGCCCAGGCCCATGCCGGCCGCAGCCACCTGAGCGGATTTACGGAGCCTTGATCGGGCCGGGGCCGCGTTACAAGCCGCCACCGGGTGATCGAAGGCCCGGGGGTTGTCTTTAAGATCACCAAAATCTGAACCGTTTCTCCATGGATCTCCGGGTTGTGCTTGTGGCCGCGCCCATCCTTTTGGCCGCCAGCTGGGCTGTGTTCCACATCGGCAGAGCTGCGGTAGGCCAACTGCAACTGTTCCTGAAGCGGGCCAGAGCCTGAGCCTTTGAGCACACCCGTTCTGGTGATTGGTGCCGGCCTAGCCGGCACCGAAGCGGCCTGGCAAGTGGCCTGCGCAGGCATTCCAGTCACCCTGGTGGAGATGCGGCCGGTCCGTCGCTCCCCGGCTCACCACAGCGCCGAGTTCGCTGAGCTGGTGTGCAGCAATAGCTTCGGGGCCCTCTCCAGTGACCGGGCCGCAGGGCTCCTCCAGGAGGAATTGCGCCGCTTGGGTTCCCTGGTGATCCGCACGGCCGATGCCCACGCTGTTCCCGCCGGTGGAGCTCTTGCTGTGGATCGAGGCCGCTACAGCGCCGCCCTCACCGCAGCTCTCGCCTCCCATCCCTTGGTCACCATCCAGCGGCAGGAGCAGATGGCCCTGCCGCCAGCGGAGCAGATCACCGTGCTGGCCACCGGCCCCCTCACGGCAGAATCCCTGGCGCACGACCTGCGAGCCTTCACCGGCCTGGAGGAGTGCCACTTCTTCGATGCGGCCAGCCCGATTGTGGAGGGGGAGAGCATCGACCTGACGGTGGCCTTCCGCGCCTCTCGCTACGACAAGGGCGATGCGGACTACATCAACTGCCCCATGGACCAGGAGCAGTACCGCACCTTCCTCCAGGCCCTGCTGGCCGCCGAGCAGGCACCCCTGAAAGACTTCGAGCAGGGCAACGCCTGTTTCTTTGAGGGCTGTCTCCCCATTGAAGAGTTGGCCAGGCGTGGGGAAGACACCATGCGCTACGGACCGCTCAAACCCATCGGCCTCTGGGATCCCCGCTGGGGAGACCTGCAGGACCGGGACGTGCGCAGGGCGAAGCGGGCCCATGCGGTGGTGCAGCTTCGCCAGGAGGACAAGGATGGTCGCCTCTGGAACCTGGTGGGGTTCCAAACGAATCTCCGTTGGGGGGAGCAGGCCCGGGTCTTCCGGCTAATCCCAGGGCTAGAGCAGGCGGAATTTGTGCGGTTCGGTGTGATGCACCGCAACACCTTTCTGGAATCGCCCAAGCTGCTTGAAGCCACCCTCCAGTTCCGCCAACGGCCAACCCTTCTTGCAGCGGGCCAAATCACCGGCACCGAGGGTTATGCCGCCGCCGTTGCCGGCGGCTGGCTGGCAGGTACCAATGCGGCACGCCTGGCGCAGGGTCTGACGCCCTTCACCCTGCCGCCCACCACTATGTCCGGAGCCCTCACCCACTTCATCGCCGAGGCTCCCTGCGGGGGCAAAGGGCGTCGTGGGGGCTTCCAACCCATGCCGCCCAATTTCGCTCTGCTGCCTGCTCTCGAACAGCCCATCCGGGAGAAGAGGCTCCGCTATTGCGCCTATCGCGACCGAGCCCTGACGGCGCTAGAGCAACTGGACATCAACCAGGCCATGGCCACCACATAAACAACGCGCATTGATCATATTCCGCGAAGGGTGGATCAGGAAGTGTTGCGCAAATCTCAAGAGAACCTGGACATCCCAAATGGGGCTATCTATCCCTTCTATGAATAAAGGGGAAGACCTGTTCAAGTAGACACGGTTGCCTGTGTTCCAGCGCACTCTCAGCGCACAGAGTCTTCAGCACAGCGCAAATATTCGCGCATTTGCACACATCATTTCTCCCCCTCGCTTCGTAATCATGATTCGCAAATTGTTCGGGCATTTGCCCTTCAAGGCTTCGCTGGCGGGAGTGATCCTTTCGGCGATCCTCCTTATTCAGGCATCAGCCGCCTCCGCAGCCACCTTGTCGGAAGACATGGTGCAAGCGAGTAAAGATGCCTGCATCAATCTTGCCAAGCGCCGTGGATTCACGGTGGAACAGGTGATCAATGCCCAGCCAGCACCAGGAGACAGCGCCAGCGTGGTGCTGAAGCTGATGAAGGCGGGTGAACCCTATGAATTCAAGTGCGGTTTCTCCCAAGCGATCGACCACTTCGTTGAACCTGCCCCCGCGGCCACAGGTCAACGGGTCGCCCAAGCTCCCGCCACCGCCCAACGGCAACAGGCCACGGTGAACACCACCCAGAACAACCAGGCTGCTCCAAGAGCCAATGCACGACAGGATGTTCGCAGGGAGCGGGCGGTGGTGGTCGAGCGCAATGGTCAGCAGCAGGCTGATGTGAAGGCTGATCGCGGACGCTTCAACGCCGCCTGGCTTCTCCCCCTTCTGCTGTTGCCCCTGGCGGCCTTCGTGTTTCGCAACAAGGAGGAAGAAGCTGTGGCACCAAGCCGGATCACCACAACCCCTACCGTGAAGATCACCAGTGTGGAAGCCCAGCTCCGCAATCAGGACACGCCCATTGAGGTGCGTTCAGGAGCTGGTACCAGCCACCCCGTCACCCGCACGATCCCTGCTGGTAGCAAGGTTCGCCTGAGCGGTCGCTATGAGAACGATTGGGCTGAACTGGCTGAAAGCGGTTGGATCCACATCCCATCTCTTAGCTCCGATCCCCGTGTGAGCGCGGTCAAGAGCTACTAAATCGAAAACCACCCTCCGGGAGGGCGACTTCTATACCAAAACATTCGGGTGCTGCCCTGGCAGCATCCGAAATTTCGTTAATCTGTCGTTAAATCTTAGATAACTTTTTTGCCGAAAACTGCCAAGGCGTCATGGGTTTGCTTGATGCCATCAAAATCCGATAAAACCACGAAAGAGATTTAGTGCTGATCAGCAAGGCGGTTCACCCGTTGTCATAGGTTTGTTATGTGGGTCAAAATTCGCCGACCCTATTGCTGACGCAACTGGCAACTGTTTGTTGTTTGCGCGTCAACGATTCTCTTCCTACCCAATTTCTTTATCTGGTCACAATGACTATCCGCACCGTCATTGGTTTGTTCACTGACAATAAGCTCGCCGCAGAGGCTCTTGATGCCCTTGCTGCAGCTGGTGTGCACCGTGATGCGCTTGATCTACTCAGCGCTGACGATGCCTCCGACGCTCCCAAGCTTCGGGCTCTGTCTGATCTTGTTCCCGATCCCGACCTCTCCATCTACCTGGAAGGTATCCGTCAGGGCGGCACCCTGCTGACCGCCCAGGTGCCTGCCAACGCCGAAGCCCGTGCCGCCGAAATCATCGGTTCCAAATCCCCGGTGAACATCCGCGAGCACACGGTTGCCCTCAAGGCCCGCAATCCCCAGCTGAAGGCTGAAATGATCGACGCCAAGCACGACCCCAACGTGCTGGAAGTTGTGGAAGAAGTGGTGGAACTCGGCAAGGAGAAGGTCGAAACAGGTCGCATGCGGATCTACAACGTGGTGTCCGAAAGCAAGGTCTCCAAGAGCATCCCCCTGGTGGATGAAACGGTGACCGTGCAGCGCCGCACCGTGAGCCGGGATGCCCTGGAGGACGCCTTCAAGGAGCGCGTGTTCGAACTCTCTGAATTCGACGAGCGGGCCATTGTGAGCAAGCGTGCCCAGGTGGTGGAGGAAGTCAACCTCGCCAAGCAGGCCGAAACCCGCGACAAAACCGTCACCGAGACCGTTCGCCGTTCCGACGTGCGCGCCGAGCGTGTGGATGCCGATGGCAAGGTGATCGAGTCTGTGCACAGCACCGAGCGCAACTGATCCTTGCTTCAATAACATCAACACGGGGGCCTCAAAAGGCCCCCTTTTCTTCCCCATTGGAATGATCGGACGTCTCCTTCGACTCCTGCTGGGTGGCGAATCGTCGCCAGAGACGAACAACGCCTATTCTGCGCCAGAGAGCATTCCCACGACTGCACCCCTTAATGAGGGTCGGTCTTCTCATCCAACACCTTCCAGCCCACGGAGTTCCACCGTGATCACATCAGACACCCCTGCATCGAACGACGACTTTGTGATCGTCGGTGACCATGGCGAGCCCTACAAACTGCTGCAGCGCTTTCACGATAACGGCATCGAGCATTGGGTCTTGGGACGTAGCGATGGCGCCCAGGTCTCCTTGCCGCGCAATGAGCTCATCCAGAAAGAACAGGGGAATTGGCTCTTGAGCGATGCTGTGCGCGATGCACGGGGCATGGTGATCCCTGTGGTGGAGGAACAGCTGGAGGTCAGCCGCGAGCGGGTGGAAACGAGCCGGGTTCGCATCAGCAAAACCATTGAGTCTCGCGACGTGGTGGTTGATGACCCCCTCAGCAGGGAGAAGGTTCGGGTGGAGCACGTTCCCATCAATCAGGTCGTCACCGGTGACGTTCCCCAGATCCGTGAAGAGGGTGATGTGACGGTGGTTCCGATCCTGGAGGAACGGGTCGTGACCCGTACCGAACTGGTGTTGGTGGAAGAGGTGCGCATCCACCGGGATCGTTCCGAATACCACGATCCCCAAACCGTGACCCTGCGCAAGGAAGTGGTGGCGGTCGAACGGTTCGGGGAGGACGGCAGGCCCCTGCCGGTTTAGGAGTCAGGCCCATCCTTGGCCCCCTAGGGTCGGAGCAGATAGCCCTCTCCGGTGACCACCAGCACCAGCCCCAATCCTCCCAAGACCACGGCTAGCTCCCAGCTCCACTGGGATGTGATCGTGATCGGCGCCGGCATCGGCGGGCTGGTCACCGCCTCCCAGCTGGCCGCCAAGGGGGCCCGAACCCTCGTCCTGGAGCGCTACCTGATCCCGGGGGGGAGTGGGGGCAGCTTCAAGAGGGCCGGCTACACCTTTGATGTGGGGGCCTCCATGATTTTTGGCTTCGGGGAGAAGGGCCACACCAACCTGCTCACCCGGGCCCTGGCCGATGTGGGTCAGCACTGCGACACGGTTCCCGACCCTGTGCAGCTGGCCTACCACCTCCCGGGGGGACTGGAGATGGCGGTCGATCGGGACTACGAGCGTTTCATCGCCGACCTCACCAACCGCTTCCCCCACGAGGCAAAGGGCATTCGAGCCTTCTACGACACCTGCTGGCAGGTGTTTCGCTGTCTCGATGCCATGCCCCTGCTGTCCTTGGAAGATCCGGCTTACCTGGCGAAAGTATTCTTCCGGGCGCCCCTAGCCTGCCTCGGCCTGGCTCGATGGCTCCCCTTCAACGTGGGTGATGTCGCCCGCACACACATCAACGATGAACAGCTGCTGAAGTTCATCGACATGGAGTGCTTCTGTTGGAGCGTGATGCCCGCCAACCGCACCCCCATGATCAATGCCGGCATGGTGTTCTCCGATCGCCATGCAGGGGGGATCAACTACCCAAAAGGAGGCGTTGGGGTCATCGCCGAAAAGCTTGTGGCCGGGCTGGAGGCCCATGGGGGAGCCATTCGCTACAAGGCGCGCGTCACCGATGTGATCATCGAAGCTGGCAAGGCCGTTGGCGTGAAGATGGCGTCAGGGGAAGTGATCAACGCCCGCCGCGTAGTGAGTAACGCCACCCGCTGGGACACCTTTGCGGGGGACATCGACAGGATGAACACCACGACCCACCCCCTGGTGGATCAAGCCCACACCCCCGCTGCTGAAACCACCTGGCGGCGCCGCTACAAGCCCTCTTCGTCCTTCCTCTCCCTTCACCTTGGCATCGATGGGGCCGTGGTGCCAGAGGGCTTCCATTGCCACCATCTGCTGCTGGAGGACTGGGACGCCATGGAAGCGGAGCAGGGGGTGATCTTCGTGTCGATGCCCACCTTGCTGGATCCCTCTCTGGCCCCCCCGGGCTGCCATATCCTCCACACCTTCACCCCGAGCGCCGTCGAGGCTTGGCAAGGGCTCTCACCGGCGGACTACCGGGCCAAGAAACAAGCCGATGCCGACCGTCTTATCGCCCGACTGGAAACCATCCTGCCGGGCTTGAGCGGGGCCATCCGCCACCGGGAAGTGGGCACGCCAAGGAGCCATCGCCGCTTTCTGGGTCGGATGGGCGGCACCTATGGTCCGATTCCGGCCCACCGCCTGCCCGGACTGCTACCCATGCCGTTCAACCGCACGGGGGTGCAAGGGCTCTACTGCGTGGGGGATTCCTGTTTCCCCGGACAGGGCCTCAATGCCGTGGCTTTCAGCGGTTTTGCCTGCGCTCACCGCATCGGAGCAGATCTGGGGCTCAACCCCTGGGCTCTGCCGGCCTGAGGGCAAGGGCTCGGGAGATGAGAACTGAGAGCCAGAGCCCAAGGGGGAAGACTTCCGTGATGTTGAGCGTGAGGCTGGTGAACAAGAAGACAACCCAGACCACGCGCAGGCCAGAATCCAGCCAGCAGCACCAGAACGCAAGCCCGTAGAAAGCCACCAGGGCCACCAGTCCGCCCTGGCTTAGAAGCAGGAGGGGCAGGCCATCGGCGGAAGGACCCCGTCGGGCAGGGTTTCCCTCAACATCGTCAGCACCCGGCGAGCCCGGCAGGATGGGCGAACCCCCATTGCGTTGGTTCTGGCTGGCCAGCCCATAACCCAGCCAGCGTTCCTGAAGGGTGCGGGGCTGCTGGATCCAACCCTGCAGCGTGCCCAAGCGGCCGGAAGGGGAGTCGAGGAGCTTGGGGCGCCCCAGGAGCTGGGGCAAGGCCAGAACCACCACCAGGAGGCTCGCCATGACGGCCATGGAGCGCCAACGGCGGGGCAGTTGGCGATGCACCAGGCCGAGGGCCACCAGCACAAGACCCATCACCCCCGTGCCTGAACGGGCCAGGATCGCCATAACCAGAGACACCAGCAGCAATGGCCAGCGCTGCCAGCGGCGCAGGGACACGGCCACGCAGAGGGCCACGCCGATCGCCAGCACCCCGCCGAGGGTGTTGGGCTGGTTCAGCACTCCCGAAAGCCTCGTGGGGAGCCAGGGACTTGGGGTGCCGCCAAAGGGCATGGGCAGCCCTCGCATGGCCTCCACGGCCAGAAAGGGCAGCTGGAGGAGCACCAGGGCGGCAGCACCATCCGCCAGGATCCGCAGCCGGCGCGGGGCGGCGAGCCAGCCCGCCAGAGCCGCCAGGGGAATCCAGAGGCTCCACACGCCATTCAGCACCGTCGACACCAGCCCATCGATGGGCCAACTGATCGCTGCCGAGATCAGGGTGGAGAGGAACAAAGGCCCGAGGGGAACCAGGGAGGGGAGGGGGGGCATCACCTGCCAGCCACCCTGGACCAACAGGACCGAGATCAGCAGCAGGGCAGGCAGGAGGGCATAGCGGAGGCCCTTCAGTCCCACCTCCCAGCGGGTGATTCGATAGAGCCGGAGACTCTCAATCCGTTGGCGCCGCTGCGGCGGTCCGGCCTCTTCGACACGAACGGGGGAGCAGGAGGCGGGCAACCACCAGCCCCGCACGGGAGGCCGGCAGAACAGAGCCAGGTCTTGGGCGTAGGCCGGCCGGTCGAGCACCCCAACCCGCCGTGCCCAGAACGGAAGCCCGTTGAACATCACCACGAGAACGATGGCGACCACCAACAGGCGGGTGAGCTGGTCGAGTCGTTGCTCGCGATGATCACCCATGGCCCAGCCCTCCACCGTTGCCAGACGGCCGCTTCCGGCTCCCCTGGAGGCGTTCCCGCAAAAGGCGCCAACCGCCCCAGAGGGCGCTCGGCAGACCCACCAGCTCTGCAGCCGCCAGCACCCCAAGACGGGCCGCATACCCCGAGCGGCTGGGAACTCCCCAGGCTTGGCCCCACACCTGCAACCGCACGGCACAGACGGCCAGGCCCCCTGCAACCAGGCTGAACCCGAGAACCACCGCAGCGATGAGCCCAATGACCTGGGCCGTGCGGCGAAGGGTGGCCGGGGGTGGGCCACCGAGGGTGGCCCCCGTGGCCATCGCCACCCCCATCACCACCGCCCAGCGCCGCCCCCATCCCGCCAGCGTCTCCACCCCCATGGGTTGATCCACACTCAAGGGAGTCAGGCAGGTGGCGAGCAGGGCTCCCACGGCCAAGGAGGCAATCCAGGAGAGAACAACCGCCCCAAAGGCTGTTCCCAGCCGGCGCCAGACGGCCGCTGTCCTGGCGGTCCGCCCCATCACGGCATCCGGAGCCAGGGACTCCGCAGATAGGGGCGCAAGGGCAGGGTGGCCTTATCGCTAGCGAGATCCATCCAGGCGGGTCCCACAGGCGGGAGAGCCACAGGCCGGCCGCCCACGGAGGCGGGGTTATAGATGGCAGAGGCCCATTCCGCCAGGGAGAGCCGGCGGAAGCGATTTCCCTGCCAGAGAATCTGGGCTGCTTGGGCCAACCCCTCCTCCTGAGCCCGCACCGTGGCAAAACCATTGTCCTCGACAACCACGGCGTTCAGGGGGGAATCGGCCTGGCCGTGGCCGATCTGGTAGCCAAGGAAAAAGTTGTGCTTCAGCCACACATTATGAATGGCTCCACCCATCAGTTTCAGCAACACGCCATAGCCTTGGCGAGGATGGAAAGGAAACATCAGAACCGTGTTTTTCTCCATCAACAAGGGGCCATCGGATACGGGACTAGGTGCTAGTGCCACTAAGGAATTGAACACAACATTGTTCGTCACAAGAAGATTCCGTGCCGGGCCGTCAAACTCAAACGCATCATCGGTGGTTTCCACGATCAGGTTGCTTCGGGCTTCGTTGCTACCCCCTTGGGGGGAGAGCTTGATGCCATCACCCGATTGGATAACAATATTGCGATCTACCGTCATGTCTGAGCCACCCAACCAGGCAAGGGAGCAATTGGAATAGGAATAAACCTCGCTCCAGGACAGCCAACCATCCCGATTCCATTCATAGAGGGGATAACAACTGCTGAGGTTGCGGCTGATTCGGATCTGCCGCAGGGGCAACAACGAGGGGTTGCCATTGATGGCCACATCGGCCCCCTCGAAGTGGTTGCCCTCAATGAGGACGTGGTGGGTGTTCCAGAGCTGAATCGCTGCCATCACGGCAAAGTCGAAGCGCAGGTCGCGCACCTCCACATGGGGAGCCTCGATCCACAGACTGGCCACCTGATGGCCCCCCGAGCGCGTTCGCCACGGCATGGGGCGGACAACCTCCAGTCGGCCGCGCTCGGGCCGCTCCCCCCGCGGCAGGCACAGCCAAAGCTCGCCGTCGCTGGAGGTAAAGGCGGGCCAGGCCCCAGGCCTGGAGCAGATCTTCCGTAGGTGAGGCAGGGAGCCGCTGCGGAAGGCCATCACCCCATCCCAGCGGAGGCCAGCGACGGCGGCCCGCACGGGAGTGCTCCAGAGGTGGGCACCCTGAACCTGCCAGCGCCAAGAGGCCACGATGGCGGGATCGGCGCCACCACTGATCACCGCCTGCCCCGGAATGGCGGCCCGAAGCACAAGGGGGAGCCCAGGCCGGCCGCCGCGCCGAAGGAACACCTCCTCCCGATAGGTGCCGGGCCAGATCAGGATGGTTTCCCCAGGATCCGCCAAGTCGGCCGCCCGCTGAATGGTGCGCACGGCAAAGCGCCTGGACTGGCCCAGATAGCCATCGAACCCATCGGGGGCCACATGGACGACGCCCCGCCGCAGCCAACCGGTGGGGGGCTGGACATAGGCCAGGGTCGCTCCAAGCAGCGCCAAGCTGGCGGAGGCCAGGCCCGCTCCCCCAATCTGGTGTGAGGCCAGAAGAGATGCCCACCTGGCACCCCGCCTACCCATGGAAGCTCCCTCTCGCCATCGTGACGATGTCCATCATCCCTATCGCCTCCAGGCCTGTCTCTGGCCTGACCCACCAGAGCTGGGGCAGGGGTTGAGGGTGGCACTCTGGCAGGGCACGGGAACAGCAGGCACCCCCGAAGCCGTGGCTGCCAACCTGGAGCGGCTGGAGAGGGTGGCCGCGATCGCTGCAGGCCATGGCGCCCAGCTGCTGGCGTTCCCGGAGCTCTATCTCAGCGGCTACATCGTCACGCCGGCGATTGCACGCACCCTGGCGGAACCGGTGGATGGACAGAGCCTGCAGCGGGTGGCTGCGATAGCCCGCCGGCATGGCATGGCGATGGCCTGCCCCTACCCGGAGCGCGCCATGGTGGCAGGAGAGGAGCGCTTTTATGACGCCATTGCACTTTTTGGAGGCGATGGGGAGCTGCTGCGCAACTACCGCAAGACCCACCTCTGGGGCCCCGATGAAAAACGGTGCTGGAGCCCTGGCTACCAGGATGCGGAAGAGGGACCTGCCTTCGCGGTGCAACAGGTGAATGGCATTGGGGTTGGGCTGCTCAACTGCTACGAGGCGGAGTTTGCCGAACTCACCCGTTCCCTGGCCCTCCGTGGCGCCCAGGTGGTGCTCATCCCCACCGCCGCCGATGCCTGGGCCCAGCTCAGCGACGGCCACCGCACCGATCGCCCCTATCCCGATATCTCGCGCACCCTGCTGCCAGCCCATGCCTTTGAAAACCGCTGCTTCGTGGCTTACGTCAACCGCTGCGGAGAGGAAACCGTGAACGGCCGTCCCATGGCCGGCTATCTGGGCAACAGCATCCTGTGGGGACCCCACGGAGATCTCCTTGTGGCTGCAAGAGCCGAACCCACCCTGCTTCTGGCCGATTGCCTCCCCAGCCTCTATGGTGAAACTCACCCCACCGGCACCCACTACCTGGAGGATGTCCGGACCGATCTCCTCAGCTGGAGCTGACCTGGGGTGAGGGCGACGGCCAAACACGCGCACACAAAAACGAACAGTTCGTCACAGTCGATGGTGTCGAACACGACAACAGATGTCCGGCATTCCGGTCAAAACTAATCAAAACGTGAAGAGATGACATGACGTCTTTGAGGCCCAGCTTGATGTCCAGCTCAACCCCCAGTTCAAGATCCACCAAGTTGTCCGCTGGGGCGGCTCCCCTGTTCTCGGCTCTTCAGCGCCGTGACTATCGACTGATCGACTGCTTCCACCAACCCCATCCCCACCTTGACGGTCTCTATGAGAGCATCGACGAGGCCATTTCGGATGCCATCAGCTGGTTGGAAAGCATCGGTCCAAGGGCCGGAGAAGCCTCTATCGGCCTGGAAGTAAGCACCCCCAGCGGGGATTGGCGCACCATCCGTCAGCCCGAGCTGCTGATCTGCCCGCTGCCCTGAATGGCAAAGGCATAACGATTGGGAACAAAAAACTGCTCGCTTAATGGGGGGCGCTTGTATTCGCCGCCTCCCTTGCGCGGGGGCAAATTGATCTCTTCAGGGGTCATGTCCACATAGGGCACCTTGCTGAGGAGATGGCTGATGCAATTGAGGCGTGCCCTCCGCTTGTCGTCGGCCTCCACGGTGAACCAGGGGGCTTCCGGAATGTTGGTGTGGGCAAACATCTCATCCTTGGCTTTGGAAAATTCCACCCAGCGGTCGCGGGATTCCAGGTCCATCGGGCTGAGCTTCCAGCGGCGCGCCGGATCCTTGATCCGGGAGCGAAAGCGCGCTTCCTGTTCCTCGTCGCTCACGGAAAACCAATACTTGATCAGGGTGATGCCGCTGCGCACGAGCATGCGCTCAAACTCCGGACAGGACAGCAGGAACTCATCCGCCTGCTGGGGCGTGCAGAAGCCCATCACCTTTTCCACCCCGGCCCGGTTGTACCAGCTGCGATCGAACAGCACGATTTCACCGGCCGCCGGGAGGTGCTCGACGTAGCGCTGGAAATACCACTGGCTCTTTTGCCGATCCGTTGGCGTGCCGAGTGCGATGACATTGCAGCCCCTGGGATTGAGGGGTTCGGTGACGCGCTTGATCGTGCCCCCCTTTCCTGCGGCATCGCGCCCCTCGAAGAGCACGAGAAGGCGAAAGCCTGCGTGTTTGATCCAATACTGCATTTTCACCAGCTCCACCTGCAGACGCGTGAGCTCCTTCTCGTAGAACTTGCGATCCAGCTTGGGCTGGCGACCCTCTGAAACGGCGCTGAAATCATCCAGGATCGGCGTGGGACGGTAGAGATCATCCCCATTCCCACTCGGCGGACCAACGGCGCTAAGGGCCATCTCCCCAGGAGCGAGGTCAGATGGATGGTTTTTGTGCTTTTTCTTAGACATTTCTAACGGCTCTAACGGCCCAAAGCTATGTCCAAACCTAGGATATCCTGAGACTCATTTATGTTACTGACGTTACAGCCATGGCCGCAATGAATCTAAAGCGGTCCATGTTTAATGTCTTCTTCATTTCGCTGACGGGTCCGGCCGAACAGGCTGGTGCCGTTGCCCACACTGGGACAATCCAGCCTGATGCTCCCCTCGCCCATGCCAACCGTTGATCTGGAGCAGGAACTCGCCTTGACCGATGCCTGGTGGCGGGCTGCCAACTACCTGGCGGTGGGCATGATCTACCTGCGGGACAACCCCCTGCTTCAGGAACCCCTGCGTCCTGAACATGTGAAGAACAGGCTGCTGGGCCATTGGGGGTCTAGCCCGGGCCAGGCCTTCATCTGGGCCCACGCCAACCGGGTAATCCGGCACCACAACCTCGACATGATCTACCTCTCCGGGCCTGGCCATGGCGCCCCCGGAGTGCTGGGCCCCACCTATCTCGATGGCTCCTACAGCGAGATCTACCCAGACAAGAGCCAGGATGCGGAGGGGATGGGGCGTTTCTTCAAACAGTTTTCCTTCCCTGGCCACATCGGATCCCACTGCACCCCAGAAACCCCTGGCTCCATTCATGAGGGAGGGGAACTGGGCTACGTGCTCTCCCACGCCTGCGGGGCGGTGTTTGACAATCCGGAGATGATCGCCCTGGCCTGCGTGGGCGATGGCGAAGCGGAAACGGGTCCCCTGGCAACCTCCTGGCACATCAACAAGTTCCTCAATCCCCAGGTGGACGGTGCCGTGCTGCCGGTGCTGCACCTCAACGGCTACAAGATCGCTAATCCAACCCTGCTGGCCAGGATCCCCCATCAGGAACTGGAGCTGCTGCTGCGGGGCTACGGCTGGGAGCCCCTGTTTGTGGAAGGCAGTGATCCGGTCCCCATGCACCGGGCCATGGCCGCCGCGATGGACACGGCGATCGCCCGCATCCAATCCATCCGCCAGCAAGCCCGCGCCAGCGGCCAGGTGGAGCGCCCCACCTGGCCCATGATCGTGCTGCGCTCGCCCAAGGGTTGGAGTGGCCCCAAGGCCGTGGGCGAGAAGAAGGTTGAGAATTTCTGGCGAGCCCACCAGGTGCCCCTAACGGCCCCCAACAAGGATCCCGAACAATTGCGTCTCCTCGAGCAATGGCTCAAGAGCTACAGGCCCTGGGAGCTCTTTGATGGGAACGGCACCCTGGTGGAGGAGCTGCGCCAGCTCTCCCCCATCGGCGCCCGGCGCATGGGGTCCAATCCCCATGCCAACGGGGGCCTGCTACGCCGTCCGCTCCAGTTGCCGCCCCTGGAGCCCTACGCCGTGGCTGTGGAATCTCCCGGCGGTTCAGAGGCCGAAAACACCTACCCCCTTGGCGAGCTGCTGCGGGATGCCATCGACCAGAACCCACACTCCCTGCGTGTGTTCGGGCCCGATGAAACCGCCTCCAACCGCCTGCAGGCCATCTATGAGCGCAGCAAGAAGCTGTGGATGGAAGAGCTTCTGCCAGAGGATCTCAACGGCAGCGAACTGGCCCGCGATGGCCGCGTGGTGGAAATGCTCAGCGAACACACCCTGGTGGGAATGATGGAGGGTTATCTCCTAACGGGTCGGTATGGCTTCTTCCACACCTACGAGGCCTTCGCCCATGTGATCGCCTCGATGTTCAACCAGCACGCCAAATGGCTCGAGTCGTGCCTGCACCATGCGCCCTGGCGGGCGTCGATTGGCCCCTGGAACTGCCTGATCAGCTCCACCGTCTGGCGCCAGGACCACAACGGATTCACCCACCAGGACCCGGGCTTCATCGATCTGGCCGGAAACAAGAGTGGGGAGGTGGTGCGCGTCTACCTGCCAGCGGATGCCAATTGCCTGCTGGCCGTAGCAGAGGAGGCCCTGGTGGAGCCCAACGTCTGTAATATTATTGTGTCAGATAAACAAAAGCACCTCCAATACCTCTCTCTAGAACAAGCGCGGCGGCATGTGGAGAAGGGCATTGGATTGTGGAGCTGGGCCAGCAATGATGATCAAGGCAGCCAGATGGATGAGCCCGATGTGGTGATGGCCTGCGCGGGCGACATCCCCACCAAGGAAACCCTGGCGGCCGTGGAGATTCTGCAACGGGAGATCCCGGGGCTCCGCATACGCGTGCTGAATGTGGTGAAGCTCTTTGCACTCACGCGTCCAGAGGAACATCCCCATGGGCTTAGCGATAGGGATTTCGACAGCCTGTTCACCACGGATCGGCCTGTGATCTTCAATTTTCACGGCTACCCCTGGCTGATTCATCGGCTCACCTACCGCCGCACCAACCATGCCAACTTCCATGTGCGTGGATACAAGGAAAAGGGAAACATCAACACCCCCCTCGAGCTGGCAATGAACAACCAGATTGATCGCTTCAATCTGGTGATCGACGTGATCGATCGGGTGCCCCAACTCGGCTACAGGGCCGCCCATGTAAAGGAGCGGATGAAGGAGGCAATCCTGATGCACCGCAGCTATGCCCATGAACACGGCATGGACGCACCGGAGATCACCGGCTGGCGCTGGCCGCGGACGGGCGTCTGCTTATGGGACGCCACCTGATCGCCAGGCTGGCCTGGGAGGCTGGAGCCAGGCCCACCACCCTCTCCCGCCGCGAGATGCTGCTGGCAAGCCTGGCGACGGGCACTTCTCTCATGCTCGCGAATCGCCCCAAGGCTGCCCTTGGAAAAGGGGCACCGAGGGTGGTGATCATCGGAGCAGGTCTGGGCGGCCTCAGTTGTGGCTACCAGCTGGTCCGTGCTGGAGCGCGGGTGACGGTCGTCGAAGCACGACCTTGGGTAGGGGGACGGGTGCATTCGCTAGGCACCTTCCTCCAAGGGCAGATCGTGGAGGCAGGGGGGGAATTCATCGGCCGAACCCACGCGACTTGGCTCGCCTATGCCCAGCACTTCGGCTTGCCCTTGACGGAGCAGGCCAAACCCCTGAAGGAGGCCTCGCCAATCGTGCTCCATGGCAAGCGCACCATCGGGGCGGAGGCGAAAGCACTGTGGCGCCAGATCGAGGTCCCGTTGGAGCGGCTGACGGGCGACGCCCGCCGCATCGATCCCCAGCGGCCCTGGCTGGGCAGCAGGGCCCAAGCCTTCGACCAGCAGTCGCTCTGGACGGCAGCCCAAGGCTGGCCGATCGGCCCCTTGGAGCGCCATGGGGCTCTCACCTTGTTGACCCATGACCTGAGTTGCCAGCCGGAGCGCATGAGTTATCTGGCCTTGCTGGCGTCCATTGCCGCTGGAGGCCTCGAGGCGTTCTGGACGGAGCGGGAGGCCTATCGCTGCGCCACCGGCAACCAATCCCTGGCGCGCGCACTGGCGGCCGCAATTGGCGACGCCCAGATCCGCCTGCGCTCTCCAGTGGCCTCCATCGATCTCCAGGGACCGGGAGCCCGGGTGAAGCTGCGTTCAGGCCACCATCTCGATGCGGACGCCGTAGTGCTCACGACCCCCCCGAGCACCTGGGATGACCTGGCCATCCACCCGGCCTTGCCGGAGGGTTATCGGCTGAGCACAGGAGTGGGCATCAAGGTGTTGGCCAAGGTGAACCAGCCCTTCTGGAGGGAGGACGGACTTGAGGCGACAGCCCTCAGCGATGGCGCCGTGGGGATGACCTGGCAAGGGGGTGAGCCCAGGGACAATGCAGAGGCGGCCTGTCTCACCCTGGTGGCAGGTGGCAACGCCGCGGAGCGGTGGTTAAGCCAAACGGCCGCGCAGCGCGGAGCCCTAGCCCGTCAGGAGCTGAACGCACTGTTTCCAGGATTTGCTGCCCACGCCAGGCAACTGAGCTTCTGGCTCTGGCCCCGGGAGCGCTGGACCCGCTGTTGCACCAGCGCTCCCGCCCCAGGGGAGGTGACGCGGGTCTTTCCGCTGCTGGAGCAGGGCTGGCAGGGGAAGCTCTTGTTCGCCGGTGAATACGCCAGTCCAGGCTTCCATGGACGCATGGAGGGTGGGCTGCACAGTGGGGCCTTGGTGGCACGGCGGCTGGCCAAACAACTCAATCTGGCTTGAGCGTGCCGCCACAATGGAGAAGTCCCCCTTTTTCCCTGGGGCTTGCACGTGATGGACCAGCCAGATCTTTCCACCACCTGGCTTGGCCTATCCCTACGCAGCCCGTTGGTGGTGGGGGCCGCCGCTCCCCTGAGTGAAGATCCGGCCAACTTGCGGCGGCTCGAGGAGGCCGGGGCTGCGGCGATCGTGCTCCATTCCCTGTTTGAGGAGCAATTGGAGCAGGAGCAGCTCAACCTGCATCACTTGAGCCTGGCGGGAAGCGAAAGCACTGGCGAATCGCTCACCTACGTGCCGGATGGGGCCGTGTTCCATGTGGGTTCCGAGCTCTACCTGCGCCACCTGGAGCAAGCCCGCCGCCAGCTGACGATTCCTGTGATCGCCAGCCTCAATGGCCAGCACCCCGGCAGCTGGGTGCGCTTTGCCCGGCAACTGGAGGCCGCAGGGGCCCATGCCATCGAGTTGAACATCTTTTCGCTTCCCACCGATCCCGATCGCAGCAGCGCCAGCATCGAAGACGAGGTGGAGGAGATCGTGCGGGAGGTGCGCGCTGAGGTGAAGCTGCCTTTGACGGTGAAGCTGGGGCCCTTCTTCACCAACGTGGCCGCCATGGCCAAGCGGCTGGCCGCCGCCGGCGCCAATGGCCTCACCCTTTTCAACCGCTTCTACCAGCCGGAGATCGACATCGAGTTGCTGGAGATGAGGCCCAACCTGCTGCTCTCCACCCCCCACGATCTACGGCTCCCCATGCGCTGGATCGCCCTGCTCCATGGCCGCCATGCCCTGGATCTGGCCGCCTCCAGCGGAGTGCATCGGGGCAGCGACGTGGTGCGCCTGCTGATGGCCGGCGCCTGCGTCACCCAGGTGGTGGGAGCGCTGCTGCGCCATGGGCCCGGTCGATTGGGCAGCCTGGAGGAGGAGCTGCGGATCTGGTTGGCTCACCACGACACCGGCTCGGTGGCGGAGCTGATCGGCTGCATGAGCCAGCTGCGCTGCCCCACCCCCCAGGAGTACGAACGGGTGCAATACATGCGCATGCTGCAGACCTTCCAGCCCGCAGCCGCCGTTGAGGCCCCGGGGCCCTGGTGAACGCCCCCGCAACCACCGTGGCCTCCCTGGCGGAATCCCTGGCCAGACGCACCACTCAACCTTGGACCGTGATGGAGGTGTGCGGCGGGCAAACCCATAGCCTCCTGCGCTGGGGGCTCGACCAACTCCTTCCGGCTGATCTCCGCCTGATCCACGGTCCCGGTTGTCCGGTGTGTGTCACGCCTGCCGCCACGATCGATCAGGCCCTGGCGCTGGCCCGCACCCCAGGAGTGATGCTTTGCACCTATGGCGACATGCTGCGGGTGCCAGGCACGGAGCGGGGGGTGGATCTGCTGGCAGTGCGAGCCGAAGGGGGGAATGTGCAGCTGCTCACCACCCCCCTGCAGGCCCTTCGCCTAGCCCAGGAGAGGCGGGATCAGCAGGTGGTGTTTCTGGCGGTGGGTTTTGAAACCACGGCTCCGGCCACGGCCCTGCTGGCGCGCCAGGCCTTGGCGTTGGGGCTCACCAATCTCTCCCTGCTCACCGCCCATGTGCGGGTGGCGCCGGCCATGGAGGCGATCCTGGCGGATCCAGCCAATCAGGTGGAAGCCTTCCTGGCGGCGGGCCATGTGTGCAGTGTGATCGGCACGGGCGAACTGGAGGAGCTGGTGGGGCGGTTCCAGGTGCCTGTGGTGGTGACGGGCTTCGAGCCGGCCGACCTGATGGCCGGGCTGCTGAAAGCCGTGGATCAGCTGGAGGCGGGCACGGCGCAGGTGGCCAATGCCTACCCCCGGGTGGTGCGAGCCGAGGGGAATGCCGCAGCCCGCGCCTTGCTGGAGGAGGTGTTCCATCCGGTGGATCAACCCTGGCGGGGGATGGGGGTGATTCCCCAAGGAGGGATGGCCCTCAAGCCCCCTTACGACACCTTGGAGGCCCGCCAGCGCTTCGGCTTGGCGGATCCCGCCGCTGGGGAGGAGCCCGCCTGCCCCACCTGCAGTGAGGTGTGCATCAGCGGGGAGGTGCTGCAGGGCCGGGCCACTCCAGATCAATGCCCGTCGTTTGGCGGGGCCTGCACGCCGGAGCACCCCCTGGGGGCACCGATGGTGTCGAGTGAGGGGGCCTGCGCCGCCTGGTGGCGCTACCGGCGATGACGGAGGAGCGCATCCGCCTGGGCCATGGGGGTGGCGGCACCCTGACGCAGGAATTGATCGATCGGGAATTCCGCCGGCTGTATAGCGATCCAGCCCTGCTGCTGCACGATGCGGCCACCCTGGAGCGGCCCGCCGGTGCACTGGCCTTCACCACCGACAGCTATGTGGTGCACCCCCTGGAGTTTCCCGGAGGCGACATCGGCCAGCTGGCCATCACCGGCACGGCCAATGACCTGGCCATGGCCGGCGCCCGCCCCCAGCAGATCAGCGTGGCCTGGATCCTGGAGGAGGGGCTGGAGCTGGCCTGCCTGCGGCGGATCGTGGCCTCCATGGCAAGGGCGGCAGAGGCCTGCGGCGTGGCGATCGTGACGGGCGACACCAAGGTGGTGGAGCGGGGCAAGGCGGATCGCCTGTTTCTCACCACCAGCGGCATCGGCATGATCGAGAGCCCCTCCCCGATCGGCCCCGGGGCCATCCGGGTGGGCGACCAGCTGCTGGTGAGTGGGGATCTGGGCCGCCACGGGCTGGCGATCCTGGCGGCCCGCCATGGCCTGGCCCTGAATCCACCGATCACAACCGACTGCATGCCCCTCTGGCCCTTGGTGGAAGCTGGCCTTTTGGCGGGGGTGCGGTTTCACTGCCTGCGGGATCTCACCCGGGGCGGGCTCGCCAGCGCGTTGCAGGAACTGGCGAGCGCGGCGGGAGCCGAATTCCATCTGGAGGAAGAGCAGCTGCCCGTGGCGGCAGCGGTGGCCACGGCCTGCGAGATCCTGGGCTTTGAGCCCCTGCACCTGGCCAATGAGGGGCGCTTTCTAGCGGTGGTGCCGTCGGGGGATCGGGCGCTGGTGGAGGAGCTGCTCCGTGCCCACGGAGGCTGTTGGATCGGGGAGGTGCGCGAAGGGGCGGCCCGGGTGGTGTTGCGCACCCGCTTTGGCAGCGAGCGGTTGCTGGTGCCGCCGAGTGGGGAGCTGCTGCCACGGATTTGTTAAGGCCAGGGCTTCTAGAAAGCCGCGCAGCCCCATTTCATGGATCCCAGGGATTGGCCACCAGCACCGGCAGGCCGGCCAGATCCTTGAGGTTGCGGGTGATCAGCACCAGCCGATGCTCCAAGGCGGTTGCAGCCAGCAGGCTGTCGATGGCCGGAAGGGGCCGGGCCATCTCCGCCTGCAGGCGGCCCCAGCGGTGAGCCACCGCAGCGTCGATCGGCAACAGGCGGCCGGCAAAGAACGCCGGGAGATCCTCCTCCAGCCAGGCGCGAAGGGCCTGCTGCCGTTCGCTGGCTTGAAGGTTCTCCACACCGCGGCGGATCTCTCCCAGGCTCAACACGCTCATATAGAGCAGGCCCGCAGGCTTGCGCTCAAACCACTGCACCACCCTCGGCTCGGGTTCACGGCGGCGAAGCTCCGAGATCACGTTCGTGTCGATCAGGTAGCCGCCTGTCATGCCTGGAGGGGAATCCTTCAAAGATCCAGATCCCGGTTGAGATCGGAGAAGCGCTCCAGAACCAGCTCATCAGCCCCCACCAGGGGCGAGCGGCGGATAAAGGCCACAAGGGATTCACCCTCCTGCTGCTGGCGCCTGTAGGCCTCAGCGGAAACCACCACGGCCACCGGCTCACCGTGGGAGGTGAGCTGTTGCGGCTGCTGTTGAGCTCGCTTCACCAGCTCGGAGAGCCGCGCCTTGGCTTCATGGATCGGCCAGCTCTGCATTCCTTGACCTCAAGTATGACCATACTAGTCATCAGCGGCATCCACCTCCTTGAGGAAGCCAATCAATCCCTGGAAGTAGGCGCCGGAATCATCGAATTGGGAAAGGTGGCTGCCATTGGGGCAGTGGTGATAACGACCCTGCTGCACCTGAGTGGCCATCCATTCCATGTGCTGGGGATCCATCGAGTCGTGGGTGGCACCGATGGTGAGGGTGGGCACGCGGATCTGGCCTAGATCGGCGGAGCGGTCCCAGAACTTGAGCTTGCCACTGGCGCCCAGTTCGCTGGGGCCCTGCATGGGGATGTACACGTCGGTGTTCAGGTGCGCAAAGGCGAGCTGCACCGCATCCGGCCACTCGGCGGGGGGCATGCGCAACACATGGTGCCTGTAGTGGTGTTCAAACAGAAGCTCCGTGTAGCGCGGGTTGGCGAAATCTTCCGCCGCCTCAAAGGCCTTGAGCTCAGCCAGCACGGCCGGATCCATCTGGGATTCAAAAACCTTCGAGGCGTAGGCGTTGTACGCCGGCACACTCGACATCATGTTGGAGATGACGAGCGCCTTCAGGTTCTTCTGGTGCGCAAGGGCGTACTCCATGGCCAGGATCCCGCCCCACGATTGGCCCCAAAGGTAGAAGTTGCTCGCGTCCAAACCAAGGGCCACACGCACCTGTTCCACCTCATCGACAAAGCGAGGAAGCTCCCACAACTCTGGCTCGGATGGCTTGTCGCTCATGAACGAACCGAGCTGGTCGTAGTGGTAAAACTCGATGCCTGCGGCAGGGAAGAAACTGTCGAACACGGACATGAAGTCGCTACTCCCACCCGGCCCTCCGTGCAGCAGCAGCACCTTGATCGTCGGGTTGTTGCCCACACGCCGGGTCCAGACCTTGAACGTGCCCTTGGGTGTTTGGATGGGGATCAGCCTCACGCCGCCACTCAGAACGTCGGCACGGCCTGAGGAATCGAAATAGCTGGCGGGAACGGTGTCGCGCTCGGGGCTCATCACTGTGACCTCGCGGGTGGATCAGGCCGTGGAAGGGCTTCCATCAAGCAATGGAAAGCCATCCATCAAGCTACGAAACCACTGGATGGATGGTCTGGATTGGGGCAGCTGCCATCTGAGAAAGGACGCTGCCCCTGGCCCCTCACCGCGCTGGGCTGCCCCCCAGCCCTGGTCCCGCCGAGGCTTTGCTGTAGGCGGTGGCGATGGAATAGCCCGCCAGGCCGAGCCAGCCGATCGGCCCGGCGCACACCAGGGCAGTGGCGACGGCACCCTTGGCCACCACGGCGGTGGCCTTTTTGTTGTAGTCGACCTGGGAGAGCTGATCGCGCTGGGTGAGGAGCAGCACCGCATCAGGGGCCACCATGCCGATGCCGGCAGTGAGGGGGTTGGCCCCGAGTACGGCCTGGGTCACCGCCACGGCAGTGCCGCGCACCACGCCATTCACGGCGCCGTTGGCAGCATCCTGCATCACGCGGGCTTCGGCGGCCTCGGCCAGGTCGGGGCGGCCAGCGTCGCGGAAGCCCTGGGCCTGGGCAAGGCGATGCACGGCTGCCAATCCACCGCCCATCACGCCACCGAAGCCGCCGGTTTCCAGGGTGTCGGCGGCCACTTCGCCGAGATCGCCCGTGACGCCAGGGGTGGCCTGTTCGGCAAGCTCCAGGGTGTAGGCCTCGGATTCGGCGACCTCCTCTGGGGTCATCTGCCGTTCGCCGATGCTGCTGTTCAGGCGTTCTGTGCCATAGACGAGATTGCTGGGATCACTGCTCCCTCCGTTCTCCCGAGAGACGATGTGCATGGCATCGATGCCAGGGTCGTCCACCACCGCCTGGATCCCTTCGATGGATCCTTTGGCTTCGGCGTTCACGCGCTGATCAAACAAGGCTTCGGCTTCAGCGTCGCTGCGTCGGCCGCCATGCGTGCCATCAGTGCGGAGCTGCTCTTTGAGGAAGGAGGGAAGATCGTCGAAGCGCACCTGCCGGAAGGCCTCCACTCCACCAAAGGCAGCGGCTGCAGCAGCGGCAAGCAGGGCAAGGCTGGGATCGGGCTCCCTGTCGTCGGAAGGAGCAGCTTGAGTTGTGAGGGCCATGAAAGGAATGGAATGGAGTGGGTGGTGCGACCCATCGGGGTGCTGCCTCCCTCTCGTTCCGGGCTTGCCAGGGTGATTCCTGAAGGCACGGAGCTTGATCTAGAAGCGATTCGTGGAGCCCCGCAACCGACTGGCCGGAAGCCTCGGCTGGAACACCTCGGCTGGATCAATAGCTCAGCCAGCTTTTTCATGAGCTGTGTTTGGATCACTGCATCCATGACGTGCCAAGGGCCCCCACCAGCTCGGTACCCTTGCGTTTGAGGTTGAGGGCTTCTGCGGCGGTGAGGTAGCCGTCGTCGGTGGGGGAGGAAGCTCAGCCTTCGCCGCTTCTCTTCTTGTCGCGGCGCAGAACAACAAGGGCTGAACGCAGCATGCAGCTCTGTCCTTCCATCCATACTTAACGCGGCACTACCGAACCCTCCGGTCAGCGGCGGCGGTCAGCCGTCCGCTGCAACCGGTTGTACGGCATCATTCAGCGTTTTCTCGCGAAAGATCGTTATTGTGAACATACCTTTCTTCCGCCGAATTTCCTTAAAGCCATTCTTTTCATAAAGCAGCTGCGCGGCTGCCTCATTTGGATCTGTGGAAGTGTAGAGCCTAATTCGGCTGAAACCAGCATTCCGTGCTCGTGACACAGTGTGGTCAATAAGCGCTTGGCCAATACCACGACCTCTCGCCTTGTGATCTACACAAAACCAGGCCAGCCAAACGGCTTCGTTAGCATCTTTCTTGTAACGATATAGCCCTGTTGTTCCAAGAACGAGCTTGGCCCCATCTACATACACGTCAAATGCAATCATATCCTTTATCCCGGCAAGGACCATCAGAAAGCGACCAGCAACACTTTTGGGATACCTTATGGCGACAAAGGTAAATCTCTCGATGGGAGTCATCCAAACGAAGACAGAGCGTACCAAGGCCTCAGCTTGCCCCATAAGTTCATTCGAACATTGCATGATTGGCATTGAGGCAGCTGTCTCCGCTAGGTGTTGGCGAACGCCTCCCTGAGTATAGTCTCAGCCTATAAGTGATGCCTGCCGCTGCCCAGCTGGTAATGGTCCCGTATTTCATTCGCCGTCAGGACGCGGGGGTACATCGCCACCTCATCGAGCGCGCCCACCAGGAAATGATTGAGATCTCGAGTCCCTAGGCGCAGCGGCGCTGGCCCACGCTCAGGCATAATCCTTAAGGGAGGATGATTGTAAAGCGTGGTTTTAAACGGTGGCCCAAGCCGGAGGTGACCGTCCTTATAAATACTTACACCAACCCCATGGGTATCGGCGTTCCCAGGATCAAAACAAGCCACGATGTGAATCCATTCACCGGCAGTTAACTTATCCTGAAAATAAGCTCCGACACCCTCTCCTCCAGAGGGATTAAAGATGTACGCCGAGATGCGGTTGGGGCGATGCTTTGAGTTGGCGCTATAAAAACGTAGTGCCCATTCCTGATGCTGCGGATAGCCTTTTGCCAGCCAATGTATGTATGGATCACTTGTCTCACCGTCGAACTCAAGGAGATCGGGCCGAAACCAGACCTCAATTGTCAAACCCCGTCGGCTGGTGCACTGACTGAAATCTGGATGCGATGGGATCTCGATGTAAGATTCTTTGCCATCTAGCATTACTGCCGTGTCTGGGTCGCCCATAATGGCACCAAGTTGCTGTAATGATGGCGTGCCAAAAAGAGTGCCATCGTGCCCGTTGTTTGCTTTGTCAATGATGTTGGGGCCTTTGGCTTCACCAAGTCTCCAATATGCGAACGGCTCACTTGCAAGTACAGCTCTTTCGTAATCCGAAACATCTACGGCAAAACGGGGAGCATCAAATTTCAAGATAATCGTAAAAACAAGAAGAGGGCTTTGTATTCTGTCGGCCTAGATTACACCGCAGGCTGTAGTAGTGGCTCATGAAGGACCGTTCACCGCCGGATGATCAGTGCAGAACGTTGCAGCTCGATTAGTGCATGGCTGCTGAAGGCCTTGCGCAGTGATGGCAGCCACTGAATGAGCAAGGCTTTTAATTCTGGATTCCGGAGATTGCCTGTGGCGATCACCAGAAGTTTCTTGGGCGCACCTTGTAATAGATGGCTCTTCTGCCAAGGCACTGATGCTGCTGTCGGAACTACGGTTGCCATCAGGGAGGTCCAGCGTGTGCAGGGCATCGCAGCCTTGTGCCTGCAGCAGCGGCACAAGGGATCGTGGCAACTGGGCATCCAGCAAAATCTTCATGCAGACAGCAGCTCAACGCTCTGCACGCGGGCCAGTTGTGCGGCATAGGCGAGAACGGCGCTGATGTCGGCCGCTTCCAGATCGGCGTAATCAGCAAGGATCTCCTCAGTAGTGGCACCGGCGGCCAGGAGATCGAGGAGCAGTTCCACCGGATAGCGCAGGCCACGGATGGTGGGTTTGCCGTGGCAGATGGAAGGATTGATTGTGATGCGATCGAGAAGGCTGCTCATGGCACTTGGCCTGTTGAGAGAACTCTAGGAAGCTGTTGGGGTCAAGCCCCATGCATTGGTCTTGAGCTGGCGTTCTCCTTCTTCAAGGTGGTGCCGGGGTCTATCGGTCTCGGCCAGCGCCGTCCCCCTCAAAGCCCCTGAACCGGCCGCCAGTCGCCCACCAGCTGCCAGGCGGCCCAGTAGTAGGGCTCCGTCCACTGGCCGTTGCCGGCGGTGCCGGTGCGGAACTCGGCCTGCACGGCAGTGAGGGCATCGGCCCGGCCTTCTCCTGCCTTGAGGCGGGTGTAGTAGCGGGCCATGAAATCGGCCGTGGCGGCATCGTCCACTTTCCAGAGGGAGAGCAGGGTGGAGCGGGCACCGGCCACGGTGAGCGAGCGCTGCAGGCCGTAGACGCCTTCCCCGGTGCGAATGTCGCCCTGGCCGGTGGAGCAGGCGGAGAGCACCACCAGCTCGGTGCCCTTGAGTTTGAGGTTGAGGGCTTCTGCGGCCGTCAGGTAGCCGTCGTCGGTGGGGTCGATGCCGGGCTGGTTGGCACCGGCCAGCACCAGGCCGCTGCGCAGCTGGGGGTCTTCCTGCCGCAGGGAACGGAGCAGGGCGGAGCTCTCCTGGATCACCCGCAGGGGTTCGGTGGGTGTGCTCTCTTGATCCGCCACAAAGAAACCATGGGTGGCGATGTGCAGCACCCGTGGCCCGGGCTGGCGTTGCAGCGCGGCGGTGGTGGCCGCTGCATCGCTGATCAGCCTGGTGCCCAAAAGGCTCGCCACCTGCTGGCCTTCCTGCTCTGAAGCTGGCAGGGGCGTCCACTGGCTGCTGCCCAGCTCGGCTGAGCGCCGCTGGGGCCCACTGGCTACGGAAACAGATCTGGCCGTTGGTGTTGGTTTGGCGCCAGGGCGGTTGTAGTTGGGGTTGGCCATCACCAGGGCGGCCTTGCCCGCTGGCGGTGGTTGCTGGAGGCGCACCAGTTCACGGCCCGTGGTGAGCAGGCGCAGCTGCACCGCCTGGGCCAGGGGGAGGCCCGGTTGCTGGGGGGCGGGCAGGGCAGCAAAGGGCACCCGGTTGAGCTCGCCATCGGGGGAGAGAAACCACTGGCGGCTGCCGCTGAGGTGGGGCAGGAGCGGCTTGAGCACCAGGTGGCTCAGCTGTACCCAGTGGGCTTGGGCATCGCTCTGGTTTTGGGCGGAGGCACTCAGCCCCTTGTGCACCAAGGCATCGATCGCCGCAGCGGGCCCAAGCGGCACCGCACGGATGCTGGCATCGGGTTTGAGCACCAAGGCGATGTATTGGGCCTCCCCCCAGCGCTGGCCTTTTGGTTTGCGGCCATCAAAGGGGTGGAAGCGCTGAAACTCCACCAGCGCCCCATCGGCCGGCAGGGCCTTGGCTACTGAAGCGGTGGACACGAGTTGGAGCTGCAGCTCCGGGATCTGCCGGTAGAGCTCGGCTTGGAGCTGGTCGCGTTGGGCACGGATGGGAGCACGACGCTCCGGGGGCAACGCCACAGACGCCAGCTGCTGGGTGAGGGCCTGCAGCTGTTCCACTTTGGTGCGATCCACACCCGGGGTGGTGAGCAACAGGGCCTGGCGCTGCTCGATCTCGGGCAGCAGGCCTTGCCGGTTGAGGCGGGTTTCCAGGGCCAGCTGGGCGACGGGGGGATGGCGGTTAATCCATCCAAAGGGGGCTTGCCAGGCATCGCCAAGTTGGCGCAGTTGGGCGGAACGGGATTGATCCGGAAGCAGAGGAAGTTCTCGCAACAGCCAGGTTGATTCACTTTTTAACGACCTATCAAGAACAAAGACAGCGCTGCTGTACTGCCCCTGTGCGCTCAGAAGCCCCGCCAGGTTGTTGAGGCTGGTGGCCACAGCCGGATGATCTGGCCCGAGGGCTTTTTCACGGATGGCCAGGGAGCGGCGATAGAGAGGCCCTGCTGCGGCGTATTGCCCCTGGGCTCTCAGAAGCCCCGCCAGGTTGTTGAGGCTAAGGGCGACATCGGGATGATCTGGCCCAAGGGCTTTTTCACGGATAGCCAGGGAGCGGCGATTGAGAGGTTCTGCTGCGGCGTACTGCCCCTGGTCTCCCAAAAGTACCGCCAGGTTATTGAGGCTAAGGGCGACATCGGGATGATCTGGCCCGAGGGCTTTTTCACTGATGGCCAGGGAGCGGCGATAGAGGGGCTCTGCAGCGGCGTACTGCCCCTGATTGTTCAGAAGCAACGCCAGGTTGTTGAGGCTGGTGGCCACAGCCGGATGATCTGGCCCGAGGGCTTTTTCACGGATGGCCAGGGAGCGGCGATAGAGAGGCC
>JBBASA010000028.1:0-2872 GCA_040399515.1 Cyanobium sp. | reverse complement strand
CCAGGTTGTTGAGGCTAAGGGCGACATCGGGATGATCTGGCCCAAGGGCTTTTTCCCAAATGGCTAGGGAGCGGCGATAGAGAGGCTCTGCTGGGGCGTACTGCCCCTGGTCTCTCAGAAGCACCGCCAGGTTGTTGAGGCTGTTGGCGACATCAGGATGATCTGACCCGAGGGCTTTTTCACTGATGGCCAGAGAGCGGCGATAGAGAGGTTCTGCTGCGGCGTACTGCCCCTGGATATTCAGAAGCCCCGCCAGGTTGTTGAGGCTGAGGGCGACATCGGGATGATCTGGCCCGAGGGCTTTTTCACTGATGGCCAGGGAGCGGCGATAGAGGGGCTCTGCAGCGGCGTACTGCCCCTGATTGTTCAGAAGCAACGCCAGGTTGTTGAGGCTGGTGGCCACAGCCGGATGATCTGGCCCGAGGGCTTTTTCACGGATGGCCAGGGAGCGGCGATAGAGGGGCTCTGCAGCGGCGTACTGCCCCTGTTCCCTTAGGAGCTCCGCCAAGTTGTTGAGGCTGCTGGCTACTAGAGGATGATCTGGCCCTAGGGCTTTTTCAAGGATGGCGAGGGAGCGGCGGTAGAGGGGCTCTGCAGCGGCGTACTGCCCCTGTGCGCTTAGGAGCCCCGCCAGGTTGTTGAGGCTGGTGGCCACATCGGGGTGATCTGGCCCGAGGGCTTTTTCACGGATGGCCAGGGAGCGGCGATAGAGAGGCCCTGCTGCGGCGTATTGCCCCTGGGCTCTCAGAAGCCCCGCCAGGTTGTTGAGGCTAAGGGCGACATCGGGATGATCTGGCCCAAGGGCTTTTTCCCAAATGGCTAGGGAGCGGCGATAGAGAGGCTCTGCTGGGGCGTACTGCCCCTGGTCTCTCAGAAGCACCGCCAGGTTGTTGAGGCTGTTGGCGACATCAGGATGATCTGACCCGAGGGCTTTTTCACTGATGGCCAGAGAGCGGCGATAGAGAGGTTCTGCTGCGGCGTACTGCCCCTGTGCGCTTAGGAGCCCCGCCAGCTTGTTGAGGCTGGTGGCCACATCGGGGTGATCTGATCCGAAGGACTTTTCATAGATCGCCAGGGAGCGGCGATAGAGGGGCTCTGCTGCGGCGTACTGACCTTGGTTTTTCAGAAGCAATGCCAGGTCGTTGAGGCTGTTGGCGACATCTGGATGATTTGGCCCAAGCGCTTGTTCAGCGATGGCCAATACTTGCCGCCAGATGGCTGCCGCTTCGCCGTACTTTCCCTCTGCCTGCAATTTGCCAGCCAGCTCAACCAAGGCCTTCACATCAGGCTGATTGGCGCTGCTCTGAGGAGCTGGCGCCTGCGCCACCAGCACAGGAGTGGCGTAGCTCAGTGGCGCCGAAACCAGTGCAGCAGCAGCCATCAAACTGATCGCCACCCTCCTCGAAATAGTCAGTGCTGTTGTTTCCATCGCCAAACCATCAGTGCAACAAAGGCAGTAGCGGATGAGGTGGCGAGCCATGGCAATCCAAAAGGGCCACCACTGAAAGCAACGGCAACAATGGCTGCAGTTCCTAGGTTACGCCGCAAGGCGGCACGCCTCAATGGTTGCTGCAGCGACAGGGTTTTGAGATCAGTGGAGTGGGTCATGGGGTTGGGGTGATGGCGAGGATTAGAAGTCGCTGTGGGCAGGAATCGACACCTGGTAGCCAACGGCCGCATCAGTGGAGGCTTGGATGCGCACGGGCCTGCTTTGGCTTAAGAAAGAAGGTGCGCTGGGGTCGAGCTCCAGGGCTTCCACCTGGCTGATGGGCGACACCGTGTCGACAGCGAACGCATGGGATGCCATCGGATAGAGCTGGTCCTCAAGGGTCTGCAGCTCGTCTGTGCTGAAGTGCCGTTGCAGCACCTCCAGGCTCTGGGGATGGGCAAAACCAGCTGCCTGATGGCTGGCAAGGCCCAGCGGCACAAGGTGATGGCCGCGGTGGCCCTGGTGGTGGTTGAACACCATGGGCTCTTGCCAGGAAGGGTTGAACAGCAGGATCCGTGAGCGGGCAGGGCCCAAGCGCTGAGCCAGCTCCACCGGGGAATTGCCCCCCACCAGCCAGAGCGATTGGCAGCGCTCCAGGAACTGACGGTCTTCATGGCTCATGGCCTCATGGGCCAGGGAGGCGACGCTGGCGCCAGCCATTCCCATGAACAGATCAGTCATCTGCAGCCCATCTCCAAGGCCAAACAACATGCCAACGAGCGAGCCAGTAACACGCCAGACCATCTGCTCTTCTCTGATGCGCGCCTGCTCTCCCATCACAACGCGCTGCAGCACCTCACGGGTTTGGAAGCTGTAGCCCTGGCGGGCCACCTGCAGCATCGTGTCGGCATAGGGAACACTGGTGGTTGATTGGCGTTGATCCGATACGCCGGAATGAATCAATGAAGCAGTCATGGTGCGATGAGTTGAAGGGGGATCAGAACAAAAAGGGTTCAATGAGCGGCGCCTGAAGCTGGGCTTCCAGTGCTGCCTGCAGGGGATCCATCCCCTGGCTGATGTATGACACCGTGAGCATGTCGCTCAGGTCTGGTATGCAGCTGCAATCAGGAACCTGGGCCTGGGGGAAAGGGGAATCGCTGAACTCGAAAAGATCCATGGAGGTGGTGGCTGGAGCCACCGGTGCGGGTGGACGCTTTCCTCTCGTTCCAGGGGTGTGGGGGTGATTCCAAAACCTTGGGCCTAACGGCTCACTTCGTCCACCATCAAGAAGGACAGCGGTTCCATCTAGACCAATCTGAGATCTCGCCATGAGCTGGTGGAGATGCCTCATACAGATACCGCTGGAAGCCTGCAAAGAGCTGGCCAATATCTTCTGGTCTGCCCAGATCGGCGACGGCATCAGCGATGGAGTTCTGGTAGCGG
>JBBASA010000027.1:0-33335 GCA_040399515.1 Cyanobium sp. | reverse complement strand
AAAACATCCTGCTCAACGAGGGGCTGCGCGCCTGGATGGCTCCCGCAGATCAACCCCACGAAAAATTCGTCTTCCCTGAAGAGGTTCTGCCACGTGGAAACGCCCTCTAAGGGTTGTCTCCACTCTCAACCCACAAAGCGCCGAAAGGCGCTTTTTTTGTGCATTTCCCCCTTTCTTTTGATTAAGAGCCGTTAAGATGGAAAAGTTCAGGCAGCAGTGTCGTGGTTCGAAACTCCTCGGGGTCCGATCCGAAAGCGCCACCGGCTGTCATTTTCCCAACGGAGGAGGTGTCCATGGCCGAATGTTCTTACCAACCGGGTCTGCAGTTCGCGGAGAATGCCGCCTGATCTGGCACTGATCGCCTGATCACTTCTCCTAGATCTTTCGGTTCCGCACCGTGCGGGCCCAAACCATTTCCCCAGGGTGTTTTCACCCTGGTTTTTTTTGTTTGTCCCTCTTCTTTTCGCTCTCCAGCTGTTGCTTGATGTCCGTGATGGCCCTTGGAAGGCTGTTCTGGAAGGCGCCAAGTCGATGAAGCCGCCCGGACACCACCCCGCTGAGATCCTCCAGGGCCTGGAGCACGGGCTCTCGGAGCAGATCGGCAGGAGCGGTGGTGAGCAGGTCATGGGCCCTGCCCGGTTGCCAGTTCGCCAGCAGCACCACGGCGCGGTAAGCCAAGGGCCAGGGATTGTTCGGAGTCTGCTGCTGGAGAAGGCCATACCACTCGGCTGCCTCCGTGGGCCGGTTGCGGAGGGTGGCGATCAGGGCCATGCTCCACAGCGCATCGGGGTCCAGGGGCTGGCGTTGCAGGCGCTGCTGTGCCCATTGGCGAACCCGATCTTGGTATGTGAACTGAGCGTCGAGTTGGTGCTCCGGTCCGATGCGGGCAAAAAGGGGCTCCAGACCCGCAGGTCCCCGTTCCATCCCTCGGGCCAATTGGATGAAGGAGGAATCAAAGCGTTCGGGTTGGTTCCCTGGCTTGCGCTGCCAAAGCTCCACCTCTCGGCCCTCGCTCCAGGGCCATGCCTCCAGCCGCTCGAAGCGCCCATCGGCCCGCACCCGATGGCTGAGCTCCCGGGAGAAGGGGCGATTGGTGCCCTGATCCCCCGTGGCCAGGAGGATCCATTGGCTTCGCTCCAGCACGAGCGGATGCTCATGGCGGGCCCGGCCCAGCCGTCGTCCCTCGATGCGGCCTCCCCCGAGGCGCCCGTAGGTGGTCACCGTCTGTTCGTTGATTTCTGGGTGTCCTGGCACTACCAGCAGGGTGGTGGGTGTGTCCCCAACCAGGCGTCGCAGGCGGCCTGTGATCTGGGCCACCGGCGCCGGCGAGTTGGGCTGGATCAGGTCCGCCGCCCCCTTGGCCGCCTGGGTGGCCGCTCCGCCCAAACCCGTCAGTAGAAGCGCCCAGGCCAGAGACGGCCCACCGCAGCGCCTGAGCCACTTGCCGACCTCCCACCAGGCTCGGGCCAGGAGAATCACCACCAGCGGCAGCACCGGGGTGAAGTATCGGGCATCTTTGTTGGGGCTGAGGGTGGTGAAGAGCCATCCACCCAGCACGCAGACCGTCAGCCAAACCCATCCCTCGGGAAGGCCTGTCCAGGCTTCCTTCTGGCCGACGCTCCCTAGCTCTCGCCACCCCAGAAACGCCGTCACGGGAAGGGCCGGCAGAAGCACCAGGCCCAACTGGGCCGGTAGACGCTTGAGGTACCAGGTGAAGGAGACCCAGCTCCACACGGGTGGATCGCCCTCTGCAGCAGCGGATTCCAGGACGGCCCGATTCGTTCCCCCCAGGGTGGTGATCCAGTTGTGGTGGAGCCAGGGCAGCAGCAGGGCGAGCACCACTGCGGCTCCCACCACCATCTGCCATCGCCGATGGCGCCGACCCATGTTCGTTCCTACAGCCCAGAGCACCGGCCCAGCCAAGAGCAGCAGGGCGCTCTGTTTCACGAGCAGGGCACCTGCCATGACCAGGGCCGCCGCTAGCAGCGGCCCCCACCGTCCCCCTTGGGGACTTCGGCCCTGCCAGTGCCCCAGCAGCCAGAGGGCCAGGGTTGCTGTGGCGGTCAGGGGCAGATCGAGGGTGTAGTCCACCCGTGGATGGATCAGCCCCGGGGCCAGCAGAAGCAAGGCGGCGCAGAGGAGGCCGAAGCCACGCCCCAGCAGGCCCCGCCCCCAGAGGGCCACCACCCCCATCAGGAGGGCCTGCCAGAGGGCCAGGGCCCAGCTGGCCTGGTCGGGCGAGTCGCCAGCGATGGCCATCACGGTGCCGTTCACCAGGGAGGCCAGGGGCGGAATTTTGGGGGAGAGATCCAGCAAAGCGAGCCAGCCGTTCCACTGGCCGGGGCTGAGGAGGCCCAGGGCCCGTCCATGGTCAACGGCGCTGTTGAGGTAATCGGCCTGGTCCCAACTTGGAAGGCGCTGGTCGAGGGCCAGCCAGAGGCGATCCGCTGCGGTGGCGACAGCCCAGAGCGCCGCCAGGCTGATCCACCAGAGGAGATTCAGCTGCTTTGGGCTGATCTGTCGAGGGGGAGGGATGGTCTGCAGCGCAGCAGAAGGAAGCTTCCAGCAGTGTGGCTCCCGGCGTCCCCAGCGAAAAACTGCTGAAACCATTGCCGCAACACTCAAGGCGAGGGCGTTCAGTGTTCTGTCACACCTCCAGGGGTACTTCAAAGAACATGTCGCCACAATTCATGCGGCGCCTTGCGCCTGTTGTGTGAGGTTTAACCCCATGAAACTCTTCCAGCAACTGCTGGTGGCGCCTGCGGCCCTTGGCCTGATGGCACCTTTTGCGGCCAACGCCGCCGACCTGAATCTGAATGGCGTCAACCAGTACGCCAGTGAAGAGCAGGTCACCAGCATCAATCAATTCAGCGATGTCAAGCCCACCGATTGGGCTTATCAAGCGCTGTCCAACCTGATCGAGCGCTACGGCTGCGTCGCCGGCTATCCCGACGGCACCTACCGCGGCCAGCGGGCCATGACCCGCTACGAGGCAGCTGCTCTCCTCAACGCCTGTCTCGATCGCATCACCGAAATCACCGATGAGCTCAAGAAGCTCATGAAGGAATTCGAGAAGGAACTCGCCGTGCTTCGCGGCCGGGTGGATGGTCTCGAAGCCCGTGTCGGTGAACTGGAGGCCAGCCAGTTCTCCACCACCACCAAGCTCAAGGGTGTGGCCACCTTCGTTCTGGGTGCCAACAGCTTCACTGGCGACGCTCGCCCTGGCCTGTTTGATAGGGAGATCCTCAACTCTTTGGGTACGTCCGGCTTCCCCGCCAAGTACTCCAACACGGCCAAAACCCTGGATGGAGCCACGTCTTTCGCCTACGACCTGAGCCTCTACCTCGACACCAGCTTCACTGGTAAGGACCTGCTGCGTACCCGCCTGCGTGCTGGTAACTTCGGCAGCTCCCCCTGGAGTGGCACCAACAATCCCATCGGCCTGAACGCCATGGAGATTGCCTTTGAGGAAGGTTGCGGCGCTGGCGTGGATTGCAGCGACGTGGTTTCCGTCAACCGCCTCTTCTACCAGTTCCCCATCGGCAGCAGCTTCACCGCCACCATCGGTGGTCGGGTCCGTCAGGACGACATGCTCGCCATGTGGCCCAGCGCCTATCCCGCTGACACCGTTCTCGACATCTTCACCTACGCCGGTGCTCCTGGCACCTACAACCTGAACCTTGGTGCAGGTGGTGGCCTGTGGTGGAAGGCCGGTGGCTTCAGTTTGAGCGCCAGCTACGTGAGCTCTAACGGTGACGGATCTTCCCCCGGAATCGACGTCCCCTTTGATGAAGATCAGTTCTGCGGTCCCAACTCCGGTGGCATCGGCAACGCCTGTTCCTCGTCCACCTTCACAGGTCAGCTGGCCTACGGCGGCAGCAACTTCGGTCTGGCTGTGGCTTACAGCTACTCCCAGAACGGGGCTGGTATTTATGGCGGCAATGGCACCCCTCTCGCGGTCTATGCCTCTTCCGTGGCTGACAACACCAATTCCGTTGGTGTGAGCGGCTATTGGTCGCCCTTCTCTGGTGGTCTCTTCCCCTCCATCAGCGCTGGCTGGGGCATCAGCGGCTACAGTCTGGATGGTGTTGGCGACGATTCCTGGATCGATGGCTCCCGAAGCCAATCCTGGTACGTTGGTCTGCAGTGGGCTGATGTGTTCTGGAAGGGCAATGCCTTCGGTATGGCCGTGGGTCAGCCCACGTTCATCACCAGCCTCGATAACGACATCCCCGACAACCCCAGCACCAGCTCCCCCAACGACGGCAACTATGCCTGGGAATGGTGGTACAAGTTCCAGGTCACCGACAACATCAGCGTGACCCCTGCCCTGTACTACCTGAGCGCTCCCCTGGGTCAGCTGCAGAAGGATGACGGTGATTCCCTGAGCAACTTTGGTGGCCTCGTCAAGACCACATTCCGGTTCTGATCTAACAGAATCCCTCCTTCAAATCTCAGCCGGTTGCTTTTGCAGCCGGCTTTTTTTTGTTGGAAAGGGTCGCTACATTTCCCCCGGAGAGGGTCTGTTGCTGAGAATCAAATGAAACGCTTTCAGCAACGTCTGCTGTTGCTCCCAGCCCTGGGCATGCTTGCACCCCTTGCCAGCCACGCGGCCGATTGGAATCTGGCCGCCGTTAGGCACTACGCCAGCTCAGATCAGGTCAGCAGCGTCGACCAGTTCAGTGAGGTGAAGCCCGCCGATTGGGCCTATCAGGCGCTTGCCAACTTGATCCAGACCTACGGCTGCGTCGCGGGCTATCCCGATGGCACCTACCTCGGTCAGCGGGCCATGACCCGCTACGAAGTGGCCGCCCTCCTGAATGCCTGCCTGGATCGCATTACCGAGACCACTGATGAGCTCAAGAAGCTCCTGAAGGAATTTGAGAGGGAACTTGCACTGCTGCGCGGTCGGGTGGATGGCCTCGAAGCGCAGGTGGGTGAACTGGAGGCCCTTCCGTTTTCCACCACCACCCGGCTCAGGGGCGTGGCCACCTTCGTGGTGGGGGCCAACAGCTTCTCAGGCGATGCCCAGCCTGATCTTTTCGATGCGCTCATTCTCCTCGGCATCGGCGGACTCCCCTTCACTCCCAACACCGTTCACTACGCCAATACGGCCCGGGCCCTGGATGCCGCCACGGCCTTCGCCTACGACCTGAGCCTGTATCTCGATACGAGTTTCACTGGGAAAGATCTTCTGCGCGCACGCCTGCGGGCCGGAAACTTTGGCAACAGCCCCTGGTTCGGCACCAATAATCCCATCGGCCTCAATGCCCTGGAGATTGCCTACGAGGAACTCTGCGGCCAGGCGGATTGCGGAGATGTGGTCTCTGTCAACCGCCTCTTTTACCAGTTCCCGATGGGTTCCGGCTTTACCGCCACCATCGGGGGACGGGTCCGTCAGGACGACATGCTCGCCCTGTGGCCGAGTGCCTACCCAGCGGACACCGCACTAGATGTCTTCACCTATGCCGGAGCACCGGGTGCCTACAACAAGAGTTTGGGGGCAGGGGGAGGTCTGTGGTGGAAGAGCGGAGGCTTCAGCCTGAGTGCCAGCTATGTCTCCCTCAATGGCGACCAGGGTTCACCAGGTCTGGGCACCTCATTTGGGGAATCCTGTGACAACAACAGTGGGGGCATAGCCACAAGTTGCTCCCAATCCACCTTCACGGGCCAGATCGCCTATGGCGCAGAGAGCTTTGGCCTGGCCCTGGCCTACAGCTACGCCCAGGGTGGGGCCGGCCTCTATGGCGGCAACGGAACGCCCCTCGCGGTGGCCGCCTCCTCCTTTGCCAACAACGCCAGCTCCGTTGGGATCAGTGGCTATTGGTCGCCCTTCGTCAGCGCCCTGTTTCCCTCCATCAGCGCCGGTTGGGGCATCAGTGGCTACCGGTTGGAGGATGGCGGGGTGCTTTTCAGCTGGATTGATGGGGCCCGCAGCCAGTCCTGGTATGTGGGGTTGCAATGGTCTGATGTGTTGGCCAAGGGCCATGTCTTTGGCATGGCTGTGGGACAACCCACCTTCATCACTCGACTCGACACGGCGATCCCCGACGATCCCAACCTCCGTATTCCGAATGACGGCAATTACGCCTGGGAATGGTGGTACAAAATCCAAGTCCGCGATTCCATCACGATCACCCCTGCGATTTACTACCTGAGCGCGCCCCTCGGGCAGTTGCAGAAAAATGAAGGGGGAACCCTAAGCAATTTCGGTGCTCTTGTGAAAACCACCTTTCGCTTCTGATCTGAAATCCATGCATCAAACCCAGGGATCCTCCATGTGATCTGTGCTACATCCGCCGGTAGTCGCTGCGCCTGGGGGTATGGGCTGCTCTCTTTACAATCGCGCCATCTCCCTCAGGGAGATTCCTCTTTTTTGGTGTGAGGACCAAATGAAACTTTTCCAGCAATTGCTGGTGGCGCCTGCCGCTTTGGGGCTGCTTGCCCCTTTCGCTGGCCATGCGGCCGAAATTGACCTGTCGGGCGTCAAGAAGTACGCCAGCAAGGATCAGGTCACCAGCATCAACCAGTTCAGTGATGTTCAGCCCACTGACTGGGCCTATCAGGCTCTCTCCAACCTGATCGAAACCTACGGCTGCGTGGCGGGTTATCCCGACGGCACCTACCGTGGTCAGCGGGCCATGACGCGTTACGAAGCAGCCGCCCTGCTCAACGCCTGCCTGGATCGCATCACCGAAATTACCGATGAGCTCAAGAAGCTCATGAAGGAATTCGAGAAAGAACTCGCCGTGCTCCGCGGCCGGGTGGATGGGCTGGAAGCCAAAGTGGGTGAGCTGGAAGCCAATCAGTTCTCCACCACCACCAAGCTGCAGGGCCAGGCCACCTTTGTGTTGGGTGCGGTGAATGCCAGCGGCGATCGCCCTGGTGCTGGCGTGTTTGCCCCACCTGCCCCGGCCAACCTGGGCACGCGCGATGCGGCTGCGAGATACGACAGCCTCTATGGCGCCACCTCCTTCAACTATGACCTGCGCCTGAACCTGATCACCAGTTTCACGGGCAAAGATCAGCTCTACACCCGCCTGCGTACCGGCAACTTCAGCAATGCCTTCAACGGCAATGGCGTGAACCTGACGGCGCTGGATGTGGCCTCCAATGGTTTCGGTAGTGCCAGTTGCGGGGACAATCGCAATTGCTCCGATGTGGTCGGTATCGACCGTCTCTACTACCGCTTCCCAATCGGTAACCAGTTTGAGGCCCTGATCGGCGCCAAGTATCGGAATACGGAATTCCTGGGGGCCACCCCTGGTGTGTATGGAAGTTCCAAGGGCGATCGCATTCTTGATTATTTCTCCCTTCACGGTGCTCCTGGTGTTTACAACAAAGCCACCGGTGCTGGCGGTGGTTTGATCTGGAAAACTCCTTACAAACTGTGGGGGGGTAAATTCAGTGCTACGGCCAGCTATGTGGCTCCGAACGGGGATTCGGGTTTCACGAACAACGATGACAACTACTTTGCCTGTAACGTCCTTGAAGGCGGTATTGGTAACGATTGTTCCCGGGGCAGTTTCCTCGCCCAGTTGGGATGGAACTCCAAGCTCTGGGGTGTGGCAGCAGGTTATCGCTACGGCCAGCGAGGTTCCAATTTCCGTCGTGGCACCAACTTTGTTGCCTCCAACAGCTGGTTCCTGGCGAATGGTGAATCCAACAGTGTGGCTCTGAGTGGCTATCTGCAGCCTGCCAGCGCTGGGTTTATTCCCTCGATTAGTTTGGGCTGGGGCCTCAACTCTCTCTCCAACAATGAAGTGAGAACAAACGGACTCGACTTTGTTGTCCCCTACGTCACCGAATCCCAAAGCTGGTACGTCGGCCTGCAGTGGAATGATGTGATCTGGGGAGGGAATTCCCTCGGCATGGCCGTGGGTCAGCCCACCTTTGCCACCAGCCTGAGCAAAGGGAGCAACAAGGACCTGAGTACCTTCGTGAACGACGGAAACTACGCCTGGGAGTGGTGGTACAAGTTTCAGGTGACGGACAACATCAGTGTCACCCCTGCCCTGTTCTGGCTGAGCCGTCCCTTGGGCGCCCTCACCAACACCCTCAACGTTGACGGCACTGTGGATCGCTCGAACACCTTCGGCGTGTTCGGCGGCTTGGTGCAGACCACCTTCCGCTTCTGATCACTCCCTTCCTCACACATCCTCAAGCCCCCGCAAGGGGGCTTTTTTTGTGGCAGGTGCCGCAGGAAGATGGGGCCACTCACCCAGACCCTCCTTTGGCAGGCCAGCGGACCGCCGACTTCTATGCCGTTTTGGGGGTGAACCCTGCGGCCTCGGCCGCAGATATCAAGGCCGCCTACCGGGCCTTGGTGAAACGCCACCATCCGGATGCGGGAGGAGATGACAAGACGATCCTTGCCCTCAATGCGGCCTGGGAGGTTCTTGGAGATCGCGAACGTCGCCGGCGGTATGACGCGGAGAAGTTGCACACCCGTGGCCCCTCTCCTGTTGATCGCGCCACCCCGTCCAGTCCCTCGGCCCGATCCCGATCCCGTCGCCATGGCGACGGGATCCTCCAGGACTGGTTGCAGCAGGTGTATGCCCCCATCGACCGGTGGCTGGGACAGGTGATCAATCCCTTTGCCGCCCAGTTGCGTGCCCTCGCCGCCGACCCCTACGACGATGCGCTCATGGAGGCCTTCAGCGGCTTTCTTCAGGACAGTCAGGCCCGGATGGACAAGGCGGAGCAGCTCTATCGATCCAAGGCCTGCCCTGTGGTGGTCAAGGGGTTCAGCCTCAACCTTTATCACTGCCTCAGACAGGTGCAGGACGCCTTGATGGAGCTGGAGCGTTACACCTTGGGCTACGTGGATGAATATTTACGGGACGGCCGGGAAATGTTGCGGGAGGCCAGACGGCAACGGGATCAGCTACACCAGGAGCGCCGGCGTCTGGAGGTCTAGGCCCCCTCACCCCCCATAACTCAGGAGCTGGTCCAGGCGCAGCCATACATCGGGCACGGGTCGCCGCCAGCGAATCTGGGCAAAGTCGCCCTTCACGGCCAGGATTTCCCCGGGACCCTCCACCACATAGGCGGGGGGCACGGGATCACTTCCGGAAGCTTCCAGGCTGCCTTGGTAGGCCTGAAGATTCAGGCGAACCAGGGCTCCTTTTTTCAGGGCCGCTGGCTTGTCAGGTGCAGCTGGGGTAGCTGCGGTAGACGATTGGGTGCTGGGCTGGGGGGCTGGATCGGCCATGGCCAGGCGGCAGGATCGCAGGCACCCTAGGCCCCCTGAGCGGCCGTAGGCTGGCCCCCCGCTGGTCCGACCAGCCACTAGCCTCGGGCCGCAGATCGAGAGACGGGCATGCGCTTGCTGCTGCTGGGTTGTTCGGGATTTGTGGGGCGCGAACTGGTGCCTTTCCTATTGGAGCTCGGCCACGACCTCACGCTGGTGAGTCGGCAGAGCCAACCGTTTCCCCGCCTGGAGGGCGATCGTCTGCGCTGTTTGCAGCTCGACCCGGCGGATCCTGCAAGCTGGGAGTTGGCCGACCTCCAGGCGGCTCTTGCGTCCTCGGAGGGTGTCGTCAACCTGGTCGGGGAACCCATCGCGGAACGCCGCTGGAGCGAGGTCCAACGGCAGCTGCTGCGCGAAAGCCGCTTGCTCACCACCACAGCCCTGGTGAAGGCGATCACCCAACTCCCTACGCCCCCCCAGGTGCTCGTGAGTGCCTCTGCGGTGGGGGTGTATGGCTCCAGTGAGGCGGCCACGTTTGTGGAATCCAGCCCGGCGGCTAGTGATTTTCTTGGCCAGCTCTGCCAGGACTGGGAAGACGCAGCCCTGGCCGCGGCGAACACCTGCCGCGTGGTTGTGCTGCGCCTCGGCATCGTGCTGGGCCCCGATGGGGGAGCCCTCGGGAAAATGCTGCCGGTCTTCCGCGCTGGCTTCGGGGGGCCGGTGGGATCGGGCCAGCAATGGATGAGCTGGATCCATCGCCACGACCTCTGCCGTCTGGTGGCCACCGCCCTTGAGGATCCGAGTTACCAGGGCATCTACAACGCGGTGGCCCCTGAGCCGGTGCGGATGGCGGACTTCGCCACAAGCCTGGGGGAGGTGCTGGGCCGTCCCTCCCTGCTTCCCGTGCCAGGGCCGGTGCTCAAGGTGATGCTGGGCGATGGGGCCGCCGTGGTGCTCGAAGGTCAGCAGGTGAAGCCCCAGCGACTTCTCGAGCAGGGCTTCCAGTACGACAAGCCCGATCTCAGGGCTGCCCTCGCCGCTTCCACCAGCCAAGCCCCCCGCTGACCAGGGCTCCCAGCATGAGCACCCCAATCGCGGGTTGAAAAAGCACAGGCCAAAGCCGCAGAAAGGTGGATAACACCGCCTCGATCCCCCGCAGATGCAGACCTACCCCGAGCCCAAACCACAGGGCTCCTGCCAGCACCAGAAACACATCCAGCACGAGCAGACCGTCAAGCCGCTTCTGCCAAGGCTCCAACCAGGCTCGGGGGGATTCAGCGGGATGGGTTGGCATAGGAGGGAGGGCTGAGGGGTTCTTGTTTGGTTATCAAAGCTTCCACCATGCGGGCCGTCCCCCCTGGCTCGCCGAGGCGCTCCAGGGCCACCCTTCCCATCTCCGCTCGCCACTTCGGCCCCGCGATGGGATCGGCCAGACGGGCCAGCTGGGCGGCGGCCATCTGCGCTGTGGCTTTCAGGGTGGTGGCTGCCCCGACGGGGCCCGGGGCGCAGCTCACCGCCGGTCCCAGCAAACGGCGTTGCGCCTCGGCAAACCCCTCAGTGAACTGAGGTCCTGCTCCTGCCAGCTGGAGCACGGGTTTGCCGAGCCCCACGGCCTGCTCCGATGCCGTGCCAGCCATGGCCAGTAGAAGATCGCTGCTGTGGAGCACCCCCCAGAAGCGATCCGCCACCAGCTCCACCCGCAGGGCTCCGCAGCGGAGCACAGGCCTGCCCGCCTCCGCTGCGGGGGCCTCCAGGCTCCAGCCTGAGGCGGCCGCCGCCCGCCCGATCTCCTCGGCCTTCAGGCTGGGCACAAGGGCCGCAAGGATGCGCAGGTGGGCTGGCCAGGGTTCGGACAGCTGGCGCAGCACCTTTAGCATCAGCAACAGGTTGGAGCGGGCCTCTGGCAGCCGACTTCCCGGCAGCAGGCCCAGCACGGAGCCCACACCGGCCTCGGGGGTGAGGGACACCCGTGTCCCTGCCCCCTCCTGGAAGGGGTTGCCCACAAAGTGCACGGGGCGCCCCAGCTGCTGGGTTAGATCCTCTGCCGTGAGGGCGTCGCGGCTCCAGAGAAGTCGCACCCGGGGTTGGCGCAGCAGCCACCCACAGGGCCAGGGCAGCCGCAGGCGGCCCTCGTAATGGCTGGAATAGGCCACGAGATACACCGCCAGGGGCTTTCTGGTCAGCCAGGCGGCCAGCAGGGGCACCACATCCCCCACCACCACCACCCAGTCGCAGGAGCGCCGTCGGCGATTGGCGGCCCGAAGCCGTCCGAGCAGATAGGCCAGCTGCCCTTGCCTAAGTTCGGTGAGGCGTCCGCCCAGGCTCGTGTAGCCCAAGCCCCCTGTGCTGAAGTCGCGGGTGGGCCCGACCACTGGCAGGCCTGCTCGTCTGTAGGCCTCTCCATGGCCCACCAGGGGCAGCGCTTCCACAACCGCACCTTGGGCCTGGAGGGCTTTTCCAAGGAGGGCCCCACTCAGGTCCTCCCCGTGGCCATTGCTGATCAGCAAAAGCCGTCTCACCCTTGCAGCCAACCCTGCACTTTCTCCATCGCCGACCAGCCAGGTCGCCGGGCCAATCCATCGGCCATGGAGTCCTTCAGCTCCACTTCCAGCTCCGGCGCCACGAGGGTGATGCGTTGAATCATCTCGATGTGCTCGCGCACCCCTTTGGCACCGGTTTCCAGCATCGCCACACTCAGATTCACTCGGGCCTGGGGATCTTGGGGGTTTAGGCGCACGGCTGTGCGGGCTGATTTCAGCGCGTCCTTCGGCTGGTCTAGGAGCAGCTGAAGCCAGGCCAGGCAGGTCCACGCGGCCGATTGGCCCGGGGCCTGGGACGTGAGCTGGAGAAAATCATCGATCAGATCCTCTGGGGGCTCACCCTGGCGATAGCGCTCCAGGGCTTGCTCAAAGAGGGCTTCGTGGCTGGTGGCCATGGCTTCGTGCCGGACGCTCAACCTCTCAGGTTCCCACGGCGTTGGCGGACCGGATCAGACGGCGAAGGAACTCCCGCAACCACAGGTTTGGGTGGCATTGGGGTTGGTGAAGTTGAAGCCACCCCCAATCAGGGCCGTGGAGAAATCCAGTTGCAGCCCATAGATGTACAACAGGCTCTTGGGATCGCACACCACGTCGAAGGGAGCGCCCTCCTCAGGCTGATAGGTGTAGCGCTCGTCGTCGTCCCGAATGCCGGAGGCTTCGATGAAATCCATGGTGTAGCTCATGCCACTACACCCCCCGGACCGCACGCCCACCCGCAAAATCTTCCCCTGGCCCTGCTGCGCCACCAGGGTGGCGAGCTGGCGCATGGCCGGTTCCGTGATCTGGATCCCGCGCCCATCTACGCCCGTGTGGGTGGCCTGTTGGAGAACCTCTACAGAGATGGCAGCTTCCATTCTCATGCGCACTCAATGATTTCGAAAGTCTATGGAGACTTTCCACTGCTGGGCTGGTCGGTTCTCCGCCGCACTCAAGGTGCCCCCTTCCATAAAGTCGGTGCATCGTTGGAGCGTTCGGGTGCGGGTCGCCATCGTGGGAGCAGGGCTGGCAGGGCTTGCCGCGGCGGTGGATCTCGTGGATGCCGGCCTAGAGGTTGATCTTTATGAAGCCCGTCCCTTCATGGGTGGGAAGGTGGGCAGCTGGGAAGATCCGGATGGCAATCACATTGAGATGGGTCTGCATGTCTTTTTCTTCAACTACGCCAATCTCTTTGCCCTGATGCGCAAGGTCGGGGCGATCGACCATCTCCTCCCAAAGGACCATACCCATCTGTTTGTGAACAGGGGCGGCGATGTGCGCAGCCTGGATTTTCGTTTCCCCGTTGGGGCCCCCTTCAACGGGCTGAAGGCCTTTTTCACCACCCCCCAATTGGAGGCCATCGACAAAGTCAGAAATGCCCTGGCTCTCGGCACCAGTCCGATTGTGCGGGGATTGGTTGACTACGAGGGGGCGATGCGGGTGATCCGGGATCTGGATCGCATCAGTTTTCAGGACTGGTTTCTGGGCCATGGCGGCAATCTGCACAGCATTCAGCGGCTCTGGAATCCCATCGCTTACGCCCTTGGATTTCTTGATTGCCAGGCCATATCGGCCCGCTGCATGCTCACCATCTTCCTCATGTTTGCGGCCCGCACGGAGGCCTCCAAGCTGAATTTGCTCAAGGGCTCCCCCCACCGCTGGCTCACCGGACCGATCCTGCGGTATGTCGAAGCTCGGGGTGGCCGGCTCCATTTGCGCCACCGGGCCATCAGGCTTGATTACGAGGAGGGTTCTGCTCAGGGCGGCACTCCTGCGGGTACCAGAGTTACTGGCCTCACCTTGGGGACGCCCGAGGGTGACATCCAGGTTCAGGCGGATGCCTATCTTGCAGCCTGTGACGTGCCAGGCATCCAGCGGTTGGTCCCTCAAGCCTGGCGCTGCCACAGCCTTTTCGCCAATCTCGATCGGCTGGAGGCCGTGCCCGTGGCCACCGTTCAGCTGCGCTACGACGGCTGGGTGACGGAGTTGGGGGACGCGCCGGGGAATGGACAGCGGCGGAGCGATCTCTCCCGCCCCGTGGGCCTCGACAATCTGCTGTACACAGCGGATGCGGATTTCAGCTGCTTTGCCGATCTGGCTCTGGCCAGCCCGGAGGACTACCGCAAGCCAGGGTTGGGTTCCCTTCTGCAGTGCGTGCTGACACCTGGGGATCCCTGGATTCCGAAAAAAAACGAAGAGATCGTTGCGCACACCGATCGCCAGGTGCGGGAGCTGTTCCCCTCTTCCCGCAATCTCCAATTGGTGTGGAGCAATGTGGTCAAGCTGGCCCAGTCGCTCTACCGCGAGGCCCCTGGTATGGAGCCCTTCCGGCCGGAGCAACGGACCCCGATCAGCAACTTTTTTCTGGCCGGTAGCTACACCCGCCAGGACTACATCGATTCCATGGAAGGTGCCACCATGAGTGGACGCCTTGCCGCAGCAGCCATCATGGATCGTCCCGTGAGCTTGGCGCGCACCGCCGCCGCTGCCTAGGAGCACAACCATGGGACGCTGGCTCGAACACACCGTGACCACGGAAATCCAAGCCCCTGTTGAGAAGGTGTGGGCGGTTTGGAGCGATCTGGAGGCCATGCCCCGCTGGATGCACTGGATCGAATCGGTGGTCACCCTGGACGATCCGGATCTCACCGAATGGACACTCATGGCCCAAGGGTTTCGATTTCAGTGGAAAGCCCGCATCTCCCGCCGGGTGCCTGAGCAGCAGCTGCACTGGGAATCTGTGGGGGGGCTCCCCACCAAAGGGGGAGTGCGCTTCTACCCCCTAGGCCCCAACCTGACGGCTGTGAAACTCAGTGTGAGTTATGAGTTGCCTACGATGCTGGCACCCTTGATGGAACCTTCCATCATGGGCGGCATCGTGAACCGTGAGCTCCAGGCCAACCTTGATCGATTTCGCGATCTCGTTGAAAGCAACGCCCAACCTTGATCCTCCCCGCAAGGCTCTCCAGAGCGGGCTTTGCCCAGCTGGCTGGAACAGCGTCCAGGCTGCCTTCCTGGCTCTGATCCCAGCCCTGCTGGCGGCCTGCACCCCCAGCCCCAAGGTGGAGGTGCAGCCCCCGGTTCCCAAACTGCCCAACGTGCAGGATCGTCCCGTTCCCCGGCCAGAGGGGGCCTCCCTGGCTCCCTTGGCGACCCCCCAACAGGTGGTCCAAGCGGTCAATTTGGGGCGCCCTGATCCCTTCGCCGCCGTTCTCACCCCTCGCCTCGTCCGTGCACCGGCCTCCCAGCAAGTGGCGATTGCCCCAGGGCAACAGCCCGCCGCTGGCGCAGGCCAACAGCGGCCCGGTGCACCAGCGGGGAGGTCCCAGCGCCTGCCTCCGCTGGAGGCGCCGAAGGGCCTGCTCTTTCAAGGGGTGCTCCAGGGCCCCATGGGGGGGGAGGCCCTGGTGGAATATGCACCCTCCGAGGCCAAGGCCGGGGGAACACGGTCCGGCTCCCTGCGTGTCGGGGATGTGGGCACAGGTCAGGACGATTCCCTGTTGCCCTTGGGCTGGCAGGTGCGGGCCATCGATGTGGATCGTGGGTTGATGAAGCTGCAGGCCGGCACCCAATCGGTCACTCTGCAGCTCTGATCGCCCGGGCGCAGGCGTCCACCAGGCCCTCCAGATCGTGGGGGTCCGCCTCCGCATCCACTCGCCCCAGCAACGCCAGGCAGGGCTTGCTGGTCTGGGGACCAATGGACACTACCTTTACCCCTTCCAGCACGTGGAGCCATTGGGTGCCGAAGGCGCCCTCCAGCAGCTGGACGCAGTGGCGGACCGTTTTGCCGCTGCTGAAGGTGATGGCTTGGAGGGTTCCCTGCTGCAGCGCCTGGACAGCCTGGCTGGGCAGACCTTCCGGGCAGCGTGTTTCGTAGGCCGCCACTTCCACCACACGGGCTCCCGCACTGCCGAAGGCCTCGGCAAGCACGGTGCGGCCGCCACTCTGCACCCTGGGAAGCAGGAGGTGCAGTCCCCAGGCGGAAACGGGGAATTCTTCAATCAGGGCGTCGGCGATGAAGCGCGTGGGCACAAAATCCACCGCCACGCCCATCTCCTCCAGCTGCTCGGCGGTGCGGCGTCCCACCGCCGCGATGCGCAGGCCCTTGGGCGGTCGGGCCAGGTCGCCCCCCCGGCGCCGCAGCCGGGCCTGAACGGCCTCCACCCCATTGGCACTGGAGAAAAGAAGCCAGTGGAACTGGTCCAGATCCGCCAGGGCCTCATCGAGGGGCCGCCAATCCTCCGGAGGCCCCACTACCAGGGCCGGCAGGTCGATCACCTCCGCTCCAGCCGCTTCGAACAACGAGCGGGCGCCCCCGAGTTGCTGCTCGGCCCGGGTGACCGCGATGCGGCACCCCTGCAGCGGTGCTGGATCCTTGTGGCTCATGAATCCAGCTTTACCAGGCTGCCAGCGGAGCGGCGCAGGGCGTCGGCCTCCCCATGGCGTCCCTGGGCCTCCAGAAGGTGGATCGCCTGCTGGAGATGGCGGCGGGCGCCCAACACATCCCCTGCCAGGAGAAGGGCTAATCCCAGATTCTGATGCCCCTCGCTCTGGTCCGGTTCGATGGCCAGGGCCTGGCGATAGGCCGCGATCGCCCCCGGCAGATCCCCGCTGCGCCGCAGGCTGAGGCCCAGATGGAGCCAGCCACGGGCCAGTTCCGGGGCGATGCGGATGGCCTCCTGGCCCAACGTCACCGCCTCTGCCGTCTGATCCTGATGGAGCAGGAGGGAGGCCAGGTTGAGGCGGGCTGCCAGGGTGAGCCGGGGATCCAGGGGGAGGGTTAGGGCCTCCCTGTAGAGCCTGCCGGTCTTCGCCGGGTCTGCGTTCCCCTGGGCCAGAGCCAGGTGCAGCAGCAGTTCATAGCGCTCGGGATGGGCCTCCTTCGGACAGCTCTCCAGGCCTTGCCTGAGCAAAGCCATCCCCCGCTCTCGGTCGCCCATGCTGATCTCCAGACCGCCGAGTTTGGCGCAGGTGTAGGGGTCGGCGGGATCCCGCAGGAGTTCGGCCTCCATCGCCTGCCGCAGCCGCTGGGCCTTATGCCCCTGTTCGATGTGCTCGGGGCGGTAGCCCTCATGCAGCAAGGCCGGCTCTGGACAATGGAGCAAGCGCCAATGGGGCTCGTCCCGCAGCAGGGCCTCCACGCTGTCATCCACCAGAGAGTGGTAAGCCCGACTCCAGCGGATCGCCGGGTGGCGCCGGAACAGGCGACTCACGCTGGAGTAAGGGGATTGCTGGGCTCCGCATTCCTGCCGCAGCAAGGTAACTAGCAGGGCATCCGGCTGGGCCATGGCGTCCTGCAGGGGGGCCATGGCCTCCGGTCGGAGGCGCTCATCCGCATCCAGAACCAGCACCCAGTCGCCCTTCACTTTCTCCAGAGCCATGTTGCGCGCTGCGGCGAAGTCTCCTGGCCAGGGCAGGTGATGCACCTCGGCTCCGGCGTCCTGGGCGATGGCCACGGTGCCATCCACCGACCCCGTGTCTACCACCACCATCTCCTCCACGAATCCGCGCACCGACGCCAGGCAGCTGGCCAGGCAAGCCGCCTCATCGCGCACGATCATCGACAGGCTCACGCTCAATCCGTAAACCCTCCTGCCCCCTCGTCCTGGCCCAGGCCCATCTGGCGCAGCACCAGAGCCTGGGCTGCGGGCATCTGCCCCGGGCTCCACACCGCAGGCAGGTCGGGAGGGAGAAGAACCCGCAAGCTCTGCCATAGATAGGGACTGCCGTACACCACCAGTCCGGCGAGCCGGTGTTGATCCAGCAGCTCCTGAATCCAGGCCGCCCAGGGCTCCCCCCCACCGGCGGAGCCCCGGAAAGGATTGCCCCGCACGAACAGTTGCAACAGCACGGGCTCCCGATGCCATCCCGCCCTGCTCCAGGGGGGCTCGGGCAAGTGATCGGGTTCTCTGGCCTGGGTCCATGCCAGGGGGTTCTGGCCATCCACCACCCAGGGTTGGAAGCCCCCGGCTCTGGTCAGTTCCAGGGCCGGGGCTGAGGGTGGCAGGAAGGGGCAGCCCAGCTGGGTGTCCACTCGCACCAGGGCCAGGCCCTGCCCTTCGGGGGGCCGTCGCAGGGTTCCACCCTGGCGCTCCAGGGTGCGGGCCAACAGCTCCTGGGCCAGGACCCGATCCTCCTCCCCAGGGCCATTGCTCAGGGGGCCAAGGGGTTGGCCAGGATCCAGGCTCTCAAGCCCAGGATCGTTCCGGGTGAGTTCCAGGGCCTTCCGGCGTCGCTCCAGGCTGCTCCACAGGCGCTCCTCGGTGAGGCGGCCCTCTCGCACCGCGGACAGGATGGCTTCGATCGCCTGCCATGGATCGGCGGGCATCAACACCAGATCGGCCCCGGCCTCCAGCGCCATCACGGCCGCCTCTCCAGCACCGTGGCGGGCGGCGATCGCCTCCATCACCAGGGCATCGGTCACTACCAGGCCATCGAAGCCCAGATCCTGCCTGAGCAGCTGCGTGAGCACGCGCCAGGAGAGGGTGGCGGGCCGATCCGGATCCAGCTCCGGAAGCAGGAGATGGGCCGTCATCACCGAGGCCACCCCGGCGGCGATCGCCTGCCGGAAGGGGGGGAGTTCGATGGCCTCCAATCGCTCCCGACTGTGGGGCAGCACGGGCAGGTCGAGATGGGAATCTGCGGTTGTGTCCCCATGGCCGGGAAAGTGCTTGGCGCAGGCGAGCACCCCCTCGGCCTGTACGCCCTGCAGAAAGGCGGTGGCCAGCTCGCCCACCACGGCGGGATCCTCCCCCCAGGCCCGCACATTGATCACGGGGTTGGAGGGGTTGTTGTTGACATCACAGACGGGTCCTAGCACCCAGTTGAGGCCCAGGGCCCGGGCTTCCCGGCCGGTGCAGGCTCCGTAGCGCCCAGCCAGATCGCGGGCGGCCTCGGGGTCGTGGCGATGGATCTGGCCCACCCCCAGGGGCGGGGGCAACCAGCTCGCCCCCTCAAACCTCTGCCCCACCCCTTCCTCCACATCCGCGCAGAGCAGCAGCGGTTGGGGGCTCCAGGAGCGGAGCTGGCGCGTCCGCAGCCTCAGCTCGGGCGCGCTTCCCCCCAGGAGGATCACCCCACCCACCCCTTCCGCCAGGAGTGCCTGGAGCGTGGCGTTCTCCAGCTCCCAGCGGGGGTAGCGGCGTTGGCCATCGGCTAGGTGGCCGCTGGCACGAACGATCAGGAGACTGGCTACTCGTCGCCGCAGCTCGTCGCCGCCGACCTCAAGGGGCATCGCTGATCCCCTCCGCCTCTTGGGGACCCCGTTCCTGTTCCAGCTTCTGCAGCAGGCCCAGCACGGCGCTTCCCCGTTCCAGGCTCCGGTCGACCTGAAACACCACCTCGGGCGTGCGACGCAGCTTCAGGCGCCGGCCCAGTTCCCCCTTTACATATGGGGTGGCAGCCTTCAGCCCTTCCAGGGCCTGGCGCCGCTCCTCCTCCGAGCCGTAGACACTCACGAAAATCTTGCAGTGCTGCAGGTCGCCCGCCACCTCCACGCTGGTGACACTCACCAAGCCCTGATGCACTCGGGCATCCCGGATGTTGGTGGTGAGCATTTGACTGATTTCACGGCGGATCAGGGAGGCCACCCGCTCCACCCTTCGACCCTGAGCCATGGCTATCCCAATGGAGCTGGTGCCACCATCGCACGCAACACCAGCACCAGGCTCAGCAGGCCACTCACGAGGGCTCCCACCACGGCCACGGCGGTGATCGGATGGGTTCGGCGCCCTTGCAGGGGCTCTACCAAGGTCTGCAGGATGCCCAGGGAGAGGGCGATCAGATACCGCGGGTACCGGGTCACATTCAGCAGAAACTCTTTCATGGGGTGCCCTTCTGTCTATGGCCATGCTGGCTACTCTGCCGCCGTGCAGCCAGCCACCCGAGCCAGGATCCATGGAGCTCCATCAGTTCAAACATTCCGCTTTCTGCGAGAAGGTAAGGCTCGTGCTCGCTGCCAAGGGGCTGGAAGCCACCTTGGTGGAGGTAGTGCCAGGCCTGGGCCAGTTGGAGCTGTTTCGCCTTTCAGGGCAACGCCAGGTGCCCGTGCTGGTGGATGGCTCGGAGGTGATTGCCGATTCCACCGAAATTGCCCTCCATCTGGAGAAGCGGCACCCCCTGCCGGCCTTGTTGCCAACCGATCCGGGGACGCGGAGCCAGGTGTTGCTGATGGAGGACTGGGCGGACACGGCCCTGGCGTCGAGCTGCCGCCGCGCCCTCCTGCAGGCGGCAGCCACCAACCCCAAGCTGCGCACAGCCCTGCTCCCTGAGGCCACCCCATCCTCCCTGCGGCAGTTGGTGGGTGCTCTGCCAGGGGGACTGATGGGGTCGGTCACGGACACCCTGGGCTCTCTGCTGGCCCCGATGGAGGCCCGGCAACTCCATCGCAACCTGGAGCAGGTCAGCGCGCTGGTGGCCTCCAGCGGCCACGTGGTGGGGGATCAGCTGAGCCTGGCGGATCTGGCCGTTGTGGCCCAGTTGTCGCTGCTGCGCTTTCCCTTGAGCGCAGGGGCTGCCCTGGCGGGAGAGGGGGTCAGCGGCATTTCGGACAACCCCCTCTTTCAACCCCTGTTCAGCTGGCGCGATGGGATTGTGGAGCGGTTGACTGCACGGAGGACACCATGAGCGATCCCCTGCTTCGGGAGATGGATCATTACGTGGTGCTGGAACCTGGCGGCGAAGAGGCCATTCTCAGTGCCCAGGAGACCCGCACCTGGTTGGCCCGCCATCTGGCGTCCTGTGAGATTCCCCCTGCCGATTTGGGGCATCTGGGCAGCGTGGAGGCCCAGGTGGAGCGGCTCCTGGAGACCGCCTGTGAATTGGAATTGACCCCGGGCCTCGCCATTCAGTGGTTTGCCGTCCGCCTGGAGCGGCCGGCCTGAGGGGGCTCCAGCTGCCTAGAGATTCAGGTTGGCGTCGATGTGACCATCCTCATGGACGAGGGTGACGGGCTCCTGGGGAGGTTTGGGCCCGTCTTTGAGGATCTTCGGCAAGGCCTCCAGCACCCGGTCTGCCAAGGCTTCAGGGGATTCCCCCTGCTGCATCACATGGAGATCGGCCTGGGCATAGAGAGGTCGCCTCTCGGCGAGGAGATCCTGGAGGCGCCCTTCCGGATCGGGATCCGCCAGGAGGGGCCGGGGGGTGGGATCGCCCTGGAGGCGCTGTAACAGAACGGCTTCGGGGGCATCCAGCCAGATCACCACGCCTTGTTGCAGATGGCCCCAGTTCACTGGTCGGGTCACCACGCCCCCGCCTGTGGCCACCACCAGGGAGTGCCAACGGGAAAGTTCGTTCAGCACAGCGCTTTCCAGGGCCCTGAAGCCCTCCTCACCAGCCTCGGCAAAAATCTCAGGAATCGTTCGCCCTGCCGTCTCCTCCAACGCGGTGTCGGCGTCGATGAAGCGATAGCCCAGGGCCTTGGCGAGGGGGCGGCCCGCGGCGCTTTTTCCTGCTCCCATCATTCCCACCAGGTAGAGGTTGAGGCCCCGAAGCCTGCGGGCGAGATCGAGGGGGACAGGTGCGTTCATCAAACCTCAGGACGTCAGTCCATGTTCCTAGGATGGCTGGTTCCAGAGAGTCCGTCATGACACTCGCCGGGCTGAGCCTGCCGGTCCCGGCGGGGCCGTCACCTCCCTCCCCCATCCCCTCCCCCCATGGGCGTGGAAGGCCCTGCGTGATCACCCGCCGGGCCTGTTTCAGTGCCAGCCATCTCTACCGCTTACCCGAACTGGATGAGCCGGAGAACCAGGCCCGTTTTGGCCTCTGCAGCCTGGAGCCAGGCCATGGGCACAACTACGAGCTGGTGGTTGCCATGGCCGGCCCTCTCGACTCTGATGGCATGGTGCTCAACCTCTCGGAGGTGAAACACGCCATTCGGGAGGTGGTGATCGAACCGCTGAACTTTCGCTGCCTGAACCGCACCTGGCCGGAGTTTGACCTGAGCCGACCAGAGGGACGCCTCCCCACCACTGAGGCCCTGGCGCTGGCCATCCGCGACAGGCTGGGTCGCCACCTGCCTGTTGTGGGCATTCGCCTCTACGAACATCCCGATCTCTGGGCCGATGTGCTCAGTGGTTCTGCCATCCCTCCCATGGAAGCCTTTCTCTCCATTCGCACCCATTTCGCAGCTGCCCATCGCTTGGCCCGGGAAGAGCTGAGTCAGGCCGAGAACGAGGCCACCTACGGAAAGTGTGCCCGGGTGCATGGCCATGGTCACAACTACCTGTTGGACGTCACCGTCAGGGGGACTGTGGATCCGCGTACGGGCATGGTCTGCGATCTGGGGGCTCTCCAGCAGGTGGTTCAGGACCAGGTGGTGGACCCTTTTGACCACACCTTTCTGAACAAGGACATTGCCCATTTCGCCACCTGTGTCCCCACGGCGGAAAACATCGCACTCCACATTGCCGATCTGCTGAACGCTCCCATCGCGGCTCTCGGAGCCCGACTTCACAAGGTGCGGCTGCAGGAGAGCCCCAACAATGCCTCGGAGGTGTTTGCGGAAACGGCCCAACTCGGCATGGCGCCAGAGGCGCTCGATGCTCTGGCCCGCGCCTAAAGCCCTCCTGCCCCCCCAGGCAGGGGGGCCAGGACGCTGAAGCGGCGGGTGAGATCACGTAGCGGCACGTCCCTCAGGCTGTCCACAGGCAGGCCAAGCAGGCGAGCCAGACACCGCTTCACCACCACCTCACTGTCATCTCCGAACCGTCCACCGAGCATTTCCGTGAGGACCCCCAGCCCTCGCCCCGTGCGGTTGGTCTCTTCGATCAGACAGCGGCTGGTGGGCTTGGCAAGCTTGCGACAGGGATCCTCCAGACTGGCCCCCAGACGGGCTGATCCTCCTGCTGCTGTCTGAATGCACACATCGGCGAGGCGCGACTCCAGCCGGGGACGCATCAGCTCCAGAACCGGCATCAGCAGGCTCGCCGAGGACGGGGACGCCAGACCGAACACCATGCCGCCCGCAAGGAGGCTGCTCTGCAGGCACCGCTGGGCCCCTTTGGAGAAGCAAGACCGGTTCACAACGTCTTTGGCCATGACATGGGGAGCAAACCTCCAGCTAGGAGCGCGGGGGATCGGGTGAGTTGATTAGTTTTGCTCCTCGCACGCTCCTTTGGGGGGTTCTGGGATGGCCGAACTGCGAGCCCGCTGGCATGGAGCCATGGCAGAGATCCCCGCTGAACAGTTTCAGGAGCTTTTGCAGGAGGCGACGCCTGCCGGTGAGCAGCCGCTGCCGTTCTACACCTGGAACTGGCTCCATGCGCTCGAGGCGAGCGGGAGCATTGCCCCCAACCAGGGGTGGCAGCCGTGCCATCTGGGCCTTTGGCGGGACGACAGCCTGGTGGCCCTGGCCCCCCTCTATCTGAAGGGGCACAGCTATGGGGAATTCGTGTTCGATCAATCCTTTGCCCAGCTCGCTGGGCAGATGGGGTTGCGCTACTACCCCAAACTCCTGGGGATGAGCCCGGTCAGCCCGGTGCAGGGCTATCGGTTTCTGATCGGCCCTAACGAGGATGGACGGGCCCTCACGGCCCTTTTGTTTCAACACATCGAGGCCTTTTGCCAAAAACAACGCTTGCTCAGTTGCAATTTTCTCTATGTTGACCCTGCTTTTGCCAGGGAGGCCCAAGGCTGCGGCTGGTCGCTGTGGCTGAATGAGCAGAGTGAATGGACCAATCCAGGATTTAAAACGTTTGCGGATTATCTGGCCACATTCAATGCTAATCAGCGCCGCAATATCCGTAGGGAACGCAAAGCTGTTGCCGAAGCTGGCCTCACGGTCACTCCACTGACGGGGGAGGCCATTCCCGCAAGCTTGATGCAGAGAATGCATGGGTTCTATGCCCAGCACTGCAGTCGATGGGGCCCCTGGGGTAGTAAGTACCTCAGCGCTGAGTTCTTTTCCTCAGCGGCCGATCATCTCTGTTCCCATGTGGTTCTCTTCAGTGCCCACACGGGAAATCCACTCTTGCCCGTGGCGATGTCCATGTGTGTGCACAACGACACTCACCTGTGGGGTCGCTATTGGGGAAGTGATGTGGAGATCGACCATCTTCATTTTGAGGTCTGTTATTACGCCCCTTTGGAGTGGGCCATTCAGCGCGGCCTACGCAGCTTTGATCCGGGCGCGGGAGGGCGCCACAAGAAGCGCCGGGGATTTATGGCCCAGCCTCGGACCAGCGTGCACCGTTGGTTTCACCCACGCTTCGCAGCGATTCTCCAGGAGTGGCTGCCGGGAGCTAATCAGGAGTTGCTAGCAGAAATAGAAGCCATCAATGCCGATTTGCCCTTTACCTCCGCTTACGATCCTTCCCAACTTCTTCAGGCCTCCCCTGACATTGACCTTTCCCAAGTCCCATGAGTAAGGCCATGTTCAGTCGCCAGCAGCTGGATGAATCCCTGTCGCAGCGTTTCATTGCTCTCGATCCTTCCGGATATCTCCTGATCCGTGTTGATTCTCAGCAACAGGAATTGGTGGCTGAACACTATGGAAACACCATTGATGAACGCGGTCTGGCCCGAGACCCTGAAACCGGTGAAGTGATTCGCTGCCAAGGGGCCGCACCGAGGACGCCAACAGAGATCTACCGGGGCCGCACGGCCAAGGAACTGGGCATGCTCCTGACGGAGGGAGATCGGGTGCCGCTCAGCCGGCTCGACCATGCCCTTTACCTGGGCAGGGAGCTTCAGAAGGCCGAGCTCTGCCTTGAAAGAGGGGAACCCTACATTCAGGATTAACCCTTACTCACTTGCTAAGCCGGTTGAAGTTCGCGGGGATCGGTCGTCACCCCAGCAGCTGGATCAGGAGGGAGAAGGGCGAGTTGCTGCTCGATTTCACTCTTCACAACGGCGCGGTATTCCTGGAAGTGTTCGTTGTGGGCCAAGGTGACAACAAACTGTTCAAAGTTCTGGGGATTGGCCCTTGCAATGGTGAACAGTGACGACCAGAACCGCCAACGAGTGTCACGGAGCACGCCTTGGCGCCAGATCACAATCGAGAGGGCTCTCACGTCCGTCCAGCTGGGGAGAGAAGGTTTGCCAAGGGCAGCTGGCACATACTTTTGCCAGCGGGGTTGTCCCACTTTCAGGTAGTAATGCTTCACACGATCGATATAGGCGTTTGGCTCGTACAGGCGGCAGAAAGCATCCACATATTCTTCAGCGATATCTCGGATTGGCCTTGTGGGCTTGAAGTTCAGCAGATTGGTTTGGTTCACGCCCTTGGCATCCGCCCGTTCCTGAATCAAGCGACCCTCCTTTTCCAGACGGTGCCAAAGGCCGGTGTTCGGAAGGGCTTGCAGCATACCCATCATGGCGGCGGGGATGCCGGTGCGGTTGACGAAATGCACGATGCGATCCCCAGCTCCCTGCTTTTCGCCATCAAAACCAATGATGAACCCAGCCATGACGCGAATGCCATAGGAGGTGATTCTGTCCACAGATTCCTCAAGGGAAGAGCGGGTGTTTTGGAGTTTCCGCGCCGTTTCCAGGCTGGCTTCGTCGGGGGTTTCGATGCCGAGAAAAACGCTGTCGAAGCGGCACTCCGCCATCATTTCCATGAGCTCATCATCGGAAGCCAAGTCAACCGAGGCCTCGGTGGCAAAGCTGAAGGGATAGCGGTGGTCGATCTGCCATTCCTTCAACTTCGGCAGCAGGAGTTTCGCATTCCTCTTGTTGCCAATGAAGTTATCGTCCACAAGGAAAATGGAACGTCTCCAACCCAGGTCGTAGAGATATTGCAACTCACTAATGAGTTGTTCCGGGGTCTTGGTTCGAGGTTTGCGACCATAAAGAACAATAATGTCGCAGAATTCGCACTGAAATGGGCAGCCCCTTGAGAACTGCACCGACATGGAGTCATAGGCCGTTAAATCGAGCAGATCAAAGCGAGGAACGGGGGTGGATGTGACATCAGGTTTTTCTCCCTTGGCGCTGAAGACTCCGCCCTGCTCGCCTCGACTGACCGCTTCAATAAATAGCGGCAGCGTGATTTCCCCCTCATCCAGGATCTTGAAATCAGCCTGATGCAATTCAGGGGCGTCTGGAGTGGAGCTGGCGAAGGGGCCGCCCACGGCCACGGGCAGCCCCCGCCTCTTGGCTTCCGCAATCTGAACAGCCATATCTGCCTTCTGCACAATCATTCCGGAAATGATTACCAGTTCGGCCCACCCCCAGTCCTCCTCAGTGACCTCGCAAACATTGCGATCCACAAGCTTCATCTCCCAGGTCTGGGGCAGTAGGGCTGCCACCGTCACCAGCCCCAGAGGGGGAAGCAAAACCTTGCGATTGACCAGCTCAAGGATTTTTTCGTAGCTCCAGAAGGTCTTGGGAAACTCTGGATAGAGCAACAGGGTACGCATGCAGAGCTTGAGCGAAACCCCCACGGGCTGGGCCGTGAAGGCTGGGAAAGATGCTGAACATTACGCTGTTTGTTGGGGAATGGGCGGGAGCATCGGCCAATTCAGCCCATGCACGCCCGATGTGATCTGCTGTAATGGGATCAGTTCTGAGCAGGCACCATGGCCGTCGCTTACTACTTGGGTCTTGTGGGCGCAGGTCTTGTTGCTGCGTATGTCCTCACCGTGATTCTCAAAGGAATCCGTCTGATCTGAGCCTCAGCCGCCCCCGCTGTAGCAATTCGGCCACGCCCAGCACCAGGCCGATGCTGCCCAGCAGGCCAAAGGTTGCTCCCATGCCAAAGCGCTCGAGCAGGCCTGCCGCAACAAGACCACTGAACCCGCCGCCTCCAAGAAAGGCGATTTGTCCCAGCCCCGCCATTCTGCCCCGGAGGGCCATCGGTGCCCCCACCTGCGCCATCAAGTTCACCCCGCTGAGCAGGGTGGCTGTGCCTGTGCCGATGAGAAAGCTCATCAGCAATCCCAGGGGCTGTCTCAGTGGGCCCTCCTGACTGAGGGCCATGCCGATCTGGGCCAGGGCGGTCAACAGCACACTGGTCCCCATCAACAGGCCAGGCCTTTGCGACAACCACGTGCTGTAGCGCTGCAGCACCACCCCTCCGCAGAGGCTTCCTGCCGCAATCACACTGGTGAACATGCCGAGGGCCTGGGGGGAAGAATCCAGCACCCCTGCGGCGATCACTGGAGCCAGGCCGGGGTGAAAAAAACCCACTAGACAGGCCACCGCTGTGAATTGCAGGACATGGCGGAGCACGGGACCACACTCCCGCCAGGCTGCCGCGAGGGAGATAGCAGCCCCTGGGCCCGTTTTTTGCTCCTGGGTGGTGTTGGGGCGTAGCACCCAGAGCAGAACAGCAATGGGTCCAAGAAAGCTTGCCGCATCCACCGCGAGAGCCAGCGTGGGGCCGGCCAAGGTGAGAAGCAGGCCTCCGATGGGCGGCCCGAGCAACTTGCCCACGTTGAACACGATGGAAAAGCTCGCCAGATAGGGAGGGAGGTCTTCCGGGCGATCCACCAGCAGGCCGGTGTATTTGTTTCGGGCCGTAAGCTCATAGGTGCTTGCCAAACCCCCGAACAGGGTGCTGAGCAAGAGCACCACCACCTGGGCTTGGCCCTTGAAGAGGGGAATCGCCAGGGCGGCCAGGGAGGCGGAGGCCAGAAGGGCCCACTGGGCCCGGATCAGAACCTGTTCACTTCCCACCCGGTCGGTGAGCACCCCGGCGGCGCCACTCACCATCAGGCTGGGGAGGGAGAGGGCGGCGAAATGCAGGGCCAACAGCATGGCATTGCCCGTGCCATCGAGAAGGATCCAGCTTTTGGCCGTCAGGCCCGCAAAGGAGCCCACCGTGCTCAATCCCGAGGCGGCAAGAAACACACCCTTCTGGCGCTGGCGGAGCCAAGCCAACGCTGCTCGGGATGCAGGAGCGAGGGTCAACCGGGTCTCCGCGATGCCTCTCGGGCCTCCTCGAATAGAGCCTCGGCTCCCACCAGCTCTCCTTCCAGGTCGTAGGTGTGGGCGGCCGTGATCCGCACGGGCACCAGTTGGCCAGGCGCTGCCACCATCCCTCCAGGGCCTGGCTGCACACGGACCTCCCCATCCACATCGGGGGCGAAGCGGGCGGAACGGCCGATCATGGCGCCGCTGCTGGGGTGGGTCTGTTCGATCAACACATCCACGATCTCCCCCACCCAGGCTGCGTTGCGCGCCGCTGCGATGGGCTGCTGGAGGGCCATCAGTCGATCCTTTCGTTCCAAGGCCACCGCCTGCGGCACCGCGTCGGGGAGGTCCGCTGCAGGGGTTCCCTCTTCTGGGGAGAAGGTGAACACCCCCACATGGTCAAACTGTTGCTTCTCCACAAAAGCGAGCAGGTGCTCAAAATGGCTCTCCGTTTCCCCGGGGTAGCCCACGATGAAGGTGGTGCGAAGAACGGCCCCGGGCAACTGGTGCCGCACCCGTTGGAGCAACCCGCCTGTTACCTCCGCCTGCCACGGGCGATTCATGGTCCGAAGGATCTCGGGATGGCTGTGCTGCAGGGGGAGATCCAGATAGGGGAGCACGTTGGGTACCTCCCGAAAGGCAGCCAGCACCTCTGGGGTGAGGCCCGTGGGGTAGGCGTAATGCACCCGAATCCAGGGAATCTCCACCTGGCCCAGCTCCCGCAGCAGCTCAGCCAGTTGGGGCTTCCCGGTCAGGTCCAGGCCATAATTGGTTGTGATCTGGCTGATCAGGATCAGCTCCTTCACCCCTTGGGCCGCCAGCGATTGGGCCTCCGCCATGATGGAATCGATTGATCGAGAGCGCTGGTCTCCCCGTAGCCTGGGGATAATGCAGAAGGCACAGCGATAATCACAGCCCTCGGCCACCTTGAGGTAGGCCACAGCTTCACTGGTTGTACGGAAGCGGGGGAGCTGGTCATCCGCGATAAAGGTGGGCACCGCACTCACCTGATTCACTCGCTCACCGGCTTCCACCCGTTGAAGCACGCTCACGATGTGCTGGTAGTCGCCGGTGCCCACGATGGCTTTGGCTTCCGGCAGGGCGGCCAGCAATTCTTCCTGGAAATGCTGGGCCAGGCAGCCAGCAATGATAAGTTCCTTCCCCTGCTCAGCCAGCTCCACCAGGGTGCGAACGGATTCCTTTCGAGCGTCTTCGATGAAGCTGCAGGTGTTCACGACCACCACGGAGGCGTCTCGCTCATCGGCACTGACGCCATATCCCGCTTCTGCCAAGAGGCCAAGCATGTGCTCGGTGTCGACCCGATTCTTCTCGCAGCCCAGGTGAGCAAAAGCGACAGTGGGAATGCTGCTGACGGGGCCGGAGGGCATGTCGGCGTAGAAATGGCTGTCACCCCACCCTATGGAATGGCGGGGGCGCTGCCAGAATCCCCTCACGTTGCTCTGTTCCTCTCCGTGACGTCGACCCGACTAGCCAGCCGACTGAGCAGCAGCCGACGCCGGGGCGATCCTGGCCACCGCTGGGCCAGGGTGGCGATGGCCGTGCTCGCCACCATCGGGCTTCTGGATACGGGGTCTATCACCCTGCATCGCTGGGGCGTGCTCGGCCCCCTGGTCTGTCCTGGCGGCTCAGATGGCTGCGACAAGGTGCTCAGCAGCGCCTGGGGATCACTGTTGGGACAACCCCTATCCCTGTTCGGGGCATTGGCCTACATCTCGGTTCTTCTGCTTGCTCTCCTTCCTCTGCTCTTGAAGGGAGAGGCCAGGGCTGGCCTGCATCGAGCCAGCTGGTGGGCCCTGTTCCTGATCAGCACCGCCATGGCCATCTTCAGCCTGGTGTTGATGGGGGTGATGGTGTTCAAGATCCAGGCCTTCTGCGCCTTCTGCCTTCTCTCCGCAGGCCTTTCCCTGGGATTGATGGTCCTCTCCATTCTGGGTGGGGACTGGCAGGAACGGGGTCAGCTGATCTTTCGCGGGGTCTTGGTGAGCCTGGCTGTCCTTGTGGTTGGCATGGGCTGGGCCACGGCCCTGGATCGGCCGGAGAGCGGCCTCACAAAGGGCATGTCTCCGCCGATCACCACCCCCAGCTCTCCTGCCGCCGTTGCCCTGGCCAAACATCTCACAGCAAAGGGAGCGGTGATGTACACCGCCTACTGGTGCCCCCACTGCCGGGAACAGAAGGAACTGTTTGGTAAGGAAGGCGCCGCCGCGTTGAAGATTGTTGAGTGCGCCCCCGATGGCTACAAGAATCAGGCGCCCCTGTGCGAGAAAAAACAGATCAAGGGCTTTCCCAGCTGGGAGATCAACGGCACGGTCGATTCAGGCGTGAAGCCCCTGGCCAAGCTGGCTGCCATGAGCAATTACAGCGGCCCCAACGGGTTTTGATTCCGATCCACCCCATCGGTCTGGATGGCCATCCCCTTCTCTTGGCGACTGTGCCGCTCCCAGAAGGGCTGCCGGGCTGGGGCATCCGTGCGGAAATGGCCTCCCCGACTCTCCTCTCGAAAGAGCGAGGCCTCCATCAGGAGCTCCGCCAATACCAGCCGCTGACGGAGCTCGTGCAACAGCAAAAAGCCAGCCACCTGGTTGGGTTCCATGGTAAAGCACACCTCTGGAGACTGACGCTCCACGATCTGCCAGAGGGCCTCATGTTCCAGCCCTTGGCGTTGCTGGCGCACCGATTGCAGGGCTCCACGGATTCGCTCTCCTGAGCGTTCCACCCCGGATACACTCCAGCACAACTGGCGCAAATGTTCCAGTTGCTGTTGTAAGCCGTCTTCCGTCTCGGTTGGTAGGGGGTGCAGGGGTAGGTCTCGAGACACGGGCTGGAAGATCGCAGAGGCTGCCGGTGCCAGCTCCAGAGAAGCCAGCTCCCGCGCAAACACCAGACACTCCATCAAGGAATTGCTGGCCAGGCGATTGGCTCCATGGACTCCTGTGCAGGCCACTTCTCCCACGGCGTAGAGCCCCGGCAGGGTTGTGGCGCCCTGCAGATCTGTTCGCACCCCTCCCATCCAGTAGTGGGCTGCAGGAGCCACGGGGATGGGGGAGAGGGTGGGCTGCAGCCCTAGTTCCAGGCAGCGCCCAAGAATCGTCGGGAACTGTTTCCGCAGCCGTTCCTCCCCTACAGGGCGCAGATCCAGCCAGAGATGGTCGACCCCTTGCTGCTGCATGCGTTGGGCCAGAGCACGACTCACCTGGTCTCTAGGGGCCAGATCTCCCCCACTGAGAAGGGCAACGGGACTGTTCCCCTGGGCATCCCACAAGCGTGCTCCTTCCCCTCGCACGGCTTCGCTGATTAGGAAATGGGGGGCCCCGGGCAGCATCAGGGCGGTGGGGTGAAACTGCACAAATTCCAGGTCCCGAATCTGGGCTCCTGCCGCCCAGGCCATCACCACCCCATCCCCTGACGCCTGGCTTGGGTTGGTGGTGTGAGAGAAGAGGTGGCCACCCCCTCCACAGGCAAGCACTACGGCTCTGGCGCGGAGCCAGCGCAGTTGGTTGCCGTCCAAAACCTGCAGTCCCACACAGCGCCCCCCGTCCACCCAGAGTTGGAGGGCTGGCACCCCTTCGTGGCGCTCCAGCAGCGCCCGGGACTGCACTTCCCGTTCCAAGGCATCCACCAGCGCACCTCCAGTGCGGTCCTGCGCGTGCAGCACCCGACGGTGGCTATGGGCTGCCTCCAGCGTGGTGCTGAGGTTGCCGTTCTCCCGGTCGAATGCCATGCCCAAGGCCAGGAGCCGCTCCACACAAGCTGGTGCTTGACGAACCAAAAGATCCACTGCCGGGCGGTCACACAGGCCAGCACCCGCCTTGAGCGTGTCAGCGATGTGGCTGTCAAAACTGTCTTCGGAGCGGGTCACCGCGGCGATCCCGCCTTGGGCCCAGCGGCTGGCTGAGCGAGGGTTCAACTGTTTACTCAGGAGCAGAACTCTCAGATCACTGGGAAGTTCCAGACAGGTCATCAGCCCTGCTGCTCCGCTGCCTACGACCACCACATCCCACTGAGCAGCCAACAACGGGGCCATAGGCAACCAGCTCTGTCATGAGCCTATGGGAAGCAAACGCCGTTCCTCAGGATGAGGGCGGGTTGTTTCGATCCGTGGACGGCTCCACATCGACAGCTTCCACATTGATGATCACCTGGGAGGGATCCAAGGCTTCCAGATCCCTTTCGCTCTCTGGACGGGTGCCCTGTTCTCGAAACCAGGATCCGCACGCCGGGCACACCTGGCTTCCAAAACTGACGGTGCCGCAGGTCTCACAGGTGTGGAGGCGCCGTCGTAGCAGTTGCCATGCCAGGAGACCCACCCCTGCGCCAAGGAGCAGAAGCAACAGGGTCAACCCGCCAAGAACATCCAGAAGGAATTTGCCTGCTGGTCCTGGGAGGAGCAGCAAGAGGGCTGCAAGCCCTACCCAGAACCAGGGGAAGGAGAAACGCTGCATTCAGCGTTGGAAACGCGGGTCGTGGTCCATCCAGCGTTCAAACGCTGCCAGGGCTTCAATGCCTGCCCAACCCAACAGCAATGTGACCAGAATCCCAACGGCTAATCCTCCCACGATCATCACCATGGGCACCAGTGTCAGCAAAGCGATGCCGGTCAGAACAATGGAGCCAAGGGCTGTAGCGACGAGGAGAAGACTGGCGGGAAGTGGCGCAATCTTGATTGGCCAGGAGGGGGGGATGCGAATCACTGGGATGGATTTAGAGCGCTTTCTTCATCCTGCCCCCTTGGGGGGCAGATTTCAGACGGGTGGGGGTGCGGATGGCCCACCACGGGGCCAGCGGGCAATGGTCACGCTCAAACATTGCCCGAAATAAAGAATTACCCCAAGTAACCACAGCCAGAGCGTAAGGAGTAAAACCCCACCAACGACGCCATAGGCCTGAAATTGCAGACCAATTGCAAATAATAATCGCCCCAGTATAACGGTAAGAAGTGTAGAAATCACGCTGATCAGCAAGGCGCCAGGAACTAACGGGCGCCAGGGAACTTGGCGGGAGGGCAAGAGCCAAAGAAGCGCCATCACCGACACAAAAGCCAAGATATTTGAGAGAAGAAAATCAGTCCCATATGACAATCTCCCTAGCCATGTAAATCCATCTGGCAGTGTTTCGGAGAGCCAATCACGCAAAAGGGTAGAACCAAAAACCCGAAAATTCCCAATCACTTGGTCGGCTACTAAGATCGGCCCAATCAGCAGCAAGATCAAGAGTGACTTCAGTCTTAGCCATAAAAAGCGCTGAACAACTCGCAGCCAAGATAAAGACTCCAGGCCGTAGGGGCGATTCCACCAGAGCCGATCAGCACCCCTTTGTAAAGTGAGATAGATATTATTAGCATTCAGTAATAGCAAGACGATGCCCGCCAGTCCTGCTCCGAAGCCCTGCCGAAGAAAACGAGACAAGGCATCCGTAAACAGGGGCATGGAATCACTAGGAATCAATTGACCCACAACCAGTTTTGCCTGCTGAAGTAAGGCCTCGTCCTGGCCAAGAAAGCGTGATGCAAGGGCCAGGGCGATCAGTAAGGCAGGAAAGAATGATTGAAGAGTGTGAAAGGCAAAGGCCGCACTCAGATCAATGCAATCGCAACGAAGCCAGAGTCTGTAGGACAGCCAAAGAGTGCGTATGTGTCTTCGCAGGCCAAGGCCCATTCGTTTTTTGTTCTCCTGTGCAGCAGGGGGAAAGATCATCGACACTCCCACAAAAAAGCCACCCATCGGGTGGCAAGAGTGAGAAAAGAAGAGAAA
>JBBASA010000026.1:0-34638 GCA_040399515.1 Cyanobium sp. | reverse complement strand
GATGTCAAACCATCCCCGAGCTGCTGGCGCGCGTCCTACAGCGATCGTCATGGGAAGAAGGCGTGGGTTCAGCAGGTCGGAAACCTGCTGGGTTGTGTGTTACCGGGTGATGGTAACAACGTTCCCGTGGCTCCTGGGAAGGTCTACATGCCCTGACATCTGCTAGCAGTCTTACGTCTTGCCAACCTCTCCCCGATGGCTCCCTTCCCACGTCAGGATGGAAGCAAAGAGTCGTCCACATCCATGGTGACCAGTTTTGCGAAGACCTCCCAAGACAGTCGGGAGGATGATGAGGTTCTTGAGCAGCCTGTGATGGGCTCAAGACGCCTTTCCAATGTTCTCGTGGCCCTCGCTGTGAGCCTGGGGGGACTAGGATTTGTGATTGCAAGCCTTTCCAGCCGTCTTGGCAGGAATTTGGTGCCTCTTTTTTCTGCCGGCGATTTGCCTTGGCTGCCGCAAGGCTTAGTCATGGGTCTGTATGGGGTCGCCGCTGTTCTACTGGCGACTTACCTCTGGACTGTGATCTCATTGGACTTGGGTGGGGGAAGTAACCGCTTCGATAAACGAACCGGCTTGGCTGTGATTTCTCGCCAAGGTCTGCGACAGCGCATCCAGGTGGAAGTGCCCTTGAGGGAGATCCAAGCCGTCAAAGTCGAAGTCCGGGAAGGACTTAGTCCTCTCAGGCGTCTTGCGTTGCGGATCCAGGGACGACGCGACCTTCCCCTCAGCCGAATCGGAGAACCGATTCCTCTGGCTGAGCTTGAGTTTTCAGGGGCAAGCCTGGCTCGCTTCCTTGGTGTTCCCCTTGAGGGAATCTGATGCTCTTCCTGTCCATTAGACCAGTGAAAACTTCTTCAGCCTTCTATACCCTTGGCGTGCTTCTCCTTCTTACTGGGTGCGTGAGGGATCCACGAGCTTCAGAACTAGGTTGCCAATCTTCTAGCATTCCCTGTTTGGCTGAGACGGCCAATGTTTCCTTGGAGACATCAAAAGGGCTCATTGTTGTAAAGCTAGATGGGGCGAATGCTCCGTTGACTGCTGGTAACTTTCTGGACCTTGTGAAGAAGGGTATCTATAATCAGACGATCTTTCATCGTGTTGTTAAATCCCCTCTCCCCTTTGTAGTTCAGGGTGGGGATCCAAACAGTTCTAATCCAAGAATTCCAGTGAGTGCCTATGGTTCAGGCCAATACATTGACTCTGCGACTGGAACTGCTCGGTACATTCCATTGGAATTTAGGGTGAAACCCTCAAAGTCTCTTTCCTACGGTAAGGAAATCGCCTCCACAAATCTCTCTCTTCAACCCGTCCTAACCCATGACCGCGGAGCTGTGGCGATGGCACGATCCTCCGACCCAAACTCTGCCAGTGCTCAATTTTATATTGCTCTAGAAGCTCTGCCCGAACTCGATGGTCGGTACGCGGTTTTTGGTCAGGTGGTTCGCGGGATGGATGTGGTGGATCAGCTGGAACAGGGTGACAAATTATTTCGTGCCACCCTGCTTAAGAACTAGGCGGGAACCCTGTTTTCCGAGCGATTGGCTTTAAGCCATTCCGTGTTGACGCCAGAGGCTCTCTCAAGAGCAACTCTGCCTGTGCGCGCGATTTCCAGAATTCCGTAGTGGGCCAAGAGCCGTTCAAGCGCCACCAGTTTGCCTGGGTCTCCCACTACCTCAAGGGTCATAGCGTCGTCGGCGACGTCGACGACCTTTGCGCGAAACACCTGGACCAGATCAAATATTGCCGCCCGATTTTCCTTTGTTGCGGCAACTTTAAGCAGCATCAGTTCCCTCTCCACAGCAGGGATCCGGCTGAGATCGATCACCCCAAGTACGTTGACCAGCTTGTTGAGTTGCTTGCTCATTTGTTCCAGTGTCCTGTCGTCCCCTTCGACGACCATGGTGAGTCTGGAGATCCCCCGTTGTTCCGCCGGACCCACGGCCAAGCTTTCAATGTTGAACCCTCTCCGGGCAAACAACCCCGAGATCCGGCTCAGTGCGCCTGATTCGTCTTCGACCAGCACCGATAGGGTGTGCTTCATGAATTTGTGAGAGAGCCGAGCACGCCTTCACGGTACGTGCCCATGTGCTGCAACCAAGTGATCACCACCTCATTGAACACGTCTGGTCTCTCGTCATGCGGGCAGTGCCCAGAACTTGGGATCACGGTGACAGCAAGATCTTTGCGAAATCTTTGGCACTGCCACCCCACTTGAAGTGGTACGAGGATGTCTTGCTCCCCCCATATCAGCAGCATGGGGTGTTGAAGGCGCCCGAGGAGGTTGGGAGCTGTGGCTTTCACTGGCCGCAAGGCCATGGCTATGCTCATGGCTCTCAGGGATCGGACAGCTCCACTCCGTCTTGCTGGACTCCCGATGACCCGGTGCAATGGAGCATCCTGGAGCACCGGTTCCCAATAGGCCGTTTGGATAGCCCACTCCAACAATGGCGAGCGGGCCAGAACGGGTACCAGGAGTTCCAGGGGCAAGATTCTGCATAGCAGCTCCACGAGACGTCGCTTGCTATTGCGTTTCCAAGGGGGACGCCTTCCGATGTCAGAGGCCTGGAGGGGTGACACCATCAGAAGGGTTGGATCGGGCAATGGCGTGGCAATCACCGCTAGCACTGCCTGGGGAAAAAAAACGCTGCAGGTCAGGGCCACCAACCCACCGAGGGAGTGCCCTACCAAAACCGCGGGGTTCTGGACCACCTCCTGGAGGAATGCATGCACCTGCCGAGCCCACAGCCGATTGTCTAACCGAAGGTTCCCCGGCTGGCTCGATGCTCCAAACCCCACCAGATCCAGCCCATAGACACTCCAACCAGCGGCCGCCAGAGCCGCTGCATTTCGCCGCCAATGTCCACAGCCGGTTGCAAATCCGTGGATCAGCACGAGTGGAGGATGGTCGGGATCTCCAAGATGGCGCCAGTGGCACTGTTGCCCTCTCCACTGCCATTCATGATGGGATCCCCAGTCCACATCCTCAGGGTGGGATTGGGTCTTCTTGGCCCGATGGGATCGGGTGGAGTGGTTCGCTGCACGGAACACTGGCGGTTGGTGGCTGATGGAACGGGGGGGGAGTGACCTAACGAGGGATCCTGGTCCGTTTCTGACGGAGGGATCCGTCACGTTTCAAACCGGGAGTGGATTTTTCAACCCAGCCTCTCGGCCTTCCAGGGATCTCGGGGTGCTTCTAGCCCGCATCCTGGCCCGTAGAAGACCCCTGCGGGTTTTGGATTTGATGGCCGGGTGTGGTCTCCGCTCCCTCCGCTATGGGCAGGAGGCGCAGGCATGCTCCCTGCTGGTGAATGACGCTGACCCCGACCGTCTTCCTTTGCTGAAGAAGAACCTCGCTTTGCATGAGGGGAGCGGTTTGCTTCGAACCTCGGCCCAGAGCGCCCAGCGACTGCTGGCCTCCTGCCTGATGCAAGGTGAGCGGTTTGATCTGGTTGACCTGGATGCCTTTGGATCCCCCAACGCCCTCCTTCCATTGGGGCTGGAGGCCGTGGCTCTGGAGGGTGTGATCTATGTGGCTAGCACCGATGGACGAGGGCCTACTGGCCATGACAGGACCTCCGGCCTGCGTCGTTTCGGAGCTTCCGTGCGGTGCCATCCTGCCAGTTGGGAGCTCGCTTTACGCCTCCAGATCGGGGTGATCGCCCGCACTGCCTGGTGTCAGGGGCGTGGGGTGCAACCCCTCTTTTCTTTTAGTGATGGACGGACCTTTCGAACCGCTGTGCGTCTGCGCGGACACCCGGTGCAGGGTGAGGAGCTGCAGTTGGGGCTCTTGGCGGTGTGTCATCGCTGTGGCGATCAGCAGGTTCAGTCCATGGGTTCCCTCAAATACTGGGAGAGCTGCCTATGTTCCTCGTCAGGGTGGTCCGTAAGCGGCCCTCTCTGGATTGGGCCCCTCCAGCACCGTCCAACTCTGGAAGCGATGGCAGAGGAGGCGAGAACCATTCCCTCTAGCCTCTCCAGAGAGGGTGCTCTGTTGCTGGGCCGACTGAAAAGGGACCAGGGGGCTCCAGCCCGGTGTTGGCCGACAGCGCTGATCGCCCGTCAGCTCCGGTTGTCACAGGTTCCCTTGAAGGATCTGGTGGCTCGCTTGCAGGATGGGGGTTACGGTGCCACAGCCAGCGGCGTGATGGCAGGACACTTGCGGAGTGATGCGCCCTGGAAGGCGATTCTTGCCATAGCTGAGGAATTGGCAAGAGGAGCTGCTAAATAGGTAGCACCCTTCCACGTCGATCATGGCCTCGGAGATTTTTGGGACAGCTGCCCTGTTTTGGGTCTTAATTCCTGTTGGCTTGTTGGGTGGCAGCCTGTTGCTAAAGGTGCTGAAGGATTGAGATCCTGCCCCTTTGGGGCGCGTCCCAGGCCTTTGCACGCCTAGGCTCAGCCGGCTTCGGTGCATGGGTCATGCAGGTTCTGGTGGTGGGCGGCACAGGCACCCTGGGGAGGCAGATCGCCAAAAGGGCTTTGGAGGAAGGACACTCCGTGCGCTGCATGGTGCGCTCTCCAAGGAAGGCGGCGTTTCTGCAGGAGTGGGGGTGCGAGTTGACCAGGGGAAATCTTTTGGACCTCGACAGCCTCGCCTATGCCCTAGAAGGCCAGGAGGCCGTCATTGATGCTGCAACAGCAAGGGCTTCGGATCCCGGTTCCTGTTATGCCGTTGATTGGACAGGCCAGCAAAACCTCTTTCATGCCATGCAGCAATCGGGGGTGAAGCGTCTAATTTTTTTCTCCCTCTTGAACGCTGAGCAACATCCGGATGTCCCCTTGATGGAGATCAAGGCTTGTTCAGAGAAATGGTTGATGGCTTCTGAACTGGACTACACGATTCTCCGTTGCGCGGCTTTCATGCAGGGATTAATCAGCCAATTCGCTATCCCTGTCTTGGAAGGACAAACGGTTTGGGTTAGTGGTGTTCCCACACCTATTGCCTACATGAATACCCAGGATATGGCACGATTTGCTCTCGCCGCTCTCGACAGGTCGGAAACATCCAGGCGAGCTTTTCCTGTGCTTGGCTCCCGTGCTTGGACCACCGGCGAGATTACCCAACTCTGTGAAAAGTTTTCCGGGAAAGAGGCGCGGATTGTGCGGGTCCCCCCTGTGTTTATCGGCATGATGCGATCTGTGGCCAGTTTCTTTGATGCCAGTGTGAATGTGGCAGAACGATTGGCTTTTGATCGAGTCACGGGAGGAGGGGAGGCCATGGACGCCTCCATGGAAGAGAGCTACGCCGCCTTCGGACTGGATCCGGCCGAATCAACCTCTCTTGAGCAGTATCTCAAGGAGTACTACGAAACCATCCTCAAGCGGCTCAAGGACATGGAGGCCGATCTGGACAAGGACGCCAAGAAGAAACTGCCCTTCTGAACCGATGCCCTATGGTTCTTCTGTACTATTCAAGGGTTCTCGCTTGTTCTCGTGTCCATTTCTCAGATTAAAAACCTCCAGCGCCGCCTGAGTCTCCTGGAGCAGGAAGCCCTCCTTGAGGTGAACAGGGCCTGCGGTCATGAGCTTTGGCAAAGTCTGGGATTTGATGCCCTGGACGCGATTGAGGATCCTGAGCGTCGTGCTCGCGCCAATTATTACTTTGGTCAATTGCAAACGGCACGTCAATTAATTGAGGTGCTGGGCTGACCCAGCAACCTCGCTAAACGATCTTTTTCGGTCGGATTCACAGGGCGCCATTGCCCTCCACTCAGGCCGGACAAGCTGAGAGGAGGGGCTCCATCATTCAGGTCGATAGCCACTCGAATGAGCCGCAAGGTGGGCAGCCCAACTGCTGCTGTCATCCGACGAACCTGCCTGTTGCGACCCTCCTGAAGGGAGAGTTCCAGCCAGCTGGTGGGGATGGCCAGGCGTGTGCGGATGGGAGGATCCCTCGGCGCCCATGACGGGTTGGGCAGAGGCTCAACTTTGGCTTCCAGGGTTAAGCGGCCTTGGATCCACACCCCCTGTCGCAGCTGCTCCAGCTGGGCCTCGGTGGCCAGCCCTTCCACTTGAACGTGGTAAGTGCGCCAGTGACCCCAACGGGGCTGACTCAGCCGAGCCTGCAAACGACCGTGGGAGGTGAGCACCAGCAGTCCCTCGCTATCGGCATCCAACCGCCCTACCGCGTACACATCTGGGATGGGGATGAACTCCGTGAGGGTGCTCCATCGACTTCCAGGCTCAGGGGTGAACCTGCTGAGCACTCCATAGGGCTTGTAGAACAGGAGTGTTGTCAGGGCTCGCTGAAGGGGTGGTCTTGGCCCCTAGAGTAGGGACAGTCGTTTGTTTGACTAACTTCCCCGCATGATTGAAACGTCTGGTGTGATTGAAAAAGAGCAAGGAAATGGTTTTTACCTTGTAACCCTTGAACAACCTGCCGGGCACCAGTGCCTGTGCAGGGCTGCTGGCAAACTCACCAAGTTTCGAATCAAGTTGCTTGCGGGCGACAAGGTGCTGGTGGAAATCAGTCCCTACGACCTCACCAGGGGCCGCATCACCTACAGGGAGCGGAATGCAGGAGCCGCAAACCCCCGCCCTGCAGGTAATCGACCGGGTGGGCCGAGAAGGCGGTAGTCGCCTATCCCAATAGGGTCTCAATGGCTTGACGAAACTCACTTCTCTGCTTAACGCCTCGCCATTGATTCTTTAGTTCTTTGTTCATAAACAGCTGCACAGTTGGTGTGCCAGTGATGCCGGCTTGGGCAGCAATCTCCTGCTCTGCCTCGATGTCAATTTCCACGCCCTGGGCTTTCCCTTCTAGATCAGTCAAGAGGCGTTTGAGCTGGGGCTTGAGCACATGGCAAGGCCCGCATGTTGGGGAGGTGTAAACCACCAGTAGGGGTTTTGAACTTTCGTGGTAAAGACGGCGCAGTGCATAAGCCCCCTTTTGCCAGAGAGCCTCTGCTGAGAAATTTTCGGCATCGCTTGTGGCCGTTCGCAGTGGAGTGCCAGACAGCTCAGGGTCAATGTTTTGTCGGGCGACTGTCACTGCAAGTTGGTGATGGCTGAGCCAGCGTTCGGCAGCCAGGGCTGCCTGACAGCCGCTTCCTGCCGCAGTAACTCCCTGTCTCCATTCAGCGTCGGCCACATCACCGGCAGCAAAGACTCCATCTCGGGAGGTTTCTGGTCTGCCGGGGCGAGTGACGAGATAGCCCTTCTCATCAAGTTCCAGTTGCTCCCGGAGGAGATCCGTGTTTGGTGTATGTCCAATCGCGTAAAAAAGGCCTCGAATTCCTAGAGTGCTCTGGGCATTTGTTGTTCGGTCTCTAAGCGTTAAATCTTCTAACCAGTCTTCGCCATTGAGATCAGTAACTTCCGAATTCCAGTGAACAGTGATGGCGGGATTGGCCATTACACGGTCAGCCATAGCTGCACTTGCTCGCAACTGATGACTGCGAACAATCAGGTGAACATGACTTCCGTATTTTGTGAGATATACGGCTTCTTCACAGGCGGAATCTCCCCCTCCCACGACGGCGAGTTGCTCCTGTCGGAATTGCGGGGTGGCTCCATCACAGATGGCGCAGGCGCTGATGCCTCGGCTCCAAAACTTTTCTTCCTGGGGAAGGTGTAAGCGGTTGGCGCTGGCACCCGTGGCCAGGATGAGGGCCTGGGTGAGGATGGTTTCCCCATCCGATGTTTCTATGGAAAAGGGATGGATGGCGAGATCGATGCGCACCGCATCCGCTTCCACCAGTTGGGTGCCCCAACGAAGCGCCTGGGCGCGGCAGCGGTCCATGAGTTCAGGACCAAGAATGCCGTCAGGAAACCCCGGGTAATTCTCCACGTGGGTGGTGGTCATCAGCTGGCCGCCAGGGATGCCCCCTTTTTCAAAGCCCGTTATCAACATGGGCGAGAGGTTGGCTCGGGCCGCATAGATCGCCGCTGTGTAGCCCGCTGGCCCGGACCCGATGATCACCAGGTTCTGAAGAGGGTGTGGGGACCGTCCCGAGTCTTCTGCCTGGAGAGAGGAGATGCCCTGGGTGCTCATGGGCTAACACGGAGCGACTATGAGTTAAGCCTAGGCAAAGTTGAACCTCACATGGCCATGGAAAAGTCTGTGGGGCCCAAAAGGAGGTGAGAGTTTAAGAAACTCTTCAGATTTCAAGGAGGCCGTCTGTTTCGGGTCGCTCTGAGCGAGGGTTGGAAGGCACCATCAAGGCAGTGTCTTTGATCAATTCGGGATGAGTCTCCAGGGACACCAGCCATTCCCGAAACTCCTCGGTCAGCGCATAGCTGTCCTCGAAGCGCTCAAATCCATCCAGGGTTGCCCTGCGGGCTAGGGCCCAGCACACAGCAACAGTGACCCGTCGATGCACGGAGGCATCCATGTTTAGCGATCGACTCAGGTGGATTATGCCTGATCAACTGATCTTCCAAGGTGTTATCAGGTACAAAATGTCTTATCAGGTTGCGTCTGGCAGGGGAAGGCTGCTGTGGCAGCTCCCTTCCCTCTCAAGGATGGTTAAGACATTAGGCGTTAGCTTCTGCGTGATTTAGCAACAACTCTTCCACTTCCCTCATGCCCTCGCTGGCCTGCTGGCGGGCCCGGGAAAAATCGCCATTGGCCTCCTCCTGCAGGGCCTCGCCGATGCGGTCGAGGAGGGCGTTTCTTTGTTCACTGAGAAGAACGAGGATTTCTTTTTCAATTATATAGCGAATAGCCACGCTTCGCAGGTTGTTTTTGCTGGCTTCAGCCAGGGTTCCCTGAACAACTTCCTCAACAAACAGGCGCTGTACTTCGCGACTGCGAAGAAAACTCTCGAGAGCATTGATCGTGCCATCCACCACCGTGCGCTCCACTTCGGCAGGCTCATTGGAGAGCTTGAATTCCCAATCCAGGTGGCGCCTTTGCCAGCCTTGCTGATTGAGGCTAGGCATCACCATCTGCGAAAAGCTGTCAACAGCGATTTCATAGGTTCTCTCGGCCACCCGCTCGCACCACGACTGACCGTGGCTGGAGAGCTGCTGCTCCACCTCTTCGCGATTGACGTTGTGGCCCCCATGGTGGCTGTGGCAGTAGCCATTGGGGCAATCCAGGGCGGATAAGGCCATTTGAGCGGCAATTTCGATCAGCCCCCCAGGCCTAACCACGGCCTGGGGGGTGAAGCAGATTCCTTGGAAAATCTCCATCTTTCGACGACTGAGGTGGGGGACTCCGCACAAATGGGCTGGATGTGTTGCCTCCGATGGCCAGTCAGGTCTATCGAGGTGGGGATTGGCCCTTTCTCTGACGGGATGAAATTTCTCATACCTCGGGAGTGGTCGGCGGGCGAGAAGCGCGTCGCCGTGACTCCCGAAACCGTTCGTCGTCTGCAGGGCCGCCGCATCAACATCGAAGTGGAACGAGGAGCTGGAGAGGCCGCAGGCTTCCCAGACGCGCTCTACAACGCCATCGGCGCATCTGTTGTGAACAGTGACGACCTCGACTGGTCGGGCGCTGATGCTGTGCTCTGCGTACAGCCCCCCGCTGCCTCTGCCCTGGAGCGGATGCGGGAGGGATCCCTGCTGGTGGGTCTGCTGGCGCCCCATGGAGCCCAGGAGTTGACACGGCTGCTTAATCAGCGCTCCATCTCCGCCATCGCCCTTGAACTGCTGCCGCGCATCAGCCGTGCCCAGTCGATGGATGTGCTGTCCTCCCAAGCCAATATCGCTGGATACAAGGCCGTGCTCCTTGCGGCGGCCGAGCTGGACCGCTATGTGCCCATGCTCATGACGGCCGCCGGAACCATCCAGCCAGCCAGGGTGTTGATCCTTGGCGCTGGGGTGGCCGGACTTCAGGCCCTTGCGACGGCCCGGCGGCTTGGGGGGGTGGTTTACGTCTCAGATGTGCGGGCCGCCGCCAAGGAGCAGGTGGAATCCTTGGGGGGACGCTTTCTGGACCCCCCGTCCGAGCAGGACCTTCCCTCCGAGAAAGGAGGCTACGCCACCCAGGCGTCGGAGGCTTTCTTGGCTGCACAGAGGCAGCAGCTTTCCGAACAGCTGGCCCTGGCCGACATGGTGATATGTACGGCCCAGGTGCCTGGTCGCCCTGCCCCAAGGCTGATCACCGAAGACATGCTTGACCGGTTGCGGCCAGGCTCGGTGGTGGTGGACCTGGCGGTGGCCCAGGGGGGGAACTGCGCCGGAACGGTCCCCGGGGAAACCGTGATCCGAGCCGGGGTCCGTCTCATCGGTGCGGAAGCCCTCCCCAGCTCCGTTCCCAACCACGCCAGTGCCCTCTATGCCCGCAACGTGTCTGCCCTGATCGAACATCTGGTTCATCAGGAGGAGGGCCTCCGCCTGGATCTGAACGATCCCATCGTGGAGGCCTGCCTTCTCACCCACGCCGGAGCCTGCCGTCGCGATGACGTGGTGCAAACCGGTGCCCCCCTCATTCCCGCAGGAACCGCCTCATGACCTCCTTGACCCAATCCCTCTGGGTGCTCTTGCTGGGCAGCCTGCTGGGTTTTGAACTGATTGGCAAAGTCCCTCCGACTTTGCATACCCCCCTAATGTCGGGCGCCAACGCCATCAGTGGAATCACCATGCTGGCTTCCCTCACCCTGATTCAACAGGCGGCGGGCAACATCCCTCTGCAGGTGATCGGAGCTATCTCCCTTGGATTGGCCCTTTTCAATGTGATCGGAGGGTTTCTCGTGACCGATCGAATGCTCGCCATGTTTCGCCGTAAAGGAAACTCCTGATGTCGTTCTCCCTTTCCCACCTGCCCCAGGTCATGGACCTGGTGGCCGTGCTTCTTCTTTCCCTGGGCATCAAGGGACTCTCCAAAGTTCGATCGGCCAGGGCGGCTAATGGATTAGCCGCCCTGGCCATGGGCTTGGCGGTAGTGGGCCTACTGGTGCAAGCCCAACCCTCACCAGAAGCCTGGCTCTGGATCGCCCTGGGGTTGGCCTTGGGGGGACTGGCCGGAGTGGTGACGGCCATGAAGGTTCCCATGACGGCCATGCCGGAAACGGTGGCCCTCTTTAATGGTTGCGGCGGATTGGCCTCCCTCCTTGTTGCCCTTGGTGTGGCTCTGTTCCAAGGGGCCGAAGCCGGGCCAGTGGAGCGGGTCTCCATCGCGGTTTCGCTTTTTGTGGGGGCGATCACCTTCAGTGGTTCCATCGTGGCCATGGCCAAGCTTCAGGGTTGGCTTGAAACTCCGGCCTGGACTCAGAGCTCCCTGCGGCATGGGGTGAATCTCCTCTTGGCCGCGATTTGTCTTGGAGCTGGCTTTGTGTTGTGCAGCCAGCCCGATGGCCTGGCCCTCTGGGTGGAGGTGGTGGCTGCCACCCTGCTGGGCATCGGAGTGACGCTCCCCATCGGCGGCGCGGACATGCCTGTGGTCATTTCCTTGCTCAACTCCTATTCCGGCGTAGCGGCTGCGGCTGCCGGATTCGTTGTGGGAAGTCAGCTGCTGATCGTGGCGGGGGCCATGGTGGGCGCCGCAGGACTGATCCTCACCCAGGTGATGTGCACGGCGATGAACCGCTCCCTTGTGTCCGTGCTCTTCGGCGGTGCCCTCGGGGGGGCCACGACTTCGGTGGGCGGTGGTGGCAGCGAGGCGGGTTACACCCGCATCACCAGTTGCAGCGCCGAGGAATGCGCCATGGCGCTGGAGCAGGCGGAGCGGGTGGTGTTTGTGCCGGGCTATGGCCTGGCGGTGGCCCAGGCTCAACACTCCCTGCGTGAACTCGCCAAACTCCTTGAAACCCATGGGGTGGAAGTGAGCTACGCCATCCATCCCGTGGCGGGGCGGATGCCTGGCCACATGAACGTGCTGCTGGCTGAGGCTGATGTGCCCTACGAGCAGCTCGTGGAGATGGATGCCATCAACCCTGAGTTTCCCCGAACCGATGTGGTGATCGTGCTCGGGGCCAATGACGTGGTGAACCCCCAGGCCAAGAATGACCCCACCAGTCCGCTGTACGGCATGCCCGTGCTGGAAGTGGATCAAGCCCGCCAGATCTTTGTGGTGAAACGCTCCCTTGGGGCGGGCTATGCGGGGATTGCCAATGCCCTCTTCGAATTGCCCCAGACCGCCATGGTGTTCGGGGATGCCAAGGCCGTTCTGAACAACCTCCTCTCCGAGTTGCGCTCCATTGGCGTGGGCAAGGTGAAGGAGAAAGTGGCCGCCTGAGCGTGTGAGCCAGCTCCTGCAACGTCTGGGGCTGGCTCCCTTTGCTCAGCGGTTTCCCTGGATAGGCCCAGACCCCCAGACGCTTCGCAACACCTTGAGGCCAGCCAAGCCCGAACAGGAAACGGGCCAGATCCTTGAGTTTGCTCTGCCAGCTGGGGATCGCCTGCTGGCCCGCCTAGATCTCCCAGGGGTTGGCGCCCCCCCCCATGGGTTGGTGGTGGTGGTCCATGGATTGGGTGGATGCAGTGATGATGGGGGCCAGCGCAGGCTTGGTAAGTCTTTGATCCGCCTGGGCTTTGGGGTGCTCCGGCTGAACCTCCGCGGTGCGGGGCCAGGGAGGCCCCTGGCCCAGGGCACTTATGCGGCCAACTGCTCCAGGGATCTCCTCCCTGTATTGGGGGAGTGCCGGCGTCTGGCTGACCACCTGGCTCCCCCTGGAGGGCAGGTGCCCCTTGGGGCGGTGGGACTCTCCCTTGGGGGCACCGTGCTGCTCAATGCCCTGCTGGATGGGGTGGGACTGGATCCTCCCGTACTTGATGGGTTGGTTTGCATCAGCAGTCCCCTGGATCTTCACCGCTGTGCCGTTCAGATGGAACGACCGCGAAACACCCTTTACAGGACGTGGTTGGTGCGGAGGCTGATCCAGCAGACCCTCGCCGATCCCTTTGGACTTTCCGATGGTGAACGCCGTGGTTTGCAAGGCCATCGGAGACCCCGAACGATCCGGGCCTTTGATGATGGGATCACAGCCCCTCGCTGGGGTTTTGCAGACGTGGGGGCCTACTACAACGCGTGCAGCCCTTGGCCCCGGCTGCGGAAGGCCCTGGATCGGTTGCCCCCGATGTTGTTGGTGCATGCCAAAGATGATCCATGGGTGCCCGTGGAGTCCCTCTTGGCTCTGGCTGCGGAGCTTGCTGCGCGCCAGGGAAAGGGCAACGCAGGGGCTTGGTTAGGACTGTGGCCGGAGGTGGTGGTAACCGACCAGGGCGGGCATAACGGATTCCATGCCCCGGGAGATTCCGATGAGGGCTGTTGGAGTGATCAGCTGGCAGCCCTCTGGCTCCGGCAGGTGCTGGTGTCGGGGGCTGCAAACTAGGATGAAAAAGATATTGATCCACTCTTTTCATGGCCCTTCTGGACAATCTGATCGATACCGTTCTGGCCAAGGTCGCTGGAGACCAGTCGAGCCTCATCTCCAAGTTTCTCAAGGACAATGGAGGCGTCAGCGGACTGGCTGAAACGTTTCAGAACGGCGGTGCTGGGGAGATTTTTGCCAGCTGGGTAGGCACCGGCGATAACAAGGCCATCGCAGCAGAAAAGATCAGCTCCATTCTTGGCTCCGCCCAGGTACAGCAGATCGCCCAAAAGCTGGGTGTGGATCCCAACCAAGCCTCTGATCTCATCGCCAATCTTCTGCCCCAGGTGATCGATAAGCTCACTCCTGATGCCAAGGTGGAGCCCAATCCCCAGGCACAGGCTCCGGTCGCCTGAACCGCGCTTCCCGTTCAGATGCCGAGCCCTAGGAGCCCGGCATCTGGCTAGGCAGCTGGTCGATGCGTCCGTCTCTTTTGAGCTTGGCCTGCAGCTTCAGCCAACCCAGCCCCACCGGTAATCCAAGAACTAGGGGAACGGCTGTGAGAGCAGGGCGATTGCTGGCTGCCAGCAGGGATGCCGCCACGGCCAGTCCCCCGAGAAGGAAGGATTGTCCGGCGCTCTGCTGGGCCAAGGCCAGTCTCCTGAGGAGCCGATCGGTTTCCCCCGCGCGGATCTGAACCTGCAGGTCGCCCTGCTCGATGCGGGACAGGCTTTCATCCAGCCGGCGGGGAATCCCCAGGGCGCGGCTCCCCACATCTGCGGCCTGACGTGTGATCTCGCCGAGAAGGTCATTTGGACCAGGGCCGCTGGAGGTCATCAGAGGGAGAAGGTAGGGGCGCGCAATCGCCATCAGGCTAAAGCCGGGATCGAGGCTTCTGCCCACCCCTTCAAAGGTGGAGAGGGCACGCATCACGAAGATCAGCTCCGCCGGTAGGCGAAACGGTTGGCCATAGACCAGGTCGTAGAGATCTCCCGACAGCTTGTCGATGATGTTGCTGCTGAAGGGGGGGGTGAGGGCTTCGTTGAGCATGAGGCGCACCAGACGACGCACCGGGCCAGGATCAATGCCGGTGGCGATGACGCCCGCTTGCTGAAGTTCCTCCACCAGACTCGCCGCGTCTCGGGTAGCAGCAGCCCGCACCATTCGACCCAGCCGGCTGCGCAGCCGCTCGGAGAGCTGCCCCATCATCCCGAAGTCGTAATAGATCAGAGCCCCATCGGGGGCAACGGCCAGATTGCCGGGATGGGGGTCGGCATGGAAAAAACCAAAGCGCACCAATTGCTGGAGATAGCTGGCCGCACCCTTTTCCGCCACGGTGGCTGGCTCCACACCGGATTGGATCAGGGCCTGGCGATCGGTGATCTTGATGCCTGGCACGTAATCCAGGCAGAGCACCCGGCGGGAACTGAGTTCCCACACCACCGCCGGGATCCGGATGCCGGGATCATCCAGGAACTGCTGGCGAAAGCGGGCCGCATGTTGAGCCTCCAGGCGAAAATCCAGCTCCCGCAGGAGCACCCGCCGACATTCCTTGGCAATGGCGATCCAGTCGCGCCCCTGGCCCCATCGGGGATGGCGCTGCACGGCAGAAGCCACCTGCTGCAGCACCTCCAGATCGAGGCGAAACAGTCGCTCCAGGCCAGGGCGCTGGACCTTGAACACCACCTGCCGGCCGCTTCGCAGGCTGGCGCGGTGCACCTGGGCCAGGCTGGCCGAGCCCAGGGGATTCACCTCCAGATCGATAATCTCCAGCCGCCGTTGCCCTAGCTCCTGTTCGAGAATGGATTCCACCACTGGGAACGGGAAGGCTGGGACGCGGTCCTGCAGGCTGGCAAGCTCCTCCACCACCTCTGCAGGGAGCACGTCCGGCCTGGCCGAGAGCAGCTGGCCTACCTTGATGAAGGCTGACCCGAGATCCAGAAACTGGCCCGTGAGCCAGCGGGCCAGACGGCGCTGACGAAGGGCCTGGCCCTCGGGCGTCATGCCGCCGGGATAGCTCCAGGAGCGCCCATCCCACCAGAGGGTTGTCAGCAGCCTGAGCGCCAGCCACCAGATCCGCAGGGGGCGGGCCCAGATGCTCCAGCGGTGTTGGGCCCTTACTCCCAGCCCGGTGCCCTCCATTAAATAGACCCCGCCTGCCCGCCCCCGCGGAGGGGAGACTCCAACTTGCGCGCAAGGGTGGCCACCTGGGCACGAAGGGCATCAATCTGATCCTGGGGATCGCTGGATGGGGCCGGACTCCCCTCCGCCGCAGGGGCGGAGTCCCCATGCTCCAATCGACGGGCTTCCTGTTCCACCTCTTCCCAGAACAGGCTGAATTCCTGCTGTAGTCGCTGGGGTGCATCCTGCGCAAAGACGGCGAGCTCCGCCACCCGATCCGCCAGCTGGCTGCCCAGACGAGCACTGAGCCGGTTGATCGTGGCCTGAAGAAGAGATTGCGGAGTGCTCATCACGGATCCGGCGCCATCGCCGCACTGTGGCAGATCAGGGCAAGGGTGGGGGAGCTTCGATGGGGCTCGGGGATGCCGGTGGTGAGGTCTGTTGTGGGGGCAAGGGGGGAGGCGGGAGCAGGGGCGGAGCCAGCTGGGGAGTGGGAACGAGGGTGGGGGCCTGGTCTGGACCTCTGGGCGGTGGGTTCCGCTCCATTGGGGGGGGCTCAGGCTCGCTTCGCTCTGGCTGGGTTGGTTTCTCACTGTCTTGCTTGTCCGTTTCGTCCCGTTCTGCGTCCTGCTCTTTATCCTTATCCTCTCGTTGCTGGCGGCCGACCTCTTCCAGGTCAGCGGGCAGGGGCTTGGGTTTTTCTCCCTGTTGCTCCCTCATCTCTTCCAGCGTGGTGCCGGTGGGGGCCGACTTCTCTTTGAACGCCGGAGCCTTTGGTGAGTCCTCCCCCCAGCGCACCTCCAGGAGCCGCTGGGTGATGCCGTACCCGAGCCCGCAGATCAGCCCGAGCAGCAGCCAATGGCTCCAGCGTGGGGACGGAGGGGTGGGGTCACGGCGGGCCTGCCGTGGTCGGGTGGTGGGAGGCGGGGCCGTGGCCATGCGGCGAACCCTGCGATGGGTGGGCCCATCTTGCCCTGGCGAGACAAGATGGGGGCAGTTTGTCCGGGCCTGGTGGCGCAGCTTTGGTCTCCCCTTCCCGGTGGCGTGACAGCGCCCCGGGGTTTTCAGGCGGCTGGCAGTACCGCTGGCCTGAAAGCATCGGGCCGTCCCGATCTGGCCTTGCTCTTGGCTCCCCAGGGTGCGGTCTGCGCCGGCACCTTCACCACCACGGTGGTGCGTGCCGCCTGCGTGGATCTTTGTGCGGAGCGGCTGGGGGCCTCCGGAGGCAGGGCTCGGGCCGTGCTCATCAATTCGGGCCAGGCCAATGCCTGCACCGGGGAGCGTGGACTGGTAGACAGTCTGGCGGCTACGTCCGCCCTCGCTGAGCGGCTGGGTCTGGCGCCAGAGGAGATCCTGATCTGTTCCACCGGGGTGATCGGTGTGCCCATTCCCATGGATCGCCTGCTGGCCGGTTTGGATCCGCTGGTGGCTGCCCTCAGCAGCGACGGGGGAACCGCAGCGGCCCGGGCCATCCTCACCACGGATCTGGTGGAGAAGCAGATCGCCCTCGAAGCTTCCCTCGATGGCCGATCAGTGCGGATCGGTGGGATGGCGAAGGGGTCGGGGATGATCCATCCCGACATGGCCACGATGCTGGGGTATCTGACCTGCGATGCGGCAGTGCCCTCCGATGTGTGGCAGGGCATGGTGAGCCGGGCTGTGGATCGTTCGTTCAACGCGATCACGGTGGACGGCGACACCAGCACCAATGACACGTACCTGGCATTTGCAGCCGGAGAGCCCCTGAGCCCCGCAAACTTCGATGCCTTGGAGGCCGGCCTGACGGCGGTGTCGCAACACCTGGCCAAGGCCATCGCCCGGGACGGGGAAGGGGCCACTTGCCTGATCGAAGTGCAGGTGGAGGGGGCCTCCGATGGGGAGGCCGCCCGCCGCATCGCCCGTACCGTTTGTGGGTCGTCGCTGGTGAAGTGCGCCATCCATGGGCGCGACCCCAACTGGGGCCGCATCGTGGCGGCGGCGGGTCGGGCTGGGGTGGCCTTTGATCCCCAGGCGGTAGCCCTCTGGCTCGGGGAGCATCAGCTGATGGCAGCGGGCCAACCCCTGGCCTTTGATCGGTCTGCCGCCTCCACCTACATGCGGGAGCGGGCCGCTGGCACCTACCTGGTGGACGACACCGTCGTCATCCGTCTTGTGGTGGGCCCCGGTCAAGGGGATGGGAGCGCTTGGGGGTGTGATCTGTCTGATCAATATGTGCGCATCAACGCCGATTACACGACCTAGGGGTGCACGACAGCCAGCGGGCGGGGTAGGGCCATTAAGGTTGCCAAGCTGCTTTTTTGTGATGAGGCCGTCCCTTCCCCTGGCCAGCCTTCTTCTGGTTTCTTTCTTTGTTCCCTTGGAGGCGTTGGCACAGAAGGCCTCCAGCGGCAGTGCCGTTCCTGCCACCTACGCCACCAAGGCTGAGGCCGAGAAGGCTGCCAAGCAGTTTCACTGCACTGGGGCCCACCAGATGGGCGATCGGTGGATGCCTTGCGATCGCCATGGGGATTCCCATTCCCACTGAATCTTCCATGCTTCCAACTGAGCCATCCCGGTCATCCGAGCATTCAGGCCTTGAACAACGAGGTTGCGGTGGAAGGCCCAAGCGATTTGCGATTGGGATAGCCCCTCTCGGAGTGGTGAGCATTGGCATCGTGCCGATGGGGGTGGTGAGCATCGGCGTGGTGCCCATGGGGGTGTTCAGCATCGGCGCGGTGGGGATGGGCCTGGTCAACCTCTGCGTGGTGGGAATGGGGGTGCTGGTGGCTGGGGTGAATGTGATGGGGGTCTGGTGGGCCGGGGTGGAAGGAATGGGTGTGAAGCGTCTGGGCGGGGGGGCCGGCATCGGCCACCACGCCAGGAGCCATCCCCATGGCCTGGCTGCCCCATCAGCCAAGGAAAATCTCTACGCCTATCCCAGCAAGGCTGAGGCCCTTCGCAAGGCCAGTGAGTTGGGCTGCAGCGGTGCCCATGCCATGGGCAAGCTTTGGATGCCCTGCGGGTCCCATCCCGTTGCTCCATCAGGTGTGCAGGGGGCCACTGACACTCCATAGTGGAAATACGGGGCCTCCTGCTTTTTGGAGGCCAAGAGGAAAGTGCGGTGCGGGTTCTCCCCAGGGTTGTCCCAAGTCCGCCGCTGTCCCGCAACTGTGATGGGCTTCGCCCTCAGTCAGAACACTCTTCCGTCGTTCCCCTTCTCTCTCGGCGCGGACCGAGACATCCTATGAAACGTTTCTTCTTCCCCACCACTGCCCTCGCCTTGATGGCTGTCCTGGCAATGGGTGCTCTCCCATCCGAGGCCCATGGCACTGCCGGGGCGGGCTCCCTGGCGGGCCTGGTCCATCCCTTGCTGGGGGTGGATCACCTGCTGATGCTGCTTGCCGTGGGCACGGCCGCTTCCCAGCTTTCCTTCCTCCTGCTGCCCTGGGCCCTGGGGGGTGGGGTGGTCGGAGCGCTTGCGGGCCATGGTGGCTCCACGGCCCCCTTGCTGGAGACCCTCGCCGCTCTGGCCATCATGGCCGTGGCCGCGCTCAGCCTGGTCTGGAGCCAAAGGGGCTCTTCCAACCGTGCCATTCCGCTCTTCAGTGGGGTCGTGGTGGGCGCCGGGGTGGCCATCCACGGTCTGCTCCATGGGATGGAGGCTCCTGCCGATGGAAGCCGTCTGCTGTGGTGGGCTGGGGCCCTGCTCAGTTCCGTGGTGATCAGTGGCGGTTCGGCCCTGCTGCTGCGTCGGGTGCCCGGTGAATGGAGAAAAGCCCTTGCGCTGGCGCTTCTGATGGCAGGCGGCGTACTGCTGTCCGGTTTCTGAAGGCAGGACTCTTGAGCACTCAGGGGTTGGTGCACTGGATCGCGCCGACCCCCAGGGCTAGGAAGAGGGTTCACGGCACACGGCCCCACAGCCCGCCCAGAGGTGTTGCCGGGCCTGGGTGTGGTGCTGGAGGAGGTTGGCCAGGCCTGGATGCTGATGGCCTAGGGGCTCATGGTTGAGGAAGGGGTACTGAGGAGGGGGTTTGCTGCTGGATTTGCCAGAGAGCGGCGTAGGGGCCGTCTTCGGCTAGGAGGGAGTTGTGGGTGCCCTGTTCCACGATCATTCCTGCATCCATCACCAGAATCTGGGCGGCTTCCCGGATCGAGCTGAGCCGATGGGCAATGGCCAGCACGGTGCGGCCGCTGCTGAAGGCCTGAATGGCTTGATGCACCTGGGCTTCGGAGTGGCTGTCGAGGGCGCTTGTGGCCTCATCGAGGATCAGGATCTCCGGTTGGCGCAGGATGGCCCGGGCCAGGGAGAGGCGCTGCCGCTGGCCTCCGCTGAGGCGGTGGCCGTGCTCCCCGATCAAGGTGTCGTAGCCGGCGGGCAGGGCGCGGATGAAGTTGTCGGCGCAGGCCGCCTGGGCGGCCTGCTGGATCGCCTCAAGCGGAATGGAGTCGCCCATGCCGAAAGAGATGTTGGCGGCAATGGTGTCGTTGAGCAGGAGCACCTCCTGGCTGACTACACCCAGGTGCCGTTGCCAGCTGTTCAGATCCAGTCGCTGCAGATCGATCCCATCAATGAGGATCTCTCCTGCCGTTGGGTTGAGGAGGCCTACGAGCAGATCGGCGATGGTGGATTTACCAGCACCGGAGGCTCCCACCAGGGCCAGGGTGGTACCCCGGGGGAGAGAGAAGTGCAGATCGCGTACCGAAGCCTCGGGCCGTTCGGGGTAGCGCAGCCCCACCCCCTCGAACCGGATCTCGTGCTGCACTCCAGCGAAGGGACGTCCGCCTCGCCGGCGGAAGGTTTTTCCTTCCTGCTGCAACAGCTCATTAAGCAGCTCGATTCGGGCCTGGTTTTCCGCCAGCAAGTTGAAGCTCAATCCGAGCTTGGCGAAACGAAGGTTGAGGCGTTGCAGGGCGAGCACGAAGGTTGCCAGGCCTGGAATCAGCAGTTCCGGACGACCACCGCTCAGTTGCCAGCTGAGGAGGCCGAGGCAGACGGCGGCCAGCATGGGAATCAGTTCGCCGCAGGGCTCCATAAGGCTGCGGACCAGGCTCAGCCGGCGCAGTTTCTCCTCCAATCCCTGCAGGCGGCGCTGAAAGTTGGCGTTGGCCTGGTCGGTGGCGGCGCTGCTGTGTAGCAGCCGCAACACTTGCAGATCAGCGGTGAGGGCTGAGGCAATCTGGCGTTGGTATTGCGCCACCTCGCGGGACGCCTGGCGGATGCGGGGACGGAGCTGGGATTGGGTGTAGGTCATGCCAAGGGCCAGGACCGTGGCCAGGAGCATCATCCAGGGGGAAATCAGCACCAGCACCACCAGATAGATGGCCCCCAGCAGGGCGTCGCTCAGGATGAGACTTGCCTGCTCGATTTCCGTCTGGATGGCCAGGGGGGCGAGGGATGCGCGATGGGCGAGGTCGCCGATGCGGAAGCTGCTGGCGCAGCCGTAGCTGAGGTTGAGGATGAAGCGGTGCACCTGGGGCACCACCTCGGCCTGACAGCGGGCTGCAAACCGGCCAGAAAGCGTGCCGGTCATGGCGCGGCTGAAGCTGGCAATCACCTGCAGGATCAGGAGGGAGACCAGGAGCAGGAGAAACACCGTGCCCCGGGACAAGCCGAGGGATTCGGGCAGGGGTGTGCCGGTGAGGACGCGCAGAGTGCGGTAGATCACCGCAAAAAGGCAGCCTTCCGAGGCGCCAAGCAGAAGGGCGAAGGCGAGGTTGCCTAGAAGAAGCTTTTTATGGTTGCTGGCGGTCTGACGGATCAGCCTTGAGACAGGCGTGGTGGCGTTCCAGGAGGGAAACAGGCCCACGGTGAGGGTGGAGAAGGCCTGCCAGGTGGGCACCAAGGCTGGGTTGCAACGGGATTTCGCCACTCAACTCTGTGGGGCTCTCTGGCCCGCTTCGACATCATCCGCATCCTGATGGACCAGGGGCACAGCAGTCGATCGAAGGTCTTCACGGTCGGCTGTGTCCCACAAAGGGCAACCGGCCCGTGCAGGCCCGATCGACAGCCTGGAGGTAATCGGCGGGTCGCACCATGGCCATCACCCGGGCTTCCGCTTCCCAAGGGCGCCGCTCTGGCCGCACCAGCAGGGCCAGCTCCTCCCGATCACGGCGGCTGAGGTGGTTCTCCACCGTCTGGGGCGAGAGCCAGGTGCGGCCCCCGAGGCAGAGGTTCTGCACCAGATGCCAGCCTTCATGGCGCAGGGTGGTGCTGGGCTCACTCCGCGGGCACACCACCACTTCCCTGCGGCCATGCACATAGAGCCCATCGAGATCGGGTTCCCGGCAGCGGGGATGGGTGGTCAGCACCACAACCCCCCGGGCCTGGAAGCCGGCCAGCAGTTCCCGCCAGGCCCGACCATCGGGACGGGGGGCGGAGCGCGGCAGGGGGATCAGAAAGGCCACCAGTGCCAGGGCCCAGATCTGCTGTTGAAACAGGACCGTTTCCTCGTACTGCTCCACAGAGGATCTTAGATCTGAAGTGCCCAGCACCCTTGCCAGGGTTCGGTTTCGCGGCACCCTGGAGAGGTCTGCGGTGTTGCCCCATGCTCCTGCGCCTGCTGCGGATGGCGGAGCGTGATGGTGGCCGTTGCGCTGGCTTGGTGTTCCTGATCGGGGCCGTGTTTGCCGTTGGCTTGGTTCGGCTGCTCCAGGAGGGGTTGCAACTCTCTTCGCAGCAATCCATGCGGGTGCTCGTGCTGGCGATGCTGCACCTGGTGGGCCCCCTGGTGGTGGCGCTCATCGCCTTCACCCGCCTCACGCCCCAGTGGCTGAGGCGTGCCCGAGGGGGCGGGCCATATGGCGGATTTCTCACCTTGGGGCCCGCCGTTCTGGTGGGCCCCCTGCTCTTGATCCATGCCCTGATGGGGGCGTTGGCGGGCGGGGCCCTGGCCAGCGCCCAGGGGGGGGTGGAGCTGGGGCTGGCCCATGCGGTGGGGGCGATTGTGCCGATGGATCTCCTCTCGGCCCTCCTTCGAACGGCCCTTTATCTGGCCGCCGCCGCGTTGCTCTGCTTCTGGCAAGGCCAGCGGCGCCCCCGCAATCAGGCAGGTGCTGAGGATCTGATCGCCAGCCTGATCGCCAGGGAGATCGCTCTCATGGTGGGGCTCAAGCTGATCTCGACCCTGGCCGTTCATCCCATAAATCTCCCCACCCTGCCTTGACCTCCCCCCCTCCTCTCCCCGATGCAGGTGCTGAGGCTGATGGGCCCGATCCAAGGGAGCACTGGCTGTTCCTGATCTCGGGGGGGCTGTTGCTGCTGGCTCTGCTGGTGGCCATCGGGCGGGAACGGCACTGGGGTGAGGCCCAGTTCCCGGTCGACCTGCTGGCACCCAGGGCTGATGGGCTGAGGGAAGGGATGGAGGTGCGTCTCTCCGGCATCCCCATCGGGCGGGTGGAATCGCTCCAGCTCCGCGACGATGCCACGGTGCTGGCGACCCTTCAGATCCAGGGCCGCTATCGCCATCTGGTAGGGCCCCGCAGCCGGGCCCAGAGCAGCCAGGTGGGGGTCGTGGGGCTGCCCTTCGTCAGCCTCAGCCCTGATCCCCGTCCCAAGGAGCTCGCCTCCAGGCCCCTGCCGGCCCTCGCTTACGAGCCGCCGCCCAATCTCAACCAGCTTGTGGCGGATCTGGCGGAGTCGCGCAGGCAACTCGATAGCACCCTCGCCCTCACCTCCAACCTGCTGAAACATCAGGTTCCCCCTTCCCTGGCAAGCCTGCAGCAATCCACGACAAAGCTCTCCCGCTCCATGGGAGATCTGTCCTCCATGTCGAAAACCGTTGCCAGCGAAACCCAGCGCACCGTGCCCTCCGTGCGAGCCCTCACGGGCACCTTGCAACGGGAGAGCGTGCAGATCGGGCCTGCTGTGCGGCGCACTCTGACCAAGGCGGATCAGACCCTGAACCGGGCGGATCAGACCGCCGCGACGGCGGCCCAGGCTTCGAGGGAAGCCCAGGTGCTGCTGCAGCAGGCCAGGCCCGTGCTGATTCCCACCCTGCAGAACGCCCAGGAGATCACTGGCGCAGCCGCTCGGCTGGTGCGCTTTCTCTCTGGGCTGGGGCTGCTGGAGCCTGCCGCCTCCACCCCTCCTGTGACGCAGCCGGTCAAACCCCGACCCCAGCCACCTTCCGAGGGGATGGATCCGCACAAGGTGCATCCCACTTCTCCGGGGCCATCCCCCTATCTCCCTTGAACGGCAGCCCTGCTTGCCCATCAGCGGCAGGGTTGGGAGTGGGCTCAGGCCTCCAAGAAGGCGAGGTTGTCCAGGGAGAGCTGCCGGATGGCGGCGTTGGCGCGCCGTTCCAGGCCGCGGGCGCTGTCCCGGCTGATGCCCATGCGCCGCGCTGTAGCGCTGAGGCTCAGGGGCTTTTCTGCATTGAGCCCGTAGCGGAAACGCAGCAGGGTGGCCTCCGCATCAGGAAGCTCCTTGACCACTCTGGCGATGTCCTCCTGCATGAGGGTCATGGCGAGCTGGTCCTGGGGGCTGCTGCTGTGGCAGGCCAGGGTTTCCATCAGCTTCTGCTCGTTGCCTGATCCGTACTGGGCATCGAGGCTCAAGGGCTCCTGGGCGCGAAACAGCACCTCGCGGATGTCGAGCGGGTTGAGGCCTGTGGCCTCTGCCAGTTCCACCAGGCTTGGATCCCGGCCCAGCTGCTGACCCAGTTTCTGCTGGCCCTGCCGCAGCCTGTTCAGCTGATCCACCATGGAGGATGGCAGCCGGATGGTGCGGCCCCGGTTGATCAGGGCGCTGCCGATCCCCTCCCGGATCCACCAAGTGGCATAGGTGGAGAAGCGATAGCCGCGGCTGGGGTCGAACCGCTCCACCGCCTTGATCAGGCCGATGGTGCCCTCCTGGATGAGATCCTCCAGCTCACCTGGCCGGTGTGGATAGCGCCGGGCCAGGCTGATCACAAGCCGCAGGTTGGCAAGCACCATGCGGCTGCGGGCCCGTTCGGCTCGATGCAGACAGCGCTTCAGCTGACGTTGTGTCATGCCGGCTTCCAGCGCCCAGGCTGTCTCTGACGGGGCCACGCCACCGGAGCGAAGGGTGATTTCTTCTTTCGTCTCCCGCAATTGCCGGCCTTTCTGTACCTGACGCGCTAGCCAAATCTCCTCCGCAGCGGATAGCAAAGGCGTGCTTGCGATGGCGCGCATGTTAAGGCTGAGTGCGTCGCAGCGGCCCTTGGGGCGCTTCTGTGGCGCAGGCATCGTTGGCTAGGCGAAATGGGTCGAGAGACGTTAGTTCCTGGAATGGATCCTTGGGTGTTTTCGCGCTCTGTTTTGAGCGCAGAAAGTGAAATCAACCTAATCAGCGCAGCTGATCATTGGCTCGATCCATGGGGGTCGGTCTCCAGGGAGCGATTGGCGCCCTGACCCGCTTTGCGGATCAGCCAGTAAGCCGTGGCGAGGCCCACCACAATCAGGCCAAAGCCGGCCATCAGAGGTGCCTTGCTCTCCGTCCCTGGGGGTAGCACGATCACCTTCCTCGCTACAGCCGTGAGCGCGGTGAGGAGCACCAGCTCGATCTGCACCACCTGGTCACGCAGATAGGCCATCACATTCTGCAAAACCTCCAGCGCGATGAAGATCAGCAAGAGGCGATCGAGCAGCTTGATTAAGTCGCCGTTAAACCAATCCGTCTGCCATTGTGTGAATTTGATGCCCGATTGCAGCAGCAATTCGAAGGTTGCAAGGCCAATGACTACAGCCAGCAAGAGGGCTAGGGTCTTAGCCAGTGTGCGTTCATAGCTGTGGATGACGCTCAGAAAGCGCTTGTCGCTGAAGAGGTCCATGGCTCAGGAGAAGGAGAGGGATGTCAATCAATGCCAAATGATCCATTCTCATGACGTTGTTGTCATGTTCGCCGGCTTTTGTTGAGCCCAGATCTGGGCATTGGAGGCGGCATTAAATTGATTTTATGGTGCTTGACCAGGTCCTGGGGGTGATTGCTTACATCTCTGCCGAGGTTGTCATGATCAGGTTGTTATCGCGTCTGAGAAGCCGTAAAAAAAGGGCCCAATCGTTGCTGGACCCTTTGCTGCTGCTGATTGATTCTGGCGACCTGGTAGGGGGTCCTTCAGAATTTGTGATCTCGCAGGGCTTCCACTGGGTAGATGTAGGTGATGATCGAATAGTTGGCGTAATACTTGGCTTCTATCTGCTTGATGATTTTGTCGGCGAGCTCGCGGGTGCCGGTGAGCACCTCGATCTTCACATTGGCCAAGGTGTGAGACACGCTTGGATCGCCTGTGGAGCGCACATTGCGGGTGCCTTCTCCACCCGCTGCACTCACGGTGTAACCAGTTGCACCGGACTCCATAATGAGCTTGCTGAGTTTCTTGGAGAGCACTTCCTCTGCAACGATCACCAGCTTCCAGACTTGTTGACTCATGACGTGAACTCAGATGGGTTGGGATTGGGTTTGGGTCAGGGCTTCATACCAAGAAGAACCTCGGCAAGCCCGATGAACAGGGGAATGCAAAGGGCGATGGCCACGGGGGTGCCGATGGCCGTGGAGGCACCGATGTATGCCGAGGGATTCGCCGAAGGAATGCCGGCACGCAGGGTTGGTGGGCCCGAAATATCGGAACTAGAGGCGGCGATCACCGCCAGCACCACCGCACCGCCGATGCTGAAACCGGTGAGCTTGTGAATCAGAAGCCCCACGCCGAAGGCCAGAAAGCCATGCAGGATAGGTGCAATGAAGGCATAAATCGCAAACCACTGCGCCACCTTCCTCAGCTCATTCATGCGCTGGGCCGCTTCCATCCCCATGATGATCATTAGGATCGCCAGGAAGCCCCGGAACAAGGGGTTGAAGAAGCTCTCGTAGACCGGCTCGGGCTTCGTGAGGATTCCCAGTGCCACACCCAGGAGCAAAGCCGTCACAGCAGAACTCTGCAGACTCTCCTTGATGATCGGCCAGATCTCCACTTTTTCGGATGTGTCGCCAGTCTGCTTGCTGACATAAACGCTAGCCACCACGATCGCGGTCACCAGGGCCGGAATGTCCATGAAGGGATAAAGGGCTGCCGTCCAGGCCTCATAGGGGATCTTGGCCGAATCCAACTGGGGCAGCACCGCTGCCATCGTGGAACCACTCACGGCGCCGAACAGGCCACCGGTGGCGACGGCGTCGGGAACTTTGATGCCCGGCAGTTTGCCGAGGGTGAACTTGCTAATGAACACGATCACAATGCCCAGAAGCACCGCTGCAATCGCCGGCAGAAAGATGTCGGCAGGGTTAGAATTACGGATAGCGATGCCACCCGTTAAGCCGATCTTCATCAACAGAAAGAAGCTGATGAATTTGTAGATCGAATCAGGGATGGCCAGCTGGCTGCCAAGGGAGGCCACCACAATGCCTCCGATCAGAAAACCCAGCGTTGGTGATTGTAGTTGCTCTATGAAGAGCTTAAGAAAGTCGGACAAGTTGAAACCTCAGGTTGTAGGCAAGTGATGGTTGTCGAGGTGAATGCGGTGCCCTTGGGGCAGGCTTCACCGTCGGCCAGAACTGCTCTGCATCGCTACAGAAGGCTGTTGTCGCGAAACCATAGGGGGGTGTCTGGAGGATTTGGGTGGGGCGCGTCACTTTCCCTCTAGGGGTGTTGGGGGCGACCCGGCCCGGCTCCCCAATTTCTGGACTGAATTCCTATAACACAGGCTCTTCTCTAAGCACCCATGCTGCCCATCCCACCGCTGCTGATGGAGTTCAGCTCCCATCAGCTGGAAGCGGCCGAAACCTTGCTGCAAGTTGGTCGGTTTCTGGTGATCTTCATCGCCGCCCGGGCGATCGCCGAGCTGATGGTGCGGCTGCAGCTGCCCACGATCCTTGGGGAGCTGGTGGCTGGCGTGCTGATCGGCGTTTCAGGCTTCCATCTGATCATCCCGCCCGGCACCCAGGCGGAGCTGTCCGGGGGCCTTTCCGGACTGGTGGCCTCGCTGACCGAGATCACCCCGCAGGCGGTGCGCCATATCTATGACGAAACCTTCCCCAGCCTGCAGACCGTCTCGCAGCTGGGGTTGTTTGCTCTGTTGTTTCTCACAGGTCTGGAGAGCGAGCTGGATGAACTGGTGGCCGTGGGGGCCCAGGCCGGCACCGTGGCCGTCACCGGGGTGGTGCTGCCCTTCGCCCTCGGCACCGCAGGGCTTTACTACCTGTTCCATGTGCCACTGATCCCCGCGGTGTTCGCCGGTGCCGCCATGACAGCCACCTCCATCGGCATCACAGCGAGCGTGTTCGGAGAGCTGAAGTGGCTGAAGCGCAGCGAGGGCCAGATCGTGATCGGTGCCGCCGTGCTCGACGACATCCTCGGCATTGTGATCCTTGCGGTGGTGGTGGCGATTGTGGGTGGGGGCGCCTTCACCCTTGGGCCGGTGGTGCGGCTCTGTCTGGCGGCGGTGGCCTTTGTGGCCGTGGCCCTGGTGCTCAGCCGCACCGCCGCACCCCTCTTCGACTGGGTGGTGGACCGTCTGAAGGCCCCCGGCGATGTGGCCGTGGCCAGTTTTGTGGTGCTCACCCTCTGCTGCTTTGCGGCCCAGGCGATCGGCCTGGAGGCCGCCCTTGGTGCCTTTGCCGCCGGGCTCATCCTTAGCGCTTCCAAGCACACCGAAGACATCGACAAGGCCGTGAAACCCCTGGTGGCCCTCTTTGCCACGGTGTTCTTCGTGTTGATCGGCACCGGGATGGACCTCTCTGTGCTCAATCCCTTTGATCCCGCCAACCGGGAGGGCTTGATCGTGGCTGCTTTTCTCCTGGCGGTGTCGATCGTGGGCAAGGTGGCCGCTGGCTGGAGCTACGTGAGCAAGGAACCCACCAACCGGCTGGTGGTGGGTCTGGGGATGATGCCCCGGGGCGAGGTGGGCCTCATCTTTCTGGGCCTCGGCCGCCAGGCCGGCATCCTCACCCCGGCGCTGGAGGCTGCCATCCTGTTGATGGTGATCGGCACCACCTTCCTGGCGCCGATCCTGTTGCGCTTGGTGATCCCCTCTGAGCCCGAGCCCGCTCTGGCGGAAGCGATCCAGCCTTCTCCCTGACTGCCGTTCGCCTGCCCCCTCACTGCTGGCCTTGCTCTCCTCTCCCAGTGTGTACGCGGGCCAAGTGGTGGCCCTGGCCACCCGCCACGGCAAGGAGCGGGTGATTGGCCGGGCCCTGCGCTGGGGGCTGGGGGCAGAGCTGGTGCATGTGCAGAGTGTGGATACGGATGCACTTGGTAGCTTCTGCGGCACCGTGCGGCGCCAGGGGGGGGCGCTGGAGGCCTGCATCGCCAAAGCGGAGGCTGCCCTGCGGGAGGGCGGCACGGCGTTGGCCATGGCCAGTGAGGGGAGCTTCGGGCCCCATCCCCACCTGCCCTTTCTGGCTGCAGGGTTGGAGTGCATGGTGTTTCTGGATCAGCAGCGAGGACTGACGATCCGGGAGCAGCTCTTGGCACGCCGCACGAATTTCGCCCATCGCCTGGTTTCGCCCCCCTTGCCCACGGGGCCTGATTCGGATTTGGAGCGGTGGTTGGAGCAGGTGGATTTTCCCCGCCATGCACTCATCGTGCGGCCCCACACGCGCGAGATTCATGGGCCGGTGGAGAAAGGACTACGCAGCTGGGAAGACCTTCAGCGTGCGCTGCATCGGGCGGCGGCCGCCGCCCCCGACGGGCTGGCCCTGCTGGAAACGGACATGCGGGCCCACTGCAACCCCACTCGCATGGCAGAGATCCGGGCCCTTGCCTGTCGCCTGGTGCGGCGCATCGCCACCCCCTGTCCCGCTTGTCTGTCCCCTGGCTGGGGCATGGTGGCTCAACGACCTGGGTTGATCTGCGGAGGGTGCGGCCTGCCCACGGAGCTGGTGTTGGCGGAGGAGTGGGGGTGTGAGCTTTGTTCTCACAGGGAAGAGAGGCCACGCAGGGATGGCCTGGTGGTTGCTGATCCCGGCCAATGTGGCTGGTGCAATCCCTAGGCGTCAGGCGTCGGGGTGTTTTTCGGGCGACTCCTGGTCTTGGCCCGGGGCGGCGGTGGCTGAGGCAACCTCCGCCACCAAAATTTTGTCGACCCGTTTGCCATCCATATCCATCACTTCGAAGCTGAGGCCATCCCAGCGGAAGTGTTCTCCGGCCATGGGGATGCGGCCAAGATGGTGCATCACGAAGCCGCCAATGGTGTGGTACCCCCCTGACACCTCATCAGGCAATTCATCGCGATCCACCAGGGTCTTGAAATCACCGATGTCGAGGGAGCCATCCAGGAGCCAGGAGCCATCCTCCCGCTCCACCACCAGGGGTTCCTCCTGATCCTCAGCGGAGGGCAGATCCCCCACGATCGCCTCCATCAGATCGTTGAGGGTGAGCAGACCCTCGATGCCGCCGAATTCATCGGTGACCAGGGCAATGTGCACCCCCGTCTCCCGGAATTGTTCCAGCACATTGAGAGCCCGCATGCTCTCGCCAACAAAGAGTGGGGGCTGCATCATGGCTCCCAGATCCACGGGCTGGTTTTCCACCACGGCCGTCAACAGGGTGCGGATGCGGATCGTGCCGACGCAATTGTCGAGATTTCCCCTGGCCACAGGGAAGCGGGAATGGGTGCTTTCGAGCACCTCCTTCAAGGAGGCCTCCAGGGGTTCCTCCAGATCCAGCCAGGCAATTTCGGTGCGGGGGGTCATCATCGAGCGGATCGGCCGGTCGCCCAGGCGGAACACCCGCTGCACCATTTCGTGCTCAGCCTCCTCAAACATCCCGGATTCGGTGCCCTGGCGGATCAGGGCCTTGATTTCCTCCTCCGTGATTTCCGGTTCCTCGGAGGCTTTCACCCCCAGCAGGCGCAACATGCCATCGGTGGAGCCGCTGAGGATATGAACAAGGGGGGCCGTGACACGGGAGAGAAAACGCATCGGGCCCGCCACCTGGCAGGCGATGGCCTCAGGGTTGCTGAGGGCGATGCGCTTGGGCACCAGCTCGCCGATCACCAGGGAGAGGTAGGTGATCACGGTGACCACCAGGGCCAGGCTGAGCAATTCGCTCGAGCCCCGGAGGGCCGGCACCTGATCCAAATAGGGCCTGAGCCGCTGGGCGATCGTGGCGCCGCCCAGGGCGCCACTGAGAATGCCGATCAGGGTGATCCCCACCTGGACGGTGGAGAGAAAATCATTGGGGGAGTTCGCGAGCTTGAGGGCTTTTCTTGCCTTGCGATTCCCTCGATCGGCCAGTTGCTCTAGGCGAACTTTTCTGGAGGAAACAACAGCAATTTCCGATCCAGAAAAGACTCCATTTGCTATCAGGAGAACAAGAATTAACAGACACTCGCTGACGAGTGAAGACACGTGAGAGGCAATAGTGATAGCAGAGCATAGCAGCTACTCCCGTTTTGGATGTCAGCAATGCAAGGCTCTTCGAGTGCTCAGGTGTTTCTTTACCAACTTTTTAGGTTTGCTGACAGGGATCATCGGGCTCCCTGGCAAGCGAAGACATGGACTGGATGGGGGGCTGATCCCGCCTCGGGGGCGAGCGGCACCGGTGTGCAGGTGCCCTTGGCGGCCTTGGGCGGCTCTGGATGAACGGAAATCAGAAGGGTTGGCTCCTTTCGTTCCTGCAACTCGTCTGACCTGATGGGCCGCACCTGCCTGCCTGCATACCAGTTGAGGCTGGGGCGTTCCTCCAGTTCCCAAAGATGCACGGATGCTTCGGGGTGCTGGTGCACCGCCTCGGCCACGGGTCGCACCGGCCAGTGTTCATTGAGTTCCCAGAGCCAGAGCGGGCTCTGCATCAACAGCAATAGGGCCCCCCAGAGGCCGCAAACCAGCAGGATCACCCCCGTCTGCCGGCGCCGGAGCGGCCGGGCCAGCAACAAGATTCCGCCCACCAGCAGGCCCACTCCCCCGGCTCCGGCGACGGGAGCCAGGGCAGGGCCATCGGGAAGGTGGACGACCATGGCGACCAGAGCGAGGCCGCAGAGGAGCCCCCCGAGGAGGGCCCAGAACGCTGGCACGCGCCGGATGAGTGCGGCCCAGGGAGGGGGCTGGCTGGATTGGGGATCGACCAACCACGCCAACACAGGACCGCAACAGAGCACCAAGGGAGGCCAGAAGAGCTGGCTGTACCAAGGGAGCTGGGTGCGCAACGGCAACACCAGAAGGGCGGAGATCGCTGTAGTGCCCAGGCACCAGCGACCTGCCCGGGTGCGGCGCTCCCGCCAGGCCAGAGCTATGGCTCCTGGCCAGAGGGCCAGCCAGGGCCAGCCCCCTTCCAGCACCTCCGTGATCGGCATCCAGATCCCGCCGCTGTTCCCTTCGATCACCTCATGCACCCGGGCGAATCCCTGACCCAGCCACATCTCCAGTGCATCGGATCCCCGCAGGAAGGCATGGGCCCCATGCCATGCCAGGCCTGGTAGCAGTCCCAAAGCAAGTCCGCCCAGAAGCCAAAGCCAATGGGCGTGCTTGAGCTCCCTGTCCAAGGCCCGCAGCAGGATGGTGGCCAGCAGCAGCGGAAGGGCCAAGGGGGCTTTCAGGAGCAGTAGTGCCGAAGCCCCCACGCCCATCAGCCCTCCATAAACCAAGAGCGATCGGGGCCGATGGTCGGGCGTGAGCACAGCCCACCAGATCAGCAGGATAGCCGCCAATTGGCAGCCGTCCAGCATGACGAGGCGTCCATGGCGGGCCAGGGGCAACAGGGTGAGGGCCATGGCCGAGCTGGCCACCGCCACGGCGTGTTGGGCAGGGCGCAGCCTGGCCTGCACCAGCCCCACCAGGGGCACCACCGCGCTGGAGAGCAGGGCGGGTATCAGCCGCAGCAGCCATTCCGGAGGCATGGAGCCTGGCGCACTGCCCGTGCTGGAGCGCCAGAGCTGGATTGCCCCCGCAATAAAGAGGTGAAGTCCCGGTGGTTTGTTGAGATAAGGCTTGCCCCAGTAGGTCGGTAGGAGGAGATCGGGCCAGGGCTTCTCGGAGGCCTCCAGGGCCACCCTGGCCACAAGGCTTTCATCCCAGTCGCGCAGAGGGAGCTGGCCCAGGCCCGCCAAGGCCACCAGGATGGCCAGGAGCCAGAGCCCACCTAAGGGCCCTGCCAGACCCCATGTTTTCACAACAGCTCCGCCAGGACGCCTGGAGGATGGTCGGCTGCGGGCCATGGATGGAGCAGCTCAAAATCCTGAAAGGAAAAACCGGGACCGACGCAACAGGTGGCCAGACTCCAATCCCCCAGGCAACGGGCCGCTTGCCACCAGCCTGCTGGCACCACCTGCACCGGAAGAGCTTTTTCGTTTCCGTTGCCCACTCCAAGGGGGCCAAGGAGCTTGTGCCCGGCCATTCCTCCATCAGGGGGAAGGATCCAGAGTTCCAGGGGGGCGCCGCCGGCATGGTGCCAGGTTTCATCGGCTCCCATCACCCGATGCCAGCGGCTGATCTGCGTTGCCGTGAGTAAAAACCAGATCACGGTGAGCCCGCAGCGCTGTTCCCCATCGCCTCGTTGCACCGGGATGGCGCTGCGATGCAGTTCCCGAAACCAGCCCCCCTCCGGATGGGGTTCCAAGCGAAGCTGCGCCACCAGGATCTCTGCGGTGATCCCAGCAGTGCAGGAGCTTGGATTGGGCACAACTTTCCAGCAACGCCCCTATCTTGACGCGGGTCCTCAGCCACCTAGCTCGACGGGTGGGTGGGTCTGCTCTGCCAAGGCCCGATGGTCTTCGAAGGGAGGCTCCAGAAGGATCCACAGGATCTCCATTGAGAGCAAGGCGCAGGCAAAGCACCAGACAGACGTGAGGGCTTGGCTACGGGCCCATTGCGTGATGCCAAAGGCAAAGAGCAAAGACAGGGCAAAGGTGCGCACACGAACCGAGGGGACCAGCAACAGGGGGAGAACGATCCACGTCGCATACAGCATGTGTCCCACACCCTCTGGCAGCAAGGCTGCGCTCCAAGGGTCCAGTCGATACACCAGAGAGTGTCCGATCTGTTCGGGCAGAGCGGATTGGGGGTGGAGCAGTAAGGGGAGCCACAACACCGTGCCGGGTACCAGGCCGAGGGCCGGAATCCATGGCAACAGCCCTGAGCTCCGATCAGGGCTGGCCCAGAGCCGCAAGGCGGCCCAGGGCATCCACACTGGCCAGAAGGCGAAGGCAAAGAACAGGTATGCCACCACGGCTCCCACGGTGACGGCGTCGCTGCCTGACCCGTCGGCATGGGGTTGGGAGTTCAGACCTAGCCAGACCATTCCTTCCAGGGCCTGTTGGAGGCTGAACCAAAAGGGGATCAACGCCAAGGGAAGCGCCAGGCGATCTGCTTTTCTCATGGCGATGGCCAGGGTTGCGGCGCCTAAAGGAAGAAGCACGCCGCTGGCCAGAAAGCTGGCTGTCGCTGAGAAGCACATCGTTCTGATTCCTCTCAGATTGGGCTCCCCAGGACCTTCACGCTTGCCCCGCCATGTCGGACTGTGGGGAAACAAGAGGAGGACCTGTGGGCTGGCCGATGGATTCACCAAAGGCCGATATCAATCCTAGAGAAGACCGGCTGATGAAGATGCCTGCAGGCGTTTTAGCCTTTTCAGGCCCCCCTGGACCCCTCGCCCTTGAGAAAGACGGAGCGGGCGGCCCTGATCCTGCGCAGGCTCTCTGAGCTCTATCCGGAGACGCCGATCCCGCTGGACCACCGTGATTCCTTCACGCTTCTGGTGGCTGTACTGCTCAGTGCCCAGTGCACCGATAAAAAGGTCAACGAGGTGACGCCAGCCCTCTTCGCAGCGGGGCCCGACCCGGTGGCCATGGCGGCCCTGCCTGAGTCGACGATCCTGGGACACATCCGCCAGCTGGGCCTGGCCCGTACCAAGGCAAGGCACGTGAAGCGTCTGGCAGAGCTACTTCTTGTGCGCCATGGCGGAGAGGTGCCCAGCAGCTTCTCCGCTCTCGAGGCCTTGCCTGGCGTTGGCCACAAGACCGCCAGCGTGGTGATGGCCCAGGCCTTCGGCGTTCCCTCCTTTCCGGTGGACACGCATATTCATCGATTAGCCCAACGTTGGGGTCTGAGTAGTGGGGCCAGCGTGGCGCGCACGGAAACCGATCTCAAGCGTCTGTTTCCGCGCGAATCGTGGAACAAGCTGCACCTGCAGATCATTTTCTATGGGCGCGAGCACTGCACGGCCCATGGCTGTGATGGCACCGTTTGCACCCTTTGCAGGGAGCTGTTCCCCGCTCGCCGCAAGCCCGTGATCTGGCGCAAGCCTTGAGACGCAAGGGCACCATCGCCCAATAAAAAGCCCCCACCGAGCGGTGGGGGCAAGAGGGATCCAGCGATTGAGCTGGAGAAGTTAACTTCAGCCGATGGAAGGAGCCACCAGAGCCACAGGGGTGGCTTCTGCAGAGG